>DASXMB010000029.1:0-26787 GCA_036495905.1 Candidatus Acidiferrum sp.
ATGAGCTGGGATATTTTCGGGAGCATTTGGATTTGTTTGCGGAGGCGGCGGCGCGGCGCGGTGGGCGTTTGGATTTGGAGGGATTTCGCGGGCTCGACAAAGAGCGGCGAGAACTGATCCACGCGACGGAGCAGTTGAAAGCGCAGCGGAACAAAGCGAGCGAAGAAATTGCGCGGCTGAAGAAGGAAAAGCAAAACGCGGATGCGTTGATCGCGGAGATGAAGCAGGTTTCCGAGCGCGTCAAGGCGGCGGACGAGCGGATTGCGCAACTGGATGCGGCGCAGCGCGAATTGCTGCTGACGGTGCCGAACTTGCCGCACGCGAGCGTTCCGGCAGGACGCGGCGCGGAAGACAATGTGGAAGTGCGGCGGCACGGCGCGGCTCCGCAAATGGATTTTGCCGCGAAGCCGCATTGGGAAGTGGGCGAAGCGTGCGGAATTTTGGATTTTGCGGCGGCGACGAAAATCGCAGGAGCGCGATTTGTAGTCTACAAAGGATTGGGAGCGCGGCTGGAGCGGGCGCTGGCGAGTTTCTTTTTGGATATTCACACGCGAGAGCATGGGTTCACGGAAATTTTGCCGCCGTTCTTGGTGAATACGGCGTCGCTGACCGGCTCCGGGCAATTGCCGAAATTCGCGGCGGATTTATTTAAGGTGGAGAACAGCGATTTGTGGCTGGCGCCGACGTCTGAAGTGCAACTGCACAATTTGTATCGCGACGAAACGGTGGCGGAAGATGCGTTGCCAATGCAACTGACGGCGTGGACACCGTGCTTTAGGTCGGAAGCAGGAGCGGCGGGAAGAGATACGCGGGGAATTTATCGTCATCACCAATTTCAGAAAGTGGAGTTGTTCAAATTTGCGCATCCGGAAAAAAGTTATGAGGAGCTGGAATCGCTGACGCGCTGCGCGGAGGCGATGCTGCAACGGCTGGGCTTGCACTATCGAGTGATGCTGTTGTGTTCAGGCGATATGGGATTTGCGGCGGCGAAAACGTATGACATTGAGGTTTGGTGGCCGTCGAGCAAGGAATTCCGGGAAATTTCGTCATGCTCGAACTGCGAAGCGTTTCAGGCGCGGCGGGCGGGGATCCGTTTTAAGCCGAAGAGCGGCGGGAAAAGCGATTTTGTGCATACGCTGAATGGGTCCGCGCTGGCGGTGGGGCGAACGGTGATCGCGATTCTGGAAAATTATCAGCAGGCGGATGGGTCGGTGGTGATACCTGAGGCGCTGCGTCCTTATATGGGAGTGGAGAGGATCGCGGCTGGGAAGTGACGGTGATTGGGCAGGCGCGGGTGGTGGGCTGGAGCGGCGGGCTCGGCGTTCGTATCGCGCTGATAATAATGGCGTTAGAGTGGATTCAGGCGGATTTGTCTGAGAAGTGACTGTTTTGATAGGTCGCGCAAATCGTTGAAATTAGACGTTTTCGTTTGACTCACCCTTTTACCCTTGCATACACTCCCCTCAACGTACTTTCGGCGACGGGAGGTCAGCTCGGTGAGGGCGGCGCGAAGCCGCAGGTAGAATGATGATTCGATGAGCTTTCTTTCCCGAATGATGAGATTTCTCTTTTGGCTGGTGGTGGCGTGGTGGGCGGCGGGAGTTTTGCGTCGCGTGATTGGGTGGATGCTGCGCGGGGGGAGTGGTCGAGAGGCTGTGCAAAACGGGCGCGGCGGGGGAGAGTGGGCGGCGGGAGCGGAGAAGGCGTCGGAGTCGGCGGGCGCTGGCGCGGCGGCGGGCGTGGGTGCTACGGCGGAAAATGCGCAGGCGTCGCGGCGGTTGGTGCGGGATCCGGTGTGCGGAGTGCACGTGGCGGAATTTATGGCGATACCGCTGCGAGAAAATGGCGAGCTGAAACATTTTTGCTCGACGGCGTGCCGGGATCAGTATTTGAACGAGACGAAAAAGTTTGCGGCTAACGGGTAGTTTGGAGAGGCCGCGGTTGGTGGTCGGTGGTTCGTAAAGGATTTTGCTGTTGCTGAAAAAAGCAAGCGCAAGACGGGCCCGTGGTGAGCACGAAATCGCAGAGTGAAGTTTGCGAGCGCAGCGCAAAAGAATTGAACTCGATTTATTTCGAGTAACGACGACTTGAAGAAAGGACCGAAGCCAATGGCCACGGTCGCAAAACCAGCAATCTCGCCGATGATACCGCGCATTGCGCCGCGAGAGGATTTGAATCCGTTTCGCATCGCGCAGATTCAGTTTGATATGGCGGCGGAATTTTTGAAACTCGATCCAGGACTGCGGCAAATTTTGCGGACGCCGAAGCGAGTGCTGGAAGTTTCCATCCCGACGAAGATGGATAACGGCCAAGTGAAAGTGCTGACCGGATTTCGCGTGCAGCACAACGTGGCGCGCGGGCCGGGAAAAGGCGGAATCCGATTTCATCCAAACGTGACGCTGGACGAAGTGAAAGCGCTGGCGGCGTGGATGACGTGGAAAACGGCGGTGGTGAATGTTCCGCTGGGCGGCGCGAATGGCGGCGTGGTGTGCGATCCGAAGCGGATGTCCAAGACGGAATTGGAGCGGATGACGCGGCGGTACGCGAGCGAAATTTTGCCGATCATCGGGCCGGACCAGGATATTCCGGCGCCGGATGTTTACACGGACGCGCAGACCATGGCGTGGATCATGGATACGTATGCGATGACGGTGGGGCACGCGTCGCACGGCGTGGTGACGGGGAAGCCGCTGTCGATTGGCGGGTCGGTGGGACGCGATGAAGCGGCAGCGCGCGGGCTGGTGTGCGTGGTGGAAGAAGCGTGCAAGGTGAAAAAGATTGCGCTGCGCGGCGCGACGATTGCGATTCAGGGATTTGGAAATAACGGCGCGACGGTGGGACGTTTGTTCGCGGAGAAGAAGGCGAAAATTGTGGCGATCAGCGATACGCGCGGCGGGGTGACGAATTCGCGCGGGATCGATCCGATCAAGGCGTTTCGGTACAAGGAACGGTCGGGCACGGTGGTGGGGATGCCGGGAGCATCGCGGATTTCGCACGACGAGTTGCTAACCATGAAGTGCGACATCTTGATTCCGGCGGCGCTGGAAAATGTGATCACGCTGCACAACGCGGAAGCAATCAAGGCGCGAATTGTGGCGGAAGCGTCGAACGGGCCGACTACGCCGCATGCGGATGAAATTTTGGCGCGTCGCGGAATTACGGTGCTGCCGGACATTTTGGCGAATGCGGGCGGAGTGACGGCGAGTTATTTCGAGTGGGTGCAAAATCAGCAAGGATTGATTTGGGATGCGGAAGAAGTGGGCGCGCGCTTGCAAAAGACGATGGTGCGGTCTTTCCACGAAATGGTGGAGACGATGCGGAAGCATCATGTGCCGCCGCGAGCTGGAGCGATGATTTTGGCGGTCGGACGAGTTGCGGAAGCGACACTTGTGCGCGGATTGTTTCCGTGATGAACAGATTTTAATCTGCGTTTACAAGGGCTGCAGCAAGCGGATCGCAGAAAATTCGGCGAACTTCGCTGAGAATTTCGGCGGACACCTAAAAAGTTAAATTTTATCTTGCGTGCGGGAAATACCGCGCGTAGAGTCGCAATTGCCGGGCGTTTGCGCGGGCGAAACCTCAATTTCGGTTTCGAGGCGGAACGCGACCGGCAATTTTATTCGGCGGCGAGGCGCGCAAGACAGAACGATGAGCAATCATAACAATCATGGAAATTCGACTCCGCCGATTTTGCTGAGCATTGCGGGATTTGATCCTTCGTGCGGCGCGGGAGTCGCGGCGGATCTGAAAACATTCGCGGCGCACGGCTGCTACGGTATTGCGGCGATTACCGCTTTGACGGTGCAGAACACGCAGGGAGTTGAAGACGTGCAGAATACGCCGAGCGCGACTTTGCGGGCACAACTCGATGTGCTGGCGAAGGATTCGGAAATCGCGGCGGTAAAAATCGGAATGCTGGGGAATCGCGGGAACGCGGCGGTGGTGGCGGAATTTTTGGACGCGCGCAAGTTTGCGCATGTGGTGCACGATCCGGTGATGAAATCTTCGAGCGGAACGGAATTGCTGGATGCCAGCGGCGTGAAATATTTGACGGCGGAGTTGCTGAAGCGATCGAGCGTGATTACGCCGAATGTTCCGGAAGCGGAAATGCTGACCGGCGCGGCGATCAAGGATATTGCGGACATGGAAGCGGCGGCGCGCAAGATTGTGGAAATGGGCGCGCGCGCGGTGATCGTGAAGGGCGGTCACATGGACCGCGCTGTCGATGTGCTGTTCGATGGCAATGAAATGGTGCATCTGGCCGGCGATCGCGCGCGCGAAGAGACGCTGCATGGGACGGGATGCACATTTGCGGCGGCGATTGCGGCGCAATTGGCGTCTGGGCGTCCGCTAATGGAAGCGGCGATGCTGGCGAAGGCCTATGTGACCAAGGCGATTGAGAAAAGTTATGCGACGGGCAAGGGTCCGGCGCCGCTGGATCATTTTTACCGGCATCGGATTGAGCCGCCGGCGCGCGGCATTCACGAAGTTCCGCAGCACGGGATGCATCCCGCGGCTGAGCCTGCCGCGCACTGACAAAGTTTCACGCTGCGGTTTCGCCTGCGCTATGCGTTTCACAAATTAGCGAATAACACTTCAGACTTTCCGATTGAGCCTGGACCATTGCCAAAGGCCGCCGGTGACTTCCGCTGGCAGGCGATGATTCATTTGGCGGGCCAACATCACGATCTGGCCGCGGTGATGAGCGTCGTGCGCGACGAAATAGGTTAGGACGTGGCCAACGTCGAGCGGAAGATTGCGCCATACGTAAGCAGACGAAGCGGGGATGCTTCCGCCTCGATCACAGCCAAACTTTAACAAGTTCAAGATGCCGGTGCCGCTGCGCTTTAGGGCTGGAATGAGCTCTTTGGGTTTTACGCTAAAGCGATTGACGCTAGGCGGCACGGCGATGCCGTATTGCTTGCCGAGCGTTTTGATCCACATGCAGCGAGCGTTGTGAAGGTGACCGGCAAGCATCCGGACGGTGCGACGCGGCGCTCCGGGGAGCTTGGCGTCCCAGAGTTCGGCGGGCAAATGCTCGACGAGAAAAATCGTTACGCGATTGTTGGTGGTCCACGCGTTAAAGATTGTGTCTTGCAGATTGAGCGCGGAAGGCATAGCGCACCTCTTCAACGATTCAGCTTATTTTTAGCGCCAGAGTCGGCTGGGGTCGAGAGTGCAATCGTTCGCCGAGACCGGTCAAGTTTACCTTTCGATCCGCGTGCCGCTAACAAAAAAGATTTACCCGTGCCGTTCGCGGGATTGCGTTGCAACACGACTCGCCGAGTGCGAGTAATGCTTCGAGCAAGCGTCCCACGAGTTCTCAAGCCGGCGTTTTAGACTTGAAACATGAAAATAAAGTGTCCGAAGTGCGGCGCCGCAGTTGCCGGTTTGTGGAGTGGAAGCAAACCGTATTGCTCGCAGTGTGGCTGGAACGTTTTAGTTGCAGCAGACGCAACGCGGAAGCAGATAAGGGGAATGTGGGCCGTTTGCTGCGTTGGAGTGGTGATGGCGGCAGTGGCTTGGGCGCGAGGCCCTTATCAATTCCAGGGGGCATTGCTGATTGCTTGTGGGTTTGTGTTGTTTCCGGCGGCGTTGGCGGTGCTTGGGCGCTTTCGCCTCGCAAGGATTTTGCAGGTTGCACCTTTGAATGATGCTGCGAGTGCAGCAGGGCTTCGTGGCGACGGCGGAAGAGCTACGGTATCGCAAATGCAGTTCATGGGTGTTCCTCGGCAGGTTCGGCTCAGTTGGCGTGGATGGTTTTATTCTTTTCTGGCAGCTGCAGCGTTTTTGTTTATAGGACTTATCTTACAGCAATCGTTGAAGAATGGATTTAGTCCCTCGCAAAAACAATTCTCGACGAACATCTTCGTGGCTTTGATTTTCTTGTATTACCTGGGAGTATGCGTGGCCTTTTTTCGTAATCGATGGATCGAGTGGGGCTTGCTGAAGAATGGCAGTTTGGCGAGCGGCACGGTGCTGGAGGAGCACAAGATGACTCGGTCGCTGCCGCGGATTGTGTACGGGTTTCAAGACGCGACGGGCCGGGAATTTCGCAAACGAGTTACCGATTTTTCGGGCAGTTTGTATGAGCAGATGCAGGTGAGTGTTTTTTACGATCGGGACAATCCGGAGCGGAGTTTGGCGTTGGAGGCTTCGGTGTTTACGGTTCGGCAGGACGCGTTGTGGGCGTCGAATGATAAGTTTCGGTGATTCTTCGGACAGCAGATCCCGGGTTTTGCCTGCCAACTACGCAGGCAAACCCGGGATGACAATTTTGCGACTTATTCCAAATTCGTAGAATTTGAAATGACGTTGAACGAAAACGGAGGGATGACAATTTTTCGATGTATTTTAGATTTGTAAATGCAGCCGCTAAGCTTTGTAGGAGATTTTGCCGGCTACTATGGTTGCGGCGGGGCCGCCTTGGAAGGTACGGGCGTTGAAGGGGGAGTTGCGAGATTTGCTGGGCGAAGATTTGACGTCGTAGGTCCAAGGGCGATCGAGAGAAAAAATTGTAAGGTCGGCGGGCTGGCCTGCTGCAAGTTTGCGTTCGAGGCCGAGAACGCGAGCTGGGCCGGTGGTGAAAAGTTCGATTATGCGCATCAGACTGATGCGGTTGGCGCGGACCAGTTGTTCCAGCGCCAGCGCCAGCGCCGTCTCGAAGCCGAGAATGCCGAACGGAGCTTTATCGAACTCGACATCTTTCAGCGCGGGTTCGTGCGGAGCGTGATCGGTGGCGATGGCGTCGACGGTGCCGTCGGCCAGGCCGGCGATGAGAGCTTCGCGATCCTCGCGGGCGGCGAGCGGCGGATTCATTTTGTAGCGCGAATCGTATTGGACATCTTCATCGATCAGCGTGAAGTGGTGCGGAGTGACTTCACAGCTGACCTGCAAGCCGCGGTCCTTGGCGAAGCGCACTTGTTCCAGCGAAGCCTTGGCGCTGAGATGCGCGATGTGCAGACGCGCACCGGTGAGTTCGGCGAGTTGTACATCGCGCGCCACGCAAACCGATTCGGCGGCTGCCGGCATGCCACGCAGGCCGAGCCGCGATGACGTGACTCCCTCGCGCATGACCGCGCCCGCGGCGAGCGAAATATCTTCGGCGTGCTCGATGACGCAGAGATCGAGCGAGCGGCAATACTCCATAACTTGACGAGTGAGGCGAGCGGTGGCGATGGGTTTGCCGTCGTCACTGACGGCGACGATGCCAGCTTGTTTCATGGCGGCGATTTCCGCGAGAGCTTCGCCTTTGCTGCCGACGGAAGCGGCCCCGATGGGCCAGACGCGAACGGCGGCGAGAGATTTTGCGCGGTCGACGATGAAGCGGGTAACGCTGGCGTTGTCGTTGACGGGCCTGGTGTTGGGCATGCAGCAGACCGCGGTGAAACCGCCGCGGGCGGCGGACTGCGTGCCGGACTCAATAGTTTCCGAGGATTCCTGGCCGGGTTCGCGCAGGTGCGCGTGCATGTCGATGAAGCCGGGAGCGATGATGAGGCCAGCGGCGTCGAAGATTTCCGCGTCTTTAGTGTTGCGGGTTAATTTTCCGGGTGCGGCGATTTCCGCGATGTTTTCGCCGTCGAGAAGAATCTCCAGCGCGGAATCGGTTTTCGAGGAAGGGTCGAGGACGCGGCCGTTTTTAATCAGAAGCATGCGAAGGATCCTTTTTGTCGGTGGAGCGGCGATTCTGCCCCGTGGAGGTATTGGTGTTCGTAGGCTCGGCGGATTGTTTCGCGGGATGCAAGCCGTCTTCCGTGGCGCCAGAGATTAGCAGGAAGAGCAGGGCCATGCGCACGGCGATGCCATTGGTGACTTGCTCGAGGACGCAGGACTGCGGACTGTCCGCAACTTCGGGCGCGATTTCGATTCCGCGATTCATGGGGCCGGGATGGAGCACGAGAGCGTTGGGCTTGGCGAGGCGCAGGCGTTCGGAGCTGAGCTGGTAGCCGAGAATGTAATCCTGATCGGAGATGGAAGGTTCGTGCAGGCGCTCGGTTTGCACGCGGAGGACGATGACCACGTCGGCGTCTTGGAGAGCTTCTTCCACGCGGAACGTACGGCGAATTTTTACGCCGGGCACGCCGATTTGTTCCAGTTCGCGCGGAACCCACATGGCCGGGCCGCACAGCGTGAAGCGGCATCCGAATTTGCCGAGCATATGAATGTTGGAGCGGGCGACGCGACTGTGCTGCAGGTCGCCAAGAATGGTGACGTTGAGATTATCGATTTTGCCGAGCCGATCGCGAATGGTGAGCGCGTCCAGTAAACCTTGCGAAGGATGTTCGTGCGTGCCGTCGCCGGCATTGATCACGGGAATGTCGAGATGGCGCGCGACGAAATCGGCGGCTCCGGAAGAAGCGTGGCGCATGACCAGACAATCGGGCTTCATGGCGTCCAGAGTGTGGACGGTGTCCAGAAGCGATTCACCTTTTTTCACGCTGGAAGATTCGGCCTGAAGGTTCATGGTGTCCGCGCCGAGTCGAGAGGCGGCGGTGCCGAAACTGATCCGGGTGCGAGTGGAATTTTCGAAGAAAGCGAGCGCAATAGTTTTTCCGCGAAGCGTGGCCAATTTTTTCAGCGGGTGGCGCTGAATTTCCTGGAAGGGCTTGCTTTGATCGAGAAGAAATGTAAGTTCGTCCGCGTTGAGCGGTTCGAGAGCCAGGAGGTCGCGAAAATGATGGGTCAAAATTTTCTCTGTTTGCCGGGGAGTGGCGCTGATGGGCGCGGTCCACGGGACGCTATCGGCCTATTTTACGTTGAGATGCTTCGCGGGCAAAATGCGACTGGTGTCCTTCGCCCGGTTCTGGGCAAGCAGGATGACACGTTCCGGCAATTTCGGCAAAGTGCGCGAGAGATTTAGCGTGGCGGGTTCTGCCGAGAGGTTAATCGACGCGATCAACGAGGATCACGCGATCTTCGTTGTCGATTTCTTTCAGGCGGACTTCGATGATTTCCGTGTTGGAAGTTTGCACGGAGCGGCCAGTGAATTGCGACTCGATGGGCATTTCGCGATGGCCCCGGTCGATCAGGACGCAGAGCGAGACGCGCTTGGGGCGGCCGAGGTCGAAGAGGCCGTTCATCGCAGCGCGGATGGTGCGGCCGGTGTAGAGCACATCGTCGACGAGGACAAGGTTCATGTCGTCGACGCCGAAAGGAATGTCCGAGGATTGCAGGACGGCCTGGCTGGCAACTTTGGAGAGATCGTCGCGGTAGAGCGTGATGTCCAGAGTGCCGACGGGAACGTCGACGCCATCGATGCCGCGCATGGCGTGAGCGATGCGCTGGGCGAGAGGAACGCCGCGGCGGCGAATGCCGATGAGCGCGAGATCCTTGGTGCCGCCGGAGCGCTCCACGATTTCGTGAGCGAGTCGCTGGAGCGTGCGGTCGATTTCCGGCGCGGACATCAGCTGGGCTTTTTCGACGATGCGCATGACGGCGTAATCGTAACATAGGGACTGGGCGCGGTGGCTAGTGACGGTGGGTTGTTGGTGGTGTGCTAGACTGCGGCGGCGAATTTTAGATTGGCGAGGTGCGCATGGCTGGATTGCGGAAGCGAATGGCGGAATGGGCGGCGTTGGCCGTTCTAGGCTGCGGTTTGACGTTGGCGGCGGGGGCGTTTGGGCAGGGACGCAGCGGTGTCGTCGCGACTAAAGGCGCGAATGAAAAAGTGCGGGTCAGCGCGGGCGCGGCCGGCGTCGCGCGCAGGCCGAAACTCGTGGTGGTGCTCGTGGTGGACCAGATGCGTGCGGATTACGTTGACAAATTTCGCGGACAGTGGACCGGTGGGCTGAAGAGGTTGGTCGACGAAGGCGCATGGTTCCGCGATGCTGCCTATCCGTATGCGCAGACGGAGACTTGCGTGGGACACTCGACGATTTCCACGGGCGCTTTTCCGGCGACGCACGGAATGATCTCGAATGAATGGTGGGATCGCGGCGAACAGAAAAACGTGACGTGCACGGCGGATCCGAAAGTGAAAAATGTTGGCTACGCGGGACTCGGCACGCGAGGCGGAGACAGTGTGTGGCGAATGCTGATGCCGGCATTTGCGGACGAATTGAAGTATCAAGCCGGCGGGGCCGGACGAGCGGTGGCATTTTCGTTGAAGGCGCGCGCGGCGATAACTTTGGGCGGACATGCGGGCGATGCGGTGACCTGGTTCGATCCGGGCACGGGAGCGTGGACGACGTCGAGCGCGTATCCGGTGTCGCCGGTTGTTGAAGAATACGCGAAGGCTCATCCGGTGAGCGGCGACTATGGAAAAACGTGGGCGCCGCTGCTCGACAAAAGCGCATATCTATATGGCGAGACGGCGGTGGGCGCTGTCTCTCCGGCTGGATATGGCGCGTCTTTTCCGCATGCTCTGCGCGGGAAGGACGACGGCAAACCTCCAGACATAACATTTTATTCGGAATGGCAGACCAGTCCGTATGCGGAAACGTATTTGGCGGAAATGGCGGCTACCACCGCCGAAAAAATGCGGCTGGGCCATGGAAGCGGAACAGATTTTTTGAGCGTGAGTTTTTCTTCGGTGGATTACGTCGCGCATGCGTTTGGACCGCGCAGTTGGGAAGTGCAGGATGAACTGGCGCGGCTGGATCGCGACTTGGCGGTATTTTTCGCGCGGCTGGATAAATTAGTCGGACGTGGAAACTATGTGGTAGCGCTGAGCGCGGATCATGGCGGCGCGCCGATTCCGGAGGATTTGCAGAAAACCGGCGTGGATGCCGGCTGGCTGAGCGTTCCGGAAGTGAAGGCGCGTCTGGAAAAAGCGCTGGAACCTTTCAATTTTGCGAAGCCAGCGGTGGCGCAAGTGGGCGGCAGCGACGTTTATTTTGCTGCGGGAGTTTACGAGAAGCTGAAGAAGGATCCGGCCGCAGTGCACGCGGTGACCGAAGCGATCGAAGGCGTGCCCGGAGTGCTGAAAATTTTCTGGGCGGACAGTCTGGATGGCCCGCCGGCGACGCAGGATCCGATTCGGCGCGCGGAAGCGGCAAGTTTTTTTGCGGCGCGTAGCGGAGATTTGGCGATTGTGCCGAAGCCGTTTTGGTTGTGGGATTTTGCGACGGGAGGCAGGCCGCGTTCGTATGGAACGACTCACGGGTCGCCCTACTATTACGATCAGCGCGTGCCGATCATTTTTATGGGCTACGGAATTCAGCCGGGCGAGTATCACGGCGACGTAACGCCCGCGGACATCGCGCCAACATTGGCGAGTCTGTGCGGAATCACGCTCGCGCCACGAGATGGTCATGTGCTGGCGGAAGCGCTGGCCAATCGAACGACAAAACGCTAGCGGTTAACTCAACGGCGTCAAATACGACGGCACAGATTGTTCAATTCCGTTTGCAACGCATGAGGCATCGCCTCAACGCGATCATTTCTGGAAATGGGTAATTGCGGTTGCTCGTAGCGGCTTCGTGTTAAGCTTTGTGCCAGTGTGTGCCGCACACGCTGTTGATCTCAGTGTCCAAATCGGCGCCTTGCGCCTGCGGAATCCTATTCTTACCGCCAGTGGAACTTTTGGTTATGGGGCGGAGTTTGCCCATTTGGTCGACCTGAACCGGCTTGGCGGGATCGTGGTCAAGGGGCTGTCCCGCGAGCCGATCGAGGGGGCCCCCGCCCCCCGCCTGTGCGAGACGCCATCTGGGATGCTGAACGCCGTCGGTCTACAAAATGTTGGCGTCCGGGCCTTCGTCGCGGAAAAACTTCCAGTCCTACGAAAATATGATACGGCGGTCCTCGCCAACGTCTTCGGATACACCTTAGAGGACTACGTCGAGGTCATCCGGATCCTGGAGGATGCCGAGGGAATTTCCGGGTATGAGCTGAACATTTCCTGCCCAAATGTGAAGAAAGGTGGCATGCAGTTTGGGGGCGACCCGGGGTGCGCTGCGGAGGTGGTAGTGGCGGCCAGGAAGGCGGCAGTGCGTCGGCCCCTTTGGGTGAAGCTTTCGCCGCTGGTTACAGACATTGGACTTATTGCCCGGGCGGTGGAGGCCGCCGGGGCCGATGCCCTGACCGTGGCCAATACCTTTCCGGCCATGGCAGTCGACATCCGCAGCCATAAGAGCCGGTTGGGCAATCTAACTGGTGGACTATCGGGTCCTGCCATTAAACCGATTACCCTGCGCCTTGTTTGGGAGGCTGCAAAAACTGTGAAAATTCCTGTAGTCGGGCTAGGCGGCATAGAAAAGGTGGGGGACGTGCTTGAGTATCTGTCGGTGGGCGCGTCGGCAGTACAGGTCGGCACGGCCAGCTTTACTGACCCAAGGGTCAGCCATCGGCTTGTAGGGGACTTAGAGAAGGCACTAATCGAAGCTAAAGCATTTACTATGAATGAGATAATAGCAAAATTTAACGCAGAAAATGGTTGACAAACCACCTGTCCTTTGATACAATTTTCTGGATGGACGTAGCATAAAAAACACACTATGAGACATCGACTATTCATTCTCTGGGCTGCACTTCGGTGGCTACCTCTGATGTTCCTCATCGCTCCGGTGATGGAAGCACCTTTGGTCGCCAATCTTAGCCAACCGGTCAAGCCGATCAAGTCTTGGGTGGGCAACGCCAGTTGGTATGGATCGGAATTCGATGGCCGTAAGACGGCCAACGGAGAGCGCTTCGACAGCGAAGCGCTGACTGCGGCACACCCCAACCTGCCGTTCGGGTCGCTGGTGCGCATCGTGAACCCGAGGACGGGACAGTTTGAGCTGGTACGAATCAATGACCGGGGTCCATATCAAGAAGGGCGCGAAATTGATGTATCCTATCGCGTAGCCCGGAAGATCGGGTTGATTCACTCGGGCGTCAGTCAGGTGCGGCTCGAGCTGATGCAGTTGCCCGAAAAACACTGACCCTGGAGCTAGCAGGGTCGCCCAAAAAGTGACCTTCGACGCCCATCCACGAAGCAGCCTGATTGTCGCGCTGGACTTCGATTCCTTATCCTCGGCCGTTAAATTCGCAAAGCAGATTGCCGACGTGGTCGGCATGTTCAAGATTGGCAGCCAGCTTTTTACCGCTGCTGGACCCGCAGCCGTGCGAGAAATCGCCGCGCTGGGGCCCGGCATCTTCCTCGATTTGAAATTTCACGATATTCCAAACACAGTGGCGGGCTCGGTGCTTTCTTGCGCCGCGATGCCCGGAGTTCAGTTGCTGAACGTGCATGCTCTAGGCGGAAACGCGATGTTGCACGCGGCGGCGCAGGCGATTAGCGCCGGGCAGGCCATGGGTTCGGATCGTCCGCGACTGCTGGCGGTGACCATCCTTACCAGCATGGACCAGAAAGCGATGCGCTCCGTGGGAATCGGCGGCGCGCCGAAAGCTCGCGTGGTGAAGCTGGCGCAATTGGCGAAAAAGGCCGGGGTGGATGGAGTAGTGGCTTCGGCGGAGGAAGCTCGAGCCATTCGCAAAGCCTGTGGACGCGATTTTCTGATTGTGACGCCGGGCGTGCGACCGAAAGTAAAAGATCCAGCAGCACGCGACGATCAGGCGCGAACAGCGACACCGGCTGAAGCGATTCGTGCCGGCGCGGACTTCCTGGTGGTGGGCCGCCCCATATTAACGGCCAGCGACCCGCGCGCAGCCGTGCAGACCATTGTCGATGAAATTGCCGCCGCGAAATGACCAAGCGACTTTTGAGACCGGATGTACGCAGGTTGCGCAATCGGGTTTGAAACGAGAAGTTGAAACTAACGGCTCAGTTCCTAAGGCGCGACAGCCTAACGGCGGTCGCGCCTTCTGCATTTCTCAGGTGTTTAGCAAGACAGGGAAGCTGGCTACCGGCTTTTCTGAGTCATTGGCTTCCGAATTCCAACCGCTTCTGTACGGCAGAGGGACGTGCGCGCACGGCTTTGTAGTGAGCGCGTATCATTAGAGCTGGGGCTTCGTCGTGATCAGATGCATGAATCATGTAATACATCACCCTGTCGCCTTCGTTCTTATCGAAAATGGGATAGGCGGCCACATGGGCATAGCTTAATTCTTGTCGAAATCGCTGACGGAGTGATTCCACAATTGCGGGGGCTGACATCGATTTTAGGTTTCGCCAGTCAGGCCGCCCCCACCACATAAGAGCCTTATCGCTCTTTCGTATCCCGGAAAGAGCTCTGTGAAGCCAACCTGTTCCGAGGAAGTAAAGCAATTCAATTTTTCTATGAGGTTCGGCCTTGTATTTGGCCAGTTTCTGGAGAGTGTTCCAATGACACTCGAAGGTCCGTTGATCTAGGAGGCAAAATGTGGCTTCTTTCTGGGTGATGCGCTGTTGCGCCAAGATGCGATCCACACTTTTGTTGAAGTCACCAGGGAAGACCTGAATGGAACGCGTTACCTTGCGACCTTTGCGGTCGTGCACTACTGTTTGAGATTTAGCTAATTTCCTCAGCGCTCGTATTCCGCGCCGGGAGATCTCGCAGAGAAAGAATTTGCGAAGCCACATGGGTTCGCTTTTCAATACCAACGCGGCGGACCATGCGTCCAACTGCTGATGCGATTGAGGGCCAGCAAAGCCGTCAATGTAAGCGCCGTGCTTCGTGACTTGTACGAAGTATTTCAGGTATTGCTGGATGAAGTGCGCTTTGTTCTCCGTCCAAATAGCTTGGTCGTAGCGCTTGTACTTACGGACCTTTTGTTGAAGGCTCGGAGCGATATCTGGAAAGAGCGGGGCCAGAAGCTCGTCAGACGGCTGTTTGGAGGGTGATTTGTTGATAGTCAGACCCATTCTTCAAGAATCTGCCTTGTAAAAGTTCCGCTAAATGCTTTCTACTTTTCATATCAGGCATTCTGGCGGCAGTCGATTTTGGGAACTCATTGTAAGTGCGGCCGTGAAGTTTTCGTCCGTTCACTTTTTTTTGCACACCGCCCCATTGCTTAAAAAAAAACGGCACATGAGCTCGACGGCATTGTCGGAGGATGTCGTCCACCCATTTTTCGCTCAGAGGCCGGGCTCCTCTACCGCTCTCGCCACCGACTATAACCCAATCGATATTTAAAAGGTTAATTAATCCAAGATTCTCGAGCAGAGGCTCGATAGAAAGGAACTTTCTTTCGGCGGGTGTCGCGCGAAGATCATCTATTCGCGGTACTCCGTGTCGCACATCCTCCACACTGACACCCCACCAGACGTGCTGAGTTCTGGTCGCGAATGCGAGAGTCCCGTTTAGCATCTCTCTGAGACGTTTGGACCTCTTGGTCAAAATTTGATATGTGTGCCAGTTAGCCGCCATCATCACAGTCGCAACTTGAACGATGAAGGCGTCGGGGATATCGGGATGAAAGAGGTCACTCATGGAGTTAACGAAAACCGTACTTGGTTTTGTCCACTGAAGTGGCTCCAGCATCTTCTCCGGCACCAGACGCAGATCAAAGCCTTTCTCATATGGGTGGCCCGGCACGCCCCGGAATCGCTCTGCAAATGCCTCCGCGTAGCAGTGCTTGCACCCGGGACTGATCTTGGTGCACCCTCGGACTGGATTCCAAGTGGCATCGGTCCATTCAATTTTCGATTTATTCGCCATGATTATCTTCGCCTTTTATTCGCCAAATTGGATTCTACTAGATAAGATAGCAGAAATGCACGGACTTAAATGTGCGAAACAGCCTTATTGACCTAAGTGTTTTTTTGCGGACTTTCTTGCGCTGAATGCCGTTTTGATGGGGCAGCCTTATCGCAGTGAGCTGGATTACGATTAGAATAGAGACGTCCGCAGAGCGCTGAAGAGAAGGAATAACTGTGGGAATAAGCAAAGAGCAGGCGATGGAGATGTTGGAGTCGGACGATTTGCTGGGCGTGGGGATGGAAGCGCACGCTTTGCGGATGGCGAAGAACGATCCGCGCGTGGTGACTTACCAGATCGATCGGAACATCAACTACACGAATTTCTGCACGGAGTATTGTTCGTTCTGCGCCTTTTACCGGCCGATGGGCGCGAAGGACGGCTACCTGCTTTCCTTCGAGACCATTTACGAAAAAATCGAAGAGATGCTGGAGCTGGGCGGCACGGGAGTTTTGCTGCAAGGCGGATTGCATCCGGACTTGCAGATCGGCTACTACGAGAATTTGTTGCGGTCGCTGAAGCAGCGCTATCCGCAGGTGCATCTGCACTGTTTTTCGGCGCCGGAAATTTTGTGCATCGCAGAAGTTTCTGAAATCAGCGTGCGAGAAACGATTCAACGGCTGATGGATGCGGGGCTGCAATCGATTCCGGGTGGCGGAGCGGAAATACTAGACGATGAAGTGCGGTCAAAAATCGCGCGGCTGAAATGTACCAGCGACGATTGGGAAGAGATGCATCGCACGGCCCACTCCCTGGGATTGCGCACCACGGCGACGATGATGTTCGGCTGTGGCGAAGAACTGCGGCACCGGGTGAATCATCTGGAGCGGGTGCGGCGAATCCAAGAGGATACCGGCGGATTTACCGCGTTTATTCCGTGGGTGTTTGCGGCGGAGAATACGGCGCTGGGCAAGCGAGTGACCGAGACTACCGCGGTGGACTATTTGAAGACGCTGGCGGTGAGCCGGCTGTATCTGGATAACATCGACCACATTCAGTCCAGCTGGCTGACGCCGGGGATTAAGGTGTGCCAGGTGGGATTGCAGTTTGGCGCGGACGATGTGGGCAGTATTTTGATCGAAGAAAATGTGGTGTTCGCGGCGGGCGTGCGGAACCGGACGAATGAAGGAGAACTTCGGCGGATTATTTCCGATGCAGGCTTTATTCCTGCTCAGCGCGATACGCTATACCGTTCGTATTCGCTAAAGTAAACACCTCGAGCCGCGCCCAAAAAAGGTAATCAACTGGCGTGGTAGTTACCTCAAGCGGATTGACCGTACACAAAACAATAAGGTATAGGTGAAGGTCCAAGGCGAGTGACATTTTTATGGGTTCCCAAAAGTCTGCCCCTCTACAGACTAGCGGCGCGGTTTGGCCGGAATATGTATTGAAAGATTTAAAGTTGGCGCTGCGCACGCTGCGCAAAAGTCCCATCTTTACATTAACCGCGATTGTTATCCTGGCGCTGGGCATCGGCGCGAACACCGCAATATTTCAATTGTTGGATGCGGTGCGGCTGCGGAGCCTGCCGGTGATGGAGCCGGGGCAATTGGCGTCGGTACAAATTCAAGGCGGCAACCAAGGGTTCGGAATCAATGTGGGGTCCGGCGGCACGCAACTGACCTATCCGCTGTGGGAACAAATTCGCAGAGGGCAGCGGGGATTTTCTGGAATATTCGCGTGGGCGGAAGGCGAATTCCGTCTTGGCGAAGGGTTGCAAGAGCGGCAGGCGCGCGGGCTGTGGATTGGCGGGCCGATGTTTGCAACTTTGGGGCTCACCCCTTTGCGCGGTCGATTTTTTTCGGAGCAAGAGGATCAGCCGGGCTGCGGAACTCCAGGCGCGGTTATCAGCTATGCGCTGTGGCAAAGCGAATTCGGCGGGCAGGATTCGGCAATCGGCAGCAATTTGATGATTCAAGGGCGTTCGACTCCGGTGATCGGCGTAACGCCAGCGAGCTTTTTTGGTCTGGTGGTGGGCAACCAGTTTGACTTTATCGTGCCGTTTTGCTCGAGCACGCAATCGGTACCGGGCTCCGACGTGCTGACGCGGAAGGATTATTTTTGGCCGAGCGTGCTGGGAAGACTGAAACCGGGATGGACGCTGCAGCAGGCTTCGGCGCAATTGCAGGCGATTAGTCCGGGAATATTTCAAGCGACAGAACCAAGCGCCTACAGTTCAGCGGTCCTCGATCAATACCGAAGTTTCCAACTGGCGGCCTATCCGGCCGGCAACGGCATCAGCTCATTGCGAGACGCGTACGACAAGTCGTTATATCTGTTGCTCGGAATTACCGGGCTGGTGCTGCTGATTGCGTGCGCGAATCTGGCGAATTTGATGCTGGCGCGCGCGATGACGCGAACGCGAGAGATGGCGGTGCGGCTGGCGCTGGGAGCTTCTCGTAGCCGATTGGTCGATCAGTTGCTCGCGGAGGGATTGGTGCTGGCGGCTGGCGGCGCGATATTGGGAACGCTGGTGGCACGGATCTTCAGCTCTGCGCTAGTGCGACTGCTGGCCACCACGGGCCGACCGCTGGAATTGGATTTGAGCATTGATTGGCGGGTTCTGGCGTTTACATCCGCGATGGCGATAATAACCTGTTTGGTCTTTAGTCTTGCACCGGCGTTTCGATCATCCCATGTAGATCCGGGAATTGCGCTGAAGATGGGCAGCCGGGGAACGACGTCTGGGCGAGAACAGTTTTCGTTTCAGCGCACATTGGTGGTTTCGCAAATTGCGGTGTCGCTGGTGCTGATGGTCGGAGCGCTGTTGTTTGTGCACAGTTTTCTGAATCTGGTTTCGGTCGATCCCGGACTGCGGCAAAAAGGAATTGTGATTACGCAGGTGAACCTGCGGAGGCTGCATCTGCCGCCCGAGCGGTTCGAGCAGGTGGGCCAGGATGTGCTCGCACAAATTCGTTCACTGCCGCAGGTGGATTCCGCGGCGACCGCCACGATTATTCCGCTAACTGGAAATACTTGGACGCTGGGCGTGCACATAGGCAACGCCGACGACACTTCGATGTTTACCTGGGCGAGTCCTGAATATTTTACGACCATGGGAATTCCGCTGCTGTCGGGGAGAGACTTTAGCCCGCAGGACACGGTGAATTCCCCGCGGGTGGCGATCGTAAACGAAACCTTTGTGCGTAGATTTTTTGGCGGCGAGAATCCGGAAGGGAAAGTGATTCGCACAAAACCGGAGCCGAACTTCCCGGAAGCCGAATACCAGATCGTGGGCGTCACAAAAGACACGAAGTACTCCGACTTGCGGCAAGAGATTCCGCCCATGAGTTTTGCTCCGGCGTCGCAATATCCGGCGATTGGTCCGTGGGAGAACGTGTTTATTCGCAGCGCCGCTCCGACGGCGGTAATTATCGGCGCAGTGCGGGAAAAATTGCGCGAGTTCAATCCGGAAATCCGCGCGGATTTTCACGTGCTGCAGAATGTCGTGCAGGACGGCATGGTTCGCGAGCGGATGATGGCGATGCTGTCTGGATTTTTTGGCGTGCTGGCGGTGCTGTTGGCCACCGTTGGGCTGTATGGAATTATTTCTTACATTGTGGCGATGCGGAAAAATGAGATTGGGATCCGCATGGCGCTGGGCGCCAGCCGGCGAAATGTGGCTGGAATTGTTGTGAAGCAGACGCTTCAACTGGTGTCGTTGGGAATTGCGGCTGGCGTGGCGCTGTCGCTGGTGGCCGCGAAAGGTGCGGGTTCGCTATTGTTTGGATTGCGCCCTTACGATCCGCTGACGTTGGTCGTGGCGAGTGTGTTTTTGGGGATCGTGGCGCTGCTGGCGAGTTATTTGCCGGCGCTGCGGGCGTCGCGGTTGAATCCGATGCAGGTGCTGCGCGAAGAATAAATCTTTACGTCGATGCTTCCTCTGGCGTTGCGGCGGCCAAAGTTACAACTTGGGTGCGCGGCGGATCAAAATTTCCACTTCCGTATCTTCGGGGAAATCCAGCGGCTCGCGTAAATGTAACGCGCCGCCGCGATAGTTTGCGCGGAGCTTGCGCGGCTCGGCGGGCGACGGGCGCGATTCAGACTTGGCAGCGGCGGACGAAGCCGGACGGCCTCCTGCGGTTTCGTCTAGAGCTTCGTTTGCAAGCGCATCGGCTTCCTGGTTTCGTTCGCGGTACACATGCTCGATGTGGAAAAAATCCAGCGCGGCAGACATTTTCTTGGCGCGCTCAAAAAGCGGGCGCAGCTCCGGACTTTTCACTTTGTATTGTCCGCGCATCTGCCGCACCAAAAGTTCCGAATCGCTTTCGACGCGCAGCGCGCGGATGCGGTTGGACTCCGCGTAATCAAGCGCTGCAATTAACCCGTAATATTCGGCGACATTGTTGGTGGTGCGGCCAATATAGCGCTTAAGCCGCGCAACGATTTCGCCGCCGGGATTTCGCACCACCACTCCGTACGATGCCGGACCGGGATTTCCGCGCGATCCGCCGTCAATATTGGCCTGAAACGCGGCGGGGCCGGAGCGAGTTTCGTGAACGGCGTCGCTGAATAGCCGCGCACCGCGAGAAATTTGCGGCCGCTTGATCATCACGAAGCCGAGGAAGCAGACGACGATTCATCCGGCGCGCCTGGATTAGGAGCGACGACGGGTTCCAGAGTGTAAAGAATCAGGCCGCAGCTTTCGCAGCGAAAAATTTCTTCGTTGGCTTCCTGACGCAGCGCTTCCAGAATGTGCGGCAGAACACGCATACCGCAGCCGCGGCATTGGTCGTTGCGCGCTTCAGACATAGCCGTTCCCTGATGCCGAGCGGCGATCCGGGTGTAGAGAACCTGCAGTTCTCCGGGCACCGGGGCGATCATTCGTTCGCGTTCGGCGAGAGCGGCTTCCAACTGTTTTTTCTTGCCGGTGTTGAGAATTTGAATTTCTTTTTTCTCGGCGTTGACCACTTGCTCCGCTTCACGCAGGTCCGCTTCCGCTTTTTTGACGCGCCGGTCCGCGCCTTCGCCGGCCATCATGATTTCCAGTTGGCGATCTTCGGCCTTGGCGACTTCTGCTTCGGCATTGGCAATTTCATGCTGCAGCGCTTTGTAGGCTTCGTTGGTTTTCACTGCGCCGCTTTGGTCGCGGTATTTGCGGGCGCGGTCTTTCCATTGCTGCACGTCCAACTCAAACTTTTTGCGTTCAGCGAGGCCCTGGGAGTGCGCTTCTTTGGCGGCGGCAACTTCCGCGCGGGCGCCGGTCAGCTTGGCGTCGGCTTCGCGCACGCGTTTGGGAAACGTCTCCATTTCAGAGCGCAACGCGACAATGCGATGGTCGACTGCCTGGAGTTCGAGAAGGCGCGGTATTGCGGGATGCATCAGAGCAAATTCTAACACAGTGCCGCCAAATGCTTGGCCGCGACTGCGATGGAAGATAGAATGCCAATGTTTTCACGCCAAAAAACAGAAAGGAATGCCATGCCACACGTGCAGATAACCTGGGTGGAAGGCCGCACACCGGAACAAAAGCGCAAAATTGCGGAACGCATCACTGGAGTTTTAGTCGAGGATGGAAAAGCCAAGCGAGAAAATATTCACGTGGCTTTCCATGATATTCCAGCAACGAATTATGCCGAAGCGGGGATTCTGGTGGTGGATCAGAAACGCACACCGTGAGGCGACACTGGGCTGCCACAAGCTGTCGACGTCCAACTTTCGCTGGCTCGCGGCGATTAGTTGGAGGCGTTCAAATCGCGGCGGATCAGCGTCCAGTCCACAAAGTAGCCGACGCCGATTGCGAATGGAATGATGCCGAAGGCCGCCGCGGTCCAGGTGTCGGGCTCGTGCAGAATTTGTGCAATCAGCCCAAACGTGAGCATGTAGCCGATCGAACCAGCCACCAACAAAATCCCCGCGCGACGGGACCGCGCCACTTGCGAAAGTTCCGGCTCCATGGGGATGTCGACGCCCCGCGCGATCGCCGATAGCCGTTCTTGCGAGCGAAGTTTGCGTACGTGATAGTAGGTGTACATCGCGCCCAGGGGAATGCCCAAGGTCATCACCACTGCTGCAAAACCGATAAAATTTCCGTCCATGATGGACTCCTTTTGCGCTTCGTGCGCTTGGCGTGTGCGAACCGCTGTCAGGAAGAGATACGCGCAACCCACAAGGAAAGTTCCATCGTACGATGTCCGCAGCTTAGAACAAACGGTGATCTAGTTAACTTCGTGGACCTGCATAGTTTGATCGATGGCCAGGATAGGATAGCGGATCGGCGAATCTGGCGGCGCTGGATCGTGTCGAGCAGTGACAGTGAAACTCACTCCTGAGCATTCCACCGAATAAGCGTAGCCGTCGCGACCCGAGCGCGACATCGTGACGGAATTGGAAGAGACCAGCTCGTCCAGCGAAGCGCAACTGCTGTTCATCGCCACGTAACCGTGTTCGGCCTGAGCGATTTGCAGCAAGTCCATGCGTACGCCGGTCAAGCTGATGGCTTGCGTGGCTGCCGTGCCCTTTTCGGTGACCGGCAGCTTTTTCAAATAGCCATAATAAATACCCAGCAAAATCGCGGCGCTGGCGACGAGGCCAAGTAAAGGTCGCATAAGAAAATTGTGCAGCTATTGCCCGGAGGCGCGCAGGGGGAAGGCGCGCGGCGTTGCCGAAAAGGCACTGTCCCAAATGACAGGCGTGCGTCCTGATTAACAGTAAACGAATGCGCAAGCATCGCGGCGTTTCAATTGACAGTGCGCAGGCGCTGCCGTAACAAGGATGTATAGAGTACCCGCAGCGTCGGATAGCTTTTACATCAGGAGACATTCATGAATGCGAAGTCCCCGTATGCCTTTTGTCTGGCATTGTTGAGTTCTTGTTTGATTCTCGCCCCCACGGATTCGTATGCAGCCGCGCCACAAGCCGCCGGTGCGCAGCGAGCGGGCGAAGTATCTCGAGTGATTCCCGCGGTGAGCATCGCGCGTGAGAGCAAGACAGTCGCCGCATCGACGAAGACCATCGTCGACTGGCAGGATGTGGTGAACACCGAGGCAGCCGGTCGCGCTCGAGTGTCGCTCGATGACGGCTCGGTGCTAAACGTCGGGTCCACTTCGTCGATGCGCGTCGTGAAACATGACGCTGGCGCGCAGCAGACCCAGTTGGAGATAACCTACGGCAAGTTGCGCACGCAAGCGCAAAAAATCGCGCGGCCAGACGGCAAGTTTGAAGTGCACACGCCCGCTGGAGTCGCAGGCGTGGTGGGCACCGATTTTTTTGTGAGCTACGAAAACGGCGTAATGAATGTAATCACCTTCGAAGGGTTGGTGCGTGTCTGCAATCTGGCTAATGTTTGCGTGATCGTGAAAGCCGGGCAGATGAGCAGCATCCGCAATGGAGATAATTCCGGCCCCACGCCGCCAACGCAAGCCACTCTGAACGAATTGATGGAAACCGCGAACAGCACAAATATCACCGGCCCGGGCGCTGGAGTGGAAACGGCCGGAATCGCCGCGGCGCATCATGGATTAATTGGCGGATTGATCGGGCTGGGTATCGTCGGCGCGGTGGCGGCAATTGCAGCCCCGCTGGCGACTCGAGGCGGCCCGCCTCCGCAGGCGCCGATAAAAGTTATCAATCAGTGTCCGAATCCGCGGGCCTGCGGCTAGTAAAAATAGTTCAGAATATTTTCACCAGCAGCGGGATTGCAAAAATGGCGTGCATCATAAACCGCGCGCCATTTTACTTTCTTAAATGTAAAAAACAGATGATCGCAGGTCGCCACCTCCGCGCATCCGCAATTTAAATATTCTCCGTTTTGCCCGCCTTCTCGCCAATCTGCGAACTATTCCTCATTCGCAAGCATCTAGCCTAATGCCTATGCGCTATTTCTGTTTGGCCTGTGATTATGACGGCACAATTGCTCGCGATGGTCAGGTTTCCGCCAGCACTATCGACGCACTAAAGAAAGTCAGCGCCTCCGGTCGCAAACTCGTCCTCGTCACCGGACGTGAACTCGACGATCTAATCCGCGTCTTCCCGCAAATTTCTCTTTTCGATCTCGTGGTCGCGGAAAATGGCGCGCTGCTGTATCGCCCCTCCAACCAGGAACAAAAACTCCTCGGCGAGCCGCCTTCTCCGGACTTTGTCGCGGAGCTGCGCCGTCGCGGCGTAACTCCCCTCTCCGTCGGCAAATCCATCGTCGCCACCTGGCATCCGAACGAATCCGTCGTGCTCGAAGTAATTCGCAATCTCGGCCTGGAGCTGCAAGTTATCTTCAACAAAAACGCCGTAATGATTCTGCCCTCCGGCGTAAATAAAGGCACCGGCTTGCTGGCTGCGCTCGACGAACTTGGCCTCTCTCCGCACAATGTCGTCGCCGCCGGCGATGCGGAAAACGACCACGCATTTCTCAGCATTTCGGAGTGCAGCGTTGCCCTCGCCAATGCCCTCCCCGCCCTCAAGGAACGCGCCGACTTTGTCACCGCAGCCTCACACGGCGCCGGCGTGGAAGAACTGATCGAGCAGCTTCTCACCAAAGATTTGCTCGGCCTCTCGCCTCGTCTGGCACGGCATCGCATCCTTCTCGGTCACACCCATCAGGGAGCGCCTTGCGAAATCTTGCCTTACGGGTCGCGTCTCATCGTTGCCGGCCCATCCGGAAGCGGCAAGTCCACCACCGTCGCGGCAATTCTGGAGCGCCTCGTCGAAAAAAAATATCAGGTCTGTCTGATTGATCCCGAAGGCGATTACGACGACTTCAAAGAACTCGTCACCCTGGGCGGCCCCGATCGTATTCCCGGCGTCTCGGAAGTTCTGGAAGTCCTCACCAACCGCGGCCATTCCTTGAGCATCAACTTGCTCGGCGTCCCGATGGCCGATCGCCCATCCTATTTCGTTAATCTGGTTTCAAGGATTCAGGAACTCCGCGCCAAAACCGGCCGCCCCCACTGGATCGTCATCGACGAAGCTCACCACTTGCTGCCCGCCGCGCAAGACGCCGCCAATCTCGCCATTCCGCAAGAGTTCGGCAGCATGGCGTTGATCACCGTTCATCCCGACCACGTTGCCCGCGCGGCCTTGAATTCCATAAACGGTTTAATCGCGGTTGGCCCGGAACCCGCCGAAGTCATCCGTCAATTTAATTCCGGCTCCGGAAAAAATCTGCAAATCGATTCGCAATTCGCTCGCGCTGCCGTGCCCGGCGAAATTCTCTATTGGGTTTTTTCCGATCCCCAGGGACCAGTCAACGTCGTCCTGCAATCCGCGAAAACCGAACTCCGCCGCCACCGCCGGAAATATGCCGCCGGAGAATTAGGCGAAGACAAAAGCTTTTATTTTCGCGGTCCTGATGGAAAGCTCAATCTCCGCGCGCAGAATATGAATTTGTTCGCTCAGCTCGCCGAAGGTGTGGACGAAGATACCTGGATTCACCATCTTCGCAACGCGGACTATTCCAAATGGTTGCGCGAGTCCGTAAAGGATCAGGCCATCGCCGATGAGGTCGCCGTCATCGAAAAAAACGCAGATCTCGCCCCCTCGGAAAGCCGCGCCAAGGTCGTCGAATCCATTCGCAAACATTACACCGCGCAAGCCTGACGCGCGGAAACTACGAAGCCCGCTTGATCGCTTCTACCGCCAGATACAACATTTCTCTCAGCGATTCTTGCTTCATCGAACTCAATTTCTTTCCGTGATCCGTCAGATAAAACACGTCAATCGCCTTCTGGCCTTCTGTGTCGATCAGCGCCACTTCAATATTGCAGCCCAGCCGCACCAGTGTCGAGCTGATGTCGTAGAGCAGCCCCGGACGGTCTTTCGTCACGATCTCCAACAGTGTGCTGTGTTCCGATGCTTTGTCGTCAAAATAGATGCTGCTTTCAATCTCCGGCCCCTTTGCCGCTTTTTCCTTGCTGCTGCCTTGCGGAGCGCGCACCCGCGGCTCCATCGGCGTTCCGGCATCGATTGCTTCCACGAATCGCTGTTCAAATTGTTCCGCAGCCTTCGGCTTTTGCTCCAGGGTGCGCTGCAAGTCCGTAAACCGGAACGTATCCAGCACAATTCCTGCCGCGTTCGCAAACGCATCCGCTGTCACGATGTTCATGCCTTGATTCGCCAGCACGCTCGCCAGCGTCGCAAAAAGCTGCGGCCGATCCTGGGTCATCAACGTCAAGGTGTTCGCGTTATTCGCGGTCTTCACTACGATTTGTATCGGCCGCTTGCCCAACTCTCGATACAGCGCAAAGTGTCCTGCAATTTCCGCGGCGGAATGCATCGCCATGTAACGTCTCGGAAATCCTTCCAGGAATGTTTCCAGTTGTTCCCCGCCGTCCCCGATATTCTCGCGAATCTGCTCCAGCAAGGTTCTCTCGTCTGACGCATGCAATCGGTCGCTGTCCAGCGTGTGGCTAAAATAATTGGCGGTCTTGCTGTAAAGCTGCCACAGCATTTCCGCTTTCCATGGCGTCAATGCTTCAGGATTCACCGCGTGAATGTCGGCATAAGTAAATAAGCACAGCCGCTGCAGCCGTTCTTGTGTGCCCACCGTCGTCGCAAAAGTCGCAATCGTCCCCGGATCGAAAATGTCTCGCCTCTGCACCGTGGCCGCCATGTCTGTTTGGTGCTTGATCAAAAATCGCACTTCTTCTTTTTCCGTGGCCGAAAGCTGCAAACGCTCCGCCGCGCTCTCCAGCGCTTCCAGGCTGCCTTCATTCACATTCTCGGCGGTCATCGCTTTGCCCACATCGTGCAACAACAACGCAAAAATCAGCAGGTCACGCCGTTCCACCGTCTTCCACAAAGCTTGAAAATGGTTCCCTCGCGCGTCTGGCGGCGCCGCCAATTCCTGCAAATGTTCGATGGCCCGCATCGAGTGCTCATCCACGGTGTACCGGTGATAAAAATCCCGCACCACCAGCGAGTCGATACGCGCAAATTCCGGCAAAACTCCGGCCAGCAATCCCAGTCGCTGCATCGGCCGCAGCGCGATTCCCGGATAATCCGTCGCCAGAAGATCTCGCAAAACCGCCCAGGACACTTTCGGGTTTTTCACCGGAAGTTCCGGATGCTTCATGATGTACGAAATGGTCCGTTCCGATCGGCGGCTCAGTGGAACTCCCGCGCGTCCCGCATCCGTCAACAAGGAAAAAATAATCGCCCGGTCGGCCAGCGCATTCTGATCCAGAATCTCGATCAATCCTTCGCGCACCGCAAATACCTTGCCGCCCACGCCCTCGGACCGGGGACCAAGGGTCGCGGCGCTCAAAATTCTTTGCCGCAATGTTCTTGGCACTGGCGT
>DASXMB010000030.1:0-38178 GCA_036495905.1 Candidatus Acidiferrum sp.
GCGTTGATTCGTAGCGAGTGTTCGTAGGTGTCGAGATCGACTTTCTTGCCCTTGGCGAAGATGTCGTGCTTGCCATGCGTCTTGTACCACTGCGCGACGGTCGCGTTCTTGTACATGTTCTCGATGATCTTCCGCCAGCCCACGCCGGTGTTATATGCGCAGAAGGAAATTTCGCCTTGCTGCGTGGCGTAGGGGATGATGCACATTTCGGTGCGGCGGAAATCGTAGTTGAAAAGATCCTGGAACCACATGCCGGCGATAAAGAGCATGTTCCAGTGGTCTTCGCTACGGCGCTTCATGGCGTCTTCGAAGGTGCGATTTGGATTCGTGCGGCCGTACTTGGTGTCGGACTTCTTGGTTAACGCCCAGGTCTTGTCGAACTTTTTGAAGAGGTCGTAGAGTTTCAAACCCTTGGGGCCCTGGAACGGTTTGTAGTTCTTCAAGAGGGCCATGGCCATCATGAAGTTAGAGAAATTTTTGCCGCGAGCCGCGTCGGTGATGTCGGTAACGTCTTTGGTGAGCTGAACGGCATCGAGGAAGCGCGGAACCGGCGCCCATTCCTTGGTTTCTTTGTTAATCATCAGCGCGGTGCCGACGCCGCAATTTGGATGGCAACCGCAAGAGAGCGAACCCCACTGGGAGTCTTGCCCTTTGACCATGTCCGAGAAACCGGCGAAGGTGCTGATGAAGGAAATCGGGAACGAGTCGCGAGTCGGTTCGACTTTGCCGACTTGATTGCTGACATCTTTCGCGAGATGGGAAAGAGTGTAGCGCTGGCGGAGACGGCGCTCCGGAGTGATGTCTTCATCGCGGCCGGTGAAAGAAACCGGCTGGAAGCTGACGAAGGCGATTTTCTTGGGATTGTCCATCGCGAACTTCACGACGGTGCCAACCTGATCGTTGTTGACGTTGTTGACGATGGTGACGACGAGAACGATTTCAATGCCGGCTTCGTGCATGTTTTCAATGGCGCGAAGTTTGACGTCGAAGAGGTTGCCGATTTGGCGATGGCCGTTGGCGTCGTTGCCGATGCCGTCAAATTGCAGGTAGGCGTAACGCATACCTGCTTCGAAAGCTTTGCGGCAGAATTCCTTGCTCTTGGCGAATTCGATGCCGTTAGTGGCGGCCTGCACGCTGTTGTAGCCGATTTTGCGGGCGTGACGGACGGCGTCCAAGAAGTACGGGCTCATGGTTGGCTCACCGCCGGAGAACTGCACCGACATCTGGCGACGCGGCTTGATTTTGAGCGCGTTGTCTAGAATTTCTTGAATTTCGTCCCAGCCGAGTTCGTGAACGTAGCCAACCTGGTTGGCGTCCATGAAGCAGGGATCGCACATCATGTTGCAACGGTTGGTGAGGTCGACGGTGAGAACGGAGCCGCGGCCGTAGCGAACGGTGCTGGAGCCGTGCTTGTGAAGATCTTCGTCGTTGTGAGCGGGGATATCGCGGCCAGGATATTGCTTTTCGATCCAATTGAGCCATTTGGAGTCAACGGCCATCATGTCTTCATAGTGGCCGTGGAGCGGGCAGTCTTTGACCATCCAGACTTCGCCGTCGCGCTCAATGATTTGTGCTTTGATTTCGCCGACTTTTTCGTGCATCAGGTCGCGCCAGTCTTTTTTGCCGGCGATGATGGATTCGCGGGCTTCCTTGACGCAGGCGGGACACAGAGAGTCAGTTTGTCGCGGAAAGCCAAGAGTGGGCTTAGTTTTTTCCCAAGACTTGAGCAGCGGCTTATCCGACCATTGTGGCGTAACCGATGGATTCGGGTTGCGCTTATTGAAATGCTGAATAGTATCGAAAGTGATTGCAGCGGTCTTGCAGACGACCCAGTCCATGCTGCGGAAAATTCGATTAGTGACCGAATTCGACATAAACTTCAATCCTCCAAAAATAATCCGAACGCTTTTTGATGCCCAAAGAGTGGGCGGCCGACCATTAAAAAGAGCCTAATGTTGCCCCCAAGGCTCCTTCAACGTTAACACAGGATGACTGCCGTCCGTAAGTCTTTGGACTAGTATAGTTTGACGGGTAAAGAGGGTGGTGGCTAGCTGCTTGCGCCGAATGGAGAAAACGGGCGGTTTAATGGTGCTGGGCGGCAGCGAGCGGAGATTGAGGAGGGTTAACTGTTAGGCGGCGGGGAGTGGGTTTGAGCGCTTAAGGCTCAATTTGGAACGGCGAGGGGCGCTATTCGTTGAGGATGGGGCGAAGAACGGCGATTACGAAGTGAGCGAAGTGCGAAGCGCCTTCGTCGAGCTGCAGCCAGCGCACCACGCAGTGATCGGCCAAATATTTTGTTACACGAGCTTCTGGGATGCCGAGATTTTCGGCGAGCTGCGGTTTGATGGAGTCGGCACCGCGACGACTGGAATTACCGCGCAACAAGTTGGCGACAGCGATGCGGAGAGTTTGGCAGGCTTCGACGTAGTAATAGCTGGTCAGATCGGAGTCGGTGAGCAGAAAAACGCCGGGGCCGACTGGAGCGCGGTCGGCTTCGTCAATTTTTACGGGAGTGCAACTGAGCAGGCGGCGAAACTGCATTTCGAGCAGGGAGATGCGAGAAGACAAGCCGGGGTCGCCATAGCGGCCGCGAACTGCGGGACCGGCGGAGTCTGGAATGGATTCGATGGGCAGAGGCGGGTGAAGAGCGCGCGATTCGGAGGATTCGGAGCGCGAGTCTGGCGAATCATCTGGCGGCGGAGGAGCGTGACGGCGCGACGCGGGAGCTTCGGAAGGAGACGTTGATGACGCTGCCAATTTGCCCGAAATAGCGGGGCCTTTGCGGCGATTGCGTCCGCCGCGGCGTCCACGACGGCGACGTTTGAGGTCGGCGGATGGCTTTGCGGAATCTGGCTCTGCGGAATCGGAAGATGCCTCCGAAGTTTCTTCGTCAGCGGCGGCAGGATCCGGCATCACGATGGCTTCGAAAGCGTTGGCGCTTTGCGCGAAAGGCTCGCCGGGCTCTGGAATGGTGATGGGAATGGAGGCGAGATGGCCCTCGGTATGGCGATCGGGGTCGATATTTTGGTTTTGATTTTGGGCGGATTCGCCACCGAGGCGCACGGCAGCTTCCTGAGCCTTGGTTTTCCAGTCAGCGCGGCGGAAATGTTCGGCGGCAGTGGAATACCATTTGGCGGCGTCGGCGTTCTGGCCGGAAGTTTCAAAGAAGCGAGCGAGTTCAAACGCGACCATGGCGTCGCGGGTCTTCTCGTAAAGATTAGAAAGTTGCCCGACGGGGTCTTTGGCGGTGCGGGCGCGACGGATGCGCGCGGTAATTTGTTTCCAGTCGGCCATATGCGACTTGCATTGTAGCAGCGAGCGAGGGAATGCTCCAAGGTTTCGATGACGCCGACGAAGGCACTTTGCATCTCGTCGCGACAGCGGAAATTTTCTCGTGGATAGGGTGAACACCGTACGTCCTGTTGTAGTTTCCAGTACAGCAATGCTTACTCGTTGACGAGGTCGGGCGGCATGGTATTCTTTAATCCAGCCCAATCGGAGACAGCATGACGTGCGTGCGCGGCATTCTCGCTATCACATTATCGATTTTTCTCTCGCTCAATTTGTTGCCGATACCGGCAGCCAAGGGCGCGACTACTCCTTCTGGAAACACACCGGCTGCGACAACTCCGTCAATGGGCGCGGGCACAGTGGTGGCTGCGGAGCGTGCGCGCGTGGGCACGGCGGCTGCTTCGGTGGGCTCAACCGTTTTCAGCGGAGATAAACTGGATACGGATGCGCAAGGCAGCGTGCAAGTGCGATCTGGAGCAGCGCGATTTTTGCTGTCTGGATCAAGCGCGGTATCCTGGGGCACGGAAGGCGAAACGCCAACGGCGACGTTGTCGGCGGGAACGGCGGTTTTCTCCACGGCGAATGTGAAGGCATTTGCGATGCGGGTGGGCAAGGCGGTGATTCGTCCCGAAGGAAATGAACCCACGATCGGAAATGTGACGGTTTTGAATGCGAAGGAATTAATTGTGCGCTGCCCGAAAGGCGCGGTGACGGTAACGGTGGAAGACGATACGCGAGTTATTCCGGAGGGGATGGCTTATCGTATCGTGCTGGATCCCGATCCGGCGACTTTGGCGGCAGCAGGGGCGTGGGGCCAGGGCGGACCGGTTAAGGCGGGACGCAGCCGATTTGTGTGGTACGCGATCGCGTTCGCGGCGCTGGTGACGGCGCTGACGATACATTATGCGCTGGAGAGTCCGGACCGGCCGTAAACGCGGGACGATTTAGATTTAGCGTTTGAGTTTGCGGGCCAGCCTACTGCTGGCCCTTTTTTTGTGCGCCAGTTCTCGCGCGAGTTCCCGCTCACTTAGATTGATTTAAATCGAAGCGACTATTTCAATTTCCACGAGCGCGCCTTTCGGCAGACCGGCAACTTCCACGGTGGAACGCGCCGGAGGAGCGATGGTGAAATAGCGGCCGTAGACTTCGTTCATCGCGGGGAAATCGGACATATTTTTGAGGAACACAGTGGTCTTGACCACGTGTTGAAGATTGGAGCCGGCAGCTTCAACGACACCTTTGACGTTGTTCAGGACGCGCTCGGTTTGCTCGCGAATATCGCCGCCGAGAAATTCATTGGTTTTGGGGTCGAGAGCGACCTGGCCGGAGGTGAAGAGGAATCCGCCGGCTTTGATGGCTTGGGAATATGGCCCGATGGGCTTCGGTGCGCGATCGGTGGTGACGATGTCTTTCATGGTGTCTCCTTAGGGATGATGGATTTGGCGCTTGAAGAATTTTCGTAACGGGCGCGGAATTCGCTGGGAACGCCGGGATGTTTCATCCAGAGGCGAACAAATTCCGCGACGTTTTGATGGGTTTCCTGCTCGAATGCGGAAATGAGATCGTCGAGATCGAAACCGCCGCCGCGGCGCGCTTGAAGCATGTGCGCGACAGCCTTGCGAAAAACTTCGTGCCCATAGCGGTCCTGAAGTCCATAGAAAAATAACAGACTCTTCGCGCGCACGACGGATGGATCTTCCGGTTTGTGCGGCTGTCCGTCAGTAGGAATGACGCGCAATACCCGGCGAATGGTTTCGTTGCGAACTTGCAGACCTTCCACGGCTTCGCGGCCGCGAGAGGCAGCGAACGCCGGGAGCGCGGAAAGCGGCGGATCCTGCTCAAAAAATCCGGGATTTTGTCCGTAGCCGAGCCAACTGGATGCGAGCGAGGGGGCAATGGCGGCGACAATTTTGGAGTCGCCACCGCTGGGGTTGAAGAGCACGGTGTCCCCGGAAGCCATTTCCGCGGATTGCGGTTGATCGTTTTCGTAAATGAGACGGGCATAGCTGGACGGAGCATTGGAAAAACAGCGAGCAGCGACGGGACACTCAACGATCCAGAGGTCATGCATATTTTTTCCGCGACGGCCGAAAACCTCATCATAGGCTTGCATGGCGCGCAGGAGCGTCGCAGTGGAAGTTTGCAGGGCGGCGGAATTTTGCGGAGTGCGCGTCCACAGCCTCAAGGGCTGGTCGGAGGCGTTCAGGTTCGTTTGCGTGTATTGACCCGCGACTACGAACGGATAGCCGTCTTTGGCTTGCTGCTCGGCGCGAAAGGTTTGCGAGTTGCCGCTGTGCGAACTCTTAACTGAACGTCCGCTGACGTGAACCAGGAAACCGTTTGGAACGCGCACGGATAAATTCCACTTTTTGGGGGGCACGCCACCGAAGGCAAAAGCTCCGCGAGCGGGGAGCAATTCCGGACTCCAGCCTTCAGCGGGCAAGAAAAAAGCGTCGGCGGAAAAACTCAAGTTGTCTGCGTCCTCGGGAGAAGTTTGATACTCCACGGCCAGGTGCAGGGTGTGGCTGGCAGCGACGGACCATTTTTGTGGAAGCTGGAGAAGCACGTTGCGAGGATTGTCGGGAGAAGTTTCGATGGCTAGAGCTTGGCTATCCCAACGGGCGATCGGATTAGCAAAATGGAAACTGTGGCGGCCGGGCAAACGCAATTCAATCGAGGAAAGCGGGGCGATTCCATTGTTGCGCAGCTTGTATTCCGCATCGATTTGGATGCGCGGCTCCGGCGAGGGATTGAACTTTACGTCAATCTGCTGCTTGTCTATGACGTAGCCGGGCCCGAAAGCGGCGGTGCAGGCAGCAAGCCAGTAGCCCGCGGCGGCGAGCAAAAAAAGAGTGAGCAAACGCGACCGGACCATGAGCACCAAGCAGAATGATTGTACGAGGAATTGCGTGTCAGCTAAAGCGGGATAGTAATTTGGCGGTTGTGTAGAAGATTTGGCGGTCAGCGAGGTTTGCGGCCGTGGACTCGGACGAAACCGGTATTCGCATGGTTGCGGGTGCGCTCTCGGGCGGTGGCTTCGGCTTCGGCTTGTTCGTCGGTTTGACCGGCATTGATGCGCTGCAGAATTTGCGATTCGGAGAGACCGGTATTTTTCAGGTGGGCAATCGCGCCGCTGCCCATGGTTGGCATTCCTTGCAGGCGGCGATGAAGCACGGTCTTCACCATATTTTCGGAAATTCCGATGAGCCGCAGAGTGACCAGGTCTCCGCTAATGGACTCGAGGTGACCGGTGCCGGCAATTTCTAGAATTTGATTTTCCTTGAAGCCCGCGCCGGCGAGATTGCCGACAGAATCGGCGCTGGTAAAAAGATTCAATTTGGCGTGAGCGCCGGAAATCAGCGCGACACAGGTATCGTCGCCGATGCCTATTTGCTTGAGTTTCACTACCTGCGCGATTTCCGCATCGGAAACATTTTGAGCCTTGAGTTGCTCGATGCTGCCGGACCACATGCCGGCTTGATCGAGCGGACGGTAATCGACCAGCGGATGGTGCTGACACCCGGCCACGAGGAGGACACACACACCGAGAAGCGTAAGACGAAACTTCATAGAATTATTTTACCGGCAACGGGAAGAGCGAAGCGCGGGATGTGCCGTGGCCGATACCCGGCGAAGGGACAGGTCGAGGCAAGGCCAACAGAAAAATGGGACACGAAAGCCCAGCGCAAGCAAGAAGGCGACAATTTTTAAGCCTGATATAGGCGTTCAACGCCGAGGACACCCTGCACTTTGCGGATGTTGGCGAGAATGGTTTCGAGCTGACGACGATCCGCAATTTCCAGGCTGGCGTTAATGCGGGCGTTCAAGCGATCGGGACGGCTTTCGAGGAGGCGTATGTTGGAGCCGGCGCCGCTAATTACCGCGGTCACCTCCGCAAGCATTCCAGGGCGATCTTTGACGCGAATGGCGAGCTCAATCGGGAAGGTGCCTGCGCCGGGGCCGCCCCACTCGACGGCGATGCGACGCTCGGTTTGGTACAGCAAATTTTGCACGTTGGGACAAGCGCGAGCGTGGACGGCGACGCCGCGACCGCGGGTGATGTAGCCGACGATGTCGTCTCCAGGAATGGGATTGCAACACTTGGCTCGGTAGACGAGCAAATCGTCGTGACCTTTGACGATGAGTGGCGCTTCGCCAAAACCGAGCATGCGCTTGACGGTTCTTACTAGCGTCGGCTTGGTGTCATCCGGTGCAGCCTCCGTGCTTGTGGCTGGCTCGCCTAAAAGACGGGCGGCAATCTGGCGCGCGGAATATTTTCCGAAACCCACAGCGGCGTAAAGATCCTCGGATTTAGAGAGACCGTAGTCCGCCGCAATTTTGAGAAAATCGGCTTCGGGAATTTTCTTGAGGCTGCGGCCAAACTGACGGGCTTCTTTATCGAGAAGACGGTGACCCATTTCGGTGGCTTCGGTGCGTTCTTGCGCGTTGATCCAATGGCGGATTTTGCTGCGCGCGTGCGAGGCCTTTGCAAAACTGAGCCAATCGCGGCTGGGCTTGTGCCCTTTTTGCGTAACGATTTCGACGACGTCTCCGCTGACAATTTCGTGGCGGAGAGAAACCATCTGGCCGTTCACCTTGGCGCCGACGCACTGGTGGCCGACTTCGGTGTGAACGGTATAGGCGAAGTCCACCGGCGTGGCGCCGCGCGGCAGTTCGAGAACGCGGCCTTTCGGAGTGAAAGCATAAACTTCGGCGGGAGCGAGATCGACTTTCAGCGTGGAAAGGAATTCGCCCGGCTCCTGCAATTCCTGCGACCACTCGATTAGTTGACGCATCCAGGTGATGCGCTGCTCGTCGTCCGAAGAGGGGCGGCCGTCTTTGTACTTCCAGTGAGCGGCGACACCTTCCTCGGCGAGGCGATGCATTTCCTGGGTGCGGATCTGGACTTCGAAGGGCTGGCCACTATGCAACACGGTGGTGTGCAGAGACTGGTACAAATTCGGGCGGGCCATGGCAATGTAGTCTTTAAAGCGCCCGGGGACTGGCCGCCAGATGTGATGGACGACGCCCAGAGCGGCGTAGCAACTTCTTTCGGTGTCGGTAATGACGCGAACCGCGAGCAAATCGTAAACCTGATCCAAACCGCGTTCCTGCCGCAGGATTTTGCGATGCAACGAATACAGACCTTTCACGCGAGCTTCAAATTCGGCGGGAATACCGTTTTCGACGAGTTTTGAGCGAATGGTAGTTTGCACTTCGTCGAGGAATTTCTTGTGAAAAGGCTCTTTGTCGGAGACGTCTTTCTGCAGAGCGAAAAAAGATTCCGGCTCGAGATAGCGAAAAGAAAGGTCTTCGAGCTCGCCGCGAATTATGCCCATTCCGAGGCGATGCGCGATGGGCGCGTAAATATCGAGGGTTTCGCGAGAGATGCGTTGCTGCTTGGCGGGCTCCAGATACTGCAGCGTGCGCATGTTGTGCAGGCGATCGGCTAGTTTGACGAGGACGACACGAACATCGTTCACCATGGCCAGCAGCATTTTGCGGACGTTTTCGGCTTGGCGTGCTTCTGGAGCCATCATGTTCAGGCGGCCGATTTTGGTGACGCCTTCGACGAGATGGGCGACATCTGCTCCGAAGCGCTCCTTGATTCGCGAGAGCGGGAATTCGGTGTCCTCGACAACATCGTGCAAAAGAGCGGCGGTAAGGGTGGTGGCGTCCAACCGCAAGTCGGCGAGGATGTGCGCGACTTCGAGCAGATGGGTCAGGTAGGGATCGCCGGAAATGCGCAACTGGTCGCGGTGGCGTTCGGAAGCGATTTCGTAAGCGCGGCGAACGACCCAGGGGTCTTCGGCGGGACGATTGGCGCGAAGTTTGGCGAGGAGGGCTTCAAAGCGGGCGTCCAGTTGACGCTCGATGCGGTCTCGGTTGAAATTCAACGGGGGATTATTAGGAGACGGCATGACCCAGTGTACGCTGGAACCTGGCAGTGGGCGAGCGCGGAGTGACTAAAAAAACAGGGCGTCCTGGGGGACGCCCTTGCACAAAATCGATTTAGTAAGGCTGATTCGGTTGTTTTTCAGCCGGTGGCTAGGAGGCTTGCGGCTGCTCGGAGCGCCTCTGCTTGATTTCTTTCACTTTCTCGACCAGATCATCGGCCTGTTTGATGAGGCTGGCGCGCTCGTCCTGGCTAGCGGCCATATCGGCCTTGCGGCGATACAGAAGATTTAGATAGGCCATCGCGTCGTCATAATCCGGCTTCAGGGAGATGGCCTTCTGCAGGTCGGCGATGCCTTCATCAACTAGAGCGCCGTATTTGGCGACGTACTCGGCGCGTACGGCCGGTGGCAAAGGTTCGTCTTCTTTAATCTGCTTGCGGATGTTGTTCTTGTTGTAGTTCACGCGCAACTCACCGTTGCCGCGGAATGCCAAGGTCCAGTCGATCACGCCGATCCAGTAGTAAGGTTCGGGATCTTCGGGTTTCAACTCGATATGACGCTGATGGTAGGTTTTGGACTCTTCGAACTTCTTGGCGTCAAACGGCTGACCGCCCATTTGGAAGAGAATGGAGCCTATCCCGTCGATGGCCGCCAGATTATCGTGGCCCTTCGGGTCATTCAGGATGTCCTTGAACTCGGCAATAGCCTGCTGACCGCGAGCGACATTTTCCGGCGAGGGCGCGCCAGGAATATACAAGCTGGCGTATGCGGTCGCCAGATAGAGTCGCGCGTTTAGGAGTTCGGGATCAAGTTCCTTGGCTTGCTTAAAGTCTTCGATCGCGACGTCCGACTGTCCGGTCTTGAAGGCGGACACGCCTTTGTTCAAGAGATCGCGGGCCTTGAGTTTGTTGCAACCGGAGAGGCCGGTCGCGAGAACCAAGAACGCCGCAGCCGCCGAAGCCCGGCGAAGCATTCGTACCGATGCATGAGTCATCGAAGCATCCATCCCTGCTATTGCGCGACCACGAAGCGGTCGACGCTAGGATTCACGTCCGCCCTGCGAGGGGCTGCAAAGCTTGTAAAGCTATTGACCGGCTTCCAGCTTCTTGGTGATCAAACCAACTTTATCGATGCCAGCCGCGCGCATGATATCGATTGCGCGGGCGACTTCTTCAAACAAAACATCGTCGTCGCCCTTGACGAAAGCAATCTTTTCGGCGCGATCTTTAAAAATTTGCTCGATGCGAGGACCCAGCCCATCCCAAGTGGCATCTTCGTTGTTGATTTTGAGCTTATTGTTCTCGAGCACCTGGACGATGACGGTTTTATTTTCGAGATCTTGATTCTGATCCTTGTTGGGATTCGGTTGCGGAACCAGAGCGTCGAGTCCATGCGGGGTGAGCGGAGTGATCACCATGAAGATAATCAAAAGCACGAGCAGAATGTCGATCAGCGGAACGATATTCATTTCCGCCATCGACCCGCCCGTATTTTCTCCAACGGACATTGCCATTGCGAATCTCCTGTGAGCCTGGGTTAACTGCCCTTGCAGGCCTTTGAGCCGCGGCGCGTGGGATCGGCGTGGCCCCTGCTACGGAAACAATCAGCAAACGAATGATGCAAACACTATGCTACTGCCACCACAAACGAGCAATAAGACTAATCGCCGTTCGCCGGCTTGTTCGGCGGTGGTGGTGGCGGCGGAGGCTGGCCGGTCTGCGTCCTCTCGGTGAGCAACCCGAGCTGATCGACTCCCGCAGAACGGATTTCGTCCACCACGGAAACGACGAGGCCGTATTTGGCGCGGCCGTCGCTCTTCAGATATACGGTCTTATCGAGACGGTTAGAAAGCAGATCTTTCACCTGACCGGAAAGATCGTCTTTATCCATCTGCGTGTTGCGAAGGTATATCTTGCCGTCGTGAGTGATGGCAACGATGACGGCGTCATCTTTATCGGCGTCTTTCATTTCCGCCGGATTGTTGACACGCGCCAAGTTCACCGGAACGCCCTTTTGCAACATGGGCGTGACGACCATGAAAATGATCAGCAGTACGAGCATGATGTCGGCCATCGGAATAACGTTTGGCGTCGACATCTGAGACCCGACTTTTGGTTTATAGCCCATGGATTCAACCTGGCTTTCTTACTTCTTTGCGCCGCGTCGCAGAATGAAGTAGTTGATGAGCTCCATGGAGGAGTTGTCCATCTCCACGTCAAAGGCTTCCACTTTGTTGGTGAAATAATTGTACGCCCACACGGCAGGGACAGCCACGAGAAGACCGAGCGCGGTGGTGACCAACGCTTCCGCAATACCGCCGGCAACCGCCGACAGACCGGTAGCGTGACTGGTTTCAATACCTTTAAACGCGTTCAAAATTCCGACCACGGTGCCGAAGAGTCCGACGAAAGGCGCCGTCGAACCGATGGTGGCGAGGGCCGAGAGACCGCGCTTCATTTCCGCGTGAACGATGGCGACGGAACGCTCGAGACCGCGCTTGGCGGCTTCGATGACGTCGGCGTCTGAAACCTGCTGCGACGCGGATTGAAATTCCGAAAGGCCAGTCGCTACAACTTTGGCGATATGGCTCTTCTTGTTGCGCTCGGCGATGGCGATGGCTTCATCGAGTTTGCCATCTTTCAGAGCGCCCGCAACCTGTTGCACGAACACGCGAGACTGTTTGCGTGCCGCGCTGTACATCAGGGCGCGGTCAATCATCACGCCGAAGGAATAAATCGAGAGAATGAACAGAATCCCGACGACGACTTTCGGGAGAGTGCTCATCGAAGTCCACATGCTCCGCAGATCCCACGAAGTGCCGGTGGTGGACTGCAGGAACAGTGCCGCGTGCACGTACAAGGTAGCTACCATTCGTTTGCTCCTTAGTTTCTGGTGACCCGGTTAGCCGGAATCAACGAGAGTTTGAAAAAAATTTACTCGAAACGGCGCGTCTATCCCACGAACGACGCGCTGTCCCGCCTTACGAAGCTCCCAAAGAGAAAATCACGTCGACAGTTGTATCTACTTCGACCGGCTCGCCGTTAAGCAGCGTCGGCTTGTACCTCCATTGTTGCACTGCGTCCAGAGCCGCGCGAACCAGCAATGGGTGGCCGGAAATTACTTCCAACGATTCCACCGAGCCCGTTTTCGAAATGATGGCGTGCAGACGCACCGTGCCAGAAACGCGAGTCTGCCGGGCCAGCGGCGGATACGACGGAGAAACCTTGTTAATCAGCGAAGCGGCGGTGACGTTACCGCCCTGGTGAATACGCGTAACGTTTGGCTTCGGGGGAGGCGGTGGTGCTGAACCCATTCCGCCGATCACGCCGCCAATCGCGCCGCCCATCGAACCACCTGCTACGCCGCCAACGACGCCACCAGTCATACCTGAAACATCGGGCGCGTCTTCTTTGATGATCTTGATGTCCTTAGGGATGACCTTCGGCTGAACAAGTTTGCCTGCGTCCATCAAATGGACTTGCGGCTTGACGTGAACAACGGCCATCGGGGGCGGGGGAGGCGGGGGCGGGGGAGGCGGAGGTGCTACGATGAGCGTCGCCATCATGCCCTTCGGCAAAGCCTCGGTGTAAATCAAAGGAATCAAAATCAAAATAGCCAGGAATGCTACCTGGAACACCATGGAAACAACCACAGTCCAGGGCTTGTTTGTCCTGGTCGGATGAGGACTCGAAACCACCATATCTTCAAACATGGATGTTACCTCCTCCCGGCAGGAGCAAGGCGCGCGGTTGCGCCCTCACTTCCGCGGGTTTTGTTTCCGGCTGCGGGTCCGGTGCCTGCCACCGCTCCTCGGCCGCGCCAATGATTCCAGGCGACCACAAGCGGGGCAGCAATGCCAAAGCTGGAGTACGTTCCTACCACAATCCCCACCACCAGCGCAAAGGAGAATGCGCGGAGCACCTGTCCGCCCATGAGGAAAAGGACGAGAACGGTAAGGAAGGTTAAGCCGCTGGTAAGGATCGTTCTAGACAATGTTTGGTTAATGGATTTGTTGACCACATCGGCAAAGGATTCGCGGCGCAGCAGGCGATTGTTTTCGCGGATGCGATCGAAGATGACGATAGTGTCGTTCATGGAGTAACCGACGAGAGTCAACAGGGCCGCGATAACGGTCAAGGAAATTTCAAAATGGAGAAGCGAGAAAAAGCCGAGCGTGATCAGCACGTCGTGGAAAACAGCGAGAACGGCGGCGGCACCGTAGACCCACTCGAAACGGAACGCGATGTACGCAAGCATACCGGCCAGGGCATAGAGCGTGACGAGAACGGCTTGGCGGCGCAGCTCGCTGCCAACTTTCGGCCCGACGATTTCGACTTTACTGATGGCAAATTGGCCGAGCGCGTAGTTGTCTTTTACTGCGGCGAGCACCGGTGCGGTTACGCCGTCTACTCTCGAGAGGTCGTCAAGATTCGTCAAAACGCCGCCGTTATTGTCGCGGTAGCCGAGCATTTTGCGCGCGAGTTGCTGATAGCGGTCGCCGACATTGGTGGACAGATGAAGCGGATCACTTTGATTGAGAGCGGCCGCCAGAGACGAAGGAGTGGCCGCGTTGAAGTCTGGCTTACCCCCGCTGCTCACGCCATAAATTGCGTTCAGCGCATTCAGGACTTTGGCCTTGCTGTCGTCGATGGCCTGGTCACTCTGGTTTTTCTGCTCGACGAAAATCAGCACTTCGTTGGAATTTGCGCCGACGGCGCTGTCTCTCACGGTTTGAATTTCGCTGCTGCCCAAGCCTTGGGAGGACAATCCGGAACGGATCTTATCGATATTGGGGGGCTGAGCGAAGCGCACGTCGACGTTGGTCCCGCCCTTGAAGTCGATCCCGTAACGTAACCCGCCCTGATGAATCCAAGAGATGACACCGGCGAGGAGCAAAACGCCGCTAAGGGCGTAGAAATACTTTGCTTTCCCCATCCAGTCTATATTGGGTTCTTTGAAGAACTCGATCATGCCGGTTTGCTTCCCTCTCTTAGACTCCAGTGCGTGTGCCTTTGTTCCCGCACGGTCTTCGGCAGCAGATTAGATGTCTGCCGCCACCTAAAGTACTTGCCCAACAAAATTGACCCTGGTCCTAGTACCGCTAAATACTCAACTCGCCTTGGCGGTCCATTTTCGCCAGGTGATATTGAAAAATTGTCTTCGAAATATAAATCGCCGTAAACACGTTGGCGATCAAGCCGATGGTCAAGGTGATAGCGAAACCCTTGATCGGGCCGGTTCCAAACAAAAACAGAAAGAACGCGGACACGACCGTGGTTACGTGGGTGTCGATAATGGTCAAAAACGCTTTGTCGAACCCCGCTTGCACCGCTGAGGCAGCAGACTTGCCGTTGCGCAGTTCCTCGCGAATACGCTCGAACACCAGAACGTTGGAGTCCACGCCCATACCGATCGTCAGGATGACGCCGGCGATGCCGGGCAGAGTGAGGACCGCCCCGAAAGCCGCCAGCGCTGCAAGTAAGATCACCAGGTTCAGAATCAGCGCCAGCACTGCGTTGCCACCGGAAAGCTTGTAATACCAGAGCATGAAAATCATAACTACAACCAAGCTCAAAACCGATGCCTCAACGCCGTGGCGAATCGAGTCTGCGCCAAGGGAAGGCCCGACGGTGCGCTCTTCCAAATATTTGATGGACGCCGGAAGAGCTCCAGCACGCAGCACAAGCGCGAGATCGTGCGCCGATTCCTCGCTGAAATTGCCTTCGATATAGCCCGAATCGTCGATGCGGCCATTGATGGACGGGGCCGAATAAACTTTATGCTCAAGAACGATGGCCATCTGCCGGTGCAGATTTTGCTCGGTGAATGGGCCTAATCGTCGAGCGCCATCCGAAGAGAGCGAGAAGTTAACCTGCCATTGCCCCGGATTGTTGGTGTTTCGATTTTCCGTGGCAGTGCGCAGGTCGCGGCCGGTGACCACTGCGGTGCGGCTGAGCACGTACCAAATCTCGCTATTGTCAGTTGGAGCCGTGCGACTTTCCGAGCGTCCCGGAACAAGCTCGGTGCCGGCGGGCAGAATGCCGCCGTGCGCCTGAAGAGCTGCCGCCTGCGAAGGATACGGACTCGGGTCTTCCACTAACTTAAATTCCAGCTGGCCGCCAGCCTGGATCACCGCTTTGGCGCGTGAAGGATCGCCTTCACCCGGCAATTGCACCAAAATCTCGTTGTCGTTGCGGCCGTGCAGTTGGATGTTCGGCTCGGTCAATCCCAAAGCATTGATGCGGCGCTCAATAGTTTCCAGCGATTGCGACATGGTTTGGTCTTGAATCGCGGCAATCGCACTGGGACGCAGGCTGAGAGTGTATGACGATGGCTCCCCGGCCGTGGGGGCCATGTCCCAGGTGTTCTGCAATTGCGCCGTCACTAAGTCGCGGAAGTCGCTCAGCTGATCGGACGGAACATTCCGAACGATGATGTGGGTGTCGTCCGCGCGATGAACTTCGTCGTAGCGAATATTTTTCGCGCGCATTTGAGTGGTCAGCCGGTCCACCGTCTGGTCCGTCTCTTGCGCGATGGCCTCCTGCACCTGCACTTGCAAAATCAGGTGTGTGCCGCCTTGCAGATCCAGCCCGAGCCTGATTTGGTGGCCGAAATTTTCTTTAAGCTGCGCGACGGAAGTGGGGAATGTGGGCAAGCCAATCAGCCCATAAATGCAGCCCACAATGACAACCACGATGAAAACTACTTTCCATTTCAGATTAGGATTCATGGTCAGAGAGCGAAACGCGTTGCCTGGCGGCAGTTGGGCTCATTTCGCATCTTCCGATGCCTCCAACTGCGTTATCGCCGACCGCGCGATACGGATTTTTACCTGATCGGCGATTTTCAGGATTACAGTGTCGCCGTCGATGCCACTAATAGTGCCATAGATGCCGCCGTTGGTAACGACGCGATCCCCGGACTTCAGCGCGCCCAGCATTTCTTGCAGCTTTTTGCGCTGGCGTTGCTGCGGAAGGATGAGCATCACGTAAAAAATGCCCATCACGATGACCATCATTACCAGCGGACTGCCGAGGGCGGCGGGTAAGCCACCTGCTTGAAACATTATCGCCGCAAACATAGGGTTTCTGAAACCGGTCCTTTCGGTGCTTTCTGCCCGGAGGACGCGACTCTCCGGAGATACAATCAGCCGGCTGCGGGCGCCTTCCCCGCTCCTAAAACCTGCCGGATTCTCGTGGTGCCGTGCGGACGACCCGTGCGCCTCTCGCTTCCAGGCCTCAGGCCGGGCTCGCCGCATAGCGCGCGTGCATCGCAGATGAGAATTTCGCTAGGTTCCCAAACCCGATAGCCTCACGGATTTGACGCATTATGTCAAGGTAAAAGTGGACATTGTGGTGGGTGGCCAGAATCGCGGCGGTGATTTCGCCGGCGGCAAAAAGGTGCCGAAGATAAGCGCGCGTATATCGGCGGCACACGCTGCAGGAACAATTTTCGTCGATGGGGCGCTGGTCTTGCGTATAGCGGGTGTTCTTGATGAGCACGCGGCCTTCACTGGTGTATAAGCAGGCATGACGCGCAGCTCGCGTGGGCAGCACGCAATCCATCATGTCAATGCCGAGAGCGACGTAATCGGCGAGCTGTTCAGGACGCCCGACGCCCATCAGATACCGCGGACGATCTGGCGGCAACAGCGCGGTGACTTCGCCAGCCATTTCGCAGGTCATCGCATGCGGCTCACCGACAGCAAGGCCTCCTACGGCGTAGCCCGGGAAGTCCAACTCCAGTAGTTGCCTCGCGCTTTCTCGCCGCAAATCTGCAAACGTTGCCCCCTGCACGATGCCGAATTGCCATTGCGGCAATCCTGCGGGAGTAGTGTCGCCGTCTTTCTCCGATTGCAGGAATTTTGCGCGCGCTCGCCGGGCCCAGTCCGTCGTTCGCTTGACCGCTGCTTCCGCCGCTTCACGTGGCGCAGGCGTTTCGATGCATTCGTCCAGAACCATCGCAATATCCGAGCCGAGCGCCAACTGAATCTCCACTGCTTTTTCCGGCGTCAACAAATGCTCAGAGCCGTCGAGGTGCGAGCGGAATGTCACGCCCTCGTTGGTCATTTTGCGCAGCTTGGACAGACTGAAGACCTGGTAACCGCCGGAATCGGTGAGAATTGCGCCCGGCCAGGACATGAATTGGTGCAGGCCGCCCAGCTTGCGAATGAGTTCGTGTCCAGGCCGCAAAAAAAGATGATAAGTATTGGCGAGAATGATGCTCGCGCCCAATTCCTCTAGCGCGCCTTGTGTGAGGCCCTTGACGGTGCCTGCGGTACCCACCGGCATGAATGCCGGAGTTTGAATCGCTCCATGCGGCGTGTTGAGCACGCCGCGGCGCGCCCCCGTCAGGTCGTTCTGGCTGACTTCAAACGAAAAATTCACCCAGCTAGTCTAACAGCAGGCTCGTTTAGATCGCTGCCCACGCAACCCTGCAGAAAACCCAAAGGAGCCATAGTCCGAACACAATCGAGTATGCCGAGCCGCTCTTAATTTTTTTGGTATTTGCGGCGGCAAAACCGATGGCGATCAGCAGTAGCGTCCAGATCCAGAAAATGTCCAAAGACATGCCCAGCACAGTCAGCCAGTGTGGCGCGCTATCCGGAAGAAAAGCTGCTACGTTGCTGGCCAAAAAATGCTCGGGATCAACTTCTCCTCTGGGTTTTAGAAGCAAAATAACGATGGCCAATACCGCTCCGATTGAAGAAGGCACAAATGCGTGGGAGGTGATTCCTAGGCCTGTCGAAAATTTTAGCCCTGCCCCCTTAAATAAGTTGAAAGCTCCCCAATAAATTAAGGCGATCAGCAAAATGCTGACTGCGGCGCCCACCAAGGCGAAGACGAAGGCCGTCTTCGGCGCCCATTTCATCTGGGCATCCATGATGCGGTCCTTTTGCTCCTGAGGAGTGTTGTCCAAGCGGCTGTTGCTGTTCATCTGCCGCTCAAAAAAACTGCGCCAATCCGTTTTCTGCCCAATTAACACGCCGACAATTAGACTCAGGGCGCAAATCAACAAGAAGGGCGCGGCCCAAGTGGGACGCCGGGCAATATCCGCAAATGTCTTCTTTGGAGCAGAAATCATTCCGGTTATACGGCCCACGGCGCCAATCTCGGCGGGCGGCGGTATAGGTTGTGGATCTGGCATGGCTACAGTCGTCGACATTTCAATTCCTCCACCACTTAAGGATGAGTGCCCAGGGCTATTGCTAGGCCTTGTAACATGCACTACGTTCGGAAGCCACTAAAAATTTCAGCAACACGGGTGGAATTTATTACGCGGAAGGAGCGCTACGCACTCGCTGGCGTTGTGGCTATCCCGGTAGCGCAGGAACCGCAGCCAGTAACTCTCGCGTGTAAGGATGGCTCGGCTGATGCAGAACTTGCTCCGCTGCTCCCAATTCCACAAATTGCCCGGCTCGCATCACCGCAATCCGCGTCGCAATTTGCGCCACTACCGGCAAACTATGGGAAATAAAAATATAGGTGAGGCCGAACTCGCGCTGCAATTCCTGCAGGAGCAGGAGCACCTGTGCGCCCACGGAAACGTCCAGCGCGGAAACCGGCTCGTCTGCCACCACTAATTTCGGCTGCAGAATCAACGCGCGCGCGATGCCGATGCGCTGGCGCTGCCCGCCAGAAAACTCATGCGGATAGCGGCGCAGCGAATCCTCGCTCAATCCCACGCGCTTGCCAATGGCCGCGGCACGCTGTTTTCGCTCCACCCCTCCTAGCCGCGGTTCGTGAATGGCCAAGGGCTCCGCAATAATCTCGCCGACCCGCATTCTGGGATTCAGCGACGCAAACGGATCCTGAAAAATCATCTGCATTTGCCGGCGCAGTTTGCGCAAAGCCTCTCCGCGCAACGCGGTCAATTCCTGGCCAGCAAAATTTATCGCGCCAGAATCGGGCTCAATCAGACGGAGCAGCATGCGAGCCAAAGTCGTTTTCCCGCAGCCGCTCTCGCCAACGATGGCGAATGTCTCCCCTGCATCGACGGAAAAACTTACGCCGTCCACAGCCAAATGTCGCGGTGCAGAGGAGTCCGCAACGAACACACCCGCCGCGCGCTGATAACTCTTTCGCAGTTCGCGAACTTCGAGAAACTTTTCGCTGTTCACCGCTGGCCCTCGACAAGCTCGGGATCGGCATGGACCAACACACAGCGCGCCACATGATCCGCTGAAGCACGCCGCAATTCTGGAACCGCTTGCGCGCAAATCGGCAGTCTCACACCGCATCGCGGTTCGAATGCGCAACCCGGAGGCAGCTGCGTCAACTGCGGCACAGTTCCATCGATCGGCTTCAGCACTCCTCGCCGTAGCGTGGGCGATGCTGCAAGCAAACCCTGCGTATAAGGATGCAGCGGCGACCGCAGCACTTCGCGCACCGGCCCTTGCTCGACGATACGTCCGGAATACATCACCGCAACGCGGTCCGCCACCTGCGCGACCACTCCAAGATCATGCGTGATAAACAAAAGCCCGAGCTTCAATTCCCGGCGCAATCTGTCCAGCAAATCGAGAATTTGCTTTTGCACGGTGACGTCGAGCGCGGTGGTCGGCTCGTCCGCAATCAGCAAGCGCGGCCTCCCCGCCAGCGCCATGGCAATCATCGCGCGCTGCCGCAACCCGCCGGAAAGCTGATGCGGAAATTGTCCAGCGCGCACTTCCGGCTCCGGAACCGCGGCCAGTTGCAGCGCTCCCAGCATCCGGTCGCGCACTTCCTTCGCGCTTAAAGACTGTTCATGAGCTTGCACCGCTTCCGCAATTTGCTCGCCGATGCGCATCACCGGATTCAGCGCCGTCATCGGCTCCTGAAAAATCATCGCGATTTCGCGGCCGCGCACTCCACGCCACGCGCGTTCGCTCAGCTCCGTAAGATTTTTTCCTCCAGAGAGCAAAGCTTCGCCGCCAACCTTCGCCCCCGGCGGCAGAAGTCCCATCAGCGCCAGCGCCATCATAGTTTTGCCGCTGCCCGATTCGCCCACCAGGCCCAGCGATTCGCCAGCGCCAATACGCAACGACACATCGTTTACCGGACGCACCCAACCCGCGGCGGTCGGCAACTGAACGGTAAGTTCACGCACCTGGAGTAAATCATTCATGTCTTATTTCAAGGTAACGCTGAACGGAACTTTGCGGAATATTAAACTCCGTGCAAATGCCTCATCTGAGAGTGCAGCTACCGCCGATCCAGCGGCACAACGAACTTTAGCGCGGTGAGCGTGGATGAAAATCCGACCACTTTTATATCCTTTAGGCCGCTTTTTCTGCCCGCAGCAAGGACGTGATTTTCAGTAATATCCCGTTGCACCTTTGGATAGACCACCCACAGCCCGGCCGAACCCTTTAGTTTTTTCGCCACCGTTGCCAATCGTGCTAACCGTCCCAACGAATCAGCCGCAAAGAAAATCCAATCCGAATCCTTCGCCACTTTTCCCTTGCATATATTTTTGGTACAGCTTTCGATTTCTGTGAGGAACTCCGGGTCGAAACTGCCCAGTACAGAGACCATCGCACCGGCCTTTACACCTAGTTTTTCAAGCCGCGATTTCGGATGAAGAATCTTATCGCGCCATTTCTCCGCTAAATCACCCAACTCGAAAAGCGCCACGTCGCCCGCGCTCCGGACCTGAAGCACACTGTTCGCAGCCGTTACTGAGGTGATCGTTGAAAAGGCAATTCTGAGTCTAAGGGTGCCATCCGCAGCGCGAAAAATTAGCTCGGACGTTTCCAGCAGCGCTTTCCCGCGGAACCGGCGATTCTTGAATTTGACGACGCAATCGGCTTCGCTACCCACTTTTACTTTCCAATCCGCGGAACATCGCCCAGCTTGCCCGCCAACGACGTCAAATAATCTTCAATCGTCCGGTTCTCTCCGATCACAAAGCGCGATACAAAACGAAAAAACGGATTGTACACTTCTCCATTTTCCGTGATGCGCAACGCGCTGCCACCAGCAGCGGGAGTAATTTCGTAAGTCCACGTTCCGCCGAAAGACAGCTTCGGATCGGCAATCCGCACTACCAACCTCTTAGGCGGCTCGCGCTCCACCGTTTGCATCGGCATCGTGCCGTCACTGTTATGTTCGACCCACGCCGGCAAACCGTCGTGATCCGGCAAACGTTCCACACTCTTTAGACCTTTCCTCCAGCTTGGCATCGCTTCGATGTTAGTTATGGCCTGCCAGACGGCTTCTGGAGGCTCCTTGTAAAAACCGGTTCGCGACGCAACGTGCTTCACCGGCAGCAGCCAGCCAATCAGCGTCACCAAAATCGCCAGCGTCACAATCGTCAGAACAATCCAAAGAATCCACTTCACGCCGCACCTCCGCCGCACACGCTATCACTACCTACGCCATTTGCAAATGTTTCGACACGCTGTCCCCACAAGCTGTTTTCGCCTCATTCGGCGACCAGCTAGAATAAATGTTGCACTGTCTCTATGCCTACCCAAGCTACCCATCCTCCGGTCGACTGGAAACTGATTCTCGCGCAACGCGGCTTCCGGTTTTTCTTTGTCGCTATGTTCGTATCGCTATTCGGTAGTGGCATGAACTTCGCTGGCGTCAGTTGGTACATTCTGATGGCCACGCACTCCACCGTGAAGGTGAGCTTGCAGGTCATCGTCATCACCCTGCCGGGGTTGCTGGTTCCGTTTCTCGGTGGCGTGCTGATCGATCGTCTGGACCGCCGCTATCTCGGCGTACTGCTCGATTTCGCCCGCGGCATCGCGGTGTTGACGGCCGCCTTCATCGCCTGGCATGGCCATCTGCAACTCTGGCATTTGTACGCGATGACGCTCATCACCGGAATCGGCTCGGCGATGTATTGGTCCACCGTAAACGCGCTCGTGCAAGAAGTAATCCCCGCCAGCCAGTTCACCGGAGCGAACGCCGCCGTGCTCATCGCCGTGCAAAGCGGCATGTTGATCGCGGGAGCATTCGTCGGATTTATTTACGATCGCGCAGGCATCGCTGGAATTTTGAGCATCGATGGCGCCACATATTTTGTCGCCGCTTTTTGCCTGTATCAAATGCGCCGAGGTTATGTTTCGCCGCGCGAGCGCCAAGCCTATCCGCGCGAATATTCCGACGCCACGGAAGCGACCGCTCAAGCCCTGGAAACCGGCGAAAATCCCGAGGTCGCCGAAGCGGGAATTTCTCTGGCCATTTATGCAGACCTTAAAGAGGGTTTCGCCTACCTCAAGCAGCAACCCAAAGTCCGCGCGCTAGGCATCACCCACGCCACCATGATGGCCGGAGTCGTCAGCGCCAACGTCGTTCTCGTCGCGCTCGCCAACGATGTCCTTCGCGCCGGCGCACGCGGCCTCGGCTTTCTCGAAGCGGGCTGGGCTATTGGCGCAATCACCGGCGGACTAATCGCCAGCCAGCTTTCGCATCGCTGGCGCATGACCTTCTACGTGGTTTCTCTCGCGGGACTTGCCGCAGGCCATCTGGCGATTCCGTTCGTTTCTTTTCTCGCGGGAGCGGTGCTGCTGCAAGCAATTTTCGGATTGCTCCGTGCGCTCGCTGGCGTTGTCGCGCAATCTTCTCTGATGTCCATCGTGCCGCGCCATTTCATGGGCCGCACGCAATCCGCGATCGCCATTCTCACCACCGCGCTGCAAGTCGCCATGAGTCTGTCTCTGGGCTGGCTCGCGCAACGCTTCAGCATCATCGCCGGTTTCGCCCTACTCGCACTCATGTACGCTGGCGCAACTTTCTTTGCCACCCGCGCCCGCCAACTCCTTCAATAAGCTGCCCAACGTAAATGGGCATCTAGGGCTCACGGCAAGACTTTCGTCGCGCAAGACTTCGCGGATCGCATTCGCTTCCTCTGTCTCGATCACGCGCGGGCCCTGTGTCAACAAGAGTTTCAGATAACTGTTAAATGACAGATAAATAATATCAATTACATCGCCGATTTGTTGGCTTTATCATGAAACATCAATTTCGCAGGAGGATGCATGTATCGTTTCGCTACCGGCCTTGCCATCGCAATTGTGCTTGCACCGTTCGCTGCGCCTCGCGCGTTGGCACAACAGACGGAAGCGGGCCTGATTGCCGCGTGGGAACAGCAACAAAAGGCCGATCCAAAAACAATAAAGTTTGAAAAACTAGGTGACAAAAAATACCACTTTTCCACCAGCCGCTTTCCATTTGACGGTGAAGCGGACATAGTCGACGTCAATATCGGCGAAGTGCCTCCTGAAAGCGACGATAGTCTCGTCTTTCCACGTGGGACCGTCGGCGTCCAACTCGCAGGTTTGACGGACGATTTTCGTCACCTTCATGAGGCCAGCTATAACGAGTGGGAATCAAGAAATTCGTTTTTTTGGGACAACAAATCACTGACTTGGTTGAATGGCACGCAGTATATGGCAGCTATGAGGGAGCGGGGCCTCGCGCGGCGCCCAGGCTTTAGCACATTCTTCTTTGGCTCTGGCCTGTCAGGAATCTTCTTAATCATCGTTCTAGCTATGGTTTTTCTCTCCGTGCTGAACAGCAGGCGTGCCAAGCTTTTGACCAAGCGAAGCGAACGCTCAATTGAAATGGCCGCGCAAAACCTCGCGCTGCAGCAAGAAAACTCCCAAACTCTAAAAGCGATCTTGGAGGTTTTGAAACGGCGTCCCTAGTAAAACAGGCCGCGCCCCGAACGCCGAGCGCCTTCGCCGGACTTATTCGACCTTTGCCGGTCTAACTTCTACCTCAGCGCCCGGACTTTTCTGCCCCAACAAATCCACCGCCGCCTGATTTAATTTCGCGCGCAGTTGCGCCCGTTCGTGTGCCTGCGTGATATACCGCACCGCGATCTCCGTTCCGCCAATCACCGGCTTCACGTTAATCGCCGGAGCCGCCGAAAGCGCGCCCATGTCACGCGATTTCGCCGCTCCCTGCCACTCCTGCTGTGCCTTAAGCGCGCCTTCCGAGGTCGCTTCCAAAACCTTCTTCTGAATCGCTTCCACAATCGGATACGGATTCTGCCCTGACGGCAAAACAATCTGCAGCTCGTCCCACAGCCATTGTCCAGACGTTGAAAAATTAAAGTAGTGCCCCTCAATCGCAAAACTATTCGTAAACGTCACCCGCCGTCCGGTCGGATGGCCGGAGTCCGTCCAGTTCCCCGTTTCCAGCAGCACCGTATGAAACATTCCCAGTTCCACAACTTCCCCGGTTACACCGTTAATTTCCACCCAATCGCCAAGCCGGATTCCGTTTTTTCCCATCAGTACAAACCATCCGAGAAATCCCACGATAAAATCTTTCAGCGCGACCGTCAGCCCCGCGCCCGCCAATCCCAGGAAGGTTCCCAACTGTCCTGGCGGCCCGAAAATTACCAGCAAAATAAAAAGTACCGCGATCACTTGCAGAGTTACTCGCGTCACCGTATGCAGCGACTGCAACTGCCGCCGGTCCATCGACATTCGACTGAGCAGCCGCCCGATCCAGTCTTCGAAAAAAAGTCCCGCCAGTGCGATCGCCAAAATTAGCAATACGCCGCGCAACGCTAAATTAGCGGTGACGCGCTGCTCCGCGGCAACAGCCTCGATCCACTTGCCGTACACGGCCGCCAAACTCTTTTGATCGTCGATTCGCTTGTCGAGCCCCGCCAAATCTTTTCGGTCGGAGTCGCGAAGTCTTGTATCTCTAACCATGGCTGCGGAAGCTGCGCGACTCGGATCCACCACCCCTGTGACCGTGCCGGGCAATTTTGCGATTTGATTGGGTCGCGGCGCCGCGGCCGCCGAGGATTTCCGCGACTCCACATTCAGGCGATTTTCTATCTCGCTGTGTTCGCGCGAAAACCGCTCGGCAGCCGATTCCGCTTGCTGTTTGGCCTGCCACAATTGCAACTGCTTTTCGTGTAAAGCCGACCATTGCTGAAAGCGATGGATCAGACCTCGCGCATTTGCGGCAACACTGATCGCCACATGGGTGGTGTCGGATAATTTGGACGCTTCTTCATGTTCCTGCACCATGGCCTGGATGCGACTCTGCGGATCGCCGCCGGCGCGAATTAAATCCTCCTTCGCGTCGTCCACTTGATCCTGATTCAGCTCGGCTTGCGCCTTGGCAAGATCGAGTTGATCGTTCAACTCGTCCTGTCTTGCGCCGGTCGCTTTCGCTTGGGCCGCGGTAAGCTGCGCAACTCTCGCCTGGACCGCGTCAAAAGCGCTCTCCGCTTGCTGCAACCGCTGTTGAATGGCTTTGGCCTCGGCGCTCAGCACGGGCGGATGGTCCGTAACTTTTCGCAATGCCGCGGCAAAAGCCAAGTCCATTTCTTTGTCGGCCAAATGCAGCGCCTGCACCGCGAAAGCTTGCTCTTGCGCGCTGGTGGGCATCTGCGCCAATCGCCGGGCCGTGAATAAAGGTGTTTCGTCAACAGTGGGCGTCTGATTGTCCCCGGCGCTCACTTGCTCGGAAGTTTGCAAACCAGATTGCGACCGTGTTCGAACAATTCCGTATACTGTTGCCGCGATCAATCCAATCAAAATGACGGTGGCAATTTTTTGTGGGTTTTTCATCGCCTTCAATTCTAATACGGAGCCGCTGGGCTGGTCGTCATGGACTTTTTTTGCGTCAACTCCTGCAGCTACATCGGATCTTCCACGCTTTCGTCAGCCACGCCACCCGGACATCGTCGCGCCCGCCTTCTTTTCGTTCGTCCTTGGGTTCATCAGCGTAACCGGCCGCGTCGCGTATAGCGTACGCAATCAGCCCAGCGCAACCACCAGCACAATCGCGCAAATCTCTGTAATGTTTTCATAATGTTTAGAGAGGGCTAGCTCATTCTAATACGCTTCCCTTTATACCGCCCGCGGATTCCTGCCACACCAGTCGTTCGATGTCAGCAGTTCCAGACGTTCATCAACTGGCGGTAACGCGAACAACCGCCTCTTGTCTTAACCACCCGCTCCACAGTAATCTCTGCCCGAACGACCATGAACAACGCCCGCCTGCCCAATTCCATCTTTTTTTGTCTCGCAGTGCTGGGCGCAATCCATATTTATTACCGCGCTCCCCAATTGCCGCCGTCGCTCGCCAGCCATTTCGGACCCGGCGGCCAAGCCGACGGCTGGCAATCGCAAACCGTCTTCCTTTGCATCGAGATTGCCATGATCGTTTTTTCCGCGATCATCGCCTTCGGACTTCCCGTAGTCGTGGCGGCCGTCCCCACATCCATGGTGAATTTGCCCAATCGAGATTATTGGCTCGCCGCAGACCGCCGTGAGCAAACTCTTAATTATTTCAAGGTCTACGCGGCATGGTTTGTCTGCGGGCTGTTGGCCTTTCTGCTCTTCGTGATGGACTTGGTCATCCGCGCCAATTTCCACCATCCTCCCCGTCTCGACGCCGTCCCTTTCGCCACCGCCCTAATCCTGTTCCTGGTGTTCGTGGCTTTTTGGTCCATTCGCCTAACCATGTTCTTCGCCAAAATTCCAAAGGCCAACAGTCAGTCCTAAGCACGTCTCGCCGTAAAAACAAAAACGCCTCCAATGTCGGAGGCGTTCCAGTTTTTCGAGTTTCGATTTTCGATTTTCGAATTTCGATCTTTCTATAGATAATCCCGCGACGGCCCTTCCAGAAACGCTCGCAACTTCCGCGAGCGCGATGGATGCCGCAACTTCCGCAACGCCTTCGCTTCGATTTGCCGGATGCGTTCCCGCGTAACCGCGAACGATTGCCCCACTTCCTCGAGCGTATGCTCGCTGCCGTCGTCCAGCCCAAACCGCATCTTGATCACTTTTTCTTCGCGCGGCGTCAGCGTCTTCAGCACCGAAGACGTCTGCTCCTTCAAATTCAAATTGATCACCGCATCCGACGGCGAAACCACCGCCTTGTCTTCGATGAAATCCCCAAGATGCGAATCTTCTTCTTCGCCAATCGGCGTTTCCAAAGAAATCGGCTCTTGCGCAATCTTCAAAATCTTTCGCACCTTGGATACCGGAATGTCCATGCGCTTGGCGATTTCTTCGCTGGTCGGTTCGCGCCCCAATTCCTGCACCAACTGGCGGCTGGTCCGCACCAGTTTGTTGATCGTTTCGATCATGTGCACCGGAATACGAATCGTCCGCGCCTGATCGGCAATCGCGCGCGTAATCGCCTGCCGGATCCACCAGGTCGCATACGTCGAAAACTTATATCCCCGGCGCCATTCGAACTTATCCACTGCTTTCATCAAGCCAATGTTGCCTTCTTGAATCAAATCCAAAAACTGCAATCCGCGGTTGGTATATTTTTTCGCGATGGAAACCACCAAACGCAGGTTGGCTTCGATCAATTCCTTCTTCGCCTGCTCTGCTTCCGCTTCGCCGCGATGAATAATCGTCAGCGTCCGCTTCAGTTCCGTCAGCCCCACTTCGCTGGCTTCCTCGATATCCTTTAATTCCGTGCGACGCGTGCGCAATTCTTTGCGCGCTTCCGCCGCCACGTCGCCTTTCGCCGCATCCACGCGCCGTTCCAGTCGACCAGCTTCGCGTTCCAGCGACTGCAAACGCTCCACCGTCCCGCGCATCTTGTCGATCAGCCGTTTTTTCTCGAACGGGTTAAAATCCAGGTCTCGAATCGCCACGGAAATCTCAACGCGCGTCCGCGAAACATCCCACTTCGCGTGGATGTAAGGCTTCTTCTTCGCTTTCGGAGTTTTATCCAGCTTGACCGCTTGTTTCAGCGCCGTCTCATACAGTTTCGCGATCTTGTCGATGTACTTCAGCGTCTGCTTGGTCTTGTTCGCGATCTTTTCTTCGGTCAGCTCTTCGTCGTCGAACTGAACAATTTCCTTGATCGACCGCGCGCCCTTGCGCAAATCGTCGCCCACCGCGATCAATTCCTTGATCACAATCGGCGATCGCGTAATCGACTTCATCACCACCAATTGCCCGCGCTCGATCCGCTTGGCGATGGTCACTTCGCCTTCGCGCGTCAACAACGGCACGGTGCCCATTTCGCGCAAATACATGCGCACCGGATCGTTCGTCTTTTCCAGCGACCCCGGCGTCAGATCCAGTTCGCTCGCGCCCTCATCCGAGTGCGCGTCGTCCTTCACCACCACATCGTGCTCGCCCGGCTCCGCAGACACCTCGACCGCACGCGCCGCTTTCGCCGAAGCGGCATCCTCGTAAATCTCAATGCCGTTCCGCTCAAACGTCGTCAGCAAATCGTCGATTTCTTCAGAAGAGTGAACTTCCGCTGGAAGCGAATCGTTTACTTCGTCATAGAGCAAATATCCGCGCTCTTTGCCGATGGTAATAAGTTGCCGTACCGCATCATATTTTTCTTCTAGACCCACTGCCGCCACGAATTCCTCCCAAAATCAAAACCGCAATGCCGCTAAACTCGCCCGCTGTTCTGCCACGGGGACACAAACAGGCTCGCGCTAAGCGCAAACCGACGGAAACTCCCCAAAAATACCGCTCTGTTTGTGTGAACACTCTGCGTTACTTGCTTGCCGCCCGCCCTGCGCGTTCCCCGCGTCCCATGCATCAATGGTCCGGCCATGCCTGTAATCACTGAGTTTAGATGCGTTTAGCAATTAAATCGTTACTTGCGAAACCCTGTTACGCTACACGTTTAAGTCGTCCCGCGTCAATGATTTAATTGCCGAAGGGGCGCGCCTATTCCTTCCGCAATCGGAAGGCCACCACAAATCACCCAGCCTTCACCGCCGGCTTATTCACCGCGTTCCGCACCACGCCGTCCGCCAGATAGTCCCGCACCTGCTCCGCAATCTGCGTCCCCACCGCTTCCTGCGCTTCCGTCGTCGTCCCTGCTACGTGCGGCGTCGCAATCACATTAGCCAGCCCGATCAGCGCCGAATTTTTCGGCGGCTCGGTGGCAAACACATCCAACGCCGCTCCAGCCAAATGACCGTTTTTCAGCGCCTCCACCAGCGCCCCTTCCTCGACCAATTCCCCGCGTGCCGTGTTAATCAGCCTCGCGCCTTTTTTCATCTGCGCCAATTGTGCCGAGCCGATCATATTCTGCGTCGTCGCACTCACCGCCGTGTGTAGCGAAATAAAATCGCTCTCCGCCAGCAATTTCTCCAAGGGCACCAGCTCCGCCTTCACTTCCCGCTTCCGCGCCTCGCTCAATCGCGGATCGTACCCAATCACCCGCATGCCAAACGCTTCCGCCCGCCGCGCCACTTCCGTTCCAATTCTCCCCAATCCGATCAGCCCCAGCGTCTTCCCGCGTATTTCCGTGCCGTTCGCGCTCGATTTTTCCCATTTCCCTTCGTGAAATCCCTTACTAAGCTGCGGTATGTGCCGCGCCAGCGCCAGCATCAATCCGAACGCATGCTCCGCCACGCTCACCGCATTCCCTCCCGGCGTGCTCAACACCAAAACACCACGCTTCGTCGCCTCATCCAAATCTATATTGTCGACTCCCACTCCCGCGCGACCCACCACTCGCAGCTTTGGCGCTTTTTCCAGCAGCGCCGCCGTCACCTTCGTAGCGCTCCGCACGATCAATGCATCCGCGTCCGCAATTTCCGCCGCCAAGCTTTCCTTGCTCGGCAAAACAATGTTCCACCCGGTCCCCCGCAACAATTCGATTCCGCGTTCACTGATCTTGTCCGCAACGATGACTTTCATGCGCCTCAAATCTCCGCTAGAGTTTTCCCGCGTCACATTGGACGCTTGAATCTTGCTAAAATTCCCACTGCTACGGTAAACAGCAGTCTGGACACTGTCAAATTCGCCGCGCCGTGTGCCACCTCAATAGTTGTGCCAATTTCGACTTTCCGCACGCCTACGCTTCAACCGCACGCTCAGTCTGCTATATTCACTGCCGTGAGGAACCCGCAATGAGTCTCGCCGAAACCATCCAGAAAGACCTGACCGACGCCATGCGCGCCAAGGACGAACTCCGTCTCAGCGTCCTCCGCGGCATCAAGTCCGCCATCAAGTACAAAGAAACCGAAAAAATCCGCCAGCTCGACGACTCCGAATCTCTGCAAATCCTGCAAACTCTCGTCAAACAACGCAAAGAGTCCATCGACCAATTCACCAAGGGCAACCGCCAGGATTTAGCCGACAAAGAAACCAAGGAACTCGCCATCATCGAAGCTTATCTTCCCGCCGGAGCCAGCGAAGCCGAAATGGACGCCGCTATCTCCAAAGCGATCGCCGAAACCGGCGCCAATTCCATCAAACAAATGGGCGCCGTCGTCAAAGCCGCCAAGTCCGCCCTCGAAGGCAAAAATGTCGACGGCAAAGCGCTCAGCGATCTCGTCCGCAAGCGCCTGTCGTAGCCGCCACACATTTGCCACGCAGCCACAACAAATCTAATCGGAGACGCCCATGCCCACAACTTCAACTCCCGCACCCGTCGAAGACCGCAACACTCGCGCGCTCGCCACTCTTCGCATCTGCGTCAGCATCTTTTTCCTCATCTTCGGCGAGTACAAAGTGTTCGGCACGCAATTCACGCTTCACGGCGGCTTCCAGGGCTGGATCAATAAGTTCTTGGAAAGCGGCGTCTATCCTTTTATGGCCCCTATCCTGCGCGGTTTTGTTCTCCCTCACGCCACGCCCATCGCCTTCCTCGTCGCCTACGGAGAATTCGCCATCGGCCTGGCTCTCCTCTTGGGCATACTCGTCCGCCCTGCCAGTTTCTGCGGCCTCATCTTTATGCTGACGTTGCTTTTTTCTTCGGACTATCCCGGCCCAGCCTCGCCGCTCTGGCACTATTTCGGAGCCAGCCTGAGCCACTCCATTTTCGCGCTCTGCTTCATCGCCTTCTTAATCGGCCGCTCAGACGCCGTCTGGTCCGTCACGTCAATGCGTGCCCATTCCAAAAGCCGCCCCACCAACTAAACGCTCCCACAATCCATCAGGCACTCAATCCACTGAATAAACTCTCGAAATGTCATTCCGAGTGCCGCCTTTGCCCGAGGAATCTGCTTTTTCCTTAAGCTTTTTTCGGCCTTCTACAGATGACTCGGCTTCAACACCGCCGTATTTCGCTCGTCGTTCGCAATAATCCGGTAAAGTTTCTTCAGATCTCCCACCTTTTCCAGCGGCACAGCCGGCTCCTTCACTTCAAACGTCCGCGTGTACTTCAAAACGTTCCCATTAACTTCCGCCTTGCTGTGATAACTCGCAAAACCATAGTCCGCATTCACCGCTGGCGGCAAATCGTCAATCTCATATCCCGCCGGCATCGTAATTTCAAATGTATCGATATCCTGCGACGGCCCCTGAAACACCACCGGAAATTGCCGCGCCTCCTTCGTCTCCAGCAAATCGCTTCCCTTTTGTCCCAGCACCCGTGGTCGCACCAACAGCAATCCCCCGGCGCTCTTTGCATACTTTTCAACAATAAGTGAGTAGTCGAATTGCACGGGCCGATCCGTCTCATTCAAGTTGGTAACCGAAGCCTTCGTCAACCGAAACGTAGACAGCGACCCGGCCAACATGGTCTCAATCGGTTTAATCTGATCGGCGCTTTTCACCGCGCTCTTCAATGCGTAACGTTGCGAATTGGCGCGATCCCCTAGTCGCACTTCCGTCACATCGCCAGAAAGCGTCCCATCCTCTTTCAGCGTAAGTTTCGCGCTTCGGTGAACACCACTGCTGCCGGCTGGCAACTTCGGTAATTCAATCAGTTCTCCTCCGCTGGGCGTCACTAACAACCCGAAATTAGCCTGCAGATCGCCGCGCAGCGTCCCAAATGGCGTCAAATCATCGGTAGGATCGAAAATCAGAATGCGACCCAGATTCTGATCCTGGACCAACGCCACCAGCGACGGGTCCTGCAAATCCGCCGGCAGTTGGATTGCCAGAATCTCGTGATTAAACCACCCCATGTGCGCCGGGGTTTTTGCCGTCACCCCTCCACGTTCCGTGTTAATGGAAATTGGAAACGATTCAATCCCAATTTCTTTTAGCATCCCGCTCATCAAGTTAGCTTTGTCCTTGCAGTCGCCGTATCGATGAGCGAAAACTTCCGTCGCGGCGTGCGGCTGCCAGCCTCCAATACCCAACTCGATGGCAACGTAGCGAATATCCCGCTGCACAAATTGCGCCAGAGAGCGCATCTTCGCCAACTGCGTCGCTTGTCCCGCTGTTAAGGCCGCAACCTTCTGTTTGATTTCCGCCGAGGGATCGCGGCGCCCTCGTTCGAGATTTGCCTCCCAATTCCCCATCTCGCGCCAATTCTCAAAACCTTTTTGCGCTGATCCTCCAGAGGGAGGTATCAGCGACACCACCATGTGGCCCGCCACTCCTCGCCACGGTGGCATCTGATTCTCCGGTCGCAAAGCCTTCACGTCGCCGACCACCCAGGTCCACTGATTGGTTCCTTCGGTCTTCGCCGCGACCTCCGGATAGTTCATCCAAACGGCTTTGTATTCCCAGCCTGCCGGCAGTTGAATCGTGTATCGCGCCTCGCGCGTCGGCACCGGTTGCTGGAACATCCATTCATCTTCCAGCACATAAGGCCGCTCCTCCTGCTCGATTTCATAGCCCACAATGTTGCCGGGCACCGAAGCCGGTATCTGCAGAATTTTCGTCCGCATATCGGTAAACAGCGCTCCGTCCTCCACTCCGAATAGCGCCGTTTCAATTACATCTTTATCTTTTATTTCGTAATCCTTGCCGTCTGCCGGAATGCACCACCCGCGTAACCCGGTAATCTTCGTCTCCGCGTCATAATCCGCCCGAATTGTTCCGAACGCACTTCCGTCCGGCCGCAAAATCTTGTACGCGCGCCTCTTGATCGTTTTTAATTTTCCGTTACCCTGCGCGTTCAGAATGTCTTCGGAATACAACAGCACCGCATTGGTTTTCTCGTCATGCGCCGGTATTGGCGCGTTCACCACCGCGTGCATCCACGGAGGAGCGTTCCCACTGGCCGTCGCAGCAGGTGCTTGCGCCAGTGCGCAGAAACTCAAAACCGCCGCGAAAGATAGTATGGTCCGCATGTTATTTGCCGCCCGAAGATGCACCGGGCTGAAGCACCACTTGTTCCTCATCTCCGGTTCTCACCACTTGAAAAAACGTTCGCAAATTCGGATACACCTTGGCATCCACCAGCATCAAATCGCTCCGTAAAACTCGCGTCAGATGCAGCGCCCCTTTGTCGTTTTCCACCTTCAAAATATAGACGGCCGCCTTCGCATCTTGATTCTGCGCCTGCGGCATGCTGTTGACCTGCCAATTCAACGGAAGCTGAATCGTCACATCGTCTTCTTTCAAAAAAGGATATTGAAAGTAAACCGGATGCACCCGGCTCGCGTGTTCGAACAGTTGCTTTTCGGTTGAACTAAACAATCCCACCGGAATCAGCGCTCGGTGGCCCGCAGCCGACGCCCAGCCTTGAACCTTCAAGTCGTATGTCGCCACCAACGTCGGCGCCGCACTGCTCCAGTCCGGCTTGTTGGTCAGCTCCACATCAATTCCCACCGGCACGTATTCCCGCACCTGGTCCTCGAGAAACTTCTTCCGGCTGGTTTCATCTTCGTTTCGTTCCTCGGTCCGTCTTTCCAGCGCCTCCAGTCCCGAAAACGTAATCGTCAGTTTCCCGGAAAGCGTTCCCTCGTCATCAAGTTTCAAATCCGCTTTGCGTTCGATCTTGGAAATCGAACTATCGGAGGATGGAATCAGTGAGAATGCTCCTCCATCCTTATCCAACTTCAGTCCTTGCACTGCCGTTTCCTCCCATGGCAGCAGACCAAACGGCGCAAACTTGGACCCTGGATCGCAATACACGTCTTTGCCATTCACTCTTACTAGAACCACATCGCCATTCAATTGCTGGGAGTTCATCATTTCTGGACGGAAAAAATACTGGTTCCGTGATGCAAGGAACACGGAATGCGCTTCAAAACCCGCTGCACGCGCCAACGCGATAAACAGCCAATTGATTGCCCGCGGATTGCCGCGACCCTGTTTCAGCACATCTTCAACATTACCTACTGGCTTTGCTTTTTCGCGTTTTTGTTCCTGCTCGCTCTTTTCCACTTCATAACTGGTGTTTCGCAGTTGCTGCACTCGCGCGTATAGCTTCTGCAGCTTCACTTCCGGAGGATCGCTGGCGGAAACCGTCTGCGCCACCACCTGTTCCATACTCTTGTGCTTTCCAATAAAACTTTCCGCCTGCTCATTTTTTTTCTTACCTTCTTTTTTCCAGAATTTGTCCGCTTCTTTCTCTGGGCTGGAGTCATCCGTGTAGCTGAAATCGACGCGAAACTTCAGCTCGTTTTCCGGTGGCATGTAGTCTTCAATCTGAAATGCCGGTATGTTGTGGGATTCCATGTGAATTATGCCGTGTTCATTTAACGGTGAAGCCGTGCCGGCCGGCAATCCAATCGGCCAGCTCCAGCGCAGCGCAAAATCATGGCTTGGTTTCAGCGTGAACTTCCCCACCTTCGTAAACAGCTCGTCGCTCAAAATCCAGTGTGAATCGAAAACATAGCCTTCCTGCAGATCCAGCATGTAGTGGTACTCGATGATGCTTCCCACCTGCACATCCGGCAGGCTGAACGTCTTCGCCAGATATTTCAGGCCCTTCGCCTTCACAATCGTCTTGTCGAAAGGTTTGCCTTGGAAATTTGCAATCGAGCCGTCCGGCCGAATCGTTCGCCCTTTCACCTGATTGATGTTCGCGTTGCCCTTGAGATAAGGAATTTCCACGTCCCCGTACTTACGTCCTTCCTCCGTCAAAATCTTGATGCGCACGTAGTCGTACTCGTGCGGAACGTCCGCGTTGCTATCGTCACGATCCACTTGCCGGTACAAAATCACCGCCGGCGCGCCAGGAGCTTCCGCGACACTCGTCATTTTCAACTCTTCCGGAGTAATCGGCAGCCACTCGTCCCCGGCGCTTACCCCGCTCGGACGCACTCCCGCAACTCCCAAACCCGCCAAACCCAGAATGACGATGAGCACTACTCGGCGTGACAACATACGACCCTCCATGGACCAAACGCGTCGGGAACGCATTCCTCCATGGCAAGCAAACACACCTGCCCGGGCGAGGAGACTGGGTTCCTACGTGCAAGGTACTGACCTGGATACTTGCAGCCCGGGATAGTACAAGACCGTTTTAATTTATGTCAATAGGCTGCGCGTTACCGTACAGTCCGAACGCTAGCCCCCTTCGTTCAAACCAGTCAGTTACCTGCGGCACCACCAACTCAACGCACCCCGAACCCCTGCCCCGGCATCCACCACATCACCACACCCAGCACCGCCAATACTGCCACGTAATAACTCGCAATCCCCCGGCTGGGATTCGGCGCGAAATCCTTCGTAAAAAATCGGTACACGCACCCGCACGCCACCAGCAAAAACACATTTTCCTTCAGCACAATCCACAGGCCCACGCTCGCCCCGAGCACTACCCACCGCTCCGCTTTCCCCAGCGCCCCGGTAGCCTGCCCGCCGTCCAGCACCCAAATTGGAATCAAGTTCAGCACGTTCAGCCACGCGCCGGACCGCGCCAGCGCCGCCCAGACTCCGCTCCCGGTCTTCACCCAAATCAACGCGCACGCCACCGCCGCAATCGCTCCGGCGAGCGGCCCTGCCAAACTCACCGCTGCCCGTGTCTCGTTGGAAACTCCCAGCGCCTGCCACCGCACGTACGCGCCAAATCCCGGCAAAAATACCGGCATGTCCGCCGGCAATCCCCTTCGCTTGACATCGACGTAATGCCCCATCTCATGAATAAAAATGAGCACCACAAATCCGATCCCGAACGCCGCTCCAAATGCCGCCCAATAAAACGCAATAAACGCCCCAAAGCTCAGCAAAAACTTCAACTTGAGCAACGTCAGCAGAAATTTGCCTTTCGCCAGCAGCACCGCCACCGGAGCCAGCGGCCCCAGCTTGCTGGCCCACGCATGCTTTTTCTCCGGCGGAGCCGCGTTCGCCGCCAGCTCCAATTTATAAATATGCCGTCGCACCCACTCTGCTTGCGTCGATTCGTAAGGCAACAGTTGTAGCGATTGCGTCCAAATCGCTTTTGCGCCCGTCAGATCGTTTGCATTCTCCGACGCTTTCGCTTGCGTCGAAAGCTGCGCCAGCTTTTCGCTGTGCACCAGCGAATGACACTGCGCGCACACCAACGCTCCCGGCGCAAACTCGCTCCCGCACCTTTCACATTTGCGATTCGTCTGTTCTAAGTTAGGACCCACAATTCCAGACACGCGCTCAGCCCGCTTTGGGCTGCGTTGCGCTAAACGGCCCCAAAATTTCCACCGCTTTGCTCGCCGTCATTTGCCACGCAATCCGTATCCCCACAAATAAAATCACCAGCCCAATCACTCCGTGCACCGGATCTTGCAATTCCAGAAATGGAGACGCCAAACCAATTCCCGTTAGCCGCACGATCATCGAACCCATGCTTACTGGTTCCTTCACCTCTACCGGCTCTTCGGCCGCGGCTGCCGCATCGCCTGACGCTACCGACTCATCCGCCGTCGACGCTGCTGGTGCTGCCGTTCGCGCGTGATGCGTGTCTTCGCCTCTTGCTTTCTTGTACTGCGAAATCGCAATCGGAATCGCCGCCAAAGAAACCGCCGCATAGGTCAGCAGCACCGCCGCCACCTGATATCGCCGCCCGCCAATTCCTTTCGTCCCCAGCAGGATCGCTTTCGCCACAATAAATCCCACCGCCAGCGCCACATACCCCAACTGAATCCCGGTGATAATCGAGAATCCCGCGTACAGTATCAGCCCCGCAATCGCGCCGCCGAAGCCAAACAAAAGTCCGCGCACCAGCGCCGCGTGACTATCTTTCGGTCCCTCTAATTTCAGTCGCTCCGCGCAGCGTTCGCAGGCCAGCGCTCCGCTAATGCGGTAATAGCGCGCTCCCAAATCTTGCCCGCACGATTTGCACTTCTCTCCACCCGGGGCGGATTTGTACTCCGCAGTTGCAAATTGAGGCGTATCGTTTGTCATAGCTGGCGAAGTTATCACACGCCCGCAAACCCGCCAAAACAAATCTCCCGCACCCAACGCGAAACGGTAAGCAGGCCGATACTTTCCACCATCCGGCAACGTAAACTATTCTGTAGCCTGTTCCGCTCAGGAGGACCCATGCCCGCCAACCCGCGAGTAAATCAGTGCCTGAAACCCACCGGATGGCAAGGCCGCTTCACTCTCTGGCGGATGAATCTCAGCCACTCCAAAGTCACCAACTGGGGCTTGTCCCATCTCACCATCCCCAACCACTTCGCCATTCTCGACATTGGCTGCGGAGGTGGCCGCACGGTCGGCAAACTAGCCGCGCTTGCCACCGATGGCAAAGTTTTCGCCGTCGATTTTTCCGACGAAAGCGTCGCTGCCACCAAGCGACTCAACGCCCGCGCGATCGCTGCCGGTCGCGTCGAGGTCCACAACGCCTCCGTCTCTCACTTGCCTTTTGCGGACGGCACTTTCGATCTCGTCACCGCCGTCGAAACCCATTTCTGGTGGCCGGACCTGCCTAACGACTTGCGCGAGATCTTCCGCGTCCTCAAACCCGGCGGACAGTTGGCCATCATCGCGGAAGTCTACAAAGGAGCGGATACCATGACCGCTCGGGTGCTCGAAAAACACGGCGCTCGCGCTGGCCTGAAACTTCTCTCCATCGACGAACATCGCCAGCTCCTGGCCAACGCCGCTTACTCCAACATTCAAATCTCCGCCGAGCCCAAGAAGGGCTGGCTCTGCGCCACCGCCGAAAGACCCTAGCCAAAGTCCCACGGCCAACTTCGGACTGCTGACCCCCACCCCCCTGCAAAGAGCAAAAGAGTGCGGAAGCGATTGAAAAGAATAGAGGGCGATTGCACGGGAATGCGGGACAGGACAAGCCTTGTCGAAAGTCTGAAGGTTGGAAGGTCTGAAGGTCGAGGAGACAGAAACGGCAAATTCCGAAAACTTGGTACCCACCCCACCCGGGCAATTTGTAAGGGTGTGATTCGGAAGGGGTTGCGTGTGGAGCAGTTTGTAATTGATGGATTCTACGGGAGTTAGGTGAGGGGTGTTTTGTGGGGGTAG
>DASXMB010000031.1:0-7237 GCA_036495905.1 Candidatus Acidiferrum sp.
AACTTTCCGCAAAATTCCCCAAACTAACCACCCTCTCCTTTCGTCTCTACCCACAGAGGACAAACCAATGAAACTCCATTCCATCCTTCCCCTGGCCGCCGCAACCACCCTGCTGGCCGCTGTCGCGTTCACCCTACCCAATCCAACCTTCGCACAAGATCGCGAAACCAGCCGCCACTCCCACTCCTTCTCCGCACACAACGATTCCCCGGTAGCCGACTGCTCCGGCCTCCACATTCGCATGGACCATCAAGACGCCACTATCCAGTCCGAAGAGCGCAATTGGCCCCGCTCCCAGGCTCCCGTCCTCCGCATGGAAGAAAAGTCCAACGGCGGCGTTCAGCTTCAGGGATGGGATCAGAACACTTACTCCGTCACTACTTGCAAAGCCGCCGTCGGCAACAACGCCCAGCAACTCCTCTCGCAAATCAAAGTCTCCGTGAACAATGGCGAAGTTTCAGTCTCCGGCCCCGAGCAACAAGACGACTGGACCGTCTTCCTGCTCATTCGCACTCCTCGCAACGCGGAAATGGACCTGACCACCCGCAACGGCCCGATCAGCTTCTATTCCGTCGACGGCAAAATCGCTAGTCGCGCCACCAATGGTCCCATCAGCATGAAAGATTGCTCCGGCGAAGCCGAAATCAACGCCACCAATGGCCCCATCAGTTTCATCGGCTCCAATGGCAAGCTCCGCATCCATACCCAAAACGGCCCGATCAGCATTTCTCTAAACGACAAGTGGAACGGCAGCGAGCTGGTTGCGGACGCCGTCAACGGCCCGGTTACGCTCAGCGTCCCCGCAGGCTTCCAGTCCAGCTTTGTGGTCGAATCCAGCGGCAATGGCCCGGTAAGCTGTCAGGCCAGCGTCTGTGGCCAATCTCGCAAAACCTGGGACGAAGACCACAAACGCATCGAATTCGGCTCCGGCTCCCCGGTAATCCATCTTTCCACCGTGAACGGCCCAGTCTCCGTCCGCAACTCCCACCCCGCCACCAGCAGCGACGACTAGCCCATCGTCTCTTTGCTTGACGTGACTTGCCGTTGAAGTTGCCGGTGTCCTTGAATTTTCCGAAGTCTCTGGCCCCCCCGTCCTCGTTTTTTTGAGGGCGGGGCTTTTGAATTTCCTATAACGCTAACAATTTTCACCGCTCAGTTTTTGCAGACAAATTTCTCTATCGGCGCCTAAATCTCTCCGAGGTGAAGTTGCTCTAGACGTAATCCCTGGCAGTGCCTTTGGAGGTTGCCTCCGGATGCCAACGGGCCGATTTCGCACGTGGGTTTTTTTCCTAGCCCCTACGTCTCTCCATGTGCGTTCTCCCCACGAAGAAGCCGGCTCCGCTTCCGTCCTTGTAGGGGCACAGCATGCTGTGCCCACCGTTGACTTCGACATCGCCCAGCCGTTCGCCACGAAGCTTAACGGTGGCCAATGGCCGCCATCCGGTGCGGCTCGCATTTTTTTCCTCCGCCCAAGCCGACAAGAAACAATCCACGACCGCCCCAACTCTCTCCTTCCTCGATCTCGTTACAAATTCTCCCATGTATTCGAATACTCTTAAAGTATCTATTGACATATAGTAAATAACACGCTATACTAATCGACGAAATGCGCGCCGCTACTTCCCTCCACCCCAGCGCGTTACCCGACCGTCCATTTCTAAGCCTCCTCGCGCACGCCCCTCTCGGTGCCCCTGCCGCCGTAAGTATCTTAAAATCAGTAAATTACAAACTGCTATTTTCGCAACCTCTTTATAATCACATCCTTACAAATTGCCGGGGTGGGGGTGGGCAATTTTCTTCCTGTGTCCCAAAATGGCACCCTTCCGCTCTCCACACCCGACTTAGGTTTACGCCATCCCCCGTTGCAGATAAGATTTGCCCCATGCTTCTTGAAGAAACCGTCGGTCAGCCCGTTTCAGAAGCGGAAGCCACGCGTCTCGCAGCCGACCTTTATGGTCTCGCGCACGCCACCGCCAAATCGCTGCCCGGCGAGTACGACGACAATTTCCACCTCCGCGCCGCCGACGGCCGCGAATTCGTTCTGAAAGTCATGCACCCGGCCCGCGACCGTTCTTTCATCGATTTGCAATGCCGCGCTCTCGAGCATCTTGCAAAACGCACTCCGCACCTCGCTTTGCCGCGCGTGGTCCCCACTCGCACCGGCGAACTTTTCACCGTCGCCGATTTTTCCGATGGTGCCGGGAACGGATCGAAAAAACTTGCCGCGTCACGCGCAACCGATTCGCAACACGCAAAGGAGCCGCAAGCGGCAGAAGGTTCGCGAGCGGAGGATTTGCAACGCAACGACGACGCGCAACGAATTGTTTGGCTGCTTACCTATCTGCCGGGAAAAGTTTTTGCGCACAGTCGGCCGCATTCGCCGGAATTACTTGCAGACCTCGGACAATTTCTCGGAGAAATGGACGCGGCGCTCGCGGATTTTTCACATCCCGCCGCTCAGCGTGAATTGAAATGGGATTTGGCGCGCGCAAGCTGGATTCGTTCGCATTTGCAGCACATCGGCGGTGCGCATCGAAGAAAACTTGTGGAACACTTTTTAGATTTGTACGAATCAGACGTAGCGCCCGTAATCCCGCAACTGCGGCACAGCGTGATTTATGGCGACGCCAACGACTACAACGTTCTGGTTAGCAACGAGCAGCCGCAATCCATCGCCGGCGTAGTTGATTTTGGCGACATGCACCACAGCGTCACCGTCGCGGAAGTCGCCGTCGCCGCGGCCTACGCCATTCTCGGCAAAGACGCAGTTTTGCCGGCCGCGTCCGCGGTGATCGCCGGGTATCACGGCGCGTTTCCGCTAACAGAACCAGAAATTGCCATGTTGTACGCGCTGATCGGAATGCGTCTCGCCGTCAGCGTAACCAATTCGGCGCAGCGCGCTTCGGTCAAGCCGAACGATTCTTACGTCACCGTGAGCGAAGCGCCGGCTTGGGACGCGCTGCAAAAATGGGCCGCGATTCACCCGCGGTTTGCGCACTATACTTTTCGCGCCGCGTGCGGCCTCGCTCCAGTTCCGCAAGGTATCGCGGTCGAAAAGTTTTTGGCGGCGAATGCTTCGTCCGCGGCTTCCGTCTTGGATGTGGATTTGCATTCCGCGCCAAGTCTAGTTTTTGACTTAAGCGTAGGCAGTGCGTTTTTGCCGTCGGATTTGACCGCCGCCAGCGCTCTCAAATTCAGCGAAAAGATTTTCGCGGAAATAAAATGCAACGCCGTGAAAGTTGGCATCGGGCGCTACGACGAACCGCGATTGTTATATTCGTCGCCGCTTTTCGCCGCGCGAGAAAAGCAGCAAGCAACCGCTGTTCCGGGTGAGCGGCGCACCATTCATCTGGGCGTCGATTTGTTTGTCGCGCCCGGTTCAAGCGTGCGCGCGCCGCTCGACGGCACCGTTTACACTTTCGCGGACAACGCCGCCGTGCTCGATTACGGGCCGATGGTGATTTTGCGTCACGAGATAAAATCGCAGAGCGATGCGAGCACTGCCGAGTTGAGTGCCGCGGCCCGTCTAGAGAGGGGCGACGAGTTTTTTACGCTGTACGGGCATTTGAGCAAAGCGACTTTGAGCAACCTGCGCGCTGGACAGAAATTTCCGCGCGGTGAAAAGTTTGCAGAAATTGGAGAAATCACGGAAAACGGCGGCTGGCCGCCACATTTGCATTTTCAAATCATCGCCGATTTACTGGAACTCGATAAAGATTTTCCCGGCGTGGCTGCGGCTTCGCAGCGCGCGATTTGGAAAAGTTTGTCGCCAGACCCGAATCTTTTGCTGCGCATTCCGGCGAAGCGTTTCCCCGCGAAAGATTTGGCGGTCGCGGAAACTTTGGCCTTACGGAAAAAAGTTCTCGGCGGAAATCTGCGCGTGTCTTACCGCCAGCCGCTGAAAATTGTTCGTGGATGGATGCAATATCTCTACGACGAAACCGGCCGCGCGTTTTTGGACGTGTACAACAACGTTCCATTGGTCGGTCACGGCCATCCGCGCGTAGTTCGCGCCGTGCAAGAACAACTTGCTTTGCTGAACACCAACACCCGCTATCTGCACGACAATACTTTGCGCTGCGCCGAGCGGCTCACGCAGCTTTTGCCCCAACCGCTGCGCGTCTGCTATTTCGTAAATTCCGGCAGCGAAGCCAACGAACTTGCTCTGCGAATGGCGCGCGCGCACACCGCACGCGAAGACGTGATGGTTTTGCGGCACGCGTATCACGGCAACACCAACACGTTGATCGATATCAGTCCATACAAATTCAATGGGCCCGGCGGACGCGGACAAAAACCGTGGGTGCACGTCGCGCCAGTTCCAGATGACTATCGCGGCGAATACCGGCGCGGCGACGCAAACGCCGGCGCAAAGTATGCGCAGCAAGTAGCCGACTTGCTCGCGCACGCAAAAAAGGACGATCACAATATCGCCGCATTTATCGCGGAAACTTTGCCGAGCGTCGCCGGACAAATTGTCTTTCCGAAAAATTATCTCACCGAGGCGTATCGCCACGTTCGCGCGGCAGGAGGTCTCTGCATCGCGGACGAAGTGCAAGTAGGATTCGGAAGATTGGGCACCCACTTCTGGGGATTTGAAACGCAAGGCGTAGTTCCAGACATCGTGGTGCTGGGCAAACCGATTGGAAACGCATTTCCGCTAGCCGCGGTGATCACCACACAAGAAATTGCCGCGTCGTTCGATAATGGCATGGAATTTTTCAGCACCTTTGGGGGAAATCCGGTGGCGTGCGCGGCAGGCCTTGCGGTACTTGATGTTTTGCAAGAAGAAGGTTTGCAGCAGAATGCCCTACAAGTTGGAAACTATTTGAAGTCTGCTCTCGAAGAATTGCAAAACCGGCATGCGATCATTGGTGATGCGCGCGGATCGGGTCTTTTCCTAGGCATCGACTTGGTACGCGACCGCGAAAGCCGCGAGCCTGCGGCGCACCAAGCCGATTACATCGTGAATCGACTGCGCGATTGCGGAATTCTCGCCGGCACCGACGGACCGCACCACAACGTGATCAAGTTGCGACCGCCCCTAATCTTCAGCATGGCGGACGCCGATGTTTTCGCATCCGCGCTGGACGCCATCTTGAGCGAAGATGCCTCCCAACCAGACGCATCTTGGCGCGAAAACTGACGGCCGGCAATGCGGGAATCTCGTGTGGACACGCTTAGATTCACGCGCTAAGGTGAAGGAGCTGGCACAACAATCCTGCCTTCCCTCAAGATGACAAAAGCGCCAGACAAGTGGGCCAATGCACCTTCTTCGCAAATTAGAATATATATTCCTTAGCTTCACGATCTGCGCGCCGATCGCATTCGCGCAATCGGTCACCGAAAGGCCGCGGCAAACCGCGCCTTCTCCAAAAAGTTATTCCGGCTGCACGGAATCACCAGAGAGCGATTCGCTTGCCGCGCTGTGCGTTCCGGCATCGCAACCGAAATTCAGTGTTAGCTTGCCCGGCGAAAACTTGCCGCCGGCAACCATCGCCCTGCAAGTTCCACCGGGCACTCCTCTAAGGATTGCGATTTCCGATCGCGTGCGAATTACTCATGCCGGCACGGTCGTGCGCGGCGCCGTTGTGGACGCCGTTTACGCTTTCGATCAAATTGTGATTCCCGCGGGAAGCGTGGCGAGCGGACGGGTGACAAATGTTGAAGGGGTGCCGTGGAGCAAACGCAGCATGGCTTACGCGAATGGAAATTTTTCCCCGTTTCATAAATACGATATTACGTTTGACCTGGTCACTCTGCCCGATGGCAGAGTAATTCCAATTCGCACGACAGTGTCGCCGGGCGCAGCGGAAGTGGTGCATTTGGTGAGCGACCCGAACCGGGAACAGCACAAAAACGTCACAGACCGTGCCGCGGAAAGCGCGAAGCGAGAGGCCAAGGGAAAAATTCAAGAATCGAAGGATGAATTGCATCGGTCCTGGGCGGCACTCACGGCTCCGGGAAAATTGCACCGCCTGAAACAATTCGTGCTGCAGCAATCGCCTTATCGGCGCGAGTATCTGGAGCCGGGAACGCGATTCGCAGCGGATCTGAATTCAGCGCTGAATTTTGGAGAAGTTATGCGCAGTGGCGAGCAACTTGCCGCGGTGAGCAGTCCGCCACCGGCAGACAGCGTGTTGAAGGCGCGGCTGGAGGCGGAGGTCAGTTCCGCGACGGCGCAACGCGGAACCCCGGTGCGCGCTATTCTGACTGAGCCGCTTTATTCCGCCTCGCATCAATTAATTTTGCCGGCGAACAGCGTGTTGGTTGGAGAAGTGGTGCAGGCAAAACCTGCGCGCAAGTTGCATCACAACGGCGAATTGCGTTTGTTGTTTGAGCGCATAGAAACACCGGAAATATATGCTCAACAAGATTCAGACGGTGGTGTTGCAAATCGCGCGTCTGAACGCAACAGGGCGCAGGCGCTCATCGGGAATTTGGAGGGCGTGCAAGTGAATCGCGACGCTCACCTGAAACTGGACGAAGAAGGCGGCGCGCGCGCCACGGACAGCAGGACGCGCTATCTGTCTACCGGCCTGGCGTTGATGATTGCGGCCGCCGCGGCGCATCCCGATGCGGAGCACGGAACCGTGGACCAAAGCGGCGATCCGGGAGTGCGAACAGTTTCCGGCGGATCGGGATTTCGATTAGTGGGCGCGGTGGTGAGTCTTGCCGCGAAGTCCACTCCCGTGTCGGCTGCTTTGGGAGTTTATGGGGCGGGTTCTTCGGTGTACGCGAATTTCCTGTCGCGCGGACGCGAAGTTGTATTTCCCAAGGACACGCCGCTGGAAATCGGGTTTGGTGCGCCGCACGGAGAATCCGCGCGAAGAAACCAAAAGTGAATTCCGCAAAGAGCATTCGTCTTGATTCCGCAATTTAGCGGTCGATTTACCCATTTTATTTCTCGGTACTTGACAACTATATGACTATGCGATTACCCTCACGGCGCGATGGAGCTAGACGCATCCCTCTCCTGGCTCGCGCTGGCGCTCACGCCCGGCCTGGCCTCTCGTTTGTCCGCTCGACTGCTGCGGCAGTTTGGTTCGCCCGCGGATGTTTTTCGCGCGCCGCTTACCGCGCTGGAAGCGTGCAAGCTGCCGGCGGCGGTGGCGCAGGCGGTTTTTAAAAAGCAGGCATTCAAGCGCGCGGAAAGAGAGCTGGCCGCCGTCGGAAAAATCGATCGCTGCCATTTGCTGAATTGGACCGAGCCGGAATATCCGCAAAATCTTTTGCA
>DASXMB010000032.1:0-1615 GCA_036495905.1 Candidatus Acidiferrum sp.
AAGTCATTTCGCTCTCTCAGGTCAGGGCGCGATCGAGATGAGTATAGCCGCCGTCGACGAATACGTGTTGACCAGTGATATGCGAAGCCTGCGGGGATATCAGGAACAAAACCATGGCGGCGATTTCGTGCGGCTGCGTCATGCGACGGCCGAGCGGTATCTTCGAGACAATGTGGGCGAGCTTTTCTTCGGGGTTTGGAAACGTGCTGACCCACTGCTTGTAGAGCGGCGTGATCACCTCGGCGGGTACCAACGCGTTGACGCGAATCCCGCACGGCAATAATTCCGCAGCCCAGTCTCGCGTCAACGAAAGAATGGCGCCTTTCGCGGAAGTGTATCCGGATGTGCCGCCTTGCCCGGTGATAGCGACTTTCGACGCGATGTTGAGAATGCAGCCTTGCGATTTCTTCAGCGCAGGCAGCGCGAAGTGGGCCATGTTGTAGTAGTGGAAAAGGTTGAGCCGCAGCGAACTTATATATTTCTCCGGGCTGCCGTTCTCGAGGCCTACGTTGTCATTCGCGCCGACATTATTCACCAGAACATCGAGCCGGCCAAATTCGGCAAGTGTTTGATCGACCGCGGCACGGCAACTTTCCGCTGGCAAAATATCCGCAGAAATGAAACGGCATTTTGCGCCGCCGTTTTGTAGCTCTGGCTCCAGTTTTTGTGCGGCGTCGACGTCCTTATCCACGAATACGGGGATCGCGCCTTCTCTGACGCAGCCTCGCGTGATCGCTTCTCCGATTCCTTTGCCGCCGCCGGTGATGAGGACAACTTTGTCTTTAAGCTGCAAGTCCACGAGGAGCCGCCTTCAATCCGTAGAATCGAACTGCATTGCCGCCAAAAATGTTTTCTTTGTGCTGGGGCGCGTGAGCATCAACGTACATCTCTACGACGCCTTTCACTTGGCCGTAGGTCGCTGCCAGAAGGCACACGGGCCAATCGGAACCGAACATCAGCCGCTCCGGTCCAAATGCTTCAAAGACCACGTCGAGATACGGATGGATGTCTGCACTCTTCCAATGGAGCCAATTCGCTTCCGTGACGAGCCCGGACACCTTGCAAAAGACATTTGTATTTTGCGCGATGGTGCGGATGTACGATTCCCAAGGTTCGAGGCTGCCGAATTTGATCGGAGGCTTGGCCATGTGGTCCACCACAAAGCTCTGCTCTGGAAAACGCGACACCAACTCTATCGCTGCAGGAAGTTGCTTTGGGTAGATCAAGATATCGTAGACAAAGCCAAATTCACGCAGCAGCGAAATGCCGCGCGTAAAGTCGCGCCCCACCAGAAATTGGTCGTCGGGTTCCGCCTGGGCGATGTGCCGAAACCCACGCAGCTTCCTGTACTGAGAAAAGGAACGCAGTCTTTCCTCGATCGCGGGCGAGCGCAGGTCAATCCACCCTACAACACCAGCAATGAATGGGTACTTCTCCGCCAAGTCCAAAAGGAAAAGCGTCTCGTCTTCGGATTGATCGACCTGGACAACCACGGTGCCGTCCACGTCGTTTGTTGCGCACTCGCGCTGCAGCTCTTCCGGAAAGAAATCGCGCTTGATTAGCGACATCTTGTCCGTGACCCAGCCGTCGCGCGCCGGATCGTATTTCCAGAAAT
>DASXMB010000033.1:0-110082 GCA_036495905.1 Candidatus Acidiferrum sp.
ATACATCGTGCCCATCCGGTGCGCCGCGCACCGGACGTTTTCCTTTGCCACCCGTCCACGATCTCTATTCACCTGCCAAACAAGCACTGAATCAACGGGACTTTATCTGCGCCACCCGCCCATCACTTCGAAACCTCTTGAACTGCAACATATCGTGCCCTGGCACCACTCGTTCCTCCGCCCCAGCCAGTTCCACCATCCGCTTCTGCGCCGCCACATTCCCCGCGCGATCCGCTTCGCTGAAAGTCGCGCTAGCCGCATGCGTCTCTAAATTCCGGTACAAATAACAATTGTCTGAAGCCAGCACAAACGTCGGCGACCCTTCCACTCGAATATATTGCGACGCATGCGTGTGCCGCGCACCAGTGTAAGCGCGAATCCCCGGAAAAATCTCCACATCGTCTCCATCCACAAAACGCAATCGCCCCTCGGTATTCCGCTTCACCAATTCCGCCACATCCTCGGGATCGATTCCGCCTTTCCTCCCGCCCGCCTGCCACGCTTCGCCCGTGTAGTATTTGAATTCCTCCTTCTGAATCCACACTCTCGCCTTCGGAAACAAATCGATCCCGCCCATGTGATCCCAATGCGCATGGCTGATCACAATATCCGTCACTTCTTCCGGCTTCACCCCCGCCAGTTTCACCGCTTCATCGGGACGCACATAATCCGTCACTGGAAATTGCTTCATCCACTTCTCGCGGTGAAATCCGCTGTCAAACAAAATCGTTCGCCCATCGCCGCGGACCAGCCAGATCACAAACGCAATATCCACCTTCTCGTCTTTCGGCGCGCCCATCACCAGTTCTGCCACCGGAAATCCTGGCGAATTCGCATACCGTATCGCTTGAATGGTGTAGTTCGGCGGATTTCCATCCTTCTTGGCCGGACCGCCGCCCGCCTGAAAGGGCCCCAAAGCAATCGCCATCAAAACCAGCATCGCCACCAAACAATGTTTTCCCATTCGACCTCCACCAAAAAATCGCCACCCGATTCTACGAGTCCTCGCTGTCGATCTGGACAAAATTATTACCCCTGCCGCCTGGTTTACTCGCCCAAGGCCGCAACGGGCCTCCGGCAACCACCGAACGCCACCTCACATCCGATATAATCGTTCCGGAGGTTCCCATGCGCCTCTCGCCGTGCGACGCTGATTTCGTTTTTCCAACAAATGTCCGTTCTTCGGCCGTCTATTCTGCCCGGAAACTTCGCCAGCGGTTTTCCTCATGAAACTCTTGCTTGTCGCGCTCGCAGCGCTCCTCTTTGTTCCGTGCGCCGCAGCACAATCCTCGCGAACCCCGCAGCCCACTCCGAAAGCGGACGAGTGCAGCATTTCCGGTCTGGTAGTCGCTCTTGCCGGAAGCATCCCTCTAAAGCGCGCAAGAATAGTTCTTCGCAATCTCGATGCGCAGGATAGTTCGCTCTCATCCAGTTCCGACGCCAACGGTCATTTTGAATTGAAGGGCATCACCCCGGGCCGCTTTCGGCTCAGCGTCCTTCGTACCGGCTACGTAACCCAGCAATACGGCCAGCGCAAACCCAACGATCCAGGATCCATCCTCACGCTGCGCCCCGGCCAGAATCTCAAAGACTTGCTCTTTCGCATGCTTCCTTCAGCGGTCATTGCCGGCCGCATCACCGATGAAGATGGCGAACCGGTCCCCGCCGCTCAAATTTTTGCTTTGCGTGAAGTTTACACGCAAGGTCGACGCGAGCTTGCTTCGGAGACCAGTGTGGCCACCAATGATCTCGGAGAATATCGGCTCTTCGGGCTGCGGCCCGGACACTATTTCGTCAGCGCGGAACTCCCACGGCAAAATCGTTTCGGTGTGCAACAAGATTCGGATGACAAGGACGTCTTCACTAAGATGTATTACCCGGGAACTCCGGACTCCGACCGCGCCACCGCCATCGTCGTCAAATCCGGCGAAGAAATTCCTTCCGTCGAAATCCTCATGCGTCGTGTTCTCGCCTATCGTATTCACGGTCGCGTCTACAATCTGGTTAACCAGCAGCCTGGAACCGGCGCCAACCTGTTTTTGGTAAAGAAAAGCGCTTCGCTCGAATCCAGCTTTGGTCAGCAAGTCGTTCCCGTCGAAAAAACAGATGGCTCCTTTGAGATCAATAGTGTTCTGCCCGGTTCTTACGTGCTTGCCGCACTCTGGTTCAATGACGGCAAAAGCTATTCCGCTCAGGCTCCAATCGAAGTCGGCAGTTCCGATATCGAAGGAATCCAGCTGACCATCGTTCCCGGCATCAATATCAGCGGCCGCATCGCCTGGGACGGACCACCGAGCCTCCAGCGCGATGTATTGAACGTCGGTGCCCTATCCGTCGATACCAGTTTTAGACAAGGCGGAGGCTTTGTTACCGTCAGCCGTGCAAATACATTTTCATTAGCGAACATCAGCGAGGGTACCTACCGCGCTCAAGTCTTCGGCCAGTCGAAAGATTGTTACATCAAGGATGTCCAATACGCGGGCTCCAGCGCTCTTCAAGCCGGTTTTTCCGTGGTGCGTGGCGCCATCTCGCCGCTCGAAATTACCATTAGTTCCAAGGGCGCTCGCCTCCAAGGAACTGTCAGCGATGCCGACGGTTTGCCTTCGCCCGGCGTCTGGGTCGTGCTCGTGCCGGATGCGCCGCGCCGCTCTCGTTACGAACTTTACAAATATCAATCCACCGACCAATACGGCCACTTCGATTTGCACGGCATCGCGCCGGGTGACTACAAACTTTTCAGTTGGGAAGAAGTGGAAAACGACGCCTGGCAAGACCCCGAATTTCTGCAACCTTTCGAAACTAAAGGCGAAAAGATCTCAGTGCAAGATAACGATCAGAAAACTTTGAGCTTGACTGCGATTAAATCCGCCTCGACCGCGCAGCAGAAACAATAGTTCTTCGCGTCGGCCCCGCCCGAAATCTCGCAAGACAAAAAACTTGCTCGTAACCGCGAACTTTTTTGCAGTCGCAAATTTCTAATCACTTCGCGGCATGTTTGATCGCAGCTTATTTGTTACAGAGGTTGGCGCGAAGAGCGCACAAAATCGCGCAGCACGGTCACGTTCGGTCCGTAGGTGCCGATACGGCCGGCGTCCACCGGCAAGCCGAGTCGTTCGGCCAAATCCAAATCCACACCCGCGTCGTCGAGTTCAGACAAGCTGAAACCTGCGGCGGGCAGCACCCGGTTCAATCCCGTGGAGTACACCGGACGGGGTGGACGGTGTCGCTGTCCCGGCCTTTTCGCCAGCTCGTAAAACTGTTGCCAATCGCGTTTGCGCCAAGTCGTCATCGTTGCGTTACCGCTTATTTCTTTTCTCTCGTCTCTCTGCCGGTTCGTAACCGCTTACTCGTTTCCCGTACTTCTCCAGTACGTCCTTAGGCCGCTTACTCTTACTCTTTTCCTTCTAACTGCTTTGTTTCTGGCCGATTATCTGCTCTTCCTATCTCTTACGCCTTTTCTGCCCCGTTGGATGCCAGCCTTCGTCAGAAGGTTCACTATATTTTCGCCGACTACCTCCGGGGCAATCCTGTATGTGAAAAACCCAGATGCGCCCAACTCCGCCTCGTTTGCCAATTCCGCCCGAACTCTACTCCGCAGCCGCGCCCAGCAACTTCGCTCGCTCCGCCGCCTCGCACGTTCCTAAGAACCAATAATCGTTGCGACCCAGCAAAAAATCTCGGACGCCGAGCTAACATATACGCCTCGTGTTGCGCGCGCGTTACATTTCCTCTACTACTGTTTCAAACCCGTTAACGCGCCCGGGGTTGCGCCACTTCATCAACGGCTTCTACTTCAATCGACGGTGACTTTTGCCACTAGCAGGCGACGTTGCTACCTATTCATGAGTGATAGCACACCGTCATGCGAGCTCCACTCCGCCGAATCTGATAGCACCATTGGCGCTCGCTCGCGCTGCTCCAGCCTTTCAAGGCGCTGTATACTACGCGCATCCTCTTTTGGCTAGAAAGAAAATCATGGCCAGCGCCCACATCGTCGTTCACTACCATGAGTTGTGGCTGAAGAGAGGAAATCGCGATTTTTTTCTCCACAAATTGCGAGAAGCGCTGTATCGCGCGCTCGAAGGCGTCACCGTCACCCGCATCTCGCATCCCAGCGATCGCCTGATCATCGATCTGGCCGACAGCGCGCAAACCGATCTCGCACTCGAACGCCTCTCCCGCGTCACCGGAATTTCTTACCTCGGCGTAGCCCGTGTAATCGACCGCCGCACAAATCTCGACTCCATCTCAGATTCTGAGCCTCGCGCAAATCGCGCTTCCACCGCAAATCAAGAATTCGGCACAGATTCCGCGGGCGACACAGCGTCAGCGGCCCAGCCATCGCACAATTCCGACGCCATTCCGCCTTTGCGAAATTTCGAGAGCGACCAATTCGCTCGAAATTCCAAGAGCGAGCTGCTCGCAAAGAATTCCGACGACACTCAGGCTTCGCGAAATTCCGGCGACGCACGGCCTTCGCAATTTTCTGCCGCCGCCGGCGATCCGCTCGCGCCGATTTGCGCGGCGGCGTGGGAAGAAATTCGCGGCGAACGGTTTATGACTTTTGCGGTGCGCGCAAAACGCAGCGACAAAACTTTCCCGCTCAACGCGCTGCAAGTGGAACGCGAAATTGGCGGCCGTTTATTCGATCAACTGCACGCGGAAGGACGCGGCGTGCGCGTCGACCTGGTGAATCCAGAACTTACTTGCCACATCGAAATTTCTCGCGGCCCAACTTTAATTTATGCCCGCAGAATTCCGGGCGCGGGCGGCATGCCCGCAAACACCGCGGGCAAATTGGTGTGCATGCTTTCCGGCGGATTCGATTCCGCGGTGGCCGCTTTCAAAATGATGAAACGCGGCGCGCATTTAATTTTCGTCCACTTCTGGGGCGGCGGAGCGCGTCCCGGCGAATCTTCCGTTCACGTCGCGCGGAAATTGCTGGAACGTTTGGCGCCGTGGCAATTTACCGCGAAACTTTATCTGATTCCGTTCGAGCCGCTGCAGCGCGAAATCGCCGCGCAAAGCGCGGAAGAATTTCGCACTTTGCTGTACCGGCGCTTGATGCTGCGCATCGCGGAGCGAATTGCGCTGCGCGAAAAAGCGCGTGGCGTGGTTTGCGGCGACAGTCTCGGGCAAGTGGCGTCGCAAACGTTGCTGAACATGCAAGCGGTTGGAGCGATTGCGCGATTGCCACTGTATCGTCCGCTGGTTGGCGACGACAAACTGGAAATTCAAGAAATTGCCCGCCGCATCGGCACGCACGATATTTCCGCGGAACCGTTTCACGATTGCTGTCCGGTGTTTCAATCGAAATCGCCGGCGCTGTTTGCGTCGCCGCAAGAACTGGATGCCGCCGAGTCCACCTACGATGTTGCGGCGCTGGTGGAACGCGGTTTGCAGTCGCTGGCTGTGGAACGTTTCCGCTACAGCAACGGAAAAGTGGAACGCACAAATTCCAAAGCCAAAACTTCCAAAGCAAAACTTACTGTCTAAACTTGCGGCTGCTGCGTCGGCTTGCCGACTCGCGCTGCAAAAATCATCAAAGCAAGACCAAATCGCGTCGCGAGTTCTCGGAAAAAAATCGCGCCGAGCCGCCAGAGCCAAAAAAGAACAAGGCATCTGAATACTCTACCGTCGACTTCGCGCGTTCAAGAAATCAGCAGCAATTACAAAATGAATTCGACGACGCTGCTTACCAGCGGTTGCCGCGGTCTCCGCGATCGCCACCGCCACGGTCTCCACCGCCACCATGGCCGCCGCGTCCGCCACCGCCGCCTCCACGCCCACCGCCACCACCGTGACCTCTGCCGCCACCACCACCGCCGCCGTATCCACCGCGGCCGCCACCACCACCAGAGGCGCGTTCGGCCTGCGGGCGAGCTTCATTCACGACGAGATTTCGTCCACCGAAATTTTGTCCGTTCAAGGCATTGACGGCGCGATCCGCGTCTTCGTCATTGCTGACTTCGACGAAGGCAAAGCCTCGCGACTGTCCGGTAAAACGATCGCGAATCAAATTGACGGCGGAGGGAGTTACGCCGACTTGGGAGAACCACTCATTGAGTTGTTCCTCGGTGGCTGAAAATGGGAGGTTACCGATATAGAGCTTCTTCACCTACGCACTCCTTCTGCCCGGAACCCACATGCGAGTCGCGGAGCGCGCCAAAGCGGCGAGAAACGCGAAGAAGCAGTCCGGAACGGCCAACTGCCGCATCGACGAACACGCACTTCAGCGGTCGGGGTCGATGGTCTCCAAAATTTTCCGGGTTTGCAACCGGAAAGACCATGTATACCGGGCCCGAAATCAGAGTATTCACCCCTTTGTTTAGGTGTGTAACGTGGCTTTAATGATAGGATTCGGCACACTTTAGCGGTAATGGGCAAAACAATATGCGCGGCACGATGATGGATTTTCCGCTGACCCTTCCCACGCTCCTGGAGCGGGCGAAGAACCTTTTTGCGCGGGTCGAGGTGGTATCCCGGAAGCCGGACCGGACGGTGGTGCGGACAACTTATGGAGAGTTTTACCGGCGAACACGGCGATTGTGCGCCGCGCTGACGCGGCTCGGGTTGCGGCCCGGGGATCGCGTGGCCTCGATGATGTGGAATCACAGCGGGCATCTGGAAGCATTTTTCGGAGTGCCGTGCGCGGGCGGGATTTTGCACACGCTGAATTTGCGTTTGCATCCGGATGAAATTGCGGCGATTGCGAACCACGCGGCGGATCGATTTTTGATTATCGACGATGTGCTGCTCCCGGTTTACGAAAAGTTTCGCGAGCGAGTTCCCTTCGAGAAAGTGATCGTGGCGCCTTACTCGAACGATCCGGCGTGCGCGGCGCTGATACGCAAGGATGCGTTGAGGTACGAAGAACTTTTGGCGGCGGAGAAGGATGATTTTGCGTATCCGAAAATCGATGAGAACGATGGCGCGGCGATGTGTTTTACCTCCGGCACGACCGGGCAATCGAAGGGGGTGATTTATTCGCATCGCGCGCTGGTGCTGCACTCTTTCGCGGAAGCGATGGTGGATTCTTTCGCGATCGGAAATCACGATACGGTTTTGCCGGTGGCGCCGATGTTTCACGCCAATGCGTGGGGCTTGCCGTATTCCTGCGTGATGACCGGAGCGAAATTGATTTTGCCGGGGCCGAATGTGGATCCGGAAAGCGTGCTCGATTTGATTGTGCAAGAAAAGGTGACGGCGGCTTGCGGAGTGCCAACGGTGTGGCTGAGCGTTTTGGCGGCGTTGGAGAAAAATCCCGGGCGCTGGAAAATTCCCGCGCCGGTGCGGGTGATTTGCGGGGGTTCGGCTCCGCCAGTGCCATTGATGCGCGGGTTGGATAAGCACGGATTGCACATCATGCATTTGTGGGGCATGACCGAAACGACGCCACTGGCGACGCTGGGGAAATTGCGTTCGCACATGCGCGAATTGCCCGAGGACGAGCGGTATGCAGTTCGCGGAAAACAGGGCTGGCCTGCGCCATTTATTGAGTTGCGGGTGATGCGTCCCGACGAAACGCAACAGGCGAGCGGGGCCGGCGGCGCGGAGGAAAATACGGTGGAAGCTCCGCGCGATGGCGAGACTCCTGGGGAATTGGAAGTGCGCGGGCCATGGGTGGCGGCGAGTTATCACAACGCTGCGGATCAGGCGCATCGCTGGACCGCCGATGGCTGGTTCAAAACGGGCGACGTGGCGACGATGGACGAAGAAGGGTTCATCGTGATCGTGGACCGGGCGAAAGATTTGGTGAAGTCCGGCGGAGAGTGGATCAGCTCCGTGGATTTGGAAAATACCTTGATGGGACATCCGGCGGTGAAGGAAGCGGCGATTGTGGGAGTGCCGCATCCGAAATGGCAAGAGAGGCCGCTGGCCGTGGTGGTGCTGAAGGATGGAGCAAGCGCCACTCCGGAGGAGATGCGAGCGTTCTTGGGGCAGACATTCGCGAAGTGGCAACTGCCGGACGCGTTTGTTTTCGTGGAGGAGATTCCGCGCACCAGTGTGGGAAAGTTTAAGAAAACGGCGTTGCGCGAGCGATTCTCGAATTGGGACTGGGAGAAATAGGGTTACCCACCCACCCCCGGCAATTTGCAAGGATGTGATTCTATTGGGGTTGAGGGAATAGCAGTTTGTATTTCGTTGATTACAGGAGGCTTGCAGGGACGGTAATTTGCGGAGGGGTGAAGTGGGCAAAGGTCCGCGCGAGGGTAGGAGATGGAACGGCGCGGAGAGCATAGGCTATGATAATCTAGTTATACTATTTGTCAAGAGATAACTTGTAAAGCCTTTGGATGGTTTGGGATAACAAAAGCACGCTGTGGCAAAACTGCGCGGAATATTCAGAACGCTAGCCGTGGCTCGTACGGGGGAAGAGCATGAGCGCAAGGGTAATGATGAAACGAACCCCGGGAACGTCGCCGGAATCCCGGTTTCAGATCGCCGTCGGGATTTTGCTGGTGGTGGTCCTCATCGTTGCAGTTCCATGCATCGCGGGCTTACTAAGCCGGCCACAGCAAGCGACGAGTCACAGTGTCGGTCTGTTTGAACGCGATCCCAACGGTGTGTGGAACCGCGTACATCGCTGCCTGCTGGTGAGAACCTCCGCGGATAGCAAAGAGTACGGAGACGAAACTCTGGACCCATTGTTGTGGCGGGAGACAAAGCACCTCCTGACAGGGGACTCGCATCGTCTCGCTTTGAACTGCCTCGACGAGTTCCTGCGGACGCATGCAGAGCAACAGGTACGGGATCCTGTCAGGCGAGCGATCTTCTTGCGCGATCTGTGGGCAGTTTTTGATTGGTCCGCACGAGACGGGGGGAACTACGAGTTGGAACGCCGGGAACTGCAGGTGCGCTTGGCCGAAGTACTGCGCCGCGTCGCCCCGGCAGCGGCAGAGCTTGCCGCGCTACCTGACAACTACGAGGCGGCGATAAAAGCGAAGGCATTCGCCGCCGACTATGATCCCGCCAACCCGCACACTCCGTTCCTGCCGCCTGATTTATTCGATCCGCACGGAGCGTGGGTTTGTTTCACGCTGCGAGGATATGGCCCAGTGGCTTCGCAGCATGTAGGCGCGTTCGGCGCGCGCTCCCGCTTCCTGGTATTCATGCGTCTTCCAGGCGGTCGTGCTGCGACCCTCGCATATCTGCGGACTCTTTGGGGATTTCCGGAACCGTTGGCGATCAACGGTTTTGCTAACCGGAAGGTTCCGCAATTTCCGGCTGGAACGATGTTTGCGTTCGCGCGCCAAATGAACCTGTTCGACGCGAGCGGCAAGCTGGTGTCTACGCCTGTCACGGAGAGTCTGCAAATCCGGGTGTACCACCGGGTCACCACAGGTCCCGGCGCAGAGAACGCACACAACGGACCGTCGAGCGGTGATCAAGACTCTTTCGAGTTTCGCTTCGCTCGCAGAGCGCTAGTTGCCGGAAGACTTGGGTTGGTGGAAATCGGCCGTGAGGAGACGGAGTTTCGCGTTTTCGGCGCTCAAGGCAGGGACGAGTTCGAGGCGTCTTCAAGTCATCCGCAAGTCGAGATCTTGCAATCTTGCTCGGGGGGATGTCACGGTGGTTCCGGCATTCACTCGGTACAGAGCCGGGAACCGTTGGTGCGAATGCGCGAGCACGGTGCAGCGGATGTGCTCGACGACGCGCATTTCGGGCCGGTCTACTGGGAAACCGAGGAGGCTCTTGGTGCTAAACAGGGGCGGTATGATTGGGGCTTGTTGAATGGGTACTGGAAGGCAAAGCAACCGTGAGATTAGGTGAGGGTGGAGGCGGGGAAAGCATGGGTTATGAAGAATCTATTAACACTATTTGTGAAGAGGTAACTTGTAAAGGATTTGGATGGTTGAGGTTAGATGGGGGTGCGTTCGAATGAAAGGCAGTGGGCTGGAATACGAGCGAGTTCAGGATGTGGCGAAAACTTCAAAAGTGCCAATCGGGGGATTCATCCCGCCAAAAGCGCGGGATGGAGAAGCGTTTGGCGTGCCCGGGAAAGTCAAAGGCGGTGGCGTTCTCGTCCGAGTAACGATGGTCTAGAAACGACGTCCTTTGCGAATGACTATAGGCACAAAGGGACTACGGCGCGGAGGCGTTATTTTCCGAAGGAATAGGTAATTTGCCAGAGGCCAGAGTCGATTCCTGGATTAGAAGCACCAATGAAAGCATTCGATATGTGGTGAAGCCGATAGTCAAACCGAAGTGAACGGCGAGCGATGTAATACCACTCCAGGCCGCCGCCAAATTCAAAACTAAAATTGAAGTTAGAAGTGTTGTCGATCGGCACATCACGCGCCGAAACAAGAAAACCCGCTCCGCCGGCCACGAACGGCTGCAGTCTGCGATGCGGCAGGAAGTTGGCTTTGAATCCCAAGGGATTCAACCCTGCTGCATAAGTCCACTGGCGATTGTAGAAGTTCTGAAAGGAAAAATTTTGCAGCGGTGCAAATTCGACGCGACTGGGGTGAGGGTCGCGGAACACGACCTGTCCGGTGGCAGGATCGCGAATACCTGCCAGGGTGGGGTCTCCTTCGAGCATGACCGGCCTGACCTGCGCGACATAGAAGGTGGTGACCCAAGACTTAACGGAAAGCCGGCGCGCATATTCGCCGCCGAAAGTAACCAAGCGGCGTTGTTCCGAATATCCGAGGAACATGTGCTGGGAATTGGGTGAGTATTCGGCGAACGCGCTCCAGGTGTTCAGGCTGGAGAATAATTCCTGGCTTTCCGCCGCTTTCGAGCCCGGGCCGCCGCCTTGCGCATGCGCGGCGGCAACAGCAGTAAGGAAGAACAAGCAGCAAAACACAAACCTGGTTGCAATTGAAACGTCGATTCTCGCCGTCAAAGAATTCCTCCTCGGAGGAGTAGACCTGTTTTCTGGCCAACTGCGACACAACTAAACTAGAGGATGTTGCGAGATTAGATACTGCGAATGATGTCGGGCTTAGAGGCTTTCGGGGCCTCGAGGGTTGTCCGCGCTGAAAACCAGATTGATGCGCGGACTGTTATGTCTAAGGCTTGCTTGGAGGAGACCATGAGTGGGAAAGACAAAAAGCTGAGCAGAGATAAACACGTCAAAAACCGCACCCTTTGCAAACGACAAAGACGCAAAGGATGCGCCACCCAGTTCCACCACCCTCTGGCACTGTAGCGTGCTACGAAAAGCTTAGGTGCGGTAGGAGGCGTTGATGCGGACGTATTCGGCGGTGAAGTCGCAGGTGAAGTAACGGGCTTGGGACTTGCCGGCGTGGAGATGCATGAGGATGGGAACGTGGTCGGCGAGGAGGCGGTTGCTGGCGGCGCGTTCGTTGAAGTCGATGGGTTGGCCGCGGCGGAGGACAGGGATGCCGGCCATGGTGATGTCGACGCGGCCGGTGTCGAAGGGGATTCCGGCACGGCCGGCAGCGGCGAAAATGCGGCCCCAGTTGGGATCGCCGCCAGCGAAGGCGGTTTTTACCAGTGGCGAGGTGGCGATAGTTTCGGCAATGCGCTTTGCGGCGGCTTCGGTTTTTGCGCCGCGGACTTCGATTTCGATAACGCGCTGAGCGCCTTCGCCATCGGCGACGATTTGCAGGGCAAGAGAGCCGCAAACTTCTTCGAGGGCGGCGGAAAAGGCTCGATGCGCGGCGGTATGGGGGCGAATTTTTGGAGCGCCGGCGGCGCCATTGGCCAGGACAAGAAGAGTGTCGTTGGTGGAAGTGTCGCCATCGATGCTGATGGAATTGAAGGTGCGGGCGGTGACGTCTTTTAAGGTGCGCTGGAGAAGCGCGGGAGCGATGGCGGCGTCGGTGACGACGAAGGCGAGAGTGGTGGCCATATTGGGATGAATCATGCCTGCGCCTTTGGCGCATCCGGTGAAGTGAATGCGTTTGCCAGACATTTTGAAAGAGGCGGCAGCGGTTTTGGGCTTGGTGTCCGTGGTGCAGATGGCGAGAGAGACTTCCGCGAAGGAACGCGCGGAGGGACGAAGATTTCTGGCGAGTTTGGGAAGGGCGCGCAGGATTTTTTCGACTGGGAGCTGGACGCCGATAACCCCGGTGGAGCAGACGAAAACTTCGCGAGCGGGGCAGCCGAAACGTCTGGCGGCTTCCGTAACGGTGCGTTCGGCGGCGGCGTGGCCTTGCGCTCCGGTGGCGCAATTAGCGTTGCCGGCGTTGACGACGACGGCGCGCATGCGTCCTTTGGAGGTGCGGAGATGGTGTTTGCAGATGAGGACGGGAGCGGCGACGACGAGATTTTGGGTGAAGACCGCGGCAGCGGAGGCGGGAAAGTCACTGGCGAGGATGGCGAGATCAAGCGCGCCAGTTTTTTTTAAGCCGCAGGCGGAGGCAGCGAAACGGAAACCGCGGGGGAGCGAGGATTCGGAGAGAGAGTGCTTCATGATTTTTCGCTGCGCCAGGCGCGAAGTTTGTTTTCAAGGACAGCGATGGCGGCGCGGACGCTTTCGGTGGCGGTGCCGCCGGGAACAACTTTAGTGGCGATGGCGCTTTCGACGGTGGGGCCGGGGCTGAAATCTTCCTGAAAGGCCGGGGAAATTTTCTGGAGTTCGGAAAGAGGGAGAGAGGTCCAAGGGATGTTTTGTTTTTCGGCCTCGCGGAGGACTTTGCCGACGATGTCGTGAGCCTGGCGAAACGGAACGTCCTGGTGGACGAGATAGTCGGCGACTTCCGTGGCGAGCAGAGCGGGATTGGAGGCGGTAGCGCGGAGTTTAGCTTCATTGAATTTGGTGGCGGCGATGGCGCCGACGGCGATGGCGAGCATGTCCGCGATCTGGTCGTGAGCGGCGAAAAGGGCTTCTTTGTCTTCTTGGAGATCGCGCTGATAGCTGGTGGGCAAGCCCTTTAGCGTGGTGAGCAGGCTGAAAAGCGCGGCGGTGATGCGGCCGGTCTTGCCGCGGATGAGCTCCCAACAATCTGGATTCTTTTTTTGCGGCATGAGGCTGCTGCCGGTGGAGAACTCGTCCGGGAGGATGATGTAGGAAAATTCCTGAGAGGCGAAGAGGACGAAATCTTCGGCGAGGCGGGAGAGATGGGTGGCGATGGTGGAGAGCGCGAAGAGATAGTCGAGAGCGAAATCGCGGTCGCTGACGGCGTCGAGACTGTTGGCGGTGATTTTGGAGAAGCCGAGAGTGCGGGCGATGGCGGAGCGGTCGATGGAGAAAGAGTTGCCGGCTAGGGCACCGGAGCCCATGGGGCAGGCGTCGGCAGAAGCGGAGGCGTGCTGAAGGCGGGGGATGTCTCGAGAAAAAGATTCGGCGTGAGCGAGGAGGAAATGAGAGAGGAGGATGGGTTGGGCGTGCTGCATGTGGGTCATGCCAGCCATGGGGACGCCAATTTTTGCTTTGGCTTGCAAGAGCAGGGTGTTTAGCAAAGCGGCGAGGCCGTGCTGAACTTCGGCGGCAGCGTCGATGACGAAGAGACGGAAATCGGTGGCGATAAGTTCGTTGCGGCTGCGGCCAGTGTGGAGCTTCCAGCCGAGAGGGCCGAGCTCGGCGACGAGAGCTTTTTCGACGAAGTGATGGATGTCTTCGGCGTCTGCGCCGAATTCGCGGAGCCAAACGGGATCGGATTTTGCGCGGGCGGAGATTTTGTCCAGTGCGGCAAGAGTTTGCTTCACTTCGGTCGAGGTGAAGATGCCGATGGGTTCGAGGGCTGCGGCCCAGGCGCGGTCTACGGCGATTTCGTAGGGCAGGAGGCGTTGATCGAAATCGAATGAACGCTGGAAAGCGTCGAAGCGCTGGTTGGGGGGTTGGTCGAAGCGTGCGCCCCAGAGTTTTGAGTTTTGGCGTTCGGTCATTGTGAGTTTTGTGCGGCGCGGATCGAAGGGCGCAGCAGTGCTGCGCCCCTACAAGTGCTGATCTCGAATGTGGTTCGTGAGTTTGTCATTCGGATTGAGATTTAGATTTTGTTTTGGGGCGGACGGTTACGGGAAGCGCGAAAAGATTGATGAAGCCTTCGGCGTCTTTGGGATTGTAGCGGCCCATGGTGAAGCTGGCGAGATCGGCTTGATAGAGAGAGTAGGGAGACTTGCGACTAGTTACATTGAGCGTGCCCTTCCAGAGTTTAAGGCCGACGGAGCCAGTGACGAATTGCTGGGCGACTTTGAAGAAGCCGTCGAGAGATTCGCGAAGAGTGGAGAACCAAACACCGTTGTAAACGAGTTCAGCGTAACGATGTGCGAGAGATTGCTGGAAGTGCGAGGTTTCGCGATCGAGAGTGAGGCGTTCGAGTTCCTGATGGGCTTTGATGAGAAGGGTGCCGCCGGGAGTTTCGTAGGCGCCGCGGGATTTCATGCCGACCAGACGATTTTCCACGAGGTCGGTGCGGCCGACGCCATGTTTGGCGGCGATTTCGTTGAGGGAGTTGAGGAGGTCGACGGGAGAAAGTTTTTTGTTGTTGACGGAGACGGGAGAGCCGGACTCAAAACCGATTTCGACTTCTTCAGGCTGGTCAGGAGCGTTTTGCGGCGAGACGACCCACTGCCACATGGCTTCGCTGGGAGCGTTGGCGGGATCTTCGAGCTCGCCGCCTTCGTGGCTGAGATGCCAAATGTTTCGATCACGGCTGTAGATATTTTTTTTGGATTGCTCGACGGGGATATTGTGTTTTTGGGCGTAGGCGATAGCGTCTTCGCGGGAGTCGATGTCCCATTCGCGCCAGGGAGCGATGATTTGGACATGGGGAGCGATGGCCTTGTAGGCGAGTTCGAAGCGGACCTGGTCGTTGCCCTTGCCGGTGCAGCCGTGAGCGAGGCCGTCGGCGCCGAGTTTTAGCGCGATTTCCGCCTGGCGCTTGGCGATTACGGGACGGGCCATGGAAGTGCCGAGGAGATAAGTGTGCTCGTAAACGGCGCCGGCGCGAAGAGTGGGCCAGATGTAATCGCGGACGAATTCTTCGCGGAGGTCTTCGATGGAGGCGCTGGAGGCTCCAGTGGCGAGAGCCTTCTTGCGAGCGGCTTCGACATCTTCCTGCTGGCCGACGTCGCCAATCATGGCGATGACTTCACACTGATAATTTTCCTTGAGCCAGGGAATGATGATGGAAGTGTCGAGTCCGCCGGAATAGGCGAGAACTACTTTTTTTGGTTTGGTGCGCGGGTGATTCACTGGACCTCCTTCATTCTATTTGGAGTATGGGGACGGAAAATATTTTTCATGCGAGCAGAGTGTGCAAGACGGCTTTTTGCACGTACATGCGATTTTCAGATTGATTGAAGACGACGGAATCTGGGCCGTCGAGGATTTCGGCGGTGACTTCCGAGCCGCGATGGGCGGGGAGACAGTGCATAAAGACGGCGTCTGGCGCGGCGAGGGACATGAGTTCGCGATTGACTTGATAGGGAGCGAAGATGGCGGCGCGGATTTTTTCTTCGGCTTCGAAGCCCATGCTGGTCCAGCAATCGGTGTAAACGGCCTGGACGCCGGCGACAGCTTCGCGCGGATTGGTGAGGAGTTCGATTTTGGAGCGAGTTTCGCGGGCGATGCGTTTGGCGTCGGCGACGACATCTGGGGCGGGGCCATAATTTTTTGGCGTGGCGATGCGGAGATGGACACCGAGTCGGGCGGCAAGAAAAATGAGCGAATGGCAGACATTGTTGCCGTCGCCGACATAGGCGAGTTTAAGTCCGCGGAGGGAGCCGAATTTTTCTTCGAGAGTGAGGAAATCGGCGAGCGCCTGGCAAGGATGAAATTTATCGGAGAGCGCGTTGATGATGGGAATGTCGACGTTGGCGGCGAGCTCTTCGAGAACTTGCTGCTCAAAGACGCGGGCGACGATGGCGTGGACCCATCCGGCGAGATTGCGAGCGACGTCTGGAACGGACTCGCGTTCGCCGAGGCGGGATTGGGTGTGGTCGAGAAAAACGGCGGTGCCGCCCATGCTTTGGATTCCGACTTCAAAAGTGACGCGAGTGCGAAGGGAGGGCTTTTCGAAGATCAGGGCGAGAGATTTGCCGGCGAGAGATGCGGAGTAGCGCGCGGGACGGGATTTAATGTCGGCAGCGAGATGGAGGAGTTCGCGAGCTTGCGCGGGACCCCATTCGGCTCCGGTGAGGAGATCGTTGGTTAAAAGGATGGGTGCGGCGAGTGTGGCAGTGGTCATTTATTTTTCACCTGGCAGTGGCATGGGCCGAGCGCGACGGGGAAAGCGGATTCCGTAGCGCGGAAGTGGAACTGGATTTCGGGGCCGAGGTTAAAACTAGTTCAAAGAGACGGAGAAATTCGCGGACCTGCGCGCGGGTGATGATTAGCGGCGGCAGGAGGCGAAGGGTGAAATCGTGCGTGCAATTTATCAGGAGGCCGCGACGCATGGCTTCGGCGACGAAGGGCGGACCTTCGATGGAGAGTTCGACGCCGAGCATTAGGCCTTCGCCGCGAATTTCTCGGATGAAATCGAATCTGGAGGCGAGAGCGGCGAGGCCGGAGCGAAGTTCGGCGCCGCGTTCGCGAGCGTTGGCGAGAAGTTTTTCGCTGTCGAGGATGCGGAGAAATTCGAGAGCGGCGGCGCAGATCAGCGGGCCGCCACCGAAAGTGGTGCCGTGAACGCCGGGCGAAACTTTGGCGGCGACGGCGGCGCTGGTGAGGATGGCTCCTAGCGGGAGACCGGCGGCTAGGGGTTTGGCGACGACGGCGATATCGGGCTGGGAAGAAAATTTTTGATAAGCGAAGTAGCGGCCGGTGCGACCGAGACCGCACTGAATTTCGTCGGCAATTAGAAGTGCGTTGTGCTGGGTGGCGAGAGTGCGGGCGCGATTCCAGAAAGCTTCGGAGACTGGGCGGATGCCGCCTTCACCCTGGATGGTTTCGAGGAGGACGGCGCAGACGGTGTGGTCAAATTTGGATTCGAGATCATGGATGTCATTGAAGCGGATAAATTCGACGCCGGGAACGACGGGGGCGAAGGGCAGACGATATTTTTCGGTGGAGGTAACACTGAGGGCGCCGAAAGTGCGTCCGTGAAAAGAATTGTGCATAGCGAGAATGCGATGTTTGGGAGATGGAGAGGCGGGAGCATCATCGGAATTGCGGGAATAGAGGCGGGCGAGTTTGAGAGCGCCGTCGATAGCTTCGGTGCCGCTGTTGGCGAAGAAGACGCGATCGAGGCCGGAACACTCGGCGAGTTTGCGAGCTAGCGGACCCTGGTAGGCATTGTGAAAAAGATTGGAGAAATGGATGGCGCGAGGAGCTTCGCGGCGGATGACTTTGACGATGCGCGGGTGAGCGTGGCCGAGAGCGTTGACGGCGATGCCGCCGAGGAAGTCCAAATATTTTTTGCCGGTAGCGTCAAAGACGAAACAGCCGCGGCCGTGAGTGAGGACGATGGGCGGGCGCTTGTACGTGGGAAGGAGATAGGCGTCGGCGTCGGTGAGGCGCGGATCGAGCCTGGGCTTTTGGGCGCGCGATGGTTTGGCGCGACGCGCGGAACGAAGCGATTTTTTGTTTTGGGGTTGTGTGCTCATTGTGCGGTCGAATACACAGCCTGCGAGGCCGCTGGAGGCTGGCGGAGGATCCTGGTGCCGAGATGTTCGCTAGAGTTGGGCGCGAGGGAAATTTCTGGGGTGTTCCAAGCGCGCAAAAGAGAATCAGGAGAGGCTCCGCCCACGATGCAAACTTCTGAAACGCCACCTTCGAGAGCGCGGCAAGCAGCTTCGAGTTTGAGGATCATTCCGCCAGAAACAACGCGGGATTGGACGAGGCGTTCGATTTGTTCGCAGGTGACGGCGGAGAGGACTTTGTCGCCATCGAGAACGCCGGCGACATCGGTGAGATAAATCAGGCGGTCGGCGCTAAGAAACTCGGCGCAGGCAGCGGCCATGTGATCGGCGTTGATGTTGTATAGCTCGTTGTCGGCGGCGATACCGAGACACGGAGCGACGGGAAGCAGATTTTCGCGCCAGAGGGATTCGAGGAAGTTTTGATTCAGGCCGGTGAGATAGCCGACGAAACCGAGGCGGCCTTCGACATCATTGTGAACCATGGGCTCGGCACGAAAACATTGGGCGTCAGCGGCGCTGACGCCGATGGCGGGACAGCCTTCGGCGGAGATGGCAGCGGCGAGGCGTTTGTTGAGCAGTCCGGCGAAAACCATTACGGCGACATCTCGAGTTTCGCGATCGGTGACGCGGAGTCCCGCAACGAAATTACTTTCGATACCCATGCGGTGGAGGGTGGCGGTGAAAAGGCGGCCACCACCATGGACGACGAGGATTTGGTGACCTTCGCGAGCGAGGATAGCGATTTGACGCGCGATGTTGCGTACGGTGGAGGCGTCTTCGAGCAAGGCTCCGGCAAGTTTGATGACAGTTCTCATGTGAGTGCGGTCTGCTCCTTGATGTGCAGCATGTGATTGAAATTTTGGACGGCTTGGCCAGCCGCGCCTTTGCCGAGATTGTCCAAGCAAGAGACGACGATTAGTTGGCGGCCGGATTTGTCGAGAGCGAAGCCGAGGTCGCAGAAATTGGTGTGAGCGACGTGCTGGAGTTCGGGCAGGTTGCCAGCGGGCCAGATGCGGATCATGGGACGGTTAGCGTAAAAGGCGCGGTAGAGAGTTTCGATTTCCTGAGCTGTGGCGGGCTGAGCGAGGGTGACGTAGATGGTGGACAGGATTCCGCGGGCAAGCGGGAGCAGGTGCGTGGAGAAAATCAGGCGATTTTCGGGCACGCCGGTGTGCTCCAGAATTTCCGGCGTGTGACGATGGGTGAAGAGATTGTAGGCCTTGAAATTTTCGTCGACTTCGACGAAATGGAGATCGCGGCGGGGATCTTTGCCGGCGCCGCTGGCTCCGGATTTGCAGTCGCAGACGACGGTGCTGTCTGGCGCGATGAAATTGCTTTCAGAGAGCGGGCGAAGAGCGAGGATTACGCTAGTGGCGTAGCAGCCGGGATTGGCGGTGAGACGCGCGGATGCGATCTCGGATGGGTAAAGTTCGGGGAGACCGTAGACGGCTTCGGAAAGAGAATCTGAGTGCGGAGCGGGGAGCTTGTACCAGTCGGTGAAAGTGGCGGCGGAGCGGAAGCGGAAGGCTCCACTGAGATCGATAACGCGGAGGCCCGCCGCGAGGAGTTGCGGAGCGAGTTCGGCGGAGACCTCGTGAGGGGTGGCGAGGAAGGCGGTTCCGGCGTTGGAGGCGGTGATTGTCTTAACGGAGAGCGAATGGAGCGGAGCCTCGCCGATGCCACGAAGCTGGGGAAAGAACTCGGCGAGACATTTTGCGCCATTGGTCTCGCGAACGTAGAAAGTGGGAGAGATAACGTCTGGGTGGCGCAAGAGGATGCGGGCGAGCTCGTATCCGGTGTATCCAGTGACGCCAACGACGGCGATTTGACGGGGGTTTCTCATTTAACGAGGGATTCGATTTTCTTCTGCAGGGATTCGCGGGATTTGCGATTGGGAGTGATGATGAGAACGGTATCGTCTCCGGCGATGGTGCCGGCAATCTCTGGAAATTTTGCGCCGTCGACGGCAGCGGCAAGAGGCTGAGCGCCGCTGGGAGGCGTTTTGAGGACCAGCATATTTTCGGCGGGGCGGATGTCGCGAAGGAATTCGGCGAGGGCGCGAGTGAGCGAGGGAAGGCCGGAAGCTTCTTCTGGAACCACAGAGGCGGTTTTGTAACCTTCGGGCGTTTTAATGAGGCGAAGTTCCTGAAGGTCGCGGGAAAGAGTGGCTTGGGTAACGCGAAGTTTCTGGGCGGAAAGCTGGCGGCGAAGATCTTCCTGATTGGTGATTCTGGAAGCGGAGATAAGGCGGAGAATTTGGCCCTGGCGAAATGTTTTACCGGTATTCATGGCAGCTTGAAAATATGCACTCACTTGTATTTTTATACAGCGATTATGCAGAGCTGTCAATATGTTTTTTTGGAACAAAGTGAGGCTGGGGCAGCGAACGGGTAGTGGGAGGGCTAATGCAGGATTCGCACAACTTGCCCTGATGGGCACTAGATTTTCGCGGCTAAGTAAGGTTACCTATTAACGAGATAAAAGGGCGCGACGCGGACAAATGGGAACACGATGCCAAGCTTCGGGATGCAAGGGCGAGCCGCCAGCGGCTTTAGCGGAGCAGGGATTGTGCGTTTTGCATTTTACGTTGTCGCTGGAAGCGGGTTGCGCGGAGATGCGGCGAGAGACGGCTTTGGGGAATACGCCGCACGAACGAATCCGGGAAATCATGCGATTTATCACGGAAAATGGAGAAAAACTGGCGCGCGTGGCGACCAGCGGATTGCATTTGACGGATGATTTGAAGGCGAGAATTTTGAGCACGTTTTTGACGTTGATGAACTTGCGCGAGAATTTGGATCGCGCTTCGATGAGAAGTTCTTACGGGCGTTTGCCGATTCCGCGGTAATCAGAGAATAATTTTGAGTGGGGCAGTCGGATCGACTGGGATCCTTGTGCGGCGAGGTGCGCGCGCTTGCGAGTAAGCGCAGATGACGAGGTTTGGAATTTGCGCGAGTGAGGGTCTCGGGTGATGGGCGCGCAGTCCACTTACGGGAAAAGTCCGCCACACGGGAAATCATTCGTAGCGGAGGGCTACTAGGGGGTCTACGCGGGTGGCGCGGCGGGCTGGGATCCAGGAGGCGATTAGGGCTATAGCGGAGAGGACGGCGACTACGGCGACGAAGGTGACGGGATCGGTGGGCTTGATGCCTACAAACATGCCGGCAAGGACGCGAGTGCCGGCGAAGGCGATAGCCAGGCCGAGGACGAGGCCGATGGCGATCACGCCGAGACCCTGGCGGAGGATCATTTTCAGAATATCTGGTGGGGCGGCGCCGAGGGCCATGCGAATGCCAATTTCCTGAGTGCGCTGCGCGGCGACATAGGAACCGACGCTATAGATGCCGACGATGGCGAGGATCAATCCCAGCAAGCCCATAACGGCGGTCAACTGTGCTCCAAAGCGATAGAAGAAGAATCCGTTCGCACCTTGAAGAGATTTGGACATGGTTTGGACTTCGGTGACGGGAAGGCCGGGGGCGAGTTCTCGAATTTGTTCCTGAACGGACAGAGCCAAACTTTCCGGCGGGACCGAGGTACGGACATATAGAACGCGCATGGGGACGTAACTCTGGGCGAGCGGGAGATAGATGTAAGGTTGCGGCTGCTCAGTGATATCGCGATATTTGCCGTCCTGCACGATACCGATTACTTCAATGGGTTTGTTTTCGTTCTTGATGGTGAAGTGTCTGCCGAGGGCGTCTTCCGTTGGCCAGAATTTTGCGGCCATGGCTTGTGAAATCACGGCGACTTGTGGGGACTTTTCCGTATCGGCCTCGGAAAAAACGCGGCCACGCAAGAGCGAGATATTCAAAGTATCAAAATATTCGGGACTGACAAAATTTTCGCCGACGCCGGGAGGCTGCTTGCCGGGTTCCACAGGGTGCTCGGGTACATTGACAGTATCGACGGCGCTGACGTAGCCCAGGGGAACGGTGAAGGCTTCCGCTTGGGAAATGACGCCGGGAAGTTTACGGATGCGGGCATCGAGATCGCGGAAGAATTCGCGGCCACGCGCTTCTTTGTAACCGAGCGAGTCAACGTCCAACGATAGATTCAGGACATGATCGGGATTGAAACCGAGATAGATGCTTTGCGCTTTGTTGAGACTTCTGACGAACAAGCCAGCGACGATGAGAAGTACCAGCGAGCCAGCGACCTGGGCCACAACCAAACTGTTGCGCACGAATCGACGCCGACCACCGTCTGATGAGCCGCGGCCGCCTTCGTGGAGGACAAGACTTACGTCGGTACGGCCAACACGCAGCGCGGGTATGACGCCGACGATGAATCCGGTGAGCAGCACAGCGAGCAAGGCAAAGAGGTAGACGCGGCCATCGGGATAAAAATTAAATTTAATGGGCAGACTGGTGCCCCAGGACATGGTGCTCAGCAGACCTGCTACCCAGGAGGCAACGGTGAGACCCGCACCGCCACCAAGTACGGCCAACAGCAAACTCTCCGTAAGATATTGACGAACCAAACGGGCACGACCGGCCCCCATGGCGGCGCGAATGGCCATTTCTCGCTGGCGCACGGTGGCACGCACCAAGAGTACATTGGCAATATTGAAGCAGGCGACGAGGAGCACCAGGCCAGCCAGTAAGATAAAGGTTGCGGAGGCAAGGGCGAGCGAGTTGTCTACATCAGGTTGGGGACGCGCCTGGCGTTCAGGAAAAGCGCGGACAGTGATGCCCTGGTCGGTTTGCGGATATTGCTGAGCAATGCGCTGAGCGACGACGTTGAGTGAGGTCTGGGCCTGAGGGACGGTTACACCGGATTTGAGGCGGGCGAGCACTGTCAGACTGCGTATTTCCCGCTTGGTCCAGACATCTTGAATGGAAGTGCTTTGCTCATCGCTGAAGTTGGCGCTCAGCGGAACGTAGGCATCCATGTCAATCATGCTGTAGGCGCCGTAAAAACCCTTGGGCATTACGCCAACGATGGTTGCGGCGTGTCCATTCACTTCGACATGTTTACCGGCGATATTGCGATCTCCGGCGAAGCGTTTCTGCCAATAGGAATATCCGAGGACGACAATGGGGTCGGCACCGGGGGTGAGGCCCTCGGTGGACAGAATGAAGCGGCCAACTTCTGGATTTACGCCCATAGCTGAAAAATAGTTGTTGGTGACGCGGCTAACGATGCAGTGGTCGCCTTTGCCGTCGGCGTTCAAACCTACGAGGGTGGTGTTGTATGCGAAGAGTTCGCCGACGCTGGCGGACTGCTGGCGAAGATCCTGAAAATCCGGATAGGAAAAATTGTCCAGCCCGGTTTGGCCCTGCTGCTGAAGAGCGAGAACGGTAATTTGTTCGGGATGCGGAACGGGCATGGGGCGGAGGAGAAATCCGTTGACGACGCTGAAGACGGTGGTGTTGACGGCCATGCCCAGGCCGAGCGTAACGATGGCAATGATGGCAAAGGCGGGATGTTTGCCGAAGGCGCGCAGGGCGAAGCGTAGATCGTTCCAGAAGCCGCTCATGATGATTCCTCCCGCTGATTGATTCTAGTGAGACGAAATTGCGTCGCCAAACGTTTCCAGATTCGGCGTGAGGCGGTGGAACCTGAAAGTTAAGTAAGGATGCGTTGCCGAACCGCATACACCTGTACCTTGGGCCAGTATTTTCCATGATGGTACGCCCGTACCATAGCTGACGTATTTCTAATAATTCGAAGATAAAGAAGTTCGCGACAGGTCTCGATTCCGGCCCGGGCCGAGCGAAACTCTTCTTCGTAAGTGAGCGCGCCATGTCGACAATAACAAAAGATACGAATGTACTTACGTCCGCGCCAGTCGCGGGAACTCGGCCAGGCGGGACGTCCGCGCGGCCTGAGGACACGGCTGCGGCGCGTCCGCAACCTGTGGCGCTGGAAGTTCCGGTGACGGTGAACGGAGCACGGGCGGTTGATGGCAGCGACAAGCGCGAACCGTTTTCGGAGACGACAAAGACGGTGCTGGTGTTCGGCAATGGAGCGGTGATCCGGCTGACGTCGACGGTGGCAGCGGGACAGTTGCTTTTTTTGACGAATGAAAAAACGAAGAAGGAAGTGGTTTGCCAGGTCGTAAAGTCGAAAAATTATCGCAGCGTGAGCGGTTATGTGGAGTTGGAGTTCACGGAAGCGGTGGTGGGATTCTGGGGCATGCGGTTTCCGGGAGACCGGATTGGGCCGCAGCCCGTGACGACCAATTCTGCGGCGACATCGCCAGTTTCTTTGACGCCGCCGCCAGCGCCGAAAATTGAAGCGCGTATTCCGTTGGCGCCGCCGCAGGTGGAAGCAAAGCCAGCAGCGCCCGCGGTGGTGAAGTCTTTCGAGCATTTGAAGCCGCAGATGCCGGCGGCGAAGATTGAAACTCCGATTGCGGCAAATAGGGCTCCGGCGGCTCCCGCGGAGAGCAATGTGATTACGATTCCTAGCTTGCCGAAAATTCAGAGTGTGACGCCGGTGCAGGCTACGCAATCCACGAAGCAGTCATCGAGCGGCGATTTGAAATTGGAAACGGCGCGATTACAGGAACAGCTTTCAGCGATGTTGTTTGCCGATGCGGGGGCGGCGTCCGCGACGCACGGGTTGCCTTCGGCGCCTGCGATAAAAACGCCGATTGCGGATACCGCGGCGGCGATTTTCGAGATAGCGAAATCAGAGCCATCGCCGGTGGCAAAGGCTCCGGTGGCCGTGGCAAAGCCGGCGGTGCCGCAAGCGAAATCTTTGTCGACACTGGACGATGATGAGGTGCAGATTCCTTCGTGGCTGCAGCCTTTGGTGCGCAATGCAGCTGCAGCCCCGGAAACCACGACGCCCGAGCCGGTGAGCGAAGAACCGACGCGGCTGGTGGAAATCAATGAGTTCGAGAGCCACGAGGTTGCGGCAGCTCCGACAGTTGCGTCGGCAGCGAGCTCGGCAGCATCGTCGGCACCGGCATTTGGCGGCACGCTGTTTGAAGAGTCGCCGCTGTCGGAAGCGCCGTCCGCGAAAGGCGGCAAGGGAGTTTTGTACGCGGCGATCGCGGCGGGCGTACTGCTGTGCGTGGCGGGTGGCGCGTGGTATCTGCGGACGTCGCTGAATCCGGGTGGGAGCGGAGCGGTGGCGGTGAATCGTCCGGCGGAAGTTGCGGCGGCGGCGACGGCACCAGCACAGCAGCCTGCGGCGAATCATTTGCCAGCGGCAGCGGCAACCGGCGCGGGGGCGATGTCTAGTCAGCATGGGCCGGCTGCCTTGCCGGCAGCGACGCAACAGCCACAAATGACGATGGCGTCTTCGAAGACGAATGAGGTTGCTCCGGCGCAGCACGCTTTGACCGCGCCGACTCAGCCGGAACCGAAAAAACCGAGCTTGGGCGCGGTGCATTTGGCGGCGCCGACGGTCAGTCATAAGTCGAACGCTGCGGATAACGCAGCGCCGGCGTTTGGCATGCCGGGCAGCGAAATGGCCGCAAATACGGACGCACTTGGTGGCGCGGGTTTGGTGGCAGGACGCGGCAGTCAGCCTGCGGCTCCGTCGGCACCGATTGCGATTGGCGGCGACGTAAAGACGGCACGGCCATTGTCTTCAGCGCGGCCGGTGTATCCGGCGCTGGCGCGAAATCAGCACGTGGAAGGCGACGTGAAAATTGATGCGCTGATCGATCCCACGGGACGCGTGACGACGATGAAGGTGCTCAGCGGGCCGACACTGCTACAGCAGGCGGCGATGGATGCGCTGCGACAGTGGAAGTATCAGCCGGCGACGCTGGATGGGAAAGCGGTGCCGATGCACCTCGCGGTGACCATTCAATTCCGATTGCAGTAGCAGAGACTTCAATCTTCTACTGCGATTGCGCCAAAGAGCGGTTGTCCTTTGGTGGCGGTGCGCAGGCCAAAAATCGCCAAAACCAAAATTAGTGCAAAGACGAAGAGTGTGGCTTGGCCATGCCATTCGAATATGCGAGCGGTGAGCGGATAAGCTTCCAGCACATTGTTGACGACCAGCGTCAAGAGCAGGGCCAACAAACCAAAGCGCAGCAATACAAAAATTCCCAGGCCGCAGAGCAATGCGGCGGACGCAAAGTTCAAGGCTGGGTTGTCGCTGAGAGCGGCCGGGATGGCAAACAACAAGACCATCGCCCATGCCGCGAACCAGTCTTTTTTCAGCCGCAACTTCAACATGAAAAAGACGAGGAAGAAGGCCAAAGCTCCGAAGACAAATATGACGACGTTCAATAAAATATCTGCGATGGAAAAGCGGATTCCCTGCAACTGGATGAGATCGAGGGCGTCTACTGGGGGTAGCGGCACCTTATTCAGCCAGGTAATCGTAACCCAGAGAGAGCTGCGCTCGAGAACCACCCACACTACACCAGTGAGCAGGCCGATCAGGATGTCACGTCCTACGAGAGGGTCGCGCCACTGCCCGGCGACCAATCTGCTCCAGGAAATCAGCGAGTTGGGCCAGCGGCGGCGCACGTGCGATTCCAGCGCCAAGTACAAAAACCAAACAATTGCGGCGGCAATCAAGCCCCACCCGGTGGCGATCATGAAAATCATTAGTTCATGCGTGGTGGGCACGTGATGCTCGAAAAGGATGCCGGCGCTGCAAGTCAGCAGAAAGACAAAGAGGGCCAGGCGGAAGGCTCCTTGACGATCGGCGCGCCCGGTGGCCAGATTTTTCGCGGCTAGGCGCATGCCGAAAAACAAGACTATGAAGAGAGCGAGGATCAATAGCGCGCTCTGCACGGTGTCAGACCAGCCAGATCGCGTGGCATGCGTTTGATCCGGGATCATCCAGGGCCAAACTAGTTTCAGGAAAACAGGGTTGCCACGATACGATGCGGCCTCGACGCGCAAAGGAAGATTCGGCTTGCCGGGCCAATTCCCTTCCCAGGCTGCGCGGGTGTCGCTGTCGTTCGGGGACGTCCATTGCGGGGCAACCGTGTGAAACGCGGCCAGGTCCAGACCAGCGGCGGCGAAGAGGGCGCTCCAATTCGTCGCGGGCGCGGGTTCTGAGCTCTTGTCATATTGCGGGGGGACCGCTTCCATCTCGGCGAGCCGACCCTGCATGTCGAAGAACATTTGGCACATGCCTGGCGAAGTATTGGGTGGGAGGTCTGGTGCGATTGTTTGCGAGGAATAAAATTCGTTCGACTCGAGATACACAGGCGCTTGGCGGTACCAGAAAACGAGGATGGGAGGGACTCCGCTTCGCAAACTTTCCCAGCGGGTTTTTGATTGATCATGTTGCTTGACGTAGTCGAAGTAGCCGGTAAATCTGCCGAATCCGTGGAAAGAGTCCAAAGATTCGCTTCCACACTTCAACTGTTGCGCGGTTTCTCTCGCCTTGGCGGCCAAAACATCTGGCGACATGGGAAGCGGCGCGTAGCTCAAGATGGTGAGCTTGTCCGCGAGCAGGGCGACGCCGGCAAGGCCTACGAGCATGAGCAGAAAACACATCCAGGCGATATTGGGCCGCAAACCCTCTTTGGCTCCCGCGGCAGCGACCATTTCTGGGGAGGGAGTTTCGCCGGCGGCGAGCGCGGCGGCGAGCGGGTCGCCTCCAGGCAGGGCGGCGGCAACTTGCAAGGCGGTGGCGGGCCGCTTCGCGGGATCTTTTTCGAGGCAGCGCAAGATGACGCGTTCGACCAAAGGATCGACGTCGTGGACGATCGAGGAGATGCTGGAAGGCGCGCTTTTTTCGCGCAGCCGCAAAAGTTCGGGTAGCGTGGCCGCGTCAAACGCTTTTTTGCCGGCGAAAATTTCGTAGAGGACCAAGCCTAAGGAATAAATGTCGCTACGCTGGGTGACTTCAGTTCCGGCGAGCTGTTCGGGGGCCATGTAGGCGGGCGTGCCGGAGCGGAGTTCGGCTGCGTCCAGATTTTCCGCGAGCGAGGCCAAGCCAAAATCGGTAATGCGGACCCGGCCACGGCCATCGAGCATGATGTTGGCCGGCTTCAAATCGCGGTGCAACACTCCGTGCTCATGCGCGGCGGCGATTCCGGCGCACATCTGGCGCGCGATATCCAAAGCCTTGGCTTGCGGAAATTGGCCGATGCGCCGGAGGAGCGAGGCCAAATCCTCGCCGTCAACATACTCCATGGTGAGAAACAGACGTCCCTCAATTTCGCCGATATCGAAAACGCGGCAAACGTTGGGATGAGAGACTTCGCGAGCTAGACGAACTTCCTGATGGAAACGAGCGCGCGCGTTTTCATCCTGGGTCATGGAGAGCGGTAAGAATTTGAGAGCGACGTTTTGGCTGAGGCGCAAATCTTCCGCGCGATAGACTTCGCCCATTCCTCCCTTTCCGAGGAGGGCGACGATGCGGTAGCGGTCGGCGAGAGTTTCGCCAGCGACGTAGTGTGGCTGGGAACCAGTTCGCGAAGATGGATGGCTGCCAGAAGCGGGAGTTCTGGTATTTCGGGGCGGATTCGCGGAATCAGCGCTGGTGTTTGCATTGCTGGGAGAGCGCGGAGCTTCGCGGGGTGTTGGTGGCAAAGGCGGGCGGGTGCCGATGCTGGTCATCGTTGGAGTGGAATTGATGTCCACTGGCGAACCACACGCGGAGCAAAAGACAGCGTTTGCTGGAATTTCAACCGCGCAGACAGTGCATTTCATCGCGACGGGATTCTAGCATTGGTCCCTGGGGAAATGTGAGCGGCGTAACATCCGTCACTGTTTGCAAACTTCGTTGGCGCTGCTGCTTGCGGCTGTTCCTTTAGGTTCGTATACTGGCGGCCCGGCCAAATGCCGGTTCGGCGGGAGGATCGCTCGCCAGATTCCGTTTTCCGATCTTCAATAGCAGCCTGCAGCGGTGATTTGCGGGCGGAAACTGCAAAAAATACGGGCGAATACGCACGCCTCAGGGCAATGTTCCAAAGGAGATGTCTGCATGTCGCAAGCGCCGGTACCGGAAGAAATGAATGTCTATCAAAACGCGGAGGCGCGTTTTGAAGTTGCCGCAAATAAGCTCGGGCTGGAACAGGGAATTTATCGCTATCTGAAATATCCCAGCAAAGAAATCACGCTGTACATTCCGATCGCCATGGACAACGGGCAGTTGGAAGTTTTTACCGGCTACCGGGTTTTGCATTCGACGGTACGCGGGCCAGGCAAAGGCGGAATTCGTTTTGCTCCAGACGTTTCGATCGACGAAGTGCGGGCGCTGGCGACGTGGATGACCTGGAAGTCGGCGGTGGTAAACATTCCATTCGGCGGAGCGAAGGGCGGAATCATTTGCGATCCGCGAAAAATGTCTCGCAACGAACTGGAACGACTGACACGGCGGTATACCGCGGAACTTAGCAATTGGATTGGCCCGGAGCGCGACATTCCCGCGCCGGATGTGGGCACCAACGAGCAGACCATGGCCTGGGTGATGGATACCTATGCGATGCACGTGGGGCAAGCCACGACCGCCGTGGTTACCGGCAAACCGATTGAACTGGGCGGCTCGGCCGGGCGCCGTGAAGCTACCGGCCGCGGCGTGATGATTTGCTGCGACAAGGCGCTGAAGAAATTGGGCATGAAGCGGGAAGGTTGCCGCGTGGTGATTCAAGGTTTCGGCAACGTGGGTTCGTTGGCGGCACTGTTGATGCAGCAATCTGGTTACAAAATTGTGGGACTCGCGGATATTGGCGGCGGTCTGTACAACGAAAATGGTTTTGACGTGGCCAAGGCTATCGATTGGGTTTACACGCAAAAGAAAGCGCTGCAGGATTTTCCTGGCGGCGGAACAAAAATGACCGCTCGCGACGTTTTGTTTCAACCGTGCGAAATCGCCATTCCGGCGGCGATCGAAAACCAAATTACGGAAAAGAACGCCAATCAGGTGCAGGCGAAAATTCTTTGTGAAGGCGCTAACGGTCCAACCACCTGGCAGGCCGACGCCATTATCGATTCCAAGGGAATTTTCACCGTGCCCGATATTCTGGGCAATGCCGGCGGCGTCACCGTCAGCTATTTCGAATGGGTCCAGGATCGGCAGGGCTTCTTCTGGCGCGAAAGCGAAGTGAACGAGCGATTGCTGGATGTTATGGAACAAGCCTTTGATGGCGTGGTACGCTATGCGGAAATGCACAAGGTCAACAATCGTATAGCCGCCTATATGATGGCGATTGATCGCGTGGCCAGTGCGCTAAAGCTTCGCGGAATTTACGCGTAAATTCCGACGGGCAAACGTCGTGTGTTGGTCGCCGCTTGCTGAATAAAAATTTGTCCTCGGTGAGGCTCGAGAAATTTCGAGCCGGGAAGGAGTCCACCTCTCATGCTCACGGACTCGCTCTTGCCAGGTTCGTCAAAAACGGAAGCGCAGCATCGCCTGGATGTATGCATCGCAGGCCGGTGGCTCTACGAGCGCGAATATATCGTGGCAGCCGAAGGCAACATCTCCGTGCGACTCGACGATGAGCGCGTTCTCACCACGCCCACGTGCATGAATAAGGGAATGCTGACGCCAGAAGATTTGGTGGTCACCGATCTGGAAGGCCGGCAGTTGGACGGAGCGCGGAAAGTTTCCTCTGAGCTTGCCATGCATTTGCTGTTTTACCGGATGCGCCCCGATGTGCACGCGATTTGTCATGCGCATCCGCCGACGGCCACGGGATTCGCTGTCGCGGGCCGCGCCCTGGATCAAGCTTTGCTGCCGGAAGTGATTGTTGGGCTGGGAATGATTCCGCTGGTGCGCTATGCCACGCCCGGCACCGCGGAGCTGAGCGATGCAATCGAACCTTTTGTTCCGCACTATGATGCGTTGCTGCTGGCTAATCATGGCGCAGTGGCTTGCGGGCACGATTTATTGACGGCGTTTTTCCGCATGGAAACTTTGGAGCATTTCGCCAAAATCACACTTTCCGCAGAAATGGCCGGTGATCCGGTGTTGTTGTCTGGACGCGAAGTGGCGAAGCTCATGGCCGCTCGTTCAAGATATTTCGTGGCGCCACCTCCGGGCGGCGGTGCGGAATTACCGGTCACCAGCGACGCCGGGGACACCTCCAACGATCACGTGCAGTTAACTCGCCGAGAGTTGGACACTTTGATCGACGAGGCGGTCCGTAAAGATCGCTCGCGCCGTTAAATATCGTAAATCTCAATTCGCAGCATTCCGATTTGGCCGGGAATCCGAAACTCCCGGTGACATCTTTACGCCCGTGCACATCGTATAGGTAGGGATCAACAAATTGGACAGGCCACGGCGTATCCGCGAGACCGTCCGGAGAACGGAGAATTCCATGGAACCCAGAATCGATCTAAGGAAACACGCGCACGAAGCGCAGCAGGCGATGTTCGCACTGGAAAAATATTTGACGAGCTGCGGGCTCGACCCCAAATTGAATCATCTGCTGAAAATGCGGGCGTCGCAGATCAATGGCTGCGCCTATTGCCTCGATATGCATTCCATCGACGCGCGCGCTGTGGGCGAAACGGAGCAAAGACTTTACGCGCTGGACGCCTGGCGCGAAACACCGTTCTTTACGGATAAGGAACGCGCGGCGCTGGCCTGGATCGAAGCGGTAACGTTGGTCGCGAAAACGCATGTTCCGGACGAAGTGTATGAAGAGGTGAAAAAGCACTTCAGCGAAAAAGAAATTGTCGATCTGACGATCCTGGCCGCGACCATCAACGCCTGGAACCGGCTGGCCATTTCCACGCGATCTGTGCCAGGGCATTACCGTCCAGCGAAAGCGTCCGCCGCATCCTGAGTTAGAGACGTTTGGCAATGAATATTGCGAGGCCCCTTCAGCGTATAGACAGGCGGCTGAGACTTATACGTAACGTGTTAGTCACTTACGATGTTAATTCAGAGCAAGGTGGCCTATTCTAAGTCGAGTCTCAGATATTAAATATCCCTCTCGGCTTGGGAGCCTCTAATGCCAATGTTTAGTCCGGTACCGACCAGAATTGAAGACATCCTAAATGCGCCCGCGCAATTCGCAATTCCGGTTTATCAGCGCGATTACAAATGGGGAAAAGACGAGGCTTCGGAATTAGTCGACGACCTCAACAGCTACAAAGGTGCTGAAGGCGAGAATCTATTTCTCGGCAACTTCATACTTGAAAAGTCTAAGGGTAAGAAGACGTTTATCGTCGACGGCCAACAGCGACTGACGACGGTGCTCTTGCTACTGATCGCTTGCAGAATGAGGGCAAAGGAACTAGGGCTTTCGAAGCTAGAACCTAGGATCCAAGAGAAAATAACGTTTATGAACTCCACGACTGGTGAGTCGTTAGGTTGCCGCCTCATCGCTTCTGAATCGATTCGGGACTTACTTGAATATATGGGGGACGTCAGCTGGAGTGGCGACTTTCCCAGAACTATCAACAAAAAAACGACGAAAAGAAAAATCAAAAAGGTAAAACCGATCTACGAAGAATTTTCTAGGGCGGTTTCGACTTTTGAACCAGAAGAACTTAGCAAATTTCTAGGTGCTCTTTACAACTCGTTTGTGGCGAAAATAGAGGTCGAAAGTGAAGTCGAGGCGCTTAGCATCTTTGAACGAACCAACGCGCGCGGATTGGATCTCGAGATCTCAGACTTATTGAAAAATTTCCTGTTCTCGAAAAAAGTCGATTCGATCAAGGACATGTGGGACGGTATAGTTGAGAATTCAGACGGAACCCTCCTGAGAATGCTGAAGTATTTCTACGTATCAAAAAACGAGCCCGTGCATAAATCGAATTTGTACAAGAAACTTAAGGATTACGGCGAGCGCGTTGGACCAGAAGGGTTAACGGCGCAGCTAGAAGCATTCTCCCGGTTCTATCGAGTAGTCAAACACCCTGGCAAGACCCAAGTTCGAGATTTCTTTGAAGATAAAGGTTTTCAAGAGATCTCTGCGCATCAGTATCGTTACGAACAAATTGCTCGCGCGTTGGAAGGGCTAAAGGAATTCGGTGTCATTTTATTTTGTCCGGTTGCATACGCTGCCATTGAATGCATAGAGCGGAACAATCGAAAAAACGATCCCGGCGACGCAAAGAAATTGATTCAGCTATTCGAAACTTTCGAAAGATATCATTTTATTAATAACACGATATGCGAACTCCCGAACAATGACATCGAAACTTTATATGCAGAAACGTGCATCATATTTGGGAAATCGTCCAGTTTTGTTAAATGCGCAGACCTCCTTATAAATCAGCTTAAGAGCAAGGAGCGGCTAGCGCCGGAGGCGATGTTTGTCGATAAATTTGCTACTGACATTTCATATTCGCCAGATCAAATATCTCTAATCTCGTACGTCCTTGATCGCCTCAACAACTTTGGCTTGGACCCCGGGCAGTGTTTGCCAATCTACAATCCAGATCCTAAACTGCGCAAACGAAACCACTCGATCGAACATTTCTTCCCGCAGAATCCCGCTGAGACGCTTGACAGCGAAAAGGCCGTAATGGAGTTCAAAGACAATATAGGAAACTTGTTCCCGGTTTATTTTCGGGACAATCAGAAACTGGGAAATTCAACACCGGCCGAGAAAATTAGGCGTTTGCGGGGAGAACTGAGCAAGAATATTCAGAATCAGACCAGCGTGAAAGAGTTTTTGGAGCAGTATGGCGATCAAGCTGAATCTTGGGGGACTGCTAATATCAAAAAACGTGCCGAGGATCTAGCCATTCGGGCGTATCGACAAGTATGGAAGATAGCCTAACGAAGCGTGCTGCACCTTAGGGATTACATCTACTGTCGTCCGCGAGCAGTAATTGGCATACCTATTGGATGTGATGTATAACTTTTCGCGAGGACGCCATGGAAGATATATCTCAGCTATTTGCAGCGGTAAGTTCGGGTGATGCGGCGGCGGTTCGCGCGATGCTGGACGCGGAACCTGAGCTTGTAAACGCCAGGAATGAACGCGCGCAATCGCCGTTTATTGTGGCGGTCTACAACCGGCAGCCCGAACTGTGCGATCTGTTGGTCGAACGCGGCGCGCGTTTGGAATTGCACGAGGCTGCGGCGGCGGGGTTACTCGACCAGGTGCAACAGGCGGTGGGCAAGAATGCCGAACTCGCCAACGGCTATTCGTCGGACGGCTTTGCCATCATGGCGCTGGCGGCAATGTTTGGGCACCTATCCGTCGTGCAATATTTGTTGGAGAAGGGCGCGGATGTGAACGCCGTTGCCAACAACGGCGCCGGCTACACGGCGATGACCGCTGCCGCAACCGCCGGACACAAAGAGATCGTCGCGCTGCTTTTGGCGCATGGCGCAAATGCGAACCATCGTTATGGCCCGGGCTTTACGCCGCTGCACGCGGCAGCGGCCGGCGGTCATTTGGAAGTTGTGAGGCTGTTGCTGGATCACGGCGCGGATCTCTTTGCCAAAACCACCGACGGCAGAACTGCGCAGGCGTTCGCCGAAGACAGGAAGCATGCCGAAGTCGCGGCATTGTTAAGAACGCGCGCCGCATCGTAATTATCGGACGTTGCACAGATGAATCGCTACTGGCGTTGATAATTCGCAAAGAACGTTCCTGCCTCCAAATCTTTTCTCTCTTTAGGTCTGCCCGCCTAATTTCCAACTTCCGCCCAAATCAAGGCGTGCCTTCTGTTCGAAACATATCTGGTAATTCCTTTCGATTCAATCGCCTGCAGAGAAGCCGTAACGCCCTATTCGAAACTAGTACTATAACATAATATATTGACATAGTTAAATATGCATGTTATTATGTCGCATGTCCCCTCGAAAGCCCTCGCACATCTTGCCTGCATTCTTTGGCGCGCCCAATGAGCCTAGCCTCGCGCGTACGCCCTCCTCCCCGCAAAATCCCTTGTCCCGTGTTTTCATGAACTTACAAACCCCTTTTCCCGCAACTCTCATCGATTGATACACTTACAAATTGCCGGGGGTATACCCCCTGTCGTTTGCCAGAACGCCACAAACCCTGTGCTTGGCGAACTGTCAGCCAGGAAAACAGTTTGCCGCGTGTCACCAAAGGCCTTGCCGCGCGGCCGAGTCAGAACTAAAATCCAGAAACTCCAACAGCGTCAACGAGGTTATCGTGCCTGTACCCATCGTGTTGTGGCCATGTCTTGCAGGGGCAGCCTTTCTGGTTGCGGGACTATTCGCCGCGAAGCGGGAACTGCAAGCCGCCTCTGGAATCGACAAATGGATCGTATTGGGAAGCGTTTTCGTTGCCGCGCCGCTGGCGGTTTTCGGAGCCGAACATTTGGCCGCTCCACGAATCATCATGGTGGCGGTCCCGCCATGGATGCCAGCGCGATTGTTCTGGACCTACTTCGTCGGCATGGCATTGATCGCAGCCGCGCTGAGCCTTACCGTCAAAAAGTTCGTGCGATTATCGACCGCGCTGCTCGCGGCGATGTTTTTTCTGTTCGTGTTGATTATTCATGTGCCGAACGTCGTTGCGCGAGTTCACGAGAGATTATTTTGGTCGATCGCTTGTCGCGACACCGTTTTTGGCGCAGGACCGCTGGCCCTTGCGGGGGCACTGATGGCAGGCACGGGCGCTCGGCGCTTGAACTGGATGGTTCAGATTGGAAGATTGCTGATCGGCGCAATTTTAATTTTTTTCGGCGTGCAGGAGTGCCTCTATCCGAAATTCGCGCCGGGAGTGCCGTTGCCTAAGGTTACGCCAGCCTGGGTGCCGGTGCCTGCTGTGTGGGGATATCTTGCTGGAGCGATGCTCGTAGTATGCGGAGTGTGCATCCTGGTGAATAAATATGCTCGAGTTGCCGCCACGTGTGTCGGGATACTGATGGCTGTGCTCACGTTATTTTTGTACGCACCGATCCTGGCGATGGCTTCAGGGATTCCGCAGATCGTCGAAGGACTAAACTATGTCGCCGATACGCTGCTTTTCGGCGGAGCGGTGCTACTTCTAGCCAGGGCATTGCCTAAGGAACCTTACGCGAAGAGCGCGCACTAAAAATCTCGGCCAAATGTGCGTTGATATTTCGCGGGTATTGCCGAGAGGCCGGCAAGCAAAAAAGCGGGCGCTGTGCCGCGCCCGCTTCTTTGTTTAGCGATTAGGGTCAGCGATTAGGTTTAGAAGTGGTCCCGATCCCGGCCCTGGTCTTGGTCGCGGGATTGGTCCAAGCCCGGCAGAACCGGCGTGCCTTCTGCCCTGACTGCATCCAAGGCCGATGGATCGAGGCCGAGGATTTGCAGGATGGTGGGAGCCACCTGAGTGGTTTCCACGAAGCTGTGGATGGTACGTGCGCGAATGCTGGGGTTGGAAACCAGCAGCATCACGTTGGTGTCGTCATGAGCGAAACCGCCATGCTCGGATTGCTTCTTCGTGCTGCCGGTGTAAACCACGCCGACGTTGGGTTGCACGATGATATCCGGCGTGCGCGGATCGCCGCCTGGACGGAGGAAGCAGCAGGGGCCCGGATTGTTCGGCACGCCCGGCGCGTTGAACATGGTTTCGAGCGAGGAGCCAAAGAAGATTTGGCCGATTCCCGCTTGCGGGGCATTGGTTTCGAGCAATCCCACGGCTTTGAGAGTGTCGCTCGAGTTGGTCAGCCAAAGCTGGGAGATGTCATCCTCGGCGAGTCCAAGGCCGGAGGTCGCGGATGCAGGGAGAAGCGCGGCGAGAATCGCAGACGGCGGCTGGCCGTTGTTGCCGGAAGATCCTGGAATCGGGAAGAAGCGCTTCGGGTCGATCGGCGACTGGCCGTGCTTGGCGGTGATGATGATGGTGGTTGAATCGAGAAGTCCCTGGTGCTTGAGCGCGGTGACCATTTGTCCGATCGCTGCGTCCACGAAAGCAATCTCGGCCGCCATGGCGGGAGTTGGGGTCGCGATGTCATCGGTGTAGCCGCCGAAAACCTTCGTGCCCTTGATGCTCTCGATCAGTTTTTGGCCGACGCTGACCGCCTGAAAGTTCATGCCGAAGATTACGGGGACAGGCTGTTTGCTGGAGCCGAGGTGCGATTTGCCATTAATCCAGTTCACGACGGCATTGACCTTCAGCTGGTCGTAGCACTTGATGGCATCGAAGTCGGTGGTCCAATCGCTGGTGGTGTTGTTGGAAATGGTGGAACAGTCGAGCCCGTTCGCCGTCTTGAAGCCCGGGATGTTGATCACGTTGGAGTTCACTTCTGGTGCGTAGTAATCGTCTACGTTGCTGGGGTTGCTCGTTCCGGTCGGCCCGGAAACGACGGCATAGACGGGATGCTTGTCTGACCAGGCGGTAAAGCCGCCCGCGGCGTGGATTACGCCATAAATCGTGTTGGTGCGGACGAAGTTCCATGGATAGACCGGTTTGCAGCCATTGAAGGGATCGCGAACCAGTTTGTTTGGATCGATGGACAGTACGCCGCCATCGAAGGTCGAGAAAGGTCCGCCGCCGTTGACCTTGGTCTGGTCAAACTCGTCGCCTTCTTCGTATTCGGTCTGCGTTCCGTTGATGTGACCCACGACGCAATTTCCGCCTGCCAGACCGTTGCCGGTCGTGATCGTCGGAGGAGCCAGAACGCGGTCATAGGCCACGTCGTAGAATGCGCCCACGGTTCTGGGCGTGCCGCCGGTCACCAGCGCCATCAGCCCGGGGAACGAGTCCGACGGCCTGGAAGTAGTGGTACGGGTGTAGTTCAGACCGGTCTCGCCAAGCTCAGCTAGAGCCGGGCAAGTGTTTGACGCCACACAGTTTGCGAAATCGACCGCGTGCATGCCGTCAATGCTTATGAGCAGCACGTGGCGCTGGTGATCGCGATCATCGTTGTCCCTGGAGTGACTAAGGCCAGAACCTGGGCCGGCGTATAGAGGCTGCGCCGCCATGACGGCCGTCAGACACAAGGCCGCGAACAAACGAATGTTTACATGCTTACTCATTCTTCCCCCTTTGCGAATCATTGCGGATCGAAAGACGTGATGTCAGGATTTCAAGCCTTTCCGGCCAAGGTTATGACTGGTCTGGATTAGCGGGATGTGACTGGCAGGTAAAATGAAAAAGAATGAGAGACCGAAACCCCTGCGGGCGCTTCCTACGTTCAGAGCAGGTTCCTCCGTGAAGGCGAGAGGACTCGCAAGTTTCTTCAGAGAAGGATGCAGAAATGAAGCAAAGACGGCCCCTAAGCCGTCTTGCCAGAGACATAAGTGTTAGATGATTTCTCGCCGGATGGTCGACGATACATAAAGAAGATATGCTCCCATCCCGACAGGCACAGCCAAGACGAATAGGTAGGTCGTTTGCCAGCCTGTTTCTCGGATAGAAACGATCAGGTCGACGAAAATAGCAATAAGGATGATTGAACCTGCGGACGCTAGCATCAGGTGGAGTTGACGGCTAGCGTGGCCAAAGCGTGTGGCTCGCCGCGCCAAAAGTGCTCCAACTGAATAAGACAATGACGAATAAAACGGCAGAGTAACTAATAACTGGTCGAGGCAGCGGTCCGAGGGCCGACACCCCCCGCCAAAAAAATGGGAGAGGCGAAGCTGCAACAGTAGGGATATAGATTTCGTCTCCATCACCGAGTGTGGAGCAGTGAAGAACGCATAGCACAGCGCCGCCAAAGGAAGCACCCAAACCCAGAGCATCGATCTGTGCCGTACGGAAAGGCCTAGCAGCGCCCCAATAATCAGTGCAAAAATAATCTGGACTGGGAAATAGGGTGTTCTTGTTACCATCACATGAAAATCTCTCTGGAGAGACGCGTGGCCGAAGAGATAGGACACTTTGAAGGCCAAACTAAAGACGATTGGCGCAGTGAATGAAATGCCATACGTAGCAATAAACTGATGTAAGGCGAAAGTGAGGAAAGATTTTGTAAGCGAATTGTTTCGGAACCGCTCAACGGAGTCTTGCGGTGGGAGTTCGGTTTCCACTAGAGTCGGCCAGAGAACATTGCACCGCAGAAGCTATCACAACAACGAGGCTACGTGGAATCAAGTTCATTGTTATCGAGTAATTCTTATCCTCAAAATTCTACGATTGTTGGGCGCCCGTCCGCAGATATAACATGGCGTCAGAAATCTGAGGAGAGATTATGGCCAAAGCGCCGTTGAATTTTGTTTTCTACATTGCCGCCACGCCGGAGAAGGTGTGGGAAGGCTTTGTGTCGCAGGAGTCGAACCGCATTATTTTCTCGGGCGCTGAGCTTCAGGCGGACTTCAGATCTGGTGGATCGCTTGCCTGGGTCGGTCCGGGACCCGATGGCAAACCTATGAACTACGTTCAAGGTAAGATCTTGCGATTTGAACCACCCAAAGTCTTCCAGTACACCTTCGCAATGGGCCAAAATGATAAGCCCTCTCGCGCAACCGTGGAACTGGTGCCAGAGACAGAAGCCACCAAAGTAACGGTGACACACGATGAGTGGGCCGACGACGACTCCACTTACGCTGCCTGCGCCGATGGCTGGCCGCGTATTCTTTCACGCCTGAAAACACTGATTGAGACCGGGAAGACATTCAAACCACATTGATTCAGGTTGGGAAAGAAGCTGATCGAGCCAGAGACAGCCGCAAATCAAACAAAATCAGACAGGACTTAAAGGAATTCGGTCATGAGAAAAATTAATGTGCTTGAATTTGTTTCCCTTGATGGGGTGATACAAGGCCCAGGCGGGCCAGGGGAAGATACCAGTGGCGGGTTCGCGTACGGTGGGTGGATGAGTCCACATTCCGACCCTGTTTCTGCAGAGGCCATGAAAAAGCAGATGAACATGCCGTTTGACTTGTTGCTGGGGCGGAAGACTTTTGACATTTGGGCGCCATTCTGGCCGAAACATACCGACATTTGGCCGGGCGCCGCCACGGCGACCAAGTACGTCGCCTCGAATACCATTACTGCTCACGAATGGCAGCCAACCGTATTTCTAAACGGAGATATTGCGGGGAAAATCGCCAAGATCAAGCAAGGGGAAGGGCCGGATCTGCACGTTTATGGAAGCGCAAATCTCGTTCAGACGCTCCTCAAGCATGATTTGGTCGATGCGTTGTGGCTGAAGATATTTCCGGTTACGTTAGGCAGTGGAAAACGATTGTTTGCCGATGGCACGATCCCGGCAGCTTTCAAGGTGACGGAAAGCACAGTCACGTCGAAAGGCGTCATTATCGTCAATTACGAGCGCGCCGGCGCGGTTGCAACCGGAACTGTATAAACATTCACGCTGTGTTGAGCGTCTGATGGCGGCGGCTGTGGATTCAGTCGAGAAGGTCACGTCTCTCCAGCGTTCGCCGCTGCCTAAATAGCCCCAGCGATCCGTACCGAAGCTACGCACTGTCGAATCTCGCAAGGCCCTTTGGCCATTTGTTTCCGAGAAAATCGGATAAGATACCTCGGAAAAGTGGGTAGTGGATCGAACCTTTCCGACAGAGTCGGGCGGCTTGGCCTAGGAGCGTTCGACCTTGGGCTTCGACTGAGCCCCTAGCGGTTCGCGGAAAGGATGTATCGGAATCGGCGCGTAAACGACCTCGATGATCTCAAGGCGCTCCGTCTTTGCTGGCGCGCGCAGCTCCACGCGGTCGCCGGGGCTCGCCTTCATCAGCGCATTGGCAAGAGGTGAGCGCCAACTGATGTAGCCGCGGTCGAGGTCCACCTCGTCGATACCTACGATCGAGACGACGTGTTCGAGGCCAGCGGCGTCCTTGTAGGTCACGGTCGCGCCAAAGAAGACGCGCGTTACGGCTGACCCTGCCCGCGGAGCGGAGGGATCGACGACCATAGCCGCGTCAATGCGTTTCGTGAGAAAGCGAATCCGCGAATCGATCTGGCCTAACCGTCGTTTGCCGTACAGGTAGTCGGCGTTTTCACTGCGGTCTCCGTTACTAGCGGCCCATGCTACGACCTCCACCACCGCGGGGCGCTCGCGACTCAGTAGGAACAGATGCTCGTCTTTCAGTCGCTGCAATCCGGCGGGCGTGATGTAGTTTTTGAGCGTCGGTCCCGGTGCGTCGCGCACCGGCCCTCGGAGCGGCCGCTTTTCTCGCATTTGCCAATCTGCCATGGGATTTCGTGTACTTGTGGTGACCCAATCAACGATTCAGCACGGTCACGATACCAAATAAAAAAAGGCTACCTCAAGTCCCAATTAACACGCTAATCCTACATCTCAGATTAGCCGACATATCGGAACTTAACACTTCAAGTTGGTTTCTTCCGCAGACCGACCAAATCACTCTCCAACAATGACGGCTGTGCTATACACTTACCGTCCAGAGCCCACGGCGATTGTGGGCAGAGAACAAATGGAAAATCCCGGTTTATATTTCATATGAGCGTACAAGAACAAATCAAAAAATACATTACTAGCCAACCTGAACCAAAACGTAGTGACATGCAAGAATTGCACCGGCGCACGCGGCAAGCGCTACCAGGATGCAAATTATGGTTTTTCGACGGCAAAGACAGCAAAAATAAAACTGTTAGTAACCCCAATATTGGATATGGATTTCACACCATAAAATATGCTGATGGAACAACAAAAGATTTTTTTCAAATTGGTTTGAGCGCCAACACAACCGGAATCTCTGTTTATGTCCTCGGTATCAAAGATAAGAAATACTTAGCCAAAGCGTATGGGAAAAAACTAGGCAAGGCCAGCGTGACCGGATATTGCATCAGGTTCAAGACTCTAAAAAATATAAACATTGATGTACTTGAAGCGGCAATACGATACGGGTTTGGGGCGCGTTGACAGGCGAAGATAAGGCGGCAATACTGGCGGGCGATGATTGGCCAATTGCGCGGACGGCTGGCGGAAAAACGGCCTAACAACGTGCTGGTGGACGTGGGCGGAGTGGGTTATGTGGTGCAGGTGCCGCTCTCGACCTACGCGGCGCTGGGTGAACTGCACACCGAAGTGACACTGCTGATTCATACTCATGTACGCGAAGACGCGCTGACGCTTTACGGATTTGTGTCTTCGCGGGAAAAACATTTTTTCGAGATGCTGATTTCAGCGTCTGGCGTGGGGCCGTCGCTGGCGCTGAAGATTTTGTCTGGCATGAGCGTGGAAGAATTGGTTCCGGCGATTCGCGGCAGCGATTTGGGACGGCTGACGAGGATTCCCGGCGTAGGGCGCAAGACTGCGGAACGCATGGTGGTCGAACTGAAAGACAAGCTGGAAGCGGTGACGCTGGAAACGGAACGGCCGGCGGCATCGTCACCGGCGGGAGTGGAAGCGGATGTGGTGTCCGCGCTGGTAAATCTTGGATACGAAGCGCGCGCTGCGGAAACCGCGGTGGGCGAAGCGAAACGCGAAGCGGGCACGAGCAACTTTGAAAAATTGCTGCGCGCCACTCTACAAGCGCTGAGCTCCGCGAAAGGCAGAACGAATCGCGCGGGAGCGTAACGAAAAAGTGGCGCGGTCCGCAAAGTTTTACACGGAATAAACATGGCCGACGGGACGGCGAAACGAATGATGCAGCAGCGGCAACCAGAGCGAATCGTGTCCGGCGCGGTGTTCGACGAAGACGCGCGCATCGAAGCGAGCGTGCGTCCAAAGCGGCTGGACGAATACATCGGGCAAAAACGCGTAAAGGAAAATATACAGATTGCGATTGAAGCGGCGCGCAGCCGCGAGGAAGCGCTGGACCATGTATTGCTGTACGGGCCGCCGGGGCTGGGGAAAACCACCTTGGCGCAGATTATCGCCAATGAATTGAATGTGCCGATCAAAACCAGCGCCGGCCCGCTGCTGGAGCGTAAAGGCGATTTGACGGCGATTCTGACCTCGCTGGAAGCGAAAGAGGTTTTTTTTCTGGACGAGATTCACCGTTTGCAGCCGGCGGTGGAGGAAATTTTGTATCCGGCGATGGAAGATTTTCGAGTGGACCTGATTATCGGTCAGGGACCTGGAGCGCGGATCCACCCTTTTCCGCTGGGGCATTTTACGTTGATTGGCGCGACCACGCGGGCGGGACTGATTACCGCTCCGCTGCGGTCGCGTTTTGGAATCGTGCACCGCCTCGAATTTTACGAGCCCGAAGATTTGCTGATTATTATTCACCGCTCGGCAAAAATTTTGAATATTCAAATGGACGAAGGCGGCGCGGAAGAAATCGCGCGACGATGCAGAGGGACGCCGCGGGTGGCGAATCGGTTGCTGCGGCGGGCTCGCGATTTTGCGGAAGTACGCGCGGCGGGGCGCATCACGCGGGCAGTGGCGCAAGAAGCGCTGGCCATGCTTGGGGTGGACGAAAGCGGTCTGGACGAGGTGGACCGCAACCTGATGCTGGCTTTGCTGGACAAATATGGCGGCGGGCCGGTGGGCGTGGGCACGCTGGCGGCAGCGCTGAGCGAAGAAGAGGATGCGATCGAGGAAATCTACGAACCGTATTTGATGCAATTGGGAATGATTGACCGGACGCCGCGCGGGCGGGTGGCGACACCGCGGGCGTATGAGTATTTCGGACGAGAGTTGCCACGACGCCAGCCTCGGCTGTTCTGAAAAAACGCGGAGAATCGCGGGCGGAACCAAATTAGTCGCCGGATTTCCCGTTTGCGAGCGCGAATGAACTGGAATTCTCCCGAACGCATCTAACTTAGCTCAGCCCAATAGCTGAAAGAAGACTTGCAAGGCGGAATTTGTGGCAGTGGACGATAAATCGACACGTCTGGAATTTTCCGAAGCGGAATCCCTGGCATTGTTTCATCCAGCGGTGCGCGAATGGTTCGAGGCGGTTTTCTCGGCGCCTACGAAGCCGCAGCGGATGGCTTGGCCTGCAATTGCGCGCGGAGAATCTTCGCTCGTACTTGCGCCCACGGGAACCGGGAAAACGCTGGCGGCGTTTTTGTGGTGCATCAACCGGATGATGTTCGAGCCGGTGCCAGAACGCGACAAGCGCTGCCGAATTCTTTACATCTCGCCGATCAAGGCGCTCGCGGTCGATGTGGAGCGAAATCTGCAAGCTCCGCTGGTGGGAATTGCGCAGGCGGCGCAGCGATTGGGCTGCGCGCATCATGTGCCCACAGTTTCGATCCGGACCGGAGACACGCCGTCGGCGGAACGCGCGAGATTCTTGCGGCATCCCACCGACATTTTAATCACCACGCCAGAGTCGCTGTATTTGTTGCTGACGTCGAATGCCCGCGAGTCGTTGCGTTCGATCGAAGCGGTGGTGGTCGACGAAATACACGCGTTGGTGCCGACGAAGCGCGGCTCGCATCTGGCGTTATCGCTGGAGCGGCTTGAACACTTGTGCGGCCGGCGATTGCAGCGGATTGCGCTGTCGGCGACGCAACGGCCGCTGGAAGAGGTGGCCCGTTATCTGGGCGGAACGATAACGACGAGGCGCAACACGCAAAACTCCTCAACCGATGGGGATTCAGAGGAACTGCTTTCTGAAGATGTGACGCCGTCCGCTGTCACGTATCGTCCGGTGACGATCGTCGATGCGGGCGAGCCGAAGAAATTGAATTTGCACATCGAAGTTCCAGTCGAAGATATGGCGCGGCTCGATGAACTCGATACGTTGCCAAGTGGTGCGGCGTCGCAAGGGCCGGTGCGACCGTCGATTTGGAGCGCGATCCATCCGAAATTACTGAATTTGGTGCGGTCGCATCGCTCAACACTTATTTTTGTGAATAGCCGACGGCTGGCGGAACGCATATCCGGCGCGATCAACGAATTGGCGGGCGAAACGCTGGTGCGGGCGCATCACGGAAGCGTCGCAGTGGAGCAGCGCAAAGATATTGAAGATCGATTGAAGCTGGGAACGCTGCGCGGACTGGTGGCGACGTCGTCGCTGGAACTGGGAATCGATATGGGCGCGATTGATATGGTGGTGCAAATTGAGTCGCCGCCATCGGTGGCGAGCGGGATGCAGCGCGTGGGCCGCGCGAATCATCATGTGGGCGCGGTGAGCTCCGCGATAATTTTTCCGAAGTATCGAGCGGACCTGGTGTCTTGCGCGGCGATTACGCGCGCGATGTACGACGGGCAAGTGGAGTCGGCTCGTTATCCTCGCAATGCGCTGGATGTTTTGGCGCAGCAGATTGTCGCGATGGTCGCGATGGATGGTTGGGAGGTTTCCGAATTGTTTGACGTGGTTCGGCGTGCGGCGCCGTATGACAGTTTGACTCGGGCGGTTTTTGACGGACTGCTGGATATGCTCGCGGGCAGATATCCTTCCGACGAGTTTTCCGAGCTTCGGCCACGGCTTACCTGGGATCGCGTTGGCAATAAACTGACCAGCCGGCAGGGCGCGCGCCAAGTCGCAGTGGTGAATGGCGGGACGATTCCGGACCGCGGACTGTTTGGCGTGTTCCTCGCGGACGCAAAAAAAGGCGCGCGTGTGGGAGAGCTTGACGAGGAAATGGTTTTTGAAAGCCGCGCCGGAGACACCATCATCCTGGGCGCGAGTACTTGGCGAATCGAAAACATTTCGCACGATCGCGTTACCGTTTCGCCTGCTCCGGGCGAGCCGGGAAAGATGCCGTTCTGGCATGGCGATGCCGCGAAGCGTCCGGTTGAGTTTGGGCAGAAAATCGGAAAAATGTCGCGAGAACTTTTGTCGCTGCCACGGCCGGTGGCGTTCGCGAAGCTGGTGGAAGATCACAGCCTGGACGCAAACGCCGCGGAAAATTTGCTGCGCTATCTGGAAGAACAAAAGCAGGCCACGGGCTTTGTGCCAAGCGATGAAAATATTGTGATCGAAATTTGCCGAGATGAACTTGGAGATCGCCGAGTCTGCGTCTTGACGCCGTTCGGCAATCGCGTGCACGCGCCATGGTGCATGGCGGTTACGGCAAATTTGCGCGCCGAGCGAGGATGGGAAGTCGAGTCCATGTGGTCGGACGATGGATTTGTGATTCGTCTGCCGGAGAACGATGCGCCAATCGATTCCGAATTGCTTTTGCCGACGCCAGCGTTGATGAAGGAACTCGTTCTGCGGCAATTGGGTTCCACGTCGCTATTTGCGGCAAAATTTCGGGAAGCCGCGTCGCGCGCGTTGCTCCTGCCCAGACGCCGGGCGGGCATGCGTTTTCCCTTGTGGCAGCAACGAAAACGCGCGGCTGACTTGCTGGCGGTGGCTGCTCGTCATCCATCTTTTCCCATCATTCTTGAAACCTACCGCGAATGTATGCGCGACGTTTTCGATTTGGCGGCGACAGCAGACATCCTGGGAAAAATTCAGCGAGGAGAGATACGGGTTACGACGGTCGAATCGACAAAACCGTCGCCATTTGCGGCTTCGCTGCTGTTTTCCTACATCGCGAATTATATTTACGAGGGCGATGCACCGCTCGCGGAGCGGCGAGCGCAAGCGCTTTCGATTGATCAATCTCAATTGGAAGATTTGTTGGGCGACACCGACCTGCGGGAACTGCTGGATGCGGTCGCCATGGATGAAGTCGGGGGCAAGCTTCAGTCGCTCGATCCCGAATATCGTGCGCGACATGCCGATGGGATTCACGATCTTCTGCTGAAGCTCGGCGATTTGTCTGAGGCCGAGCTTTCCGCGCGTTGCGACACGTTGGAAACCGCGGCGATGATCGGCGAGTTAGTCGACGCCAGACGGGCTGTTCGCGTACGCATTGCCGGCGAATCTCGATTCATTCCGGTGGAATATGCCAGCCGATATCGCGACGGGCTGGGAACTCCGTTGCCTCCGGGGCTTGCGGAGGTGTTCCTGGCAAAAAATGACGATCCGCTTGCGGAAATCGCGCGGCGTTATGCACGGACGCATGGACCGTTCACGACCGCGGATATGGCCAGCCGTTTTGCGCTGCCGCCCGCGGTTGCCGAGAACCTTTTCCGCGCTCTGCATGCCAATGGAAAGCTTCTCGAAGGCGAGTTCCGTCCGAACGGCCATCACCGCGAGTGGTGCGATCCGGAAATATTGCGGCAAATTCGACGCAAGAGCTTGTCCCGATTGCGCCGCGAAATTGAGCCGGTCGAGCAGCACACCTTTGCTCGATTCATTGTGCGCTGGCAAGGGGCGGCGGTTCCACGGCGCGGAGTGGACGCTCTGCTCGACTGCGTCGAAAATTTGCAGGGAGCAGCGATACTGGCGTCGGACCTGGAACGCGATATTTTGCCAAGCCGCATTGTTGGCTATCAGCCTGGAGATCTGGATGCTTTGTTGGCCGCGGGCGAAATCGTTTGGATTGGCGTGGAGCAGGTAGGCGACCGCGATGGACGCGTCGCGCTTTATCTGAAAGATTCGCTGCCGCTGCTCATGCTTCCTCCGAACACGCAAAATGAAAAGGCTCCGTCCGAACGCGCCCAAAAAATTGTGGAATTCCTGCGGCAACGCGGAGCATCTTTCTTTCCGGAGTTGCACGCTGCTTCGGGAGGCGGTTTCCCAGGAGATACTTTGGCGGCGTTGTGGGAGTTGGTGTGGAGCGCAATCATCACTAACGACACATTTCATCCGGTGCGCAGCCTGCTACGACCTCAAGATTCCAAACGCAATCACGGCGACCTTGGAGGCGAGCGAGCGGGATCGCCAGAATATCTCAGACGTTTACGAGCGCGAAGTTCGTCGGCCGGTCCGGCGCAAGGCCGCTGGTCTTTGCTCCAGCAGCGTTTCGCGACCGATATTTCGCCGACGCAGTGGAGCGCCAACGTCGCACAACAATTGTTGGTTCGCCATGGCATCGTGATGCGAGAGACGGCGATCGCGGAAAATATTCCAGGCGGCTATAACACGATTTATCCGGCGCTGCGAACGATGGAAGACAGCGGATGGGTACGACGCGGCATGTTTGTCGCTGGACTGGGAGCGGCGCAATTCGCCATGCCCGCCGCCGTCGACATGTTGCGAAATCTGCGCACGGAGCCGGAGATTCCGGAAGCGGTTTGCCTTGCTGCCACGGATCCGGCGAATCCGTACGGGACGCTTCTTCCCTGGCCGGCTGGCCAAGAAAATTCGTCGGAGGCCGCCGGACATCATTCCATGTCCAGGGTCAGCGGCGCCACAGTCATCCTGGTGAACGGCGCGCTGGCGGCTTTTGCGCGGCGTCGCAATCCGTCGATTCAAGTATTTCTGCCGGATTCCGAACCGGAAAAGAGCCAAGTCGCCGGACAACTCGCAAAAAAACTTGCAGAACTCGCTGTTCGTCGCCAGACCCGAAGACAGGGATTGCTAATCGGTGCGATCGACAATGCTCCTGCGCGCGAACATTTCCTCGCGCGTTTCCTGGAAGACGCCGGATTTGTGAACACCACGCTAGGATTTCAAATGAGACGAGTCACTTCGATTGCGCTTCCCACGGAAACCGCGGAGCCTGGCGAGGATTCCGACTCACAGGAAATCTCGGAAAGCGCGTAAAGTGCCGGAAGGCGACACCATTTATCGCGCCGCGCGCACCCTGGATCGAGCGCTTTCCGGCCAACAGGTAACCGAATTCAGAACTGTCCTTCCCCAACTTTCCCGCATCGATGTGGACCTCGGCGTCGTTGGCCGAACCATAGTTAAAGTAGAGCCTCAGGGAAAGTGGATGCTGATCCACTTCTCAAACGATTTGATCTTGCTGACCCACATGCTGATGAGCGGAAGCTGGCACATTTATCGTCCCGGAGAAAAATGGCAGCGGACCGCCAGCCAGATGCGGATCGTCATTGCCACGGAAAAAATGGTGGCCGTAGCCTTTACGGTTCCGATCGCGGAATTTCATTCGGGGGAAAGCTTGCGGCGCCGTGCGGGTTTCCATCAGTTGGGGGCCCGCTTATTGGATGAAGACTTCGACGAACGCGAAGCTGTCGATCGGCTTATGCAACGCAAAGATTTTGAGGTTGGGATTGCGCTGCTGACGCAATCCGTTCTCGCGGGAATTGGAAATGTCTACAAATCGGAAGTGTGCTTCGCGTGCAAAGTAAATCCATTCCGCAAAGCAGCCTCGTTGAGTTTCGAGGAGGCTCGCTGCCTGGTATCGACGGCGCGACGGTTTTTGCTGGCCAATGTCGCGGAAACTTCGAGCGACAGCATGCGTCGCACAACGGGACGCGCGCATCCGGAGGAAAGATTGTGGGTTTATCGGCGTAAGGGCCAGCCATGCCGGAAATGTGGCGCTCCGATTGAAGCCCAGAAGCAGGGTGTGGATGCACGCTCTACTTTTTGGTGTCCGCAGTGCCAACTTATCTAGCACACAAACTTGTGACCGCGCCCGCATGTGCGACAGAGTGATAAGCGCAAATCAGATTCGGCGGGGAATATTAGGAAAATCCAGCCACACTTTGACGCCGCAGAAGTGCGAGCCCTCAGTGCAAATTGGCGTTGTGACGTTGGCGCGAAGATGACAAGGCGGGCCGATGTAACGCGCTAGCTCAGGCTGAACTTCGCGCAGTTGCGCGACTTCGTCCAGCGATGCCTGGTAAATTTCCTCTTGAGCATTGAAACAGGTGCGCATCGTCCATTTGTGAAGGAGATGCAGTAGCGAGCCAGACTCAACCAATCGGATCGCTTTTGCGTTGGGCAAAACGTACAGAGCGATTTCGGCGGGAACTCCTCGCTCAATCAATTTATTTTTGGCGGACCATGCATCCTGCATGGCGCGTTCGTAGACTTCATTTGCCCGCGGGTTGTTAGCCAGGAGCATGGGGGAGATGTAATCCGGCTGGCGAGTGTCGGCGAGCGTGAGCAGTGGGCGCGATCCGGGAACCATGCGATGCCGCTGGTCCTGGCTGTCTGCGGTGTGGCTAATTTTTTTCGCGAAAGTATAGTTGGCGTGTTGGAGCGCGCGCATGATCGGCGCATGGACCCCGACGTTCAGCGTTTCCAGGCGATAGGAATTGCGCGCGGGATTCAGCAGGCGGTCGATAGCTTCGGCGTCGCTGCACTGTGCCACGGTTTGGCCAATCACCGCGCGGTAGGCATCCGCCATTACTGCGGGAGCGTTTGGCGAGTAGTCGATGAGCTTGGAAGTTTTGCCCGCGAGCTTAGCGTCGAATTCCTGAGCGAAGGCTTCGCCCGGAGAAAGGCTCGCAACACGCGGCTGGGCAGCATCGTTCGCGGCAAAATTAGCGGGTTGACCATTAGCACGATCTGCCCACTCGGGAATTTCTTCAAGCGGCTCCGTGCCAAAGCGCTCGAAAAAATCTGGATCGAGTTCGCGAACCAGGGCAATCATTGCTCCAATCACCGCGCGCGCTTCGCTGGGAGTGTCCGAAGCGGTGCTCATGCGCCAGAGGCGATGGAGGACGATGCCGGAAATGGTATGCACCATCGTGGTGAAGGCCGCGATCGGCAAAACGTAACGTGCAATTTCAATCGCACGTTTCTCGGCGGACCGCTCAATTTTTTGCGCACGCTTCGGATGCGACATCGGGCCGATGTGCCAAATGTCATTGAGAATTTCTCTTGCGTCGCCGACTAGCAGGCTGGACAGCTCGCGGTAGTAATTCCACGCGCGCACGATAGCTTCTTCATAGATGGCGCGGCTGCCTTCGTCAAAAAAAAGCGAAGCGGGCGGTATATACGCCTGCGCGCGGTCGAGGCGAACGTAGCGCTGGCTCTGTTGCTCCGAATTGTAAAATGGATGCGCGTGCAAAAAAGACCAGACGAATTGCCGGCTGATATTTTCGAGGCCGAACTCAAAATGAGCGTGCTGGTAAACCGTATGATGCCCGCTATAAAAAGTGGCGGCGCCGATGTTGAGCCGCTGCTTGTCGGTGATTTCCTCCGGGCCGATCAAATGCGTGGCGTAGCATGTGCGCGCCGCGGCGATGGCGGAATTGTAGGGGTGATTGAAGGCATTGCGCAAAGTTACGCGCGGCGCGGCGGACTCCACCAGTTCGCCTGGACGACCACCATCAAACATGCGCGATTGAGTAGCCACGATGGAACGCTATTCTACAGGAATGTGCGAGAGGTGGAAGGGCGTCGGGAGCCGGCAGCGAAATCATGTGGTGGGTGGATTTCATAGAGAATAAGTTTTCCGTTTGCGATACCCATTTCAGTCCGAGGCTCAGTTCCAGAGGGACGATTGCTGGCGGCGCATAGATGGAATAGGATGCGCTCGCTACGACTTGAAGGCTGGGAAAATGAAATGGGCACAGCTTTATGGTGCCTGGGATGGAGATTCCTTGAACAATTCTAACAGTATGGTTTTGGCGGCACGGATTTTTGTTCTCGTTTTGATTTTTGTTTTTGCGGGAACGGCGCCTTGCTTCGCGGCGTCTTGTGAAGGGCTGGCGAATCTTAAGCTGGCAGAGACAACGATTACGTCGGCTGAAGTGGTGGGAGCGGGAAAGCTGACTTTGAACGGCGACGTGGATGCGGAAGGCGCGGCGGCGCTGAGAAGTTTGCCCGAGTTTTGCAGGGTAACAGCCGAGGTGAAACCGGCGAAAGATTCCGATATCAAGCTGGAAGTGTGGATGCCGGTGTCGGGGTGGAACGGCAAATTTGGCGGTCTGGGCAATGGAGGGTTCGCGGGAACGGTCAACTATGAGGGACTGATCGGGGCGCTGAAGCTTGGGTTTGCGGTTGCTTCAACGGACACCGGGCATCAGGGATCGCCGATCGATTCGAGTTGGGCGCCGGGTCATCCGGAGAAGGTAGTTGATTTTGGATATCGCGCGATTCACGAAATGACTACGCAGGCGAAGGCGATTGTTCAGGCTTTTTATGGGGACGCGCCGAAGCGTTCATATTTTACGGGATGTTCGAACGGCGGGCGACAAGCGTTGATGGAAGCGCAGCGTTATCCGGAAGACTATGACGGGGTTGTAGCGGGGGCTCCGGCAAATAATTGGACACATTTGCTCGCGGCGGGAATTTGGGACTTGCAGGCGATGCAGGGAAATCCGGCGGCATACATTCCGACCAGCAAGGTTCCCGCGTTGAGCGCGGCGGTGCTGGCGGCGTGCGACGCTAAGGACGGAGTTAGCGACGGAATTGTGAACGATCCGCGGGAGTGCCATTTCGATCCGGCGACGATGCTGTGCAAGGGCGAGGATTCCAATAGTTGTTTGACGGCGCCGCAGGTAGCGGGGCTCAAGAAGTTGTACGAAGGGATGCGGAGTTCAAAGGGTGAGAAGTTGTTTCCGGAGCGCGTTGCGGGCGGTGAGGACGGCGGAGGAGGCTGGCCGGCGTGGGTCACGGGGCGCGGACCGGGAAAGAGTTTGCAATATGCGTTTAGCGTGGGATTCTTCGCAAATATCGTATTCGAGAATAAGGATTGGGATTTCCGGACGTTTAATTTCGATTCGGATGTGAAATTAGTGGACGAAAAAGAAGGAGCCATCCTTAATGCGAACAACCCGGATTTGAAACGATTCGAGGAGCGTGGCGGGAAACTGATTCTGTTTCATGGGTGGAGCGATGCGGCGATTCAGCCACTCAGCACGATCGATTATTACAATGCAGTGGCGCACAAAATGGGGAAGAGCGAGACTGAGCGCTTCGTGAGATTGTTTATGGCGCCGGGAATGCATCACTGCAGCGGCGGTCCAGGGCCGAACTCGTTTGGACAGGAAGAAAATGCGCCAACCGATCCGCAACACAATCTTTACCGGGCGCTGGAGCGATGGGTGGAGAAAGGGGTCGCTCCAGACAAAATCATTGCCACGAAGTACAAAAATGATGACAGGCCGGCAGAAGGCGTGAAGATGACGCGGCCGTTATGTGCGTATCCGCAGGTGGCGAATTACTTGGGGCACGGGGATACAAACGATCAGGCAAATTTTGTGTGCGGCGCGGAGAAAAAATAAGACTCGAGATAGATTCTGATTTGTGGCGGATGCAATTGCCGCGGCGACGCCTAAACTTTTTCGAACAGAGTGGCGCGCTCTGGTGAGGCGTGGTCGAGAATCTGGCGAACCATCCGGCCGAGGGTGGTTGGGCTATAGGGTTTTTGCAGGTAGCGGCCCTGGGTGTTGGCGGCGGCAACCACGCTGTTGTCCTGAGAATATCCGCTGGTGAAGAGAATCGGCAGTCGTCCGAAGCGCGCGGTGAGTTGCTTTGCAGTAGCCGGACCGCTGAGCTTGGGCATAACTACGTCCAGTATGGCCAGAGCGGGAGTTTCCTCTTCGCATAGCGCCAGCGCTTCGGCGCCGTCGCCAGCGGCGAGCACGCGATAGCCGAGGCCGACGAGAGATTGTCGAGCCATTTCTCGAACGGACTCGTGGTCTTCCGCGATGAGAATAGTTTCCGTGCCACGCATTTGCGCCAGCGAGAGCGCCGCATTTTTGGGCGGATTGTTTTCTGCCAGAGAAGTCGGAATCGCGGGAAGATACACACGGAAGAGGCTGCCGTGCGAGGGCTCGCTATAGACATGAATGAAGCCATCATGCTGGCGGACGATTCCGTAAACGGCGGCCAGGCCCATGCCAGTGCCTTTTCCGGATTCCTTGGTGGTGAAGAAGGGCTCGAAGATGCGTTCGCGCGTTTCGGCGTCCATGCCAGCGCCGGTGTCCGATACAGAAAGAACGGCATAACGGCCGGGCACGATGTGTGGATAAAAACGACAGTAGGAATCGTCCAGCTCCACCATTTCCGTTTCGAGAACCAAGCGGCCGCTGTCCGCCATGGCGTCGCGCGCGTTGAGGCAAAGATTCATAACCACTTGCTCGATTTGCGTGGGATCGGCTCTGACGGGATCAAGCGGCTCGTTGACAAACCGGAACTCAATATTTTTGCCAATCACCTTATCGAGGAAGCTGAATAATCCGCTGACTACAGCGTTGAGATCAGTGGCGCGCGGCTGAAGAATTTGACGGCGCGCGAAGGCGAGCAATTCGCGGGTCAGCGTGGCGGCGCGGTCGGCTTGTTCGCGGATACGGCTGAAGCGTTCGACGACCTGCGGCAGGCTGCGGTTTTGTTCGATGCCGAGTTCCGCCCAGCCGAGAATGGCTCCGACGACGTTGTTGAAGTCGTGAGCTACGCCACCAGCGAGCTGGCCGATGGCTTCGAACTTTTGCGCCTGGAGGAGCTGGCGTTCCATGGCGCGAAGTTCGGTGACATCTTCGGCGATAACTTCGAGAGCGCCGGGGTCTTCCCCGGGCACCCCAGGTATAGATACACCGCGAACGTCGAGCCGTACGGCGACGATGCCGCCATCTCGGCGCCGCCATTCCACTTCCGCGCCATGAACTTTTCCACGTTCGCGACACGCGGCAAGAATTTCAGCAAGCCTTTCGGGAAATCGAAAAAGGTCGCGACACAGGTTGATGGAGCGCAGCTGATCCGGCGTCGTACAGCCGAGCATGCGGAGGAGCGAAGCGTTCGCATCCAGAAATTTGCCTTCGGCGGAGACACGGAAGATGCCGTAGACGGAGTTGTCGACCAGATCGCGATTTCGCGCCTCAGACTGACGGAGCACTTCGAGAGTACAGGCGCTTTCATCGCGCGAGATTTTGTCTGAGAGTGCGCGCACCAAAGCTACAGAAAGGCGAGGGAGGTTGTCTTTGAGGACGTAGTCGTGGATGCCTTGCTTGATGCAATCGACCGCAGCTTCTTCACCGAGAGTTCCAGTAACTAGGATGAAGGGTATGTCTCGTTCCAGTTTGCGAAGTTCGTGGAAGGCGTCCATGCCGTTCCAGCCGGGAAGACGAAAATCGGCAAGGACCGCGTCGAAATCGTTTTCGGAGAGTGCGGCGTGAAATTGGTCTTTATTTTCGACAACGGTGTGGCTCATCTGGATGGCGGATTCCGAAAGCTGGCGCAGGATAAGCTCGACATCGGAAGCGGAATTTTCGATGATGAGCAGGCGCAAGACCGCCGTGACGTTGGATTGTGACGGCGCTTCGAGTATTTCAGATCTCATTTTACATTTCCAATTTCGGCGACGGATCGCGGTCTTAGGACGTTGCAGCGAACGCGATTCCGCCTTGATTGCCGGGTTAGATTGCCGTCTCCGCTGGGACCTGGCGAAGCTCTGCTTCCACTTCATCGAGAAACTCGACAAAAGAGCGGTCGTCCGGTGCGGACCAAACGCCGACGCGAACCCGCATGTCGATAGGCCCCCAGGGGGAACGCGTCTGGTTTTGCACCATCAAGTGTTTTTCGACTCTTTGCAGCAAGACTTGGGCGCTGGGGGCTACGGCGTCCACCGCGAGAAGAGCGAATTGCGCTTCGCCGATGCGGGCAACGAGGTCGCTGCGACGGCAACTTTGCTCAAGAAGGGTAGCGACATCGTGCAATGCATGCTCGGCGGCGCCGGGGCCGAAGCCGTCGCGCAAGGTGTTTAAGTTTTCGATCATGGCGCAGAGGAGCACCAGAGTACTTCCGGTGCGATGCGCTTCTTCACGAGCGCGAGAGCCGAGGGTCAAGAGAGCTTCCCTTCGATACAAATTGGTGACCGGGTCGCGAAGCAAGTCGGCAAGGCCTTCCAGGGTGTTTCGCTCCAGGGCGCCTCGCAGAACGCGTTCGACGGTATGAGCATCCATGAACCCCTTTAGCATGTAATCCATCGCGCCGACGGTGAGACAGTTGGCTGCTTGGTGCTTATCGGCAGAATCGGCGAAAACAATTAGGGGAACTCCGGGCGCGGATCGGTGGACGCGGCGAGCGCCGTCAGCGGGATCGGGCTGAGCGAGTTTGAGGTCCAGGAGGATGATTTCCGGGCTGACTACGCCAATGGTGGGCAGCAAAGTGGTGATGCTGGAGACGACCGTGAGCTCCAGGCTGTCTTCGCGCTCAAAAAAGAGTTTGCGGAGAACCTGTGATGCTTCTCCGGCTGAGCCTTCGGCAACCAGGATGCGAAGCGAACGTTTGGACACAGACGAACTCATGACTTGACCTCTCTTGGCGATTCTGAGAAAACAGCAACTTCTTCGGAGAAATCGTTAGTGCTGAATCGGGAATTGCGGAGTTGTTTGCTTTCGCTGAGAGCAGCGTTGGCCCGAGCCATCAGGGCGTCGAGGGAGGGCTCATTTTTTCTCGTCCAGGTGCAACTGGCGAGGCTCATGGAAAGCTTATAGCGGCGATTGGGAGCTAAATTTCTAAGGCGAATTTCCCGGGCGATGCGCTCGGGAATGACGGCGGGGCCGGGCGGCCGGACGTCGACGGCGAGCACGGCGAATTCGCCGGCGCCGAAACGGCCGACGACATCGGTAGTACGGAGACTACTGCGAAGGACGGCGGCAGCTTCGCGAATGGCGGAAGCGGCATGTTCGTGGCCGAGGTTCGCGGTGATGGATTCAAAGCTATCCAAATCGGTGTGCACGAGAAGGAGCTCGGTTTGGTTGCGACGTGCGAGATCGAAATGGCGGCGCGCGAGGGTGAGAAATCCGCGGCGATTGCTGAGATTGGTTAGCTCGTCGGTGACGGTTTGCGCTTCGACGGTGGTTTTCAGCCGATGGCGTTCCATGGCATAGCGCAGGGCGCGGGGAAAAGTTCGGGCGTCGACTTGGCCTTTGGTTAGGTAGTCCTGCGCACCAGCCTGAACAGCGTCAGCGGCGAGATGTTCGTCGTCCGAACCGGTCAACACAATGATTGGGACGGTGCGCGCGAGATGCAGCATGTGCCGCACGGTGGCCAGACCTTGGCTGTCGGGCAGGTTCAAGTCGAGGAGAATGAGGTCGGGCGGATGGGCGGCGAGAGCTGCCTGGGCGTCGGACAATTTCGAAATTAGGACGACGGCGAAATTGTCGTCAGTCTGTTTGCCGAGAAAACGCTGCAGCAACGCGGCGTCATTTGCGTCATCTTCCACCAGCAGGATCTTCTTAGGCCTGTCACTCATGGCAAACTCCCCAGGATATCCGGGACTTCGAGATAGAAGTCTGGATTGTGGCGGGTCCGGGCGTGCGAATTTCGCGACCAGGAAACGCACTGCGAGACTGGAGAGGACAGCCTTGTAGACACTACTGCATAGAAGGGGGTGCACTCATTGTGGCGTAGCGGCAGGGATAGTCAAGGAATGTTCTGGGTGCGCACCCCGGATGTGTAAACGGGAGTTGTCGGCGCAAACGAGGTGGCGTGGAGTACTGCCTATTGGGGCGTGCTGGTCCCTCGCGCAGGCGCCGATTTACGTTCCGGCTGCGGATACGGTGGCTGGCTGAAAGATGTCTTCGATTTTTTCGGCTAGCACGAAATCGAAGTCGCTGATGCCCTTTACGCTGTGGGTGGTTAGATCGATGATGACGGTGTTCCAGACGTTGAACCATTCGGGGTGATGATTCATGGACTCGGCAACCAGGGCTACGCGGGTCATATTGCCGAAAGCGGTGACGAAGTCTTTGCACTTGTATTCGCGATGCAGCTTGCCGTTTGCGAGGGTCCAGCCTCTAGCGCTGGGCAGCAGAGTTTGTATTTCGGAGTCGGACAATTTTCTAGCAGCCATGGTTGATCCTTTCGAATCGAGAGCCGGACCCATTATGGGGTGGGAAGCGCGGTGCGGCAATCGCCGAAGCACTGTAGCCCGTGAAATCCGAGCTAACTTGTTTGCGGCGCTGTACATAGCATGGCGTACGGCCCGCGGTTAGACTGATTTGGAATGCCGTTTATGTTCCATTTATGTTTGCGGATGTATAGGTTGTCGCGTCCTGCGAAAGAGATCCAGGATAGAAAGTTAAAGAGAGAAAACTGATGCGTAAGAATGCCGGTGTTTTCAGCATCGTGGGTTTACTGTTCATCGCTGCGCTGTTTTTCGTTGGAACGTTGTCACACGCGGCGGCCGGCCCGGCGGGTGGGCCCGGATACCATGTGATTAAGACGGTTTCGGTGCCCGGCGACGAGGGCTGGGACTATTTGCTGGTGGATGCCGCAGCGCGTCGCGTTTACATTTCGCATGGAACGCATGTTGTAGTGATGAATGCAGATACGTATGCAATTGAGGGCGACATTCCGGACACACAGGGAGTGCACGGTATTGCCGTGGCGTCGGACCTGGGCCGCGGGTTTGTGAGCGATGGCCGCGCAAACCAGGCGACGATATTCGACTTGAAGACGCTGAAGACGATTGGCACGGTGCCGACGGGCACGAATCCTGATGCCATCGTTTACGATGCGGTGAACAAGCGCGTCTTTACGTTGAATGGACGCAGCAAGGATACGACGGCGATCAATGCGGCGGACGGGACAGTGGCTGGTACGCTGGCGCTGGGCGGCAAACCGGAATTTGCGGTTGCGGACGGCAAGGGCAGCATTTACGTCAACATTGAAGACACATCGGAAATCGTACAATTCGATGCGCAAAAGCTTACCGAGACGCACCGCTGGTCGATTAAACCAGGCGAGGAAGCGTCTGGCTTGGCCATGGATTTGAAGACGCGCCGGCTGTTCGCGACCGCCGGGAACAAAATGATCGCGGTGATGGATGCCGACTCCGGCAAGATCGTGGCGACGCCGGCAATCGGAGCGGGGGTTGACGCTGGCGGATTCGACCCAGAGTCCAAGCTGGTGTTTGCGTCCAATGGCGAGGGAACGCTCACCGTGATTCACGAGGACTCACCGGACAAATACTCGGTAGTCGAGACCGTGGAGACGAAGCGCGGGGCGCGTACCATGGCGCTGGACACCAAAACGCATAAGATCTTTCTGCCGACAGCGGACTTCGACCCTCCGGCTCCGGGTGAGCGACGAGGAAAGATGAAGCCGGGATCGTTCGTGGTTCTGGTGGTAGGAAAATAGTGCCGAGCAACTTTTGGTCCTGCGTTTGTGGTTTGGCGGCTTGGCCACGCCACAAAAACAAAAAGCGTCCCGGGAAGTACTCACCGGGACGTTTCTCGTTTTTCCCAGAGCTGGGCAGCTAAGGCACGATGCCGACGTTGTGGGATCCCGCGGCCAGCGAAAGTCCAGTTCCAGCCGACTGCGGCAACCACCACATCTTTCGTACCCAGGGATGTTGGCTCACCATCATGCGTTTACCAAGAAAATCCATTAACAGAGGAGTCGCTTGCGTAGCAACGTATAGGGCTCCGGAATGCGCGAACGGGCGGAGCAGCGGATTAGACTCGGTGCCGTCGTTACGCGAAAGGGCGCGGCGGGTGGACCAGGCATCAAACGCGGCGGCTCCGCTGCCGGAGATCGAGAGCACGTACCAGATTTTGCGCTGGCGCGGAGATTCATAAGGCCGCTCCGTAGCGTGCTTGACGGGCTGTATAGACATGGCGGCGTAGTTCGGAGTCACCGGGGCCGCGATGGAGTCTGCCGCCAGGGCTGCGTCGGTTTTGATTTTCGGCTGCGGCACGGACGGTAGGGGCTGGGAAACAGAAGAATCGCCCTTGGTGTCGACTGAAACAGTGATGGCGCTTGGTGCGCGATTTACCAGCGTCTGCGCTGCATCTCCGGTTTGCGGAAACGGACACATCAAAAGGATGGCTGCGAGTAGCATGTTATCCCCCTCAGTGGCTGCTGCGAGTACTGCAAACTGATCCCCACTCGCAACGCAAGGAGAATACTGCCCTGCGGTACAGGTTGCACTGGCCCATTGGTCACATTTCGCGTAGTACGGGCCTGGAGAACAGTGGTTTGGTCTTTTTTGGGACTGTAGTACTAGACTGCGGGAAGAAAACATTTCCACATTGCGGCATTGCCTTACCATCCAAAACGGAAGATTCAAGGAGTCGGAAGAATCTCGGGACCGCGACTATTTTCGCGCCGCTTCTGAGCGAGACGGGCGGGGAAATCTGAATAGGCACTGGAAACACGCGCTTGCGGAAATGACTCTGATATAATCGCGCGCGTTGAACCTGGCCAATCAGGTCCTCCTATCATGCCCTCTTACGCATCATCCGCGAAACGCGCTCCGAGCACCCAGCGATGGCCGCAAGCTCCCCGCTTCATCGCGATTGAAGGACCGCTGCGCGTCGGCAAGACCACCTTGGCCAAGGTGCTTGCCGAGCGGCTGCATGCCCGCCGTATTTATGACTGCGAAGACAATCCGTTTTTGGGCGATTTTTACAAAGAGAAGCCGGGATCCGCGTTCCGCGCGCAGATGTATTTTTTGAATGAGCGCCAGAAGCGCATACGGGAAGCCCTGGCGGTTGAGGCGCCTGGGCCAGTGCTGTCGGATTTCTTGATGGAGAAAGACCGCATTTTTGCCAACCTGAATCTGGATGATGAAGAGCTAAAACTCTACGAACGGTATTACGAGACATTGGCCGCAGAGATACCGGCGCCGGACCTGGTCATCTATCTTCAAGCCAAGCCCGAAGTTCTGCGGACGCGAATTGCCAAAAAGGCCTCGCGCGATGAGACGCAAATTTCGGTCGAGTATATCGAGGAAGTGGCCCGCGCTTACGAACACTTTTTCTTTCGCTATGCGGCGTCGGACCTTTTGGTAATCAATACCTCGGACATTGATTTTGTGGAACGTAGCGAAGACTTGCAGCAGCTGCTGCGGCGATTACAGGATCCGGTGAAAGGCACGCAATATTTCTTGCCCCTCGGAGCGACCGAATAGCCGAGCTGTGCGAAGGATTTAGAGCGGCTTGCGAAAGGCTTTTTGCGTTTTGTAGTGCTCGTAACCGTTTCGTTCGTAGAATTTGTGGGCGCGATCCCGGACGACATTGGAGCGAACCGACACGCTCTTGCATCCGTGAGTAAGTGCCCATTCTTCCGCTGCTTTCAGCAACTGCGCGCCGGCACCCAGACTGCGCTGTCCGTCGGCAACAATTAGAGAATTGACCTCGGCGCGCGTCCCGACCTCCACCAAATGTTCGACGCTGACATGTAGCCAGCCAATGACGAGCCGGTCTCTTGCACGGCCCGCAGTCGAATCGGAAGTTTCCGCAACAAAAACGGCGTGCAGCGAGGCCGGCCGCAAGCGACGCAAACGCTTGGCAATTTCCGCTGGCGTGGACGGATAGCCCAGTTGCCCGGATAGATCGGCGAGTTGAGAAGCGTCGCCGGCACGGGCTCGGCGAATCCTCAGTGCCGGTGCGGTGTTCTTCTTGGCCATGAATCGACCTCCAACTGTTTGACGTTCGCACGAATTACAGCCCGGTGGCGCACCCTCAAAATGTCTTGTCCGAGTCCAGAAGGATGGTTACCGGCCCCTCGTTGACGAGTTCCACTGACATTGTCGCCTGGAATACACCGTTGGCGACCGTGATGCCCATCTGGCGCAGAGCGCTGCTGAACTCCTCGTAGAGCGCGACAGCCTTTTCCGGGGGAGCCGCGGCGATATAACTCGGTCGACGCTGGCCCCGTGCGTCGCCGTAAAGTGTAAATTGCGAAACGACGAGCGCACTCCCTCTGGTGTCCAGCAGAGACCGATTCATCTTGCCCTGCTCGTCTTCAAAAATGCGCAAGTTTGCCGCTTTTTCCGCCATCGCACTGGCGACACCGGGAGTATCGTCGCGGCCGACGCCGATCAATATCATCAGGCCCGCGCCAATTTCGCCGGTGACTGCGCCGTTCACAGTGACGCTGGCCCGGCTAACCCGCTGTAGGAGAAGTCTCATTTAGTTTTGAGGAGCATAAACGCCCGGTACCCAAGTAGCCTAGTCTGCCTTTTTCTTGGTCGGCTTGCGCGGCAACATCTCGGGAAGCTGCGCTACGTTGTAGGCGAAAACCGCGAGAACTTGCGCGCCTTCGGTCAAGTCGTCCCAACGCACCCGGTCCAGAGTGTCGGCTTGGGAGTGATGAGTTCTGTCGTAGTCCACATTATCCTGAATGCACCAGAAAGCGGGAACGCCGGCTTCATCGAACGGAATGTGATCACTGCCAGTTTCCACGCGGAGACTCGGTTCACTGAGACCGACATCTTTCGCCTCGGCCAACGGGTACAGAACGCGATCCATGGTTTCGCGTACGCCATAATTTGCCATCAATCCGAGCGTTAGCACTTTCCCTGTGCCGCTGTCATCGACAAGCACGCCAGAAATTTTCGCGAGCTCATCTTTGTGCGCTTTAACGTAAGCGCGCGAACCGTTCAGGCCTTGCTCTTCTCCCGTGAACAGCACAAAGCGAATGGTGCGCTTGGGCTTCACGCCAAGTTTCTGCAGAGCGCGAGCGGCTTCCAGCACCGCCATCGAGCCAGTGCCATTGTCGGTTGCGCCGGTGGCCAAATCCCAGGAATCTAGATGGCCACCGATGATGACGACTTCGTCTGGTTTTTCGGTGCCGCGAATTTCCGCAACCGTGTTGTAGACTTCCGGAGGCTGTTTGTTGATAGTGTTTTCGATATTGACCTCCGCCTGGACTGGACCGTTTGCGAGCAGCCGCCAAAGCAACATCAAATTCTCGCGAGTTATTCCCGCTGTGGGCACCTTACCGATTTTGTAGGCTTCCGTTCCGGTGCGGGTAACGGCGAACAGGCCATACCACTTGTCGGCGGGAAAAAGAACCGCAGCCGCTCCTTCTTCTTCAATCATTTTCATTTCGGCGCGGCGTGTTTTTCCAAACTTTTCGTAATTGGCAATGAGTCCCGGCACGCGCGGAGTAGCGATAGGCAGCGACATCTGATCGTAAGGAGTGGCCATGGGGTTGGCTGGCGGATTCAAATCGTAGGCCGCACCCATCAGAACAATTGCGCCCTTGAGTTTGCCTTTATATTTTCCCAGGTCTTCGGAATTCAACGCATCGATGCCGATTACGTTTCCGCGAATTGTTCCGTTGGTGTTTGGCGACCAACCGTATGCAGCCAAAGACAATTGCTGCTGCGCCGGGCTTATGATGCGTCCAATCGCGGTGCCTCGCGTCCAGCCGGTGTCAATCTTCCATGGTTCGAGGTGCGCGTTGGCAAAACCAATTTCCTTGAAGCGTTCGAGCGTCCAGTGACTCGCTTGATCCAATTGCGGAGATCCGGTGAGCCGGGGGCCGATGCGATCAGCGAGATAGGAAAGGTTCGCCTTCAACTCCTGCTCATCCGACTTTACCTGTTGCAATATTTTTGTGTCCATTTCAGCAACAGTGTCTTTTTTCGGCTCGCTGGCGTGTGTTGCATTCGGCGCCGGGTTGTAGGGTAGCGGCCGACGAGGAAGCAGTGCCGGCAACTGAGCTATGTTGTATGCCCAGGCAGCGAGAACTTCCGCGCCCTGGTTCAAGTCGTCCTTCGACGCCTTGTCGAAGGTATCTGACTGGCTGTGGTGGGTTAGGCCGTATTCGGCGCGGTCCTGGATGCAGTAGAAACCCGGTATGCCTACTTCGTCGAACGAAAGATGGTCGGTGCCGAAGGAGCGAGCCATGCTCGGCTCCAAAAGTTTGAGGTCGTGCAGCGGCCCGGGCGCGAGAACTTGATCGACCAATTCACGATCCTGATAGTTGTCGTGCAGTCCAAGCTTCAGCACGCGGCCCGTGCCGGCATCGTGCACGAGAACGGCGGAGATTTTCTCCAGCTCATTCTGATGCGTCTTCACATATTCCTGCGAGCCGTATAAGCCTTGTTCTTCGCCGGTGAAAAGAACGAAGCGAATCGTGCGTTTGGGCTTCAGATCTAATTTCGCAAGCGCGCGAGCGGCTTCCAGCACTGCCGCGGACCCGGTGCCATTGTCGGTTGAGCCAGTTCCCAAATCCCACGAATCCAGATGCGCGCCCAGAATAACCATCTCATCTGGCTTTTCGCTGCCACGAATTTCCGCAATCGTGTTGTAGACCTCCACTGGCTTACTGCCGATAGTGTTGGTTATTTCAATTTCCACTTGCACCGGGCCATGCTTTTGCATGCGGAAAAGCATCCGATAACCTTCGCCAGTAATGAAAGCGGCAGGGATCGCTCCGACGCCGTAGCGTTCCAGACTGACGTCTGTCATATTCAGCAAACCGTAAGGCTTTTCGGAATCCGCCAATACCGCCGCAACGCCTTCTTGCTTCCAAAAAGCAAATCTTCCTTTTTGCTGCTCCAAAACGGCCTCATCTGGATCGGGCTGCCGCGCCTCACCGATCCTCGGGGGAGGCTCTTGCATGGGCTCCGTTAGTTCCGCAGCCGGATCTTCGGATCGCGGCGGCCGAATGGCGGCAGGTTCTCGGGTGATGATGATCGCTCCGCGCAATTTTTCGTGGAACTTCTGAAAGTCCTCTTTCGTTTTGGCGTCGAAATACACAATGGGCCCTTTGATCAGCCCCGGAGTGTTTGGCGACCAGCCCGCCGACGCGATGGTGAGCGGATGCTCGGCCGGGCTTACGATACGCGCCTGTGCGGTACCGCGCGTCCACGAACGCTCAATCGTCCACGGCTCCAGGTGGGCGTTAGTGAGACCATACTTTATGAATTGATCGCGGGTCCACGCGTTGGCGCGCATCAGTTGCGTCGAGCCGGTTAGCCGCTGGCCGATATTGTCTGAAATGAATTCGAGATTTTGCATCGCTTCGCTGTGCTCGCGAATTTCGCTGAGAATCTGTGCATCGGCAGCCGCGAGCTGGTCTTTATCTCCGGGCGAAGGATTAGCCAAGCCTACGCGCACCGCGACGAGCGCTATCATCGCGGCAAGTATCGCCCACAATTTTAATCGAAATGATTTCATGGCTTCTCCCCGCATAACCCGCAGCGACAAACGCAGACGTAAAATTGCTTGAGAATCCCGAAAATAGTACATCGAGAAGTTTGGTTTTGCGGGATTACTTTTTGCGGCGTGGAGCAGGCTGGCATTTCGGGCAATAGTGAGTGCCGCGTCCAGCCACCACAACGCGCCGGATTGGCGTGCGGCAGCGTGCGCAGCTTTTTCCTTCGCGATCGTACACTTTGTGACGGCGCTGATACTCGCCGCGCTGCCCTTCGGCGTCAAGAAAGTCCGCGATAGACGAGCCGCGCATGATGATCGCTTTGCGCAAAATATCCTGCAATACGGTGCGCAAGAGCCGCGCTTGTTTCAGACTGAGAGAAGTTCCTCGCCGTGCCGGATGAATTTTCGCGCGCCATAGGCTTTCGTCGGCATAGATGTTGCCAACTCCCCGCAGCACGCTCTGATTCAACAGCAAAGCCTTGATTTGCGCGGGGCGAGAGCGAATGCGAGCGAAAAAATCTTGCAAGCTGACTTCCAGGGGATCCGCGCCGAAACGCTCCAATTCTTCGGCAAGTGCCCCACCAGACAGATATGCCATGCGGCCAAAGCGGCGCGGGTCTTTGTACCGAAGCTCCTTGCCGTCGTCGAGCGGCATCCGGACGTGTGTGTGCTTCTCAAGAGGTTGCGCGGCAGGCTCCGGCCCAAGGCGGCCGGTCATTCCGAGATGCACCAGCAGGGCTGATGGCTCGTCATCGGTATTTGTCGCATCTGTGACCGGCGACAGGCGCAGTAACATGAATTTTCCGTAGCGCTGAACGGATTCGATGCGGCGGCCGGGCAGATTTGATTCCATGGCGACGGGATCGTCGATGAAATCCGTCTTGCCCAAAATTACCGACAAAATTTTACGGCCGGGAAGCGATCGCTGCAGTCCACGCACAACCGTTTCCACTTCTGGAAGTTCTGGCATAAGAAAAGTTTGCGGCAGCGTCCATCCGAAAGCAAGAATACCGGAAGCCTGCGTGACTGCCGCGCGGCGTCCAGCGTCTTAAATGGTGACCGAACTTTCGGGTATTACTGCTTTTTCTGGTAGTTCGGATACGGCGGATGGTCCGGGAGCACCACTGGGTTCTTCTTCAGCGCATCCAGCGTCACTTGAACCGCCTTCTCCAGTTGCGCATCATGGCCCGCCGCCACAGACGCGGGATCGTTTTCCACTTCCACATCCGGCGCGATGCCATGATTTTCCACTTCCCATTGACCGTGCAGGCCATAAATGGCCACGCGGGGAGCAGTGACACTTCCGCCGTCCATCAGCTGAGGATAGCCGTAAATTCCGACGAGTCCGCCCCAAGTGCGTGTGCCAACCAGCGGGCCAACTTTGTCTTGCTTGAACATCCAGGGCAAAGCATCTCCGCCCGACCCGGACATTTCGTTGATGATCATGGTCTTCGGACCGTAAATCTGCGCAAGCGGAGAGCAGAATTTTTCGCCCTCGCGCGAAATCGCGCAATTACGCAGCGGCCGCTCCAGTGAATCGATAATATAGTCAGCGATTTGCCCGCCATGGTTATAGCGTTCGTCGATGACCGCGGCTTGCTTGCCCACCTGCGCGAAATAAAAACGGTTGAAGTTCAAGTAGCCGCCAACATTTGTGTCCGGCACGTGCACGTAGGCCACTTTGCCTCCGCTCAATTCATCCACTTTGCGGCGGTTGTCCTCTTCCCAAGCGCGAGTGCGCAGCGGCCCCTCGGTGGCGAGCGGCACCACGGTAACTTCACGCGCATCTTTTCCATCGGCGTTCGCGGCAACCTTGATGCGGATCTGCGTGCCGGCGGTGTTCTCCAGAAATTTGCTCACATCGGCCGGTGGGTGAACATCCACGCCATTGACTTCCAGCAAGTAGTCGCCGGTTTTTACGTCGACGCCAGGCTGCGTAAGGGGAGCGCGCAGGTCCGGATTCCAATTCTCGCCATTGAAAACGCGCGCGAAACGGTAGCGTCCATTTTCAATTTTGTAATCCGCGCCCAGTAATCCGCCTTTCACGCGCAATGGCTGCGGAACATCCCCGCCGCCAATGAACATGTGGCCAACGGTAATTTCACCCAGCATCTCGTCGAACAGATAATTCAGGTCGCCTCGCCCGCCAACACTCTTCAGATACGGCGCATATTTCTTTTCCGCCGCGGAGATATTCAGCCCGTGGTGGTTCGGGTCATACAAAAAGTCGCGCTCGATGCGCCATACTTCGTGGTACATCTGATTCCACTCCGCGCGCGGATCCACTTGCACTTCCATTGCATCCAGATGCAACGCGCCTTCTCCCGGTTTTGGCGCTGCAGCGGTGCCGCCGATAAACCATCCTGGCCCCTGGCGATACAAAACCTTTTCTCCGTTCGCGGAAACCACGAAAGCGTTTACTCCGCCAACGAATGGTTCAGTTTTTCTGGTGCTCAACTCGAATTTCGTTACCGTCAGTTGGTTAGGGCCGAATCGCGGAACATCCGGCAACTCGCTTAAGAAAAGGACGCCGGCCTTTCCGGTATCCAATCCACCGTAGTTGGCGGGTTTAATTGGCAGGGCAACAATGCGCTGGCCAATACCGTCCAGATCGATGGTGACATTTGGCGCTTCGCCCTTTTTGTCAGCGTCCTTCGGCTTCTCATCGGGCTTCTTGTCTGCTTTTTCTTCGTCGCTTTGCGGCTCGACCGGAGACGGATCGCCCTTCTTCAGCACCGCCGCATAAATGTTCCGCAACACCGGATGCTGATAGCTCGAAAGATCGAGCCATCCCGAGCTAAGGCCGACGTCTGTACTAGCCGCAAAGAACAGCGCCTTGCCGCCTTTATCGAACACCGGAAAACGCACGTCGCTCAGTCCGTCGGTAATTTGCGATACTTTCGCCGATTCCAGCGAATAAACAAACACGGCGTGTAAGTGATTATCCAGAAAGCGCGCATACGTCAGCCACTTGCTATCGGGAGACCACGCAACGCTCAAGCTGGAACTGGGATCTTCGAATCTTTCGCTGTCCACCTTCACCGGCTTGCCTTTTTCGACGTCCGCGTACCAAAAATTCATGCGCTTGTCGGTGAACGCAATCTTCTTGCTGTCTGGCGACCACACCAGCCCATAGAAAAAAGAGGCCGGCTCTCCCAACGCAATCTTTTTTACCGCGCCCGACCCGGATTGGCTGACCACATGTAGCGCGTATTCGCCGGACTCGTCCGAAAAATAAGCGATCGACTTCCCGTCCGGCGACCAGGCAGGGTCCCGCTCCGCCACCGCTGTCGAATGTGTCAGATTACGTATGTCACCCTTTTCCGCAGGCACCGTAAGGATTTCACCGCGCGCTTCGAACACAGCGCGTGCCCCGGTGGGCGAGATCCCAGCGTTTAAAATATGTCCACTCGTTTTCTCATAGTGCGGACGCGTGGATGGCAGATCGCCCGCGATGTGAATGTTCACCTTGCTCGACTTTCCGCTGTTCGGGTCGAACAGATAAATTCCGCCGAACTGCTCGTAAATCAGCGCATCAGGCCCGGCCGAAACCGATTTCAAATCCAGCAATTTATTTTCGACAACTTGTTTCACGCTCTTGGATTTGGTGTCATACGCGAACAGCGAAACCGGCCCGCTGCGATCCGAAAGAAAATAGACCGTGTCGCCAAACCACACGGGATGCGAATCGTTCGAATTTTGCCGTGGGATTTTTTCCAGCTGCAAATCGCTGAGCCGTACCAGATAAATTGGCGTGGTCTGTCCGCCCTTGTAACGCTTCCAGGAAGTCTGCCATTTCTGATTCGGCACGTACGCGATGCGCTGACCGTCGGGAGAAAACCATCCATCTTCGCCGCGCCACATGGGCAGAACTTCTGGCCAGCCGCCGTCTACCGGAACCGTGTACAGACGCTCGAAATCCGCATAAGCTTCGCGCGGCGAACGAAAGAGCACCCTCTGGCTATCAGACGTCCAACCCACGGCAACATCCGGAGCAGGATGCCAGGTCAAACGGCGCGGCTCCCCACCTTCCGCCGGCATCACAAATACATCCACGTTGCCGTCATACTGCCCCGTGAACGCGAGCCACTTTCCGTCCGGAGACAGAATCGGCAGAGCTTCGTGCCCACCAGTAGTGAGTTGGTGAGCCTCGCCACCCTCGCGAGGCACGCTCCACAAGTAACCGCCGTATCCGAAAACAATCTGCGTGCGGCCCAAAGTTGGCGCTTGCGCCAGCAACGGCGCATCGTCAGCCGCGCGTGAAAGCCCGACGCACGCCAGAAGTGCCGCAATCACAATGGAGATTCGAAAACGCATTTGTTCCCTCCGAAAAATTATCGAATTCAAGAAGCGGGAAATCTCCGCGCGCTACTCACCGAGGTCCCATCGCCAAAATCATCAAACTCGAACTAGCGTGCCCCACCGCGCGGATAAGTCCGTTAATTCTTCCCTTCAGACGGCGGCGGCCAAAATCCCGGTTCCGTGATCGCCCGCGCATCCTGCTTGGGCGCATATTTCTGCACCGCAGGGCCGATGGCTGAAGCTTTTCCAATCAGCACGAACACCAGATTCTCCGACGGAAAATGTTTTTGAATCACCTGCCGCGCGATTTCTGGCGTTACCGCGTCCACTCGGGCTTCCAGTTGGTTGATCTCACTGTCGTCGAGACCGTAAAACTCGTTCGACGCAATGATCCGCGCCAGTTGCGCGGAAGTCTCAATGCTCGGCGGAAATTGTCCCTTGATGTAGCTCTTTGCCGACGCCAGTTGTTCGGCGGTCAAGCCATTCTTGTGAAGTTTTTCGAGAACTTGCAAAGCCAGGTCAATCGCCGGAGTAGTCGTTTCGTTTTTCGTAAAACTGAAAATTGCGAACGGGCCTGGCGCCTTCCGCCGATCGAAGAAAGACTGCGCGCCGTAGGTGTATCCAGACTCCACGCGCAACGCTTCGTTCAAATCCGAAGTGAACCTCCCGCCAAACACCGTGTTCACCACGCGAATCGCCACCCGGTCCGAATCGTTCGCCGCAACTCCCACATTTCCAATAGCGAAATAGGTCTGTGTGGCGTCCGGCTTATCCACCAGCAGCAAGCGTTTGCCTTTGCCCGGCGCGATCGCCGTTACGGCTTCGTTGTGAACGGCGCGAGCAGGCCATGCGCCGAAAACCTCTTCAATTTTCTTGCGTATTTCCGCGCCATTGAATTCACCGGCCACCGCGAGGATCGTGTTACCCGGCGCATAGTTGGCTTCATAAAATTTGGCGATGTCTTCGCGATGAATGCGCGCCAACGATAATTGGTCGCCATCCACCGCCCGGCCGTACGCATTATGACCGTACAAATATCCGTCGTAGTAAGCCAAAATTACCGATCGCGGATCGTCCTTTGCGCCTTTAGCGCCATCAATATCCTGCGCAAGCAGTTTGTCCGTTTCGTCCTGCGGAAATGTCGGATGCAAAAACGCGTCAGCGAATAGTTCCAGTCCGCGTGCCGTGTCTTTGGTCAAGAATTCCGTGGAGACACTGGTAAAGTCCGCCCCAGCGCCCGCCTCGAACGTTCCACCAATAAAGTCGAGGTCCGCCGAAAACTGCTGCGCCGTACGATCCTTGCTCCCTTTGCGCAACAGTCCCGCGGTTACGGAAGCCAAACCTTCCTTACCTGCCGGATCCGCCGCGCTCCCGGTTTTCACGATTACGGAAACATCCACCATCGGCACGCCATGCTTTTCCAGCAGCAGCACGGTCAGCCCATTCTTGAGCACAACTTTTTCGTGCGGCGGCAGCTTAAGCGACTGAGCATTTACTGCCGAGCCGATCAGCAGCGCCACCACGCCTGCGGCGAGAAAGCGAATACTGTGCTGTTTGCGTATCATTGTTTTGCCTTCTCCTCTTTTTCCGGAAGCAACGTAGCCACGGTGCGATTGTTCGCTCCAAAATATTGTTTCGCCACGCGCTGCACATCTTCCTTGGTCACCGCCGAATAGTTCTTCGCGGCGTCGAACAGCTTGTGGTAATCGCCAAAAAACACTTCATAGGTGCCGATGGTGTTAGCGCGCCCGCTGATCGTGCGCATCTCGCGGTAAAATTCCACCAGCCGCACGTTCTTGGCTTTTTCCAGTTCGATGTCGCTGATCTGCGAATTTTTCGCGCGGTCCAATTCTTCGTAAACGGCCTTTTCGCAAGCTTGCGGATCCACACCTTGTTTCGGTTGCACAAAGATCTGATCCAAGGTGGGATCAAACTCCGGCGCGCTGCCGCTTTCCACCGCAAGTGCAATTTGGTCTTTATCCACCAGCCGCTGATACATCCGGGAACTTTCACCATGAAACAGAATCGTATCCAAAACGTTCAGCGCATAGTAATCGGGGCTGTCCGTCTTGGGAACGTGATATCCCATCATCAACAGCGGCAACTCAGCTTGCTTGTGAACTACCAGCCGGCGTTCCCCTAATTGTTCCGGTTCAATGGTCGTCACCGGCGGTGGCGGCGCATGCGTCGGTATCGGCTCAATATATTTTTCGCACAGTTGGAAAATTTCCTCTGGCGAAACATCTCCCACCACCACCATGGTCGCGTTGTTCGGCGAATAGCCCATTTCAAAGTGATGTTTCAAATCTTCAGCCGTCCAGTGCTCGATGTCGCTCATCCAGCCGACCACCGGCCACTGATAAGGATGCGCGATGTATGCCGTAGCCCACAGTTGTTCGTCCAGTACGCCGGCATTTTGATTGTCCACGCTCAAACGACGTTCGGACGCCACCACTTCGCGCTCGGATTTCACTTTGTCCGGTGAAAAACTCAGATACTGAATGCGGTCGCCTTCGATGTCGTAAATCAGCGGCAGCGCCGACCGCGGAAACCAATCCTGATAGACTGTTACGTCGCGCGTCGTATACGCGTTGTTCGAGCCGCCATTCGCTTCCATCACTTTATCCAGATCGCCTGGCCCGTATTTCTTTGCGCCATTGAACATCATGTGCTCGAAAAAGTGCGACAGCCCCGTCGTCCCCGGATGTTCGTTGCGCGATCCGATGCGATAAAAAATGTATAGCGCCACGTTCGGGATGTTGTGGTCCGATTGCACCAGCACCTTCATCCCGTTCTTCAACGTGCGCGACGCGACAGGAAATTCCTGCCCACGCACGGGCGCAACCGCGAACACTAGCGCGCAGCAAAGTATCAGTCCCAAACTACCCAGACGCATGGTTTTCATGTGACCACCCTTACGAGGAAGCTACTCTCTCAGACGTACGTATCCCGCAAAATGTTTACTATTACTTCGTCCCAACCTGCGGCACCAGCGCAAATACTCGCACCGGCCCGCCCGAACCGCCTTCCAGTTTGATCGGCGCCGCAATCAAAAAAGCGCCGGCCTCTGGCAATTCGCTCAAGGCGGCCAAATTTTCCAAATGATAGAGACCCGCCCCAAGCGATATCCGGTGCACCGCAAAATCCTCGGACGCCCCGCAATCCACGCTCATCGTATCGCAGCCGATGCCGTGCACCCCGCGCTCGACCAGTAACTCTACAGCATCCGTCCCAAATCCGGGGAAATGCATCTTGCCGGTCGCGTCGTCGCCACGATAGCTCCGCACGTTCGGCCAGCGCTTTGCCCATCCCGTGCGCAGCAACACAATCGCTCCTGCGGGAATTGATCCGTGCCTCGCCTCCCAAGCTCTCACGCCGGCAACGGGGAGACAGTAATCGGCTTGCGCAGCGCCTTCGCTGGTGACATCCAATATTACGGCGGGGCCGAAAAATTGTTTCGTAGGGATTTGATCAATCGTCGCTTTGCCCGGAGGAAAATGAATCGGCGCGTCCATGTGGGTGCCGTAGTGCTCCAGCATCCAGAAACTGCGCGTAAAATAGCCGTTCTCCTCCGTGGTCGCATTCACCGTCGCCTCAAACCAGCGACCATCGCCGGGCCACGGCACCAGCCGATCATTAATTGCGTAGCTGAGATCCAGAACGCGCGTAGTGCCGGAAAGAATTCCCGCGAGCATATCTTGCTGTTTTATGTCTGACGGACTTTGCGGAGAAAAAGTCATGGCAGTGGCGCGGAGCCCAAATTACTCGGCGTTAAGATCGCACACGAAACGCGGCAGCGCCGCGGCCGCGCCTCAGGGCAGCGGAATGCCCGGTGTGGCTACAATGCCCGACATCTTCAGCATTTCTTGATACTCCACGTCGGTAATCGGCGAAATCAGCAACCGCACATTTTTCAGCATCTTCACTTTTTTCAGCGCCGGATTGCCGCGCAATTCCGCCAGCGACACTTGCCGGGGCAGTCGCTCAAACGACCGCAGGTCCGCCACCAGATTTTTGCCTTTAGAATCATGAGGATCGGGATAAGGGTCGCGCGTCACTTCCGCAATCGAATAAAGCGAACGTTCCGGAGTCGAGTGGTAACACAGCACCCGGTCGCCCTTGCGCACCTGTTTGAGCGCACGAATAGCATCGGGCTTGCCCGCCGCGCCGTGCCACATCTCTTTACCCTTAACGAAAAGCGTGTCCCAGTGGTAATGATGCGGGTCGGCGCTGAAAATCCAATAATGTCGTTGCGAAGTCGTAGTCCCCATTAGGCTTTGAGTCGGCAGCACTATACACGGGGATGACGAAAAAGCGAAACAAAATGTGAGACTTAGGGATTTTAGGCCGCGCCGTCGGCTAATCGTATGCTAAATCGAGGTTTAACGCCTTCTCGGCCAACCAGTCATCAACCCAGGCCATTAGCTCAGGTTGTTTCGGCTTCCCGTCTAACGCTTTTATAATGAATCAGTTGCAAGATAAGCGAGGTCCACGAATATGTCGCTCCCCCGAACTTCGACCCGATAACAGGCCACCCCAACCGTCGGATTCTGCCCGACCTTGCCGGTAGTAACGTCATACTCCCAACCATGCCACGGGCACATCACGGTCTTGCCCTCAAATGGCCCGTCAGCCAAAGGGCCGCCCCGGTGCATGCACACATTATCGATGGCGTAGAATTGCCCTTCTACGTTCGCGATCGCCACCGCCTTTCCGTCAACATTTACCTCCCGGATGGTGCCAGGAGGTATTTCCGCCACCACAGCCGCTCGAACAAATCCCATGATCGCTCCCATGCCCTCCGATACGCCTCGTCGCGGCATCCGGTCCGCCCATGGCCAGACCGCTGCCCACGCAGCTTACGGCGGTGCTGAGCCCCTAATCTTCCGCGCCAGCGTTTTCCAATAATTTCCCGGTCGCAACCTCTGCAAAATATCCGCCTGCCTGGCATCCGCTCCGACCACGATTCGTGGTTCGCGCAACTCCACGCCGCGCAAAATTCGCGCCGCCGCCGCTTCCGGCGATGTGGGCGTAAGCTCATCGAAGCGCGCCACCGCCGCGTCTTGCGCGCTTTGCGGAGCATTCGCTCCCAATCGCCCGTTCCGCGAAATCGCAGTCCGAATTCCGCCCGGATGCACGCATGACACCGCAACGGAAGTCTCCGCAAGCTCGTGTCGCAACGCCTCCGTAAAACCTCGCACCGCGAACTTGCTCGCCGAATAAGCCGTTTGCCCCGTGGGCGCAATAATCCCAAAAATACTCGAAATATTGACAATGTGCGCGCGCGGCTGCCGCCTCAGCACCGGAAGAAAATACTTCACGCCGTACACGGTGCCCCAAAAATTTATCCCCATCAACCAACGCAAATCATCCAACGAAATTTGCTCAAACGTTCCGTGCAGCGCCACTCCCGCATTGTTGATCAGCAAAGTCGCCCGGCCATGCCGCTGCGTAACGTCTTCCGCAAAATCCCGAACCGCCTCTTCGTTGGCAACGTCCACATGATGAGTCGTGATCTCAGCCCGCTTGCCCGTCAGCAATGCTACCGTTTCCGCCAATTCTTTCTCATTGATGTCCACCAGTGCCAGCGCCGATCCCGCCTCCGCCAAGCGCTGCGCCAGCGCGCGCCCGATCCCGGACCCTGCTCCAGTCACCACCGCCACTCCGCCTGCCAGGAAAGGCATCAAAACACCTCAACGCCACGATCTACCACCGGCGTATCAACAAACGCCGGCCGCGCCGCCACCTCTGCCAAAAATTTCTTTCGCAAACGCTTCTCTCTCCACACCAACAATGGCAGCATACGTTTGCCTCGGCGAATCCCCCGCAGCGCCGCGTGCGGATCAACCAAATGTGTCGTCGGCAACTTCACTCCGGATTCCTTCAGCACCAGGCCGATCGGCAATTCCATCTGTTCCTGCGCTTTGATCATTCGTGCAATAAAATCCACCCCCGGCGTGACCACTGGCCCAAATCCATAGCGCAGCTGCGACGTTCCGATCACATAAAGATTTTTGTATTCCGCCAAAACGCATCCGCCATACAGTTGCGCCGTGCTTCCCTTAACTGGCACCATTCCCGCCGGCAAAAATGGAAAGCTGACGTGATAACCCGTTGCGCAAACCACCAAATCAAATTCCCCGCTCGACCCATCTACAAAATGAATCGTCTTGCCCTCGAACCGCGCAATATCCGGCCGCGGCCGAATCCGTCCATGTTTGACGTAATACAGCAGCTCGCTATTGATCGTCGGATGCGCCTCAAAAATCCGGTGATTCGGCCGAGGCAATCCGTAATCCTCAAATTTTCCGATCGATATCCGCATCAGCAACTTCAAGAAAAATCTTTGCAGCCACACTGGCGCGTACGGCTTCATCAATTCCGCCGAAGGAATCCCCAGCAAAGTCTTCGGCAGAAACCAATAACCCCGCCGCAAACTGATGCTCGCGCTTTTTCCCACCCGTGCCGCCTCCGCCGCAATGTCGCAAGCGGAATTTCCGCCGCCTACCACCAGCACGCGTTTCCCCGCTACCTGCGAAGGATTGCGGTAATCCTTCGAGTGAATAAGTTCGCCGTCAAACTCCCCAGGATAATTCGGAAAACGGCGGCTCCAGTGATGTCCGTTGCAAACCACCACGCCTTTGTAGACGCGCTTCTCCCCGCTCGCCAATTCGATTTCCCATCGATCGCCCGCCAGCGGACGAACCATCACCACCTTTGTATTTAGTTCTAAATGTTCGGCTAGGTGAAATTTCGCCGCATATGCCCGCAGATAATCCAGCATCTGCTGACGGCTGGGAAAATCCGGATAGTCCTTCGGCATCGGATAGTCGGCATACTCCGTCGTCTTCCGCGAAGAAATGATGTGCACCGTTTCATACACGCCATGGAACCAGTTGCCGCCCGGTTCGCTGTCCGCTTCTAGTTGTTCGTAGGGAAGGCCCTGCTCGCCAAGGGCTTTGGCCATCGCCAGACCTACCGGCCCCGCGCCAATCAGCGCCATCTTCGTCGAACGGTCTGTCATGGTGGAAGGTTCCACTCGACAAACTCATACCATATTTAAGTCGACCAACCAAACCACGCTGCAGTAACTCACAGAAAACTTCCGTCCGAGAAAAGGCAAGCGAGACGACGCTCTCTGGCGCTAACCGACGTTCGCTCCCACTTTCACCAAATTCCGCCCCGCATGTTTCGCCGCGTACAACGCGCGATCCGCTTCTCGCAGCAGCGCGTCGAAATCCATCGCACTCCCAACCGGCAATCCCGCAACGCCAAAACTCGCCGTCACCGGAATACTCACCCCGCCAAAGGAACATGTCTCCGCGACGAATCGCTTCCGAAAACGCTCCACCGTCGCCTCAATATTCGCTTCATCCACATGTGTCACCACCAGCAGAAACTCATCGCCGCCCAACCGGCCGCAAATATCCGAAGCCCGCGTCGTCTCCTTCAAGACTTTCGCGAATTGCCGCAGCACCACATCGCCGGCCTCGTGCCCGTGCGTATCGTTGATCACCTTAAACTTGTCCAGGTCCGCCAGCACCATCCACATCGGAAATCCGTGCCGAGCCGCTCCGCGCAACTGCCTTGCCGACCATTCTTCCAGCGCGCGACGATTCGGCAAGCCGGTCAGCGCATCCGTATGCGCCAGCTCCTCCAGCAAATTGTTTTTCGCGTCTACTTCTCGATGTAATTCAATATTCCGGCGGCCCACTCCGATTCGCGCCAGCAACTCTCCTGCGTGAAAAGGTTTCGTCAAATAGTCGTTCGCTCCCGCTGCCAGACCCTGCACCACGCTGTCTTTCTCCGTCATTCCAGTCAGCAACAAAATATACGTCGCCGGTGCAGGCGCGGTCTCTCGAATGCGTGCACACAATTCCAGCCCAGAAATATCCGGCATCATCCAATCCGTGATTACGATCGAAGGAGAATGTTGCGCAAAAAGTTCCAGCGCCTCTTGCCCGCTCTTAGCCATCACCAACGAATAATCTTCCGCCTCCAGTGCATGCTGCACCAGCTTGCGATAGATAGCGGAATCATCCGCCACCAGGACAGTCATGCCCTGTCGAGTTTCAGTCATTTGAAACGCTCATTTATTTAAAGGCGTGCAAAGCGCATCGCCATGAAGTCGGAGGGGGATACTTCGGGGACCGAACTTGCTTCCAGCTTAACAAACCATGCGATTCCGCCTAGCGCGATTTACCACGCGATGCCGAGAGGGTAACAGCCAGTGTCAGCCAGCCAATAAACGCCTATCTACCGCTCAATCTTCGCCAGCAACTCCACGAATTTCTGCTTGCGCTCCGTTTGGTCGTGCCCGCCCTCGGCATCCGCCAATTGCGTGATGTTCATCGAGCAGAATTTCGGCCCGCACATCGAGCAAAACTTCGCCTCTTTGTAAAAATCGTCCGGCAAATTTTCGTCGTGCATCGCCTTCGCCGTCGGCGGATCCAACGACAATTCAAATTGTTTGTTCCAATCGAAAAGAAATCGCGCATAGCTCAGCGCGTCGTCGCGGTCCCGCGCTCCTGGCCGGTGTCGCGCCACGTCCGCCGCATGTGCCGCAATTTTGTAAGCGATCACGCCCTGCTTCACATCTTCAGCGTTCGGCAATCCCAGATGCTCTTTCGGCGTCACATAGCACAGCATCGATGCTCCATGCCATCCGATCATCGCCGCGCCAATCGCGCTCGTGATGTGGTCGTAGCCCGGCGCGATATCAATCACCAGCGGCCCCAGCGTGTAAAACGGCGCCTCATGGCACCACTCCATTTCCTTGTCCACTTGCTCTTTAATTTTGTCCAGCGGTACGTGCCCCGGCCCTTCGATCATCACCTGCACATCGTGTTCCCACGCCTTCGTGGTCAGCTCGCCCAGCACTTTCAATTCCGCGAACTGCGCCTCGTCACTCGCGTCCGCGATGCAGCCCGGCCGCAAGCCGTCGCCAAACGAAAAACTCACGTCGTGCTTCTTGAAAATTTTGCAAATCGCCTCGATATTTTCGTACAAAAAATTCTGCTTCTTGTGATGCTCCATCCAGTGCGCCATCAGCGACCCGCCGCGGCTCACAATGCCCGTAATCCGTTTGCGCACAAACGGCACATGCTCGCGCAGCACCCCCGCATGGATCGTCATGTAATCCACGCCTTGTTCCGCCTGCTCCTCAATCACTTCCAGCATCAGCTCAATCGTCAAATCTTCCGGACGCCGCACCCGCGAAATTGCCTCATAAACCGGCACCGTGCCCACCGGCACCGGCGACGCCTCGATAATCGCCTTGCGAATCGTCGGAATATCTCCGCCCGTCGAAAGGTCCATCACCGTATCCGCGCCATAGTGCACCGCGTGATGCAATTTCTTCAACTCATCGTCAATATTCGATGTCGTCGCGGAGTTCCCGATATTCGCGTTGATTTTGCATTTCGTCGCAATCCCAATCGCCATCGGCTCCAGGTTGCGATGATGAATATTCGCCGGAATGATGCATCGTCCGCGCGCCACTTCGCTGCGGATCAGCTCTGGCTCCAGCTTTTCGCGCTTCGCGACAAATTGCATCTCTTCCGTGATTACGCCCTGCCGCGCCAGATGCATCTGCGACATATTTCTGTTGCCGTTCGCGCTCGCCGCCGCCACTTCTCGCTTTTCGATCCAGCTATCACGCAACGCCATGGGAACCCCCGATAAACTCAATCACTCGCAGCGAGCCGAAAATTCGCACCCGCCGTTCATTGCTCGCAAATCAACCGAAGCTAGGATTATGGCATCGCGGCACCACAGCGGCAACCGAGCGAATCCCGTAGGCCGTCTTGCTTCGCGCGCATCCATCGCGCACTATGAAATAGTAGTCGAGCAGACCGGATTTGAGGACTTCGATGCCCCGCTATCTCACCCAACACACTCTTGCTTGCCTCACCCGCCAGGGCGCGGAAGCTCTCGCCCAGCGCTTTCGCAACGGCGGTCCCGCCCATGCCGAACGCGTTCTCGTCAACATGCTTGAGGGAAAAATGTTCGCCGAATTCCGCGCCGAATCCCGCGAAACTTTGGAAGCCTGGCTCAAAGCCGAAGCCATGCATTTCGATTGGCTCGTTCGCATCGAGTGGGAATCTCAGCCCCAAGACAACAAGCTCCATCCCGCCGACTAGCCCGCCGCCGCTATTGTTTCACCAATTCCACTCGCCGATTTTTCGCCCGCCCCGCTTCCGTCGAGTTATCCTCCACCGGCTTCGTCTGCCCCATGCCTTTCGCCGTCAGCCGTCCCGCGCCGATCTGTTGCGCCACCAGCCACGCCACCACCGCCTGCGCCCGTTTTTCCGATAGCGCCTGATTTGCCGCGGCGTTCCCCTGATTGTCCGTGTGCCCTTCCACGCGCAGTTTCAAATCCGGATTTTGCTGCAGCAACTTCACAATTTCGCCCAGCACCCCTTCAGACTCCGGCTTGATCGTCGCCTTCGCCGTATCGAACTGAATCCCGTATACCGCCACGTGTCCGCTCTTGTTAATTTCATCGGACAGCGAAGACGCATCCGCCGTAACTTCCTGCGTCATCTCCTTTTCCGTAACAATCGTCTGATAATAAAAATCGCCTTTATTGTCGATCAATAGCCAGGTGTGCCCCTTATGCGCCGTAATTATGTTTGGTGAGCTCGCGTAGTCAATCGTAAAACCTGCCGTCTTGATCGCCGTCTGAAAGTTTCGGAACACCTGTATCTCGCTCACGCCCGGCCGCGTCGCAATTTCCCAATAGTGGTAATCGCCCTCGACATGCTTCGTGATCGCGTTTCCGTCCTTATCGTTCCCCATCGGCAGGTCTGCTTGTTCAAATTCCTTGTTCTCGCAGGAGTTGATCGTCCCTCCCGGAAATCGCGTGATCAACGGCGAATCTTTGCAGCCTTCCGCGTCCTGCCGCTTTTCTTCGTCCTGCGCTCGCACATTCACCGCGCACACCAGCAACAGGCAGCACAAAACCATCCCCACAAAAATTCTCATTTTTCTCTCCTCCGTCGCCACGGCTGCGAACTCTATCCCGAGCCCGCGTGGGCACGGAGTTTATTTGTTGGGGAACAGCTTCGCAAGAAAATCCTTATCCTCCAGAATCCCTTTCAACTCTGGAGAAAACTGTATCGTCGCGTCGAACTGCTTTCTGAAGTCCTTGTCCATCTTCTGCGCTTGCCGGAATTCCGCCAGCGCCGCTTCTTTATTTCCATTCACGTACTGCAAAAATCCCAGCCCTATGTGACTATCCGCTTGCTCCGGAGCGTACCGCGCCGCCGTCTGCTGCGCCTCCAGCGCCTCTTTTTTCTTCCCCGCCGTTAGCAAACGGTCCGAAGCCTCTCCATATAAGTAAAACAAATTCAAATCCAGCAACCGCCGCAATTCCGCTAGCGGTTTTGGATTGTCGTCCACATTCACATAAATGTAGCGGTCATTATTGATGTTCCGCCCGCCCTGCTTGCGCACCACCAGCATCGACGCCGACTGATGCCCGCGCTTGTCGCCGCCCGCATCGTCGCCCGCTTTCAGCGCCGCATACAATCTTTCCGCCAGCTCGCCCTGCGTGCTTTCAAACGCCCGCCCCATCGCCTCCGGAACTTGCGGCCCCACCAAAATATTCCCCTGCGCCGACCACGTTTTCCCCTGGCGGTCTCCCGCCCAGTTCGGCGCATTCGATCCCGTGTACGCCGCCACATTTCCGTGCGCGTCCACAATCGCCACTTGCCGCCCGTCTTTCCCTTCAAACGTATCTTCTGCCAAAAGTTTATCCAGCACTTCTTTCGCAGGTAATCCTTGCCGCAACAAATCGATTCCTCGCGGCCCGTAACCCACATTCACATTCGCCTGCGTCGCCACCGCCCCCACTCCAGCCAGCGCCCACGGCACCACCGAGCCAACCGAAAAATATCGCGACGCTACCGCGACGCCCAAATCCCCATTCACCGGATCAATCGCCACAATCGAAAATGTCGACACGGTAGGCGCCTGAAACACCGCCCTCCGCCCATCGCTCTGCGACCCCGGCTTCACATCGCTCTGCAACGTCGGCTTCACGTCGCTTTGCAACGTCGGCCTCCGCACATCGCCTTGCAACGCCAGTTTCCGCGCGCCGCTTTGCAACGGCAACGTAACCGCCGCCACGCAACTCAAAATTACCGCCACGCCACCCAAAACCAAAACCCGCATCACCATTTCGCCACCCAATTTTTCCGGCACCACCAGTAACACAGACTTCAGTCTGTGTCCCCAGTAATCCCCATCTCGATTGAGCCAGTTCACCACGCAACCAAACAATAACTCCAACCACTTCCCCCACCGCGCCACACATCGTGCCTCACGCCAGTCGTCGAGTCTTAGCCATCCTTCCAGTATCGACAATTCTTTGCCATTCTTCAGGCTGACCACGAGAACTGCGTGATCGATTGTTGAACCGTCTCAAGGAACTGCGGGAGTTCAGCACAGCGAGATTTTACTGTCGCGGTGCAAAGTGGAAAATCCTCTTTGACAGTCACAGCGGCACTATATTCTGGTTCGCCGCTCAAGCGAGCGGTCGCTCGGAGAAGCGCATTCCTCACGTTCTGAACAGTGAGCATTTGCCGTAAGAATCTAACGTTTGGTTGCAGCCAACAATGCGCATACAAGTGCCCTTCAAATCTCCAGACCAGCGGAGGCCCTCCACCACGGTCAGGAGTCCAAGGAGCGAATACCGGGTTCTCGTTATTCGGATACATCAAGCACGAAACGTACTGCACCGCCGCGATTGCGCGTCCAATCGTGTTCGACGCCCACCACGAATTCCACAAGTTATACAGATCTGGGCGTAGAACGCCATACGTTATCAGAGCACCGAACCAGCGGTACGGCCTGACCGCCGAACCTTGAAAAATCAGTCCCCGCTGCTGGTCTATTTCCTCCAGGATCGCATGCTGCATAAACTCCGAGACCACTTTTGCCTGGGCGGCGTTCAAGTGCAAATCAAAGACGTGCCTGTCCGCCAAAACGGGATATAGATGCTCGACAAATCCACCGTACCCTTGAATTCCGCGCAGGTCATCACGCCATGCTTGCAAGCAAAAGGGCAAGAGATACACAAGCAAGGATCCTTGGATTTCTGTGTTACGCAGGTCGTGCACGTATTTTCCGAGGTCCTCCACAACAGCTTGTTCACCGGGCCGCAGCTGAACAAGCCTTCTCAAATGCTCGTCGCTTCCCTCGAAAGCCTCCTGTGAGATCTTCTCTGGGGGGCGTGTTGCACCAAGCTATGGTGAAGACTGATTTCCTTGTTGGTCCGGCCCGTAGACATTTTAAGCCTCACTGAATTTCCAAGATATCGCTTCAATGTTCTTGGTTCAATCGTTCACCACTACCCACACATCCAAAACCCCCTGCCCTCCGTACTCTACACTGAGGCTCAAACGTGAAGCACATCGCCCTAGTAGCCGCCCTTCCCCTGGCCACCTCCTCCCTGGCGCAGAACGCCCCCACTGCCCACAAGACCTCGCCGCGCGCCGGTTTTTCCAAAAATATCCCTGTAAGTGCCGCCAAAAATTCTTCGAAACAAACTCCAATTTCCGGCGTCTCTGAATGAATCGTCCGTTTCATTCCCGCTTTCACCCCGCCCTGCCGCCCGCAACTTTCTTGTGGCCAGCCCCGCCCTCTTGGGGGTATGGTGGACGAATCCGCCTACCCGTCCCAAGCCCGGGTTTCTGGCCTCAACCCTATGCTCGCAAAGGATTGTGCTGTGGTCAGGCGCTCATGTCGGGTTCTCGGTCTTCTGGCAGATTCTTGCCTGAAGTAAATAGCAACTAATCTTAATCGGAGGTCGTTGGGAAAAATGACAAAGGCAACGAAGTTCCTAATTAGCGGCGCGGCTGTCGCGGGCTTGCTCGCGGGCACCAGCGTCGTATCGCACGCTTCCAACCTGTCCGGGAAGGCTTCTGCCAACGCCCAGGACCAGGACACCAAGGCCGACAAAAAGGTCAAAGAAAAGCACGCTTGTAAGGGCCAAAACTCTTGCAAGGGTAAGGGCGGTTGCAAGTCCAGCGACAACGGTTGCAAAGGCAAGAACTCTTGCAAAGGCAAGGGCGGCTGCGCGACCGACGGCTCCAAGATGCCGGAATAACGTCGGCTCTCTGCTGACGATCTTCAACTGTAGGGGGCTGGTGCGAAATCACTGGCCCTCCGGTTGTGCCTAAACCGCCGTAAATTTGTTCCCGTTTTTCCTTTTGCTTTCGGAGATTTTCAATGCCTGCAAATAAATTTAATGATTTTACCGACTACGGAATCGGTATCGGACTGCGCGCTCCGCATTATCACCACATTCTCACTCGCAAACCGGTGGTCGATTGGTTCGAGATTATTTCTGAAAATTTCATGATCGACGGCGGACGCCCGTTGCAAATTCTCGATGAACTGCTCGAGCAATACAAAATCGTCCAGCACGGCGTCTCCATGTATTTTGGCTCCGCGGAAAAACCCAATCGCGAACATTTGCGCCGCCTCAAGGAACTCGTCAAGCGCACCAAAACTCCCTGGCTTTCCGATCATCTTTGCTGGGGCAGCGTCGACGGCCGCTACACTCACGATCTTCTTCCCATGCCGTACACTTTTGAGGCCGCGCGCCTCACCGCGCAAAAAGTGCGCGAAGTCCGCGACTTTCTGGAAATTCCCATCGCCGTCGAAAACGTCAGCAGCTACGCCGAATACCACGTTTCAGAAATGACTGAGTGGGAATTTCTGAATGAAGTCGTGGAAAATGCCGACTGCGGAATTTTGCTGGACGTGAATAACATTTACGTCTCTTCGCAGAATCACAGTTTCAATCCTTTCGATTATGTGAACAGCATTCCCGCGGAACGCGTCGCGCAAATTCACATCGCCGGCCATTCCAAGTATCGCAAATACATTTTGGATACTCACGATCACCCGGTAATCGATCCGGTCTGGAAATTGTACGAGCGCGCCATTCAGCGCGTCGGCCATACCGCCACCCTCCTGGAATGGGACGACAGCATTCCCTCTTTCCAGGAAGTTCACGACGAAGCGCTGAAAGCGAATCGTTTTCTCGCGTCCACCGTGCTGGCCGAGGCGGTATGAAACTTTTGCAATTGCAGCGCACCATGGCTCGCGCCGTGATGCAGCCGCTCACCTCTTCCGAAAATATGAGCCGCACCGCGCCAGACGGCCGGCCAATGCGCAGCTACGCCGCGCGTTTCATCAAACCGAATGACCGGCTGACTTCTTTCGAGCGGCTGGAAATTTACAATCGTCAATACTGGTTCCGCCTGCTTTCCAGCATGATCGAAGATTTTCCCGGTCTGCAATCGGTGCTCGGCGCGCGCCGTTTTGAAGCCATGAGCAAGGCCTACATTCTGGATTGCCCGTCGCGTTCTTTCACGCTGCGCAATCTCGGCTCGCAGTTGGAATCCTGGCTGCGCAAAAATCCCAAGTGGGCCGGCAAAAAACAAACTCTCGCGCTCGATGTGGTTCGCCTGGAATGGGCGGACATCGAAGCGTTCGACGGCGGCGCGGAACCTGCTCTGCGCGCGGAAGATCTCGCCACCCACGCCGGTCCAAAAATGAAATTGAAACTGCAGAGGTACATTCAGCTGCTGAGTCTCCGCTATCCCGTCGACGATTTGTTGCTCGACGTGCGCAAGGAAGACGAAGACACCAGCTTTGCCAGCAACGCCATGCAGGAACGCAAAAAACGCAAACGCGTGCAGGCTACGATAAAACTGAAACCCGGAGCGATTTTTCTGGCCGTGCACCGCATCGACAATTCCGTTTATTTTCGCCGCATCGCCGCGGAAGAATTCGCGATTCTCGGCACGTTGCGCCAGGGAAAAACTCTCGCTCAGGCCATTGAAACCGGTTTACGAAAAACTTCCATCGCACCGGAAAATCGCGCGGCTTCAGTGCAGCAATGGTTTCAAAACTGGGCCGCACTCGGGTGGTTCTGCAAGCCGCAAATGGGCTCCGCAAAATAATTTACTTTCACCGACACCACCGACGGAGAAAATCTCTTGTTCAACTCTCTCAGAGTCTTGTACGCAAAAGTTGTTCGCATCGTCTCTAGCCTGCAATCGTCTTTGCTTCTTTTTATTCGCGTTTACTGGGGCTGGCAGTTGGCGCAAAGTGGTTGGGGCAAACTGCACAACCTCCCGAAAGTCACCGATTTTTTCACCAGCCTGAATCTGCCGCATCCCGCGCAAATGGCGGTGTTCATTTCTTGCGTCGAACTCTTCGGCGGAATCTTTCTCGCCATCGGCCTGCTTTCGCGGCTCACCGGCCTGGTGCTCACCATCAACATGCTGATGGCTTACATCACCGCGGATCGAGTGGCGCTGGCTTCGATTTTCAGCGCCCCCGATAAATTTCAGGCTGCCGATCCGTTCATTTTTCTGTTCGTTGCGCTGATTGTGCTCATCATCGGCCCGGGCCAGTATTCGGTGGATACTTTGTTGCTGCGGGTCCTCGGTCCGCCACGCGACAAAAACGCGGTTACAGTAAAAACCTAACTCAAACTCGAAAATTAGAATCCGATCATTTTCCATTTGATTTAATTCTCATGTTAATTTTGGCCCGTATCGTTGCGCGGCACGGATGCGGTACGCCCCGCGGAAACCACCGGCGGATGCAGCGCCGCTGACGGTTTGGCGCCCGACGCTGCCGGCGTTGCGATGATGGCCTGGCGAGCCGCGGCTAGCGGCGCGTCATCGTGAAAGTGCAAACCCTCTGCGTCTCGCGAAACTCCCAACTGTTTCCACATTCCGGGAAGATCGGTGTCGACGGCCTGATCTTTCATTTTTTCGTACAGAGGAACCAGCACGGAAACGCCGGTCGCTTGATCGCCGATTTTCAAAGCCTTTTCAATTTCCCAATCTTCATTGATGGTGCCGCCGGCATTCAGAATTCCGCGCAACGCATCCTGCAGTCCTTTTTTGTTTTGCGTTTGTTTGTGAATTTCCACATCCGCGACAAAACAAAACAGCGCGCCGCCCCAATACGTTCTGCCCCACGTATGCGTGTGATCCAAACCTTGATCGCCAGATTGCGGTTGCCCTTTGGGAAGATCGCGAACCAGATCGCGCCACATTTGCGTGGCCTCCATGTGGCTGGCTTGGATTCTTGCCACTGGTTCGACGTAAGTGGAAATTCCTTCTTCGATCCAGTGATGTTCATCGGCCATGGAAGGAAAGGCCAGGTGAATCATTTCATGCGGGAGCATCCAATCGTCGGCAAAATCCGCCGGAGTGGTTTGCGTGCCGACGTGAATGGAAATCAGTCCGCCGCCTCTTCCCCAGGTCTGGCCGTGGCGCACTCCGTTGCCGTCGAACGGAATAATTCTGAGCAGCAAATGCGAAACGGGAAAGCGGCCGTAGTAAGTAGAAACGGACTCCGCGGCCATTTGCACCCAATGCATGGCGTCGGTTTGCGAAAGCTGCGCTGTGCCGCCATCGTTGGATTCGATCACCACATCGATTTTGGAGTTGCCAACAAGGAGCGTGGAGGTCACTTGGTCGGCTCGCGCATGGATGAAAAATCGCGGAGCCACCGCGCCGAGAAAAACGCAGCAGCAAATTGCGAGAATCCAGTTTTTGTAATTTTGTCGAGCCATATGTCCTTCAAAGAATTCACCGAGTCAAAAATTAGCAGCGCGTCTCGCAACAAAAATTGCGGACGCGCTGGACACGTCCAGAACTACAAAGGCTCTGCAACAGCGCCGCGGTTGCAGAGCGAACTTTGCAAGCGGCGGAACAAGCGCCGATCCGGCCAGCCGCCGTGTGCCTTTACTTAGATGCGGCCATCAGGCCCTTCCAGCGCACCCAGGAGTCGTCGCGGGCTTTGCTGTTGGCGGGAGTGGCGTCGGGTTGCTGGCCGGCACGCATGAAACCATGGCCTGCGCCATCGTAAGTAACCGGCTCGTACTTCTTGCCGGCTGTTTTCATGTTGGTGACGGCGTCTGGGATCGTGGCGTCGATGCGCGCATCGTTACCGGCGTAAAAGCCGTATACGGGAGCTTTGATGCGGGCCATCGCATCTTTATCTGGCGGCGGTCCGTAGAAAACGAATGCGGCGGAAAGATCCGGGCGATTGGTGGCGAAGCGGAAAGTTTGTCCGCCGCCCCAGCAGAAACCGGCGACAAATAGTTTGCCGTTCGATGCCGGAAGTTTCAGTCCGTAGTCCGCAGCGGCATTGAGGTCCGCAGTGACCTGATCCGGGTTCAAGCTGCCGACCGCTTCGGTGGCTTTGCCCTGAGGGAAACTGTCGGTGCGGCCTCCATTTGGACCCATGCCGGAAAGCAAATCGGGGGCGACAGCGACGTAGCCGGCTTCGGCAACCTGATCGGCGAGGTCCTGCGCCCAATCGCTCAAGCCGAAAATTTCGTGAATGATGAGCACCACCGGGCGCTTATCTTTCGATTCCGGGTAGGCGATAAATGTTTGGACGCTGCGATCGCCGTGTTTGATGGCAACCCATTCGCGATGACGCGGCGATTTTTCCAGATGAGCGCGAGCCCAGTCTTGCGCGGAAGCTGTCTGCGCGGCGAAGAGGAAAAGAACGACTAGCAAGATGCGTTTCATGACGTGTGCCCCAGTGGCCAGCCAGAGTCAGCTCCAGCGAGCGTATTGAATCTCCGTAAGGAGTAAACCAAATGATATGCGGATGGAGCAGGCGACCGCAAGGATTCTGACGAGAGGCGGAAAGTTGCGCGATTGAAGAACTTGTCCTCCAGTCGATTGAGCAGACAGGACTTCTGGGCAGACTTCAAGTAAAGCTGGAGATATCGCCAGGTTGCAGACCCCCTACCCCCCACAAAGAGCAAAAGAGTGCGGAAGTTATTGATACTGCGGGGAATAGGTTTTCGCTCTTTTGCACGGAGTGTGGAAGTTGCAGAAAACGCAAGGGTTGGAAAATGCGTGTTAGCGGGCCGGAAAACGCCAGAGATTGGAAGGATCCGAAGTGATGCGGGCAGACGGAATGGTGGCGCGTTTAGTTTGAGCGGCGCCAATGCGGACATTTGTTGGTAAGATATCAGATTATTTACCATATGTCAATATAATTCTGAAGTATTCGAATTACAAGCTGCCATCAGGCCTTCGCTGCGAAGGCGATGCTCGTCGTCTTGAGATGAATCAAGAGGCTGGAGTGGTTTCCGACGGTTGGTCGGGGCGCTAACTTGTTGGTATGGTGGGGCATCCAAACGGGACAGACTTGGAAAGTGGATAAGACGTCGATGGCAGGTCGAGAAAGTTTGGGAGGGCGTGATGGGGAAGATGAAAGCGGCGGTGGTGGGGCGGGCTGGGGCGGATTTTACGATTGAGGAGCGGGAGATACCGAATCCGGCAGCGGGACAGGTGCGGATCAAGGTGCAGGCTTGCGGAATTTGTTTTAGCGACCATCTGACCAAGGATGGGTTGTGGCCGGGGATTCAGTATCCGCGCGTGCCCGGACATGAAGTAGCTGGGGTGATTGACGAGGTTGGGGCCGGCGTGACGGCGTGGAAAAAAGGGCAGCGGGTGGGAGTGGGCTGGCATGGCGGGCAGGATGGAACGTGCATCTCCTGCCGGCGCGGCGATTTTGGGACTTGCCAGAACCTAAAAATCTCTGGAATTAGTTTTGACGGCGGATATGCGGAGTACATGGTGGCGCCGGTGGAAGCGCTGGCGATGATACCGGACTCGTTGGATGCGGCGGAAGCGGCTCCTTTGATGTGCGCGGGAGTGACGACGTTTAATGCGCTGCGGCATAGCGGAGCGCTGCCGGGAGATTTGGTGGCGGTGCAAGGGATCGGCGGCCTGGGCCATTTGGGCGTGCAGTTTGCGAGCAAATTTGGATACAAGGTCGCGGCGGTGGGCCGCGGTGCGGAAAACGCGCAGCTGGCGAAGAAGATGGGCGCCAGCGTGTACATCGACAGCAAAGCGACGAACGCGGCAGAAGAGTTGCAGAAATTGGGCGGAGCGCGGGTGATTTTGGCGACAGCGCCGAATTCAAAGGCAATGAGCGAATTGGTGAACGGATTGGGAGCGAACGGAACGTTGCTGGTGGTGGGAGCGGCGGCGGGGGCGATTGAGGTGACGCCGGTTCAATTGATTGTTGGGGTGAAAAATATTCAAGGATGGTCGTCGGGAATCCCGACGGATTCAGAAGATACGCTGCGATTTGCGCAACTGACCGGAGTGAAGGCGATGATTGAGAAGTACCCGCTGGCGAAGGTGGCGGAAGCGTATGAGCGGATGAATAGCGGGCAGGCGAAATTTCGCGTGGTGTTGACGATGTAAAGGTGGCGGCTGCAGCGGGGACGGATACCGAGCGGAAAGCGAGTTAGCGGAAATGTTCACGGAGATTGGACCGGGGCAGAAGAGTTCGGGTGGCGGAGCGGAGCAGCCGAGCGTGTGGAAGAATCCGCTGCTGTATACGTCTTCGGCGCTGGGCGTGGCGATATTGGTGGTGGGCGGGATTTTCTTTTTTCGGTGGTCGGAAAATCGCGACATTACCCGCAGGACGATCGCGGAGCGGACCGAGAAGCAGCAAGAACAAGATCGCGTGACGCTGGAGCAGATGGGCGGAAAGTCTTTGGAGATTCAGAACTTTTATGCGAGCCCTGCGACGGTGCAGCGCGGAGAGAAAGTGAAATTGTGTTACGGAGTGGCGAATGCGAAGACGGTGAAGCTGGAGCCCTCGACGGAGCCGGTGTGGCCGTCTTACGCGCGATGTGTGGACGACAAGCCGACGAAGGAGACGACGTATACGTTGACGATTGAGGACGGCGCTGGGCATAGCAAGGCTTCGTCGTTGACGGTGAAAGTGCGGTAGAGGTTGTGTAGCACCTTTCGGACAGCACTTTGCGCTAGCTGCTCTGTGACCGGCGACTTTTCAAACGGCGCTTGTGGCGGGAAAAGGGGCGCATCTATAATCAGAGTCTGTCCAACGGGCGCCTGAGCGCCGCCGGGTAGAGTAGGAAGCTTCGACTCCTTACGAACCTAATCGCGGATGTGGGAAGGCCTAAGGCTTTCCGAAAGATGGGAATTGCAATTGGAGTTGGTGAAACCGAGGAAGTGCGGAATTCGATGACCATGGCCGATCCACTAAAAAAGATTAAAGAGAAATTGCTGGAAGAAATCAGCATGCTGGAACATGAACTGAATATCGATTTGCCGAAAGAGATTGCAGTGGCGCGGGCGCACGGAGACCTTTCAGAAAATGCGGAGTACAAGTACGCGAAAGAGCGGCAAGGTTATGTGAATGCGCGAATCGCGCAATTGAAGAAGCGCATGGGCGATTTGGGCATGCTGAATTTGACGAACATTCCGAAAGACCGGGCGGGCTATGGATCGCGAATCGTGGTGCTGGACACGCAGCGCGACGTGAAAGTGGAATATAAACTGGTGAGCACGGAAGAAGCGGACGCGGAGAAGGGGATGATCTCAACGACTTCGCCGATTGGGAAAGCGCTACTGAATAAAAAAGTGGGCGACGAGATCCAGGTGACCACGCCGGCGGGGCAGAAAGATTTTGAAGTGATGAAACTGGTGACGATTCACGAAGAAGAGTAGTGGTGGAACTGGTTGAGCGGCGGGAAACCGCGCGGGTGGTTTGGGCGTCCTACGGTTCAGCTTGGGAATTGCAGAGGAACCTATGTATTGGGGTGCTGGTTCAGCGCTGGGACTCTTGGCGACATTGGGGTACGCAGTGTTTGTGGCTGGCGCGATTTTGTTGTGGTTCGGGCGAAGCGATGTGCCGGTGTGGGTGCACGACGAGGTGGGAGCGATCCGGCGAAATTTTGCGCGGCATGCGGTGATCGGCGGATTTGCCGGGTTGCGCGAAGAGTGCCGGCTGAAAGTGGCGCCGTCGGGTTTTCGGCGTTCACTGGAGCGGATTTCCCGGAGGCGGATTAACCGGGGAGCGATTCTGCTGATGATTGGTCCGTTTTTATTTTTGCTGGATTTTTTTATTTGATGGAACTGGCCGCCTGGGTGTCTGACAATCTTACCTACAAAATGAAAGTGTCCTGGCGATTTTCCATTCGATGAAACCTGCGCTGATTGTTCATGGAGGGGCGTGGGATATTGCCGATGACGCGGTGGACGCGTGCAAGGCGGGGTGTCAGCGGGCCTTGGCGGCGGGGTGGTCGTTGCTGGGGAACGGCGGATCGGCGCTGGACGCAGTGGAAGCCGCGATCATGGCGCTGGAAGACGATCCGATCTTCGATGCGGCATTTGGGTCGCACCTGAATTCGGACGGAGTGGTGGAGTGCGACGCGATTGTGATGGATGGCGCGACGCTGCGGGCGGGGTCGGCGGCGACGCTGCAACATATACGCAATCCGATTCAGTTGGCGAGGAAAATTCTGGAATATTGCCCGCACATGATGTTGGTGGCAGAAGGCGCGGAGCGATTTGCGACGGCAAAAGGGATGAGTTTGTGCGCGGCGGAAGAATTGGTGGCGCCGACGGAGCGAGAAGCATGGAAGCGATGCAGCACGGATAAGCATGCGGCGGAGAATCATCCGGGGCATGGACAAGGAACCGTGGGGGCAGTGGCCATCGATCGCAACGGCGCGCTTTTTGCTGCGACGAGCACTGGCGGAATTTGCTGCAAGTTGCCCGGGCGTGTTGGCGATTCTCCGTTGATTGGATGCGGGTGCTACGCGGATGCCGAGGCGGGCGGAGTTTCGTGCACAGGTTACGGCGAAGCGATCATGAAAGTGGTGATGGCGAAAACGGCGGTGGATTATTTGCGGCGTCCGGCGGCGATGGATTTTGAGGGGTCGGCAGGCGCGGGAAATCACGGGGGGCACGGACGTCCGGTGATTTTTTCTGGGCCGGAGAATTTTGATTTGGCGTCGCTCGCGGCGCGGGATGCGATACATCTGCTGGCGAAGCGCACACATGCGACTGGCGGATTGATTTTGCTGGACCGGCAAGGGAATCCGGGATTTGCGTTCAACACGCCGCGGATGGCGTATGGATATGTGGCGTGGGACGGGAAGTTCGTTACCGGCGTTTAGTTGAGATTTCTTCGCGGGACAATCTTTTGCAAATTTTTGGCGAGTTTGAGAATGCGCATTGCGTTGGTTAATGAGGCGGCTGCATGATGTTTGCCGCGCTTACTTTAGGTGATGGGAGCTGCCCTTGTTAGCTATGCGAAAAATGAGTTGGATGTGGATGGGTGTGGCGGCGGCATTTTTGCTGGCCTCGCTGGTGGTGGCGAAGAGTGTGCGGGGACAAGAAGCGCAGACGAAAGCGGCGCCGCTGCCGCCGTCGCTAGTGGCGGATCTCGAAAAGATTCGCGATGCGGCGCTGACGGATGACTATGCGTGGCGGCAAGTGGCGCATCTGACGCAAAATATCGGGCCGCGAATTTCTGGATCGCCGCAGGCGGCGCATGCGGTGGAATACGTGGCGGAGGAATTGCGGAAATTGGGACTGGAAGTGAAATTGGAAAAAGTGAAGGTGCCACACTGGGTGCGCGGCGAAGAGAGCGGGGCGCTAACTGTTTTTCCGGGGCAGGCTCCGGGCACTACACAAAAAATTGTGCTTGCGGCGCTGGGAAACAGCGGGGCGACTCCCGCGGAGGGAATCACGGCAGACGTGGTGAGCGTCAATAATTATCGCGAGCTGAATGCGCTGGGGCGAGCGCGAGTGGCGGGGCGCATCGTGCTGTTCAACGAAAAATTCGATAAGCGGATGGCGGCGGAGGGGCACGCGCTGGAGGCTTACAGTGCGGCGGTGGAGTATCGGAGCAACGGAGCGAAAGCGGCCGCGGCGCTGGGAGCGGTGGCGTCATTAATTCGGTCGGTGGGGAATGCGGATTACCGGTTGCCGCATACGGGATTCAGCGTGCCGGCAGGAATTCCCGCGGGGGCGGTAAGCGCGGAAGACGCAGACTTGATTGCGGATTTGACGGCGCAGGGGCGCGTGGAGATGCATCTGGTGCTGACTCCGCAAACGCTTCCGGAAGCGGAAAGTTATAACGTGATTGGGGATTTGAAGGGCAGCGAGCATCCGGAAGAAATTGTGATCGTGTCTGGACATTTGGATTCGTGGGATTTGGGGACTGGCGCGATTGACGACGGCGCGGGAGTGGCGATGGCGATGGAGACGGCGCAACTCTTTAAGAAATTAGGATTGCGGCCGAAGCGCACCTTGCGCGTAGTGGCGTGGATGGACGAAGAGTCTGGAGGAACGGGGAGTCAGGGGTACATGGTGGCGCACAAGGCGGAGATCGCGAACTATGCAGGAGCAGTGGAAAGCGATTTGGGCGCGGGGCATCCGATTGGATTTCGCGGAAAGTTTTCGACGGCGGCGGTGGGAACTTTGCGAGAAATTTTAGAAGTGCTGGCGAAAACGGGCGTCACGGCGCTGGAAAACGATAGCAATCCTGGGGAAGATATTTCTGGGATGGCGCAGGCGGGCGTTCCTGCGTTTGGGCCGATACAGGACGAGCGGAGTTATTTTAATTATCACCATACTGCGGCGGATACTTTGGACAAAATTGATCCGCGGGAGTTGAGCGAGAACGCGGCGGCAATGGCGGTGCTGGCGTTCGCGTTGGCGGATATGGAGAAGACTTTGCCGAGGTGAGTCGCGCGCGGCGCAGTAAACTTTATTGCGCTGCGGGAGTGTTGGCGGCAGAGGTGCCGATGGCTTCGCCATTGACGACCAGTTCGACGCGGCGATTTCTTTGGCGGCCTTCGGCGGTGTCGTTGCCGGCGACGGGTTGCGATTTGCCGAAGCCGCGGGCGGCGATGGAAGATGCCGGGACGCCTTCTTCGGCAAGAAAATCGCGGACGGAATCGGCGCGGCGTTCGGAAAGCTGCTGATTGAAATCGTCGCTGCCGACACTGTCGGTGTGGCCTTCGATTTGAAGATTGAGGCTGGGATGAGCCAGCACAATGCCGGAAATTTTCGCAAGCTTTTCGCGCGCGCCGGGCTTCAGCGTGTAACTGCCAGTATCGAATAAAACGTCGGACATATTTACGATCAGTCCGCGAGCGCTGTCTCGAGTCTGCAAAATCGAATTCAACTGACCGAGAAGCTGAGTACGCAACTGGGATTTTTCCTGCTCGGCCTGGGCGGCGGCCTGGCGCGCGGTGTTGGCTTCGGCTTGCGCCGCGGCGCGATCCTTTGCGGCTTGTTCGGCTTGAGCTTGCGCGGCTTGCTGCTGGGCGATGGCGGCGGCGCGGGCCTCGTCAGCTTCCTGTTTTTGGCGAGCAGCTTCTTGCGCGGCTTTTTCCGCTTCTTGCTTCATGCGTTCGGCGTCGGCTTTGGCGGCTTCGGCCTGTTGGCGAGCTTGATCGGCCTCCTGGCGACGGCGGATTTCGGCGTCAGCATCGGCGCGGGCTTTCGCTTCGCGATCTTCGGCAGCTTTTTTCGCGGCGGCAGCAGCCGATTGCGCGTCCTCTTCTGCCTTTTGCTTGACGGCCATAACGCGAGCTTCTTCGGCGGTTTCCACGACTTCGCGGGCACTGGCTTCGACGGTCTTTTTGTCGCGGCTTTGGCGATAAGCGTCTTCGGCGCCTTTTAGTTGCTGCTCGGCCTTAGCGACGGCTGCGGGAGCGTATTTGCCGGCTTGCGCGATGTGGGCGATGCGGACGGCGTTGCGAGCTTCGAAGAGTTCGAGAGGAGTTTTGCGGTCGATGCCGAAAATGGCGTTTTCGATTTTGGTGTTCGAGGAGGAATAGATGCCGCGGCCGAGGAGTTCATATTGCGCGTCGATATTTTCGATTTTGCCGGAAGCGGCGGGATCGAAAATATTTTCGAGGACTACGGCATCGCCGGGCTGCGTGACGGCGAAATAGGGCTCGGCGGTGACGATCATGCCGAAAGTTTGCATGTCGGTGATGGCCTTGATGTGGCCGGAGCCATTTTTGAGCGTGAGCTCACCAAGATTTACGGCGCGGCCCTGCGGAGAGATAGCCCAAGCGACATAGGTGAGATATTCGAGGCCGAACTTGGTGGCTTCGTCGAGGCCGTCGAATTTGGCGTCAATTTCGATGCGGTTGCTTTTGCTTTCGACCCTGGCTTCGCCGGAAGCGGCTTGCATGAGTTCCGTGCCGCGAAAAATGATTTTTGTGGAGCCGCCCGCGCGACGATAGTTTACGGCCTTGGTGGTGCGGGAAACATTGTGGGCATTGGCGCTGGTGGCTGAGGGGCTCGTTTGAGATTGTCCGGCGAGCGCCCGGGTGGCGATGGACGCGACGACAAGCGCGGCGGATGCAAAATGAATGTACGAACGCTTCATGGCGAGCTCCTAGGCTTTCGGCACTGCGTTATCCGACCTTGGTGCGATATACATTTAGGTTAACAGTCAAAACAGATCGGGAGGGAAGCTCAAGCGAGGCTTTTGCGCAAGTAATTACCGCTGAATGTGGCAGGAAACCATTCGCAAAGCATTTCGTAGAGGGCTGCCAGGCAACAAAATTGACCCATCCGGCTTCTACCTTTACCATGCAGTCTAAGCGCGTCTCAGGGCGTTGTGGCGAATATGATGGGCAGGAAAAAGGACTCCGATGAAAATTAAAGCGCTGTGGGTTGCGGTCTTTTTATTCTTGCCGCTGACGGCTGGGGCGCAGAATGCCGATGAAATTATTGCCAAGGTGATTGCGGCGCGTGGCGGGCTGGACAAGATTCACGCGGTGACTTCGCAGCGAATCACCGGACAGATTTCGCTGGGCGGGACCACGACGGGACCGTTCCAGGTGGAGCTGAAACGCTCGCTGAAGATGCATATGCAGCTGACCATTCAGAATTTGACGATGGTGCGAGTGTACGACGGCACGAATGGCTGGGCGAACAATCCGTTTGCGGGCAAGCCGAATCCGGAAGCGATGGAAGACGAGGAACTGAAAAACATTTCGGAAGAATCGGATTTCGATGGGCCGCTAGTAGATTACAAAGCGAAAGGCAACGAGATCGAATTGGTGGGCAAGGATAAAGTGGAAGGCAAGGACGTGTGGCGGTTGAAGCTGACCACGAAGAACGCGGCGGTGCGCTACTACCTTTTTGACGCCAACACTTTTTTGCTCTTGAAGTGGGAAGGCAAGCGCGCGGGCGACGGGCAGGAAGTGCCGGTGGAATCCTTTTTTCGCGATTACCGCGATGTGGGCGGCTTGAAGTTTGCGTTCGAAATTGATTCGGGAGCGCCAGGAAGCGAGATTACGCAGAAATTGACGATCGATAAGATCGAGTTGAATCCGAAGCTGGATGATTCGGAATTTGTGAAGCCGGCGGCGCCGGCGGCTTCGGCACAGTAAGAGAAAATGCAGAAGAAGAAAAACCCCCCACGTGCGAAGGCGGCTCGTGGGGCACCCACCGGCCCTCCGTGCTCCTCTATGCTGCTAGTTAGGCCTAGTCGACTTCGCGCTCGTCGCGGCCGAGAGCAGATGATAGAGGTCGGTGACGGAGTAGGTTACGCCTCCGAAAAAAGTGACGCGCGGCAATTGCCCATAGACGGCGAAATAGGCGCCGCCATCAAGCACCAATCGCGATGACACATTGTAGGTTGCTGCGCCGAGCAGGGTGAGAGTAGCCGGCGTTTCGCGATTGGTATTGCTGAAGCCAGCGATTTCCGCGGTCAGTGCCCACTTTTGGGTTAGCGGGTGGGCATAGGCCAACGCGGTGAAATAATTTCTGTCGAATCCGCTAGCGCCTGGACGGCCGACGAATTGGACGCCTTCGTTGAAATCGAAATGGTTCTTGCCGAAATCTTTGCTGGCTAAAATTTGAATGGAGTGACCGGTTGCTCCGACGCCCAATTGGTCCTTGGCGGTGGGGAGAGTGGCAGTGTAGAGAATGGAAAAGGTAGGTGTGCATTTTTTCTGCGAGGCAATGCGATATTTGAAGCCGACGGCGGAGTCGCCGAGGCCGGCGAGTCCAGAGTCTCTTTCGAAGGGGTTTTGAGAGAAACGAAGCTCCAGATTTTTGAACAGGCCAAATTTAAGGAGGCCATTGATATTTTGGTGAGCGTCGGCGGCTTCGAAGCCGTATTCAATTTCAAAGACGCCGCGCTGGACGGATTCGGCGGTGGTGGAGAAAGTGGGGCGGTTGGGAACGGCGGTAATGTCGTCTGGATTTTGCGGTGGATTTTGCGGTGGATTTTGCGTTTGGTTTTGATTGGCGGTTTGGGCGCGAGCCGCAGGCGCGCGACTGAAGCTCAGGGTTAGTAGCATCAGCGTCCCGAAGGCGACGCTGCACGCTAGACGGATTTTGCGAGGCCGGACTGCGATGGATGTTGCGCCTGCTGGGAAATAGTTCATGTCCATTTTAAGAGTACGATACATCTTAAGAGTGCGTAGAAAATCATGACGACTGGACCGTTACGATAAACGGTGGGTGAAAGTAGATTAAAGACAGCAACGAAATGCGGCGGATCGGATTGTGCGGCGATTGCGTGTATTCGCGGCGAGTGGAATCGGCGCGCGGGTCCGTGTTTTATTTATGTGAGCGGTCGCTAACGGATCAACGATTCGCGAAATATCCGGCGCTGCCGGTGTTGCATTGCGCGGGATATCAGACGAGAGACGCCGCCGAAGAACGGTCAAAGATAGAGAACTGATCACCTGCCAAGCGCGAAGACTATTGGGCCGAGATTGTCGTCCAGGGATACGCTTTCATATCGCGGAGTTCGGATTTTTCCCAGGCAAATTCGGGGTGCTGTTGGAGATGCTTCACGGCGCTGAAATCCGTTCCGCAGGCGTGGCCAGCGGCGGCGGTGAATTGCATTTTCTCGGCCATGGCGGCGTCCGTGGCCTTATTTTGCACTGCGCCAGCGGTGCCATACGGAGGTTGCCAGCCGCCGGATCCGCGCGGTGAAAGATCCATGTGGCCGCATAGGGTGCGTTCGCTGGGCTCGGTTTTTCCCGTGAAACTGTCGACGTGGTCCGCGAGAAAAGTTTGCGCCATGTTGACGTCGATGTGTCCCTTGTTCTGAGCCATCAATTGTTCCCAGCGGCGGTGGCGAGCATTAGCGCTGTTGCTCATGTCCGCGGTGGAGAAATCGGTTTCTTCCGTGGTCAGCTTTTTATTGATGGGAAAATTCGAGCCGACGAAATAGCCGTCGGTCTTGCGTTCGAGAGTGACGTTTTTCAGGCCGAGTTCGAGGCTGGCGATTTCGTTTTTCCTGGTGTCCGCGATCAGCCAGTCGTTGGCATAGCCGCCGTTGTTGCCTTCTTTGAAGATACGAGTGACATCATCGATAGACGCGGAATACTGCATGGCTTTACGGGCGCGAACGAATTCGGGGATGCCGTTGGTATCGAAACCGTGAAAACCACTGATGGTGGTTTCGGTGATGACGATTCCGGCGGAGTTCACACCGAAATCGTCGCCGCTGTGGATCAGGCCGGGTAGACCGTCCATTAAAATGCGATAACCGCTGGCGGGAGCGATGTCGAATGCGATGGTCCAGCGCTGGCCGTCGAGGTAGCTGGTCCAATCATTATGGGCGATGACAATGCGCCCGTCTTTGGTATAGCTGCCGGTGGCGACAAAAGCGCTGCAATGTTCCGGCGCGGTGACCGTGGGCGGGGACGCAATTTTGTGGGCCTTATCGTATTCGCCCACATAGTAGCCCCATTCGAGATCGGCATTCATGACTACGATGTCCCAGACATCCAGCTTGACGCCTTGCGCGTTGACGCCGTCGGCAATGCCCTGCATTTCGTCGCGATATTCCTGGTCGATGTGGGGCCACAAGATACTTTTGGCGGCATCGCGGAAGAAATTCCAATTTTTACCGTTGTCGTGCGAGAGCTCAAGCGCGTGAACTTTTTGCAGGTCCTGGATTTCGGCGGCGAGCAAGTAGCCGTGCTGATAGCCCATTTCCGATGGCGTGCCCTCGAGATGAACGTAAGTCCAGCCGCTGGAAGGAGCCCGACGGAAAGCGCCCTTTAGTCGCGGGTCGGTTTTGGGAGTTTTGGATACAGCGACGCCCGCGAGCAGCACAACGGCGCACATCGCCACGATTGCTACGGTTCTCCGCATGATTCCTCCGGCATGAATTTTGTTCGAGCCCTGAATACGGTGGGCGTCGCGCGAATTTACGCGCGGCTCATCACGCTGTGAAATACCGATTGAAAGTGTTCCATCTCCGCCTGGGTGCCGACGGTGATGCGCACGTGAGTTGGCCAGATCGGCCAAACGCGGCCGATGAAAACATTTTGAGCGGACATGGCGGTGATGGTTTCTTTCGCGGGACGCTTGGTATCCAGCATGAAGCAATTGGATTGCGAGGGGACGAACGAATATCCATTGCCCTTTAGCCACTCGAAAGTTTGTTCGCGGATGCCGGCGTTGATTTGTCTCCGTTCGGGCACTACCTGGGTATCGCTCAGGCTGGCCATCGCCGCGCCAACGGCAGTGATGGGATTGGGACTCCACCCGCTGAACGAAGCGATCTTAGCGAGGAGATCAGGACGTCCGATGGCGAAGCCGCAGCGGATTCCCGCCATGCCGTAGATTTTTGAGAACGTGCGGAGGACGACTACATCTTTATCGGCTTTCACCAAATCGATTGCGGTTGGGCCGCCGGAAAAGTGAATGTAGGCTTCGTCGACGAGGACTACGGAACCCTTGGGCTTGTTGGCGACGAGGAACTCGATGTCCGAGATGCTGGTGAGCGTGCCGGTGGGATTGTTCGGCGTACAGACATAGAACAGACCGGCGTCGGGGCCAGCGGCGAGCATGGCCTTCACATCGTGAGCGTAGGACTTGGTGAGGCCAACTTTAATGACGCGAGCTCCGCGGCCGTCTGCGGCACGCATGCCGGCTTCGAAGCTGGGGTCGGCGGTGACGTAGCTCTTGGCCGGCGAGGTGAATGCGAGAACGCTGTAATGCAACGGTCCGCCGGACCCGGGGAACGCGCGGACGTATTGCGGCTTGAGCCCTTCCATCTGTGCGAATTGCTTTTCGAGATCTTCGGTCATCCAGAGCGAGTAACGACCGCCTTGCGCGGTGGCCTCCGCGATGGCCGCGCGTGCGCCGCTGCATGGGCCGAGCGGATTCTCGTTGGCGTCGATCACCACAGCGTCTTTTGGAAAGGGATTGGAGTCCGCACGGGCCAGCATGGGCTCGGTGAATATGCGCAGTCCCATGGCGGCTGCGGTGGCAGCGGAGAGTTGCAAAAAGGAACGGCGGGAACGTCCCGCGATATCGTTGGCTGCTGGCATGAGTCACCTCCAGAGTGCGGTGCGAAGATGATACCTCTCAGGGTCTAAAGCTGCCATTGGTGTTTAGTTCTTCGGCTCTTTGAGGGCCGGGTGGTTCGGGCTGGCAAGCTTTTGGAGCGGGGTCCCCCGCCCGGGGGGCCGCCCCTGACGGCTGCTGGCACTTCCGCAACAAGTACTATTGACCGCAAATCCTGAGGAGCGGTAGATTTGAAGTCCCCTCTTCGGGCCCTGTACTTCTTTTTTGCGAGGCTTAACATGGCCATACAACCAGCGCCGAACGCTTTCGGTACCCTGCAAGACCGATGGGCAAAATTGCGCAGTCACAAACGAATCATCTCCAAAGTAAAACTTTTGGTGGAGTGGGACGAAGGACCTTCGCCACACACCGCGAATGCGGTTACGGTTGATGTGAGCCACTCCGGCTGCATGGCCGTGGTGGGTGCTCCGCTGCCGCTGCATCGCAGAGTGCGGCTGGTACATCCGGAAAGCGGCCGCCGCGCGGAGGCCGAAGTGGTGTGGCGCGACCATGAGGCGTGGGACGTGGGCCTCGAGCTGGTCAAGCCGGATGCGTCCTTTTGGGGGCTGTAGTTTCTGTTATCGAGTCGGCGGATATTTAAGGAATCTACCGTAATGGCGGTTTCGTTGGTGGTGGTGTCTGATCTGAATCAGTTGGCACGGGCGGAACGGTGATTTTTTGTTGCTCGTCGACGGAGAATAAGACATAGTTCGTGAAGGTGTGGCGACGATGAACCCGGCGCCCGTGGAAGACGGAATAATATTCCGCAGTGGAAGGAAGCCATAGAACTTCTTTTCGGCTTGGAAATTCTACCGGACCGTAATCAAGCGCAAGATGCTCTGCAGAAAGCTTGATACCTGGATAAGGTTCTCGCAGATCGGTTTCCATCCTGACGACCTGAAACGTGTCGGCGTCAATCCAAGCGCGGCCTTTGAGAGCGACGGGAAATCGCCTTCCATTGATACGATAACGCCGAATACGGCTTTCCTTGTCGTCGCGTTGCCGAAAATAAATCTGCCAGGCGAAATGGCTGCCTACTCGCCCTAGACCTTCACATTTCATAGTGAAATCATCCGCCAACCAAGGGTGAAAAATGAGCGCAATTGAGGGAAGGCCCTTGGTAGCCATCTGATTCGGAAACATGGATTCACCTATACTGCCATTGCGGTATTCTTCAACATTAAGGAAGTTTCCGTACTCGCTCTTGGTTTCCTGAATGGCGGCAAGATAGTTGAAGGACAAATTTTCGATATGTTGCGTGACCCCAGACGCATCAATGTCTTCGTGACGTAAGACTTCCGTGGCGGAATAGCGATCCACTAAATGCGGCAGCGCTTGAGCCTGGAGCGCGGCTTTTTTAAGAACGTCTTCCAGTGAACAGGAAAGTTCGGGCTCTACCGGAGGAACGCCATCGTCAACATTCGGAGGGAGCCAGCTTCTAGCTGCGGCCATTGCGGAACTACTAAGAAGAGGTTCCGGACTGTGCTCGTCAACCTGATCCGAGGTACCGGTCTCAGAGGCCTCCGAATTCTGTTGCAAACGAACGATCAAACCGTTCGCAAATTTGACGAGGTCTTCCGTCGGCTTGCTTAGCAAATAAGTCTGCAGCGCCTTGATCGCATCTGCGTTTTGGTGTTCTGCCGCAAGAGCTTGGCCGAGCACCAACAAAGACCCTTCACCCTGGGCCTTTCCGAGATCGATGGCGCGTTGCGAATGAGTCACGGCCTCTGGATACGATCTTTGTCGCAGTAAGGCTTCCGCAAGCAGACTGTGAGCTTGCCAGGAATCTGGTGCGTACTCCACGGCCTTGTCCAGGTACTCTCGAGCTCCGGTCGCGTCGTCCGACTTTAAGGCCATTTGCCCCATCGCGAGTAACGACGAAACGTGCCTTGGATCCGACTTTAATGCTTCCGACCAATATTTCGCCGCGCTGCCTTGATTGTGTTTTCTTTCCCAGATCAGCCCAAGCGTATAAAGAACGTCCGGATCATCCGGGGCAAGCGTGCGAGCGGCGTCCAGGTGTTTCGCTGCGGCGTCGAAATCATTGGCACGGAATGCCGCCGACCCCTTTTCGATTTCTTTTTGGGCTTTTGCCGAGAGTGGACCTCCAGGAATAGTGCCAACGTCAGAGGAAGTGCTAGGTTGCAAAGTAATCCTCAGAGATTGTTTGCCCTCAACGATCTTTGCGGGAATGTGAGCGTTAGCGAATCCTGGCGCCTCCACGTCAAGGAAGTATGAGCCACTGTTGAGGGGCGTAAAGACTGCTATCGATCCCACTGTAAGTTTCGAGCCGATTTTTTTCCCAGCCGAATTTAGCAAGGTGACGACAGCTAGCGTATTAAGCCGAAGTCCACCCGGATCCCATATCTCCACTGAAAGGGCAGTTGCACTGAGGGATTCTACGCCACCTAGACCGCGAGATTCTGAAGGCATGACGGGTCCCAAGGATGAGGTCGCGCCGCGGGGGGCTTGGGCAAAACTGCAGTCTGAAGACTGCAGAAACAAACAAAGGACGGCACATCCCAAAAAATACCGGAAACGCCGGTTCCAAGGGCTAACGGATTTTGAGAACATAGGATCTCCACTTGGCTGCAAATCATGACAACTGTTCAGATTAGTATCTTACGGGCTTATTCTTGCGTCAATTATCTTAACTTTTCTGCAGATAACGTCTTGGATACAAATTCGCGCTACACTTACCGGCATTAGGTCGATGGAAAACGAGGGGGCAATACTACGTTCGGTAAGAAGAATGACGACGATCATGCTCTTACGATGCGTCCGCCGATTCCGAATCTGCGAGGCTTGATAATTGGCGGGGCGGGGCTTCTGACCATCATTTTTGTGCTGGTGTTCGTGGTGCGGGTGACCAGGATGGAAGCCGGGCACGCCGGCGTACAGATCAATCTTGCGGGCAGCCAGCGGGGCGCTTCTGAGATTCCGATTCGGACTGGCTGGGTAGTGTATTCGCCGCTGAGCTCTCAGATCATCGAATTTCCGACTTGGGCAGACCGCGGAATAGACAAAAGACGTCACCCAAGGCCATCCGGCCAGCGAGGACATGGGTTTTAACTCCAAGGAAGGCATGGAAATTTTTGTGGATGTGCCGCTTTCTTACGCGATCGACCCGCAACACATTCCAGACTTCTATGTGAAATACCGCGTGAGCGATTTGGATCTTTTTACGCATAGCATCTTGCGCGACATTGCGCGGAACTCGCTGAATGAAATCGCATCCACGTACAACGTCGAGGATATTTATGGCGACCACAAGACGGAGTTTCTGCACAAAGTGGAGGCAGAAAGTTTCGGCGGTCGGTGCGGGCATTCAGCAATAAATAAGTCGTCAGAAAAATTAGCTGAAACAAAATTAGTCGGAAAAGAGCCGGCCAACTGAAACGCAGCCGAACAAAAACAAAAGCCCTTCGGCTGCAAGCGCAACCGAAGGGCAAAACCGACCCTAAATATTAGCCCGGTACCCGGCGCCGGCAGATTTGGCTGCCACCAAAAAAGTGGCTACCATCGCCCGCGCGATGTTGCAGGCCCGATTCCCCGCTACGCGAGGAATTTATTTCAGGATGGCGTCTTTGAACGCCTTCGCGGGGCGCAAACGAACCACGGTCTTGGCCTTGATTTTGATCGCCTCACCGGTTTGCGGATTGCGGCCCATGCGCGCCTTGCGGTGCGCTTTCACTGCGCGGCCGAGGTTCGGAATTACGAACTTGCCCGCTGCGCCTTTGCATTCTTTAACCGCCAGCTTGAATAGCTCTTCAAAAAAGAGCGCTGCGGTTTTCTTCGGGGTGCCGCACTTTTCTGCAATGTGCGACACAACCTTGGTCTTGCTCATCGGCTTGGCTGCCATCTTAGTTTTCTTATCCTCCTGAATTTGTAACTTGGCCCGCGAGTGCGAGGCCAGCTGAAGTCTCTCTCCTAAAATTACGAACAAAAAACTCGAGCCGTTGGGCACTATAGCCAACACCTCCGCGGAACGCAAGAGCAAATCGCTGAAAAAGGCCGGGAAAATGCGATTTTATTTTGCTGGCTTGTGAAAAACGTCGATTTCATGCGGGTTTCGCGTTGGCACGGAGCGGCGCGCAGTGCCAATGCGGGAAAATTCAGTGAAAATGCAGAGGAAAAAGCGAAAGAGAAGGCAGAAAAAGGCATGCTATGCTCGGCAGCCGGCTTGCACTACACAATTCGCAGTACTTCGTTTGCGGTACTCAGTTTGCGGTGCGAGTTTGCGGCGCCCGGTTTGGGCGCGAGCTCGCGGAGCGATGCCGGCGAGATTTGCGGAAGCAAGTGGAGGAAGTATGAATTGCGGACAGTTCGCGGCGGTGCAAACGACGTCACACATTTCTGCGCTGTCAGTGGCGCCAGCACGGGTTGGGATTGCGTCAGCGGCGCGAGTGGAGTCGGTCGGGATCGCGTCGGCAGCGCGACTACGGTCGGCCCGGGCCGCGCGGTTCGCGGTGGCGGCGGCGTGTGCGGTGTTGGCGTTGGGATTTTTTGGTGGGATTGCTGGGGCGCAGAAGGCGCCGCTTTTGCCGGAAGCGGATGTGGCGGCGCTGGCGAATGAATTGAGTGGAGAGACGGCGAAAAGAAATTTGGAAGGAATTGCGCGATTTCACCGGCAGCGTGGGTCGCAGGGATTTCACGCGGCGGCGGAGTTGGTGGCGGAGCGATTGCGCGCTTACGGACTGGGCGATGTGGCAATTTTGCAGTTTCCGGCGGATGGGAAAATTTTCTATGGCACGCAGCGGTCGCGACCCGGGTGGGACGCGGAGAGCGGAGAATTGTTTGAGCTAACCGCTGACGTCCCTCCAGTTTGTGACAAAGAGAAAATGGAAAACGGGAAAATAGTTTTCAATTCGCAGTGTTTCCCTGCGCCAGCGAAGAAGATTGCGAGTTTTGCTGCGGAGCCGGTGGTGTTGGCGGAGGATAGCGAGTCGGCGGATGTGACAGCGGAATTGCTGGATGTTGGCGCGGGAACGAGCGAGAAGGATTACGCCGGGAAAGACGTGAAGGGAAAAATTGTTTTGGTGGGCGCGCAGCCTGGAGCGGCGCAGGATTTGGCGGTGGGAAAATTTGGCGCGGTGGGAATTATCAGTTATGCGCAAAACCAGAAAACTGCGTGGTCTGGCGAGGATGAAAATTTAATTCGCTGGGGACATCTCGAAACGTTTTCCGAGAACAAAACTTTTGGATTTATGGTTTCGCTGAAGACGGCGCGGGAATTTCGCGAGCGCTTGGCGCGCGGGGAAAATATTCTGGTACATGCGGTGGTGAAGGCTGGGCAGCATGCTAGCAATTATGAGGTGGTGACGGCGAAGATTCCGGGTGCTGACACGAAATCGAAAGAAGAGGAGATTGCGTTTTCATGCCACCTGGATCATCAGCGGCCTGGGGCGAACGACAATGCGTCGGGATGCGTAACAATTTTGGAGGTGGCGCGGACGCTGCAGAAATTAATTACGGAGGGAAAGTTGGCGCGGCCGTCGCGGACGATCCGATTTATTTTTCCGCCGGAAGTGGAAGGAACGATGGCGCTGTTGAATGGCAAGCCGGAGTTTGCGAAGCGGATTAAGGCGGTGATTCATATGGACATGGTGGGAGGCGGGCCGGAGACCAAGGCAGTGTTCCACGTGACACGGGGGCCGCTGAGTTTGCCGAGTTTTGTGCAGGATGTGGCGTGGGCATTTGCGGAGTGGGTGAATGATGAGTCTTACCGGTTTGCCGCCGGATTGAGAGCGGAGTATCCGATGGTCGCGCCGGAGGGTGGGAAAGAACCGTTGCGAGCGGAGTATTCGGCGTACACGATGGGGAGCGATCATGATGTGTATCAGGATTCGTCGTTCGGGATACCGGCGATTTATTTGAATGACTGGCCGGACCGGTACATTCATACGAATTTCGATACGGCGGCGAATATCGATACGACGAAATTGAAGAGGGCGGCGTTTATTGGTGCGGCTAGCGGATATTTTCTGGCGGGGATCAAGGATACGAGTACGGCGGCACTCTGGAGAGCAGTGCAAAACGGAGCGCTGTACCGCGGTCAGGAGCAACAATGGCGGAATTTCTCTTTGTCGGCGGCAGAGCAAGAATCAGCGAAGGATGGCGAGTGTCCCCGTGAGCAAGCAATTCAAATGCAAGTTAGTGCACTGATCAAAGCAGATCCGAAACATACAGCGAATCAGGAAATGCCGATCGCGATAAGATGCTTCACCTCGCACGGGCCTTTCGGTCCGATGGAGCCCGCGAGCGCCGACGTAGTCACATTTTTATACCGTCGTGTGGAGCGGCCCAAGGGCCCATTGGCTGTGTTCGGATATGACTATTTTACAGATCACGCAAAGGCAGCGGGATTTGAGATGCCAAAGTTGTTAGGTTACCAGGGTCTTTGGGGGGCAGGCGAAGAGTACGCTTACGAAGTATCGAACCTCGCCGACGGAACGAGGAGTGTGCAAGGAATCTGGGAAGCGGTCTCCGCGGAATATGGACCCATTCCATTAGAGATGGTCGGCGAATACCTGGATGATCTGGCGAAAATCGGGCTTCTGCAGAAAACGAGTCCGAAGCCCTTCGCTCACCTATGAAGTTTTGCAAGTGAAGGCGCCTGGCGGCACTGGCGCTTTATGATCTGGTTTGGGAAAAGCTGAATAGGGAAGTACAGGACGGATTGTATTGGAATAAGGGAGGGGACGAAGAAATGCCAACTATCGAAGGAGAAGAAGGAAAGGTGTGGATTGATGGGTACGTGAAAAAAGCGGGGAAGTTGGCGGGGGTGGCGAAGGCGGTGCGGACTTTGGTGAAGAAGACGGCGGCGGGGTGCGAGGAGTACGTGAGTCCCTGGAAGACTCCTGCGTTTGATTCGAATGGGCCGCTGTGTGTTTTCGTGTTGGGGAAAGAGCATTTGTCACTGGCGTTTTTGCGAGGAGCGATACTTCCCGACCCGGAGAAACTGCTGGAGGGAACAGGAAAGGGCGTGCGTCACGTGAAGTTGCGGAGCGCGGCGGACGTGAAGCGGCCGGGAGTGAAGAGATTGATTGCAGAAGCGGCGAAGTTGAACAAGAAAAACCCGCCGTCCGGAAAGATGGTGGGGATGGACAAGAGACGGAAGGAAGCGAGCAAGAAGAGTTGAGGCGTGATGCAGGGCCAAGACGAGTTGGGGCCGAATATTTGAAGGTGCTGATGCAAGCGGACTGCTGGGAATGGCCTCGTGAGTTTTTGGCGATTTATGGATTAGTTGTCTGGTGGTCTGGCTCAACTGAGGTGGGGATTAAGGGGGACACAGACTGAAGTCTGTGTTACTGGGGGGTTGTGTATTACGAGAGGAATTTGCCGCATTGGGTGCCGGAAGGGAGAGAGGTATTTGTAACATGGCGGCTGAGTGGATCGTTGCCGGCAAACTTGATGGAGAAGTTGCGTTGGAAGAAGGAAATGCCGGAAGGGAAGAGATTTGCCGAGTTTGAAAAGCATTTGGACGCGGGGAATTTTGGCCCGGTATGGCTGGAAGATGGGCGCATCGCAGAAATTGTTGCAAAGAAAATTTCGAAGATTGAGATTGATGGAAATGGAAAAGTGCATGCGTTTGCAGTGATGCCGAATCATGTGCACCTCTTGCTTGAACCGAGAATAGAACTTTCCAGGATCATGAAAATGGTGAAGGGGTCGACGGCGCGAAGCGCAAACAAGATATTAGAACGCAGTGGGAAATACTTTTGGCAGGACGAATCATTTGATCACTGGATTCGGAATTCGGCGGAGTTTGAGCGTGTGAAAATGTATGTGGAGCGGAATCCAGTTAAAGCTGGATTGGTAAAGAGGGCGGAGGAGTGGAAGTGGTGTAGTGCTTATCGATTGCCGGGGTGACGAGAGGCTTAGGTTGGCAGGTTGTGGTTGGCGGTTTCGCGTGGGTGGGGATTACGGGGACACAGACTGAAGTCTGTGCTACTGGTGTGTTAGCATCGTTGCGCCCTTGGGCGGCGGGACGCCTGTAACAGCGAACAAAATTACCGGACAATAAAGACAAAATGACAGCGACAGCGCGGACAAAATGACGATGACGATGAAGGCTTTGCGGAAGATGCAGGCGGCGCGGGGTTTGTCTTACGAGAGCGCGGCGGTGCCTGCTATTGGGCCGGCGGACGTGCTAGTGCGGGTGCAGGCGGCGTCGATTTGCGGGACGGACCTACATATATATGGATGGGACCGATGGTCGCAGGGGCGGATCAAGCCGCCGGTGACACTGGGCCACGAGTTTTGCGGCGTGGTGGAGCGAGTGGGCGAGGAAGTGAAAGAGGTGAAGGCTGGGGATTTTGTGAGCGCGGAAATGCACGTAAATTGCGGGCATTGCCGGCAGTGCCGGCTGGGCGAAGCGCACATTTGCCAGAACTTGCGGATTATCGGAATCGATCAGGATGGAGCGTTCGCGGAATTTGTGAAGATACCGGCGTCGAATATCTGGAAACTGGATCCGGCCATTCCAGAGCGGTATGGAGCGGTATTGGATCCGTTGGGGAATGCGGTGCATACAGTTTTGGCGGGGTCGATTGCGGGGCAGACAGTCTTGGTTACGGGATGCGGGCCGATTGGGTTGATGTCCATCGCAGTGGCGAAAGCGTGCGGAAGTTCGACGGTGTTTGCGACGGAAACGAACGAGCAGCGGCGAGCTATGGCGAAGAAAATGGGCGCGGATGTGGTGCTGAATCCCGCAGCGGAAGATGCGGTGGGAAAAATTCTGGCGGATACGAACGGAACGGGCGTGGATGCGTTGCTAGAAATGAGCGGGAATCCAACGGCGATTCAGCAGGGATTCAAAGCGCTGCGGGCGGGGGGAAGAGCGTCTTTGCTGGGAATTCCGACGGAGAATGTGCCGCTGGATTTGGTGAACGATGTAATTTTTAAAGGCGCGACCGTGCAAGGGATTTATGGGCGACGGATGTATGGAACGTGGGTGCAGATGACGGCGCTGCTCAAGGCCGGGCGGCTGAATTTGGATCCGTTGTTTGGAGAGCGGGCTACATTGGATAAATTTGAAAGTGCGTTTGCGCTTTTGCAGGGCGGGCATGCGGGGAAAGTTTTACTTTATCCGGGTGAGATGCGGGATTGAAGTGGTTTACCTCGGCGATTCCTGACGGGTTTATCCATCTTTTTATTCAACGTTCTCAAAAAATATCAATCAAAAGATTTAACGCAGAGACGCAGAGGTCGCGGAGGGTCCTGGCCAAGACCGCGTGGTAGGGTTGCGGTGGCCTGGAGACTTCAAAAGTCAAAGTGCCAATCGGGAGATTCATCCCGCCAACATCGCGGGATGCAGAAGCGTTTAGCGTGCCCGGGAACGTCAAAATCATTCACCCCGGGGTTTGCCCGGCGGGCGGGGGGAGAGCAAAATAGGTAGTCCTTCGAGGGATGATTCCACAGCTAAGGTTGTTACCAAGCGTAAGACCATTTTCGGGAGCTAAACAATGTCTGAGATTGCCACGCGAGCTACGACACAAAATCCGACGAAATATATTTCGGATGCTTTGAACGAATTACGGGCGAAGGGTGTGGCTCCCAAACTACGAGTATTGGAGGGCGAACAGAAGCCGGTGTGCACGTTTGACGGCAAAGAAGTGATCAATTTGGCGTCGAACAATTATTTGGGGCTGACCACGCACAAGGCGCTGCGGAAAGCGTCGATCGAGGCGGTGCGGCGCGATGGAGTGGGCGCAGGCGCGGTGCGAACGATTGCCGGCACGATGAAGCTGCATATGGAATTGGAAGAGCAGATTGCAAGGTTTAAAAATGTGGAAGCGTGCGTGGTGTTTCAGTCTGGATTTACGGCGAATGCGGGGACGGTTTCCGCGGTGCTGGGCAAAGAGGATTTGATCGTTTCGGATGAATTGAATCACGCGTCGATTATCGATGGAGCGCGGCTATCGAAGGCGACGATCAAAGTGTTTAAGCACAAGGATGTGGCGGATTGCGAGCGCATCCTGCAAGAGACTGCGGGGTGGAACGGGCACAAGCTGATTATCACGGATGGCGTGTTTTCGATGGATGGCGATATTGCGCCGCTGCCGGGGCTGTGCGATCTGGCGGAGAAATACAATTGCATCATGATGGTGGATGATGCGCATTCTTCCGGAGTGCTGGGGCGCGGCGGGCGGGGAACCGTGGACCATTTGAATTGTCACGGGCGCGTGCACATTCAAGTGGGAACCTTGAGCAAGGCGATCGGGTCGATGGGCGGATATGTTTGCGGATCGCGGGACTTGATTGACTTTTTATACTTGCGGGCGCGGCCGTTCCTTTTTTCGACGTCGCATCCGCCGGCGACGGCGGCAGCTTGCCGGGCGGCGTTCACCCTGCTGGACTCACCGGAGGGCGAGCGGTTGGTGAAGAAGCTGTGGGCGAATACAAAACTTTTTAAGCGCGAGCTGAAAAAGCGCGGCTTTCAATTTAAGGCGAGCGAGACGCCGATTATTCCGATCCATGTGGGAGATGCGGCGAAGGCGTTTGAGTTTTCGCGGAAGTTGTTCGATGCGGGAGTGTTTGCTCCGGCGGTGGGATTCCCGACGGTGGCGGAGGGGAAGGCGCGGTTGCGGGCGATTGTTAGCGCTACGCACAAGAGAGAGCAGCTTTTGAAGGCTGCGGAGATTTTGGAGGAAGTCGGGAAGGGGTTGGGGATCGTCTAAAGGAGGTAGGACGCGTTGGGTTCGATTTGGGTGGATAGGCTGGCGTTGAGGTTCTTCGGGCCGAACGGCGGCCCTCAGAATGACAACCTTTAACCCCCAGGGCAGGCAGAGCCCCAGCGCATGGCCCCAGCGGAGAGCCCAAATGCAGACGCCACGGCAGCAGTAGTGGCCGCTGCGGTGTCGGCGGTTCGATCAGACGCGGAGCAGCCCAGATGGGTCGTAAATTTGAGGTACTGGAACTGCATTTCGCGCTAGACGGGCGGGAAGACT
>DASXMB010000034.1:0-153654 GCA_036495905.1 Candidatus Acidiferrum sp.
TGAAGTCTACCCGTTTATTACGGCGACAAATTTCGGCACGAACAGGATGGGGAAGCCAGCCAACGGCGGACCGTCCGCCAATTACGCCGATGGCGACAAGCCTGAATTCGTGGCCGGTCTCGTTCTGCAAGCCATCGAAGAAGGGCAGGCTCAGTACTTCGCGAATGATCGCCTCCGCAAAATGGCTGGGGCCGCCTAAGGGCTTGTATCTATCACCGAAAGGCATAACGGAAGTCGCCGATAATGGCTTGGGGCACGTTTCGCGGCGGTCACTTCGGGATTGGCGACCCTGGTCCAGAATCCTCGAATCCGCTGCACACCACTAGGTAGAGAGCGCCGCAATCAGTTTCGCAATATCTTCGTGGCTGTTGTGAAGATGGGGACTAATGCGAAGATTGCCCTCTCGAACCGCGACGTCGAATCCAGACGCGGAAAGGCGTTCGTGCCACGCCCCAGCTTCTTTGGCTTTCCGTGGGCGCATAACAACCAGAGTGGAACGCTGCGGACCGGTCCGTGGGCTGACTAGTTCGAAGCGGTCTTCGTCGAGGTTTTGGAGGAGTTGATTGACCAGCCGTTCATCGTATCCGGCTATGTCTGCTGGTCCGGCCTGGAGTAGGTACTCGATAGCTGCCGTCCAAGGCATGAAGTTGAGGAAGTTTGCGGTGCAGAATACATCCCATGCACGTGCGCCGAGATCAGTCCGCAGTGAGTAGTCACGCATGCTATCCAGCCGCTTTCCAGCTTGCATGGTGAGCCAGTAAGCATGACGAGACGTCAACGACTCCCGCAGTTTCGGCGTGAACCAACAGAACCCCGTCGCATAGGGCCCGCACAACCACTTGAACCCGCAGCAGGTAACCGCATCGACGGGAACAGTTCGGACGTCAAGTGCTCGGGCACCCAAGCCCTGTGCGGCGTTCAAAACAAAGACGACTTGATTGTTTTTGCAGACCTGGCCGATGCCGTCAACGTCAATCGCATATCCACTGAACGAGTTGACCCAGCTGGTGCAAAACAGCCGTGTTCGAGGAGAGATTTCGAGGGCGAGTTGCTGTGGTTCGACTCTTCCTGCCGGCGCCTGGATGAAACGCACGGTCACACCCTGGCTGCGCAGCAACAACCAGGGGAAAATGTTGGCAGGAAAATCTCCGTCAATCACTAAGATTTCATCGCCGTTGTGCCACGGCATTGCGTTAGCAAGCAGGTCAAGCCCGTAGGTTGTGCTGTTCCCAAGAATGATGTCTTCGGGCACGGCACCCGTTAGTCTGGCCAGCGCCGATCTCAGCTTCCGCGGGACCTCAAAGAAGTCTTCATCCCGAAGGAGGTGGGGCCGGGCTTTTTGTTCAAGCGCAGCTAGTGCAGCTTCAATCGCAACTTTAGGCAACGGGCCCTGGTGGGCAGTATTCAGCCAAACGCGGCCATTGAAGGGACCGAAGTCCTCGGCATAAGGGTTATCCCGCTCCATGAAAGCCATGTTCTCACGATGCCGAACCAATATCACAGCGCGAAGGCTTGGGGCACGTTTCGCGGCGGTTACTTCCGGATGGCCGATCAACCGGGCAGGAACTATGGGTCGCTCTTGACCCGCGGTAAAGTCTCGTGTTGTGATGCGCCGATGTACGTAACCTGCCAGCCGTGCGCCGCGCTAGCTTCATATGTAGAGAAGCTCTGGTGTTGCGACGGACACCCGGGGGTCAATGGCAAGGACCGAGCGCTGCCCGATGGACGATTTCAGCTGGCCTTCAGTCTTGCGGAAGGCCCTATCTCTGCGCTGGCCGATCCGATGGGCGATGACGGAGGGATCGCGCCTTCACTGCTGATTGGAATACGCTCGCGCTTCAGCATCATCGATACCGCCAAACTCCGTTCGGCTATGGGAGTAGTGTTCCGGCCAGGTGGCGTGCACGCTTTCTTGAACATGCCCGCCGACGCGTTTCACGACAAGAACGTATCCCTGGATTTGATTTGGGGTTCGATGGTCCAAACCTTGCGCGATCGGTTGCGCAGTGCCAACGACCCGGCCAAGAAATTCAAAATTCTTGAAGTCGCACTTTTGAGCCGCATCAAGGAACGCGTCCAGTTGAATACCGCTGTGCGTTATGCCCTTGTGGAGTTTGAGCGCAGACCCCAAATCCCCATGGTACGAGAGCTGGCACACGAGGCTGGCCTGAGCCGGCGTCGGTTTGCCCAGTTGTTCCGCGAGCAGATCGGGCTTACGCCGAAGCTCTATGGCCGACTACAGCGCTTTCAAAACGCGTTGAAGCAGATTGCGTCTGGCGCTTCCGTAGATTGGGCGCAACTGGCTCTAGCGGCGGGCTATTGCGATCAGGCCCATCTGGCTAACGAATTCCGTGATTTCTCAGGACTCTCGCCAAGCGCATATCTGGCGGACTGCCATCGCTCCGCGAGTCAAGCCTCCATCGATTGACCAAACCTGGCAATTTCCCATTTTTACAAGACAACATCCTGGCTTTTTGAGAAGCTGCGAATCGATCTGCAACATTGAAAATGGGAGGGAACAAGACATGAAATCGAACCACAAGCTCTTAATCGGTGTCGTCGTCGGTGTTTTAGTCGGGGCTGCCGGCAATAATGCAATTCATGGCCAGCAGGTAAAGACGCCGCCGGCCTACGTAATTTCGGAGGCTGATGCAACCACGGACCCGATGGCTATGAAGGAGTATGCAGCGAAGGCCCCCCAAACCCTGGCGCCTTTCAATGGCCATTTTGTCGTTCGGGCCGGTAAAGCAGAAAGCCTTGATGGGGGCGCGCCGCCGAAAGGAATTGTGGTCATCGAATTCGACAGCTCCGAACGGGCACACGCCTGGTATGACTCACCAGCCTACGCCGCAATCAGACCGATCCGGCAGGCTGCTACAAAGGGCCGCATGTTTATCGTCGAGGGCGTGGCGGTCCAGTGACCGGCGCATGAAGGATGCGGGGGCTCCGCTGTGGCGGGGATGATGCGAGAAAATAAAATTCCGATGTATAGGATAGTGTCTGATTAACGAGCAAAATCGGAAGTAGTGCAAACGGCGCTGGCGCACGGTATGCATTAATAGCCTGAACCACTGGCGAGCAAACCACTCCCAAAGCTATTCCACTTAACATATCAAGACGTGGCATGTCATTCGGACGGACCGGCTCGTATTTCTCACCGAAACGCATAACGCAACGCACGTTCAAGCAGGGTGGTAGGGCCCGGGCCCAGGGGCTTGACAGCGCGGCGTGTTTCCTTGATACTGAACCATATGGTTCAGTATCAAGGAGCGAAGAGATTCGATCTGGTGGCGGGGGCGATTGCCGATCCGACGCGGCGAGCGATTCTGGCGCGGCTTTCGCGTGGACCGGCGACCGTTTCGGACGTTGCCGCTGCGTTCTCCATAACGCTCACTGGGTTCTGCAAGCACGTGCGGGTCCTTGAGCGCGCCAGATTGGTCCGGCGCACTCGCCGCGGCCGCGCGAAAGTGCTGGCTCTTTCGCCGGAACCGCTGCGGGAAGTGGCGAACTGGACTTTGCAATACGAAAAGTTCTGGAATGAGCGGCTCGACCGGCTGCAAGGGTTCTTTGAGAAAGACAAATAAGGAGGAAAGATGATTCCGACGACGAAGGTGATGGACATCACGGTGAAGCGAACGATTCCCGCGTCGACCGAGAAGGTGTTTGATGCGTGGATGGATCCGAAGAGTCCGGGCGGGCCGTGGTTCGAGTCTGCGGCGCTGATTGTTGCGCCAGCGCCGCCGAAGGCAGGCTCGCTGTACTATTTCACCATATCGTGGGAAGGGCGCACCTTTGCGCTTTACGGGCGCTTTGTGGAGATTCAGCGGCCAGGCAAAGTTGCATACACGTGGGTGGGGGAAGGGACCAAGGGCGTGGAGTCAACGGTGACGGTGACGTTCGAGGCGCGCGGCAAAGAGACCGAGGTCATCTTGCGGCACGCGAATCTGCCCGACGATGAGATGGGCCGCCAGACTGAATATGGCTGGGCGCACATTCTGGAGTCGGTCGCTGAAGGCCTGGCCAAGAAGTCGGCGTCGGTCTAGCGCGAGGTTGCGCTTTTTGCTTTACGGAAGATCGTCGAAAAAGAGATAGAGCGAAGCAATGCGACCGTTCCGGGCGACGATAAGATCGGTTCCCGCGTAAGCTGGTGGTTTGCCAGGAGTGCCAGACACCCATCGAACCCGTCCGGCATCGCCTAATTCCTCGGGAGGGAAGAGGGGTTGATACGCGAAATCTGGATGAGTTGCTTTTAGCACACCAGCGATGCGATCAATCTCGTCTCGGCCACGAAATGCGCCGCCTTTTCGGTCATAGAATACTGCATCTTCGTGAAAGAGTTCGTCGATTGCTGCGCGACGACGCACGGGGTCATTTTCGCCAAATACGTCGCTCAGATTACGAAGCAGCAAGGTCGATATGCTGTTGGACATCGTGTTCTCCGTTCAGATCGTAGGCCGCGACCATCCGGCCTTGGCTAATTTTATGACGTTTGTGGTCGCCATGCTTTCTATAGCCTTAACAGTCGAGTCGGGCTTTGCGCATTCTGGCGATGTCGTCAAGGAAAGGGAACGAAAGGACAGCAGGGTTACTGTACCAATATCGCGTGGCCGCTCTGACGCTGAGTGCCGGATGGCCGGCGATTCGGAAGTTGGGGTTGGTACGTTCCGACGCTAACGACTCCGGTCACGCTAGCGAGCGACGAATTCGCCAGTTGGATACTACCAGGTGGGTGGTAGAGCTTAATCGCTACGTAATGCCTCGATGGGATCCATGGATGCGGCTCTGCGCGACGGCAGGTAGCTCGCAGCCAGGGCAGCCGCAAAAATAACTGCACTGGAAACGCCATAGGTTAACGGATCACCCGGCGAAACTCCAAAAAGAAGGGAGGCCATCCAAGTGGAAACTCCTCGCGCGGAAGCCAATCCAATTGCACCACCAAAGCATGTAAGTATCAGGGCCTGTCGTAAAAAAAGAGCTTTGATCGTGCGGGGTTCAGCACCGACCGCGACGCGAATGCTTATCTCTCTGCGGCGCTGCGCGACAGCATAGGCAAGAACACCGTAGACTCCCATAATCGAAAGCGTCACGGCCATTGCCGCGGCGATTCCAAGCAAAACAAGCACAAAGGACCGGCGTTCCATCGCGAGTCTATTAAGGTCGCTAAGAGTCCGAACGTTCGTCAACGGCAAGCCAGAGTCCACCGCGTGGATTTTCGCCGTGATTTCTTTCAGCAGGCCTTGCGTGCCGGCCCGACTGCTTCGCAGCGCGAAGCTGACGCTGCGGCGAGCACCTGGAAAATAAACCAGCGTAGGAGGCGGTTGATCGACACCATCGTCACAGACGTTTTCCGCAACGCCCACTACGACGCTCCAGGGGTCATCTGTGCCGATCCGGATGCGTTTTCCAAGCGCATTGGGTGGGTCGCCCCAATTTTCGCGAGCCATGTTCTCCGACACGATCGCTACTCGAGGCGGGCTGGCGAGATCGCTCCAGGCGAAGTCCCGGCCGACGATCAGTCGCGTCCCGAGCGCGCCAAAGTAGCCCGGGGAGATAGATTTGATAGTTCGGTTCGGTGGGATTTGCCCGACTGCGGTCTTATCCTCGACGGAAACCGGGTTGCCATTATGGTATTCCAGTTCGAGCGGTAAAGCTGTGGCGAACCCTGCCGCAGTAACTCCGGGAATAGCGGTAACTTGGTGGAGAATGTCGGCTTGCATCTGGGCCGCTCGTTCTCGCTCCCGTATTTGAGCTGCGGGTATAAACAGCCGGATGGTCTGAATCTGCTCGGGGTGAGTAAAGCCCGGCGTCACTGCGCTTAGTGCGATGAAACTGCGGACCAGTAACCCGGCCCCTACCAACAGCACCAACGCCAGCGCCACTTGTGTCACAACCAGCGCATTTTGCCCATGCAATTGCTCCGCACTCTGGCTGGCTCCGCGCGCGTTTTGCAACCCATTGGTGAGGCCTGATTTTAAGAACGCTATGAATCCGAATAACATGCCGGACAGCAAGGAGCATGCCAGCGCGAACAAGAGACTCGTTGAGTCCATCGAAATCTCGCGCACTCTCGGTAAAGCCGTCGGTCCGTGAGTTACCAGTATTCGAACTGCCGCATACGCGAGACCCAAACCGGCAGCGCCGCCGAGACTAGCCAAGGCCAGACTCTCCACGACGGGTTGACGCGCGATTCGCCCTCTACTAGCGCCAAGGGCGGCCCGAATCGCAAACTCGCCGCGCCGCGCATGTGCCCTCATTTGCATCAGGTTTCCGACGTTCGCGCAGACGAGCAACAGCACAATCAGCAGCGCTCCCATCAGAATCTTGAGAACCGCGCCCACGTCCCCAACAACATCCCGCTTGAGCGGATGGACGTTGGGCTTAACTTGGAGCTCCTCAAGCGTTTGCCGCCATTCGGTGTTCTCCGCTCCCCATATACTCAGCACCCGCCCAATGTCTTGATTGGCTTGTTCAAGGCTGACACCGGGTTTGAGCTTGGCCACGCCGGAGTAATCGGAGTCTTCAGAGCCCGGAGCGCCGCTCGCGACGGTTTGTGCCAGGAACACCGCAGGGTCTAGATTGAGAAAATCAAAGTTCCGAGGCATTACTCCAACCACTTGATAAGGCACGAAATCGATTAGCACCAACTGACCGAGTACGCCCCCGTTGCCAGCGAACCTTTGCTGCCAATATTTGTAGGAAAGGATTACGGTTTTCTGGGCCCCCTGTACCTCATCTGCGCCGGAGAACCAGCGACCCAAGTACGGCGGCACGCCTAGGGCACGGAGGACTCCGTGGGTCATGGTCACGGTCGCAACTTCTTCGGGGTCGCCATTGCCGGCAACGGCAGCCGCGCCAGCCGTCCAAACGCCAAAGTCGGCAAAACTCCGCGCCTGCTGGTTGTAGACAGCGTACATGTGGAGTGAGAGGGGCCAGTCGTTTATGACCTGGCCTGAGAACACTGCGGAGTTAGAAACACCTGCCAACTTCTGCGATTCAGCATACGGAAGGGGCCGAATTAGCACGGCATTGACAACGCTGAAGATCGCAGTATTGCCACCCACTCCCAGGGCGAGCGAAAGCAGTGCGACGACGGCGAAGCCGGGGGACTTGATCAATATACGCAGGGCAAGGCGTAGGTCCCTTGCCAGGATTTCCATTGACGATATGCCTCTCGCTTCGCGGCATTCCTCGGTTGCGCTCACCACGCTGCCGAACTGCAATCGCGTCTGTCGTTTGGCTTCTGTCAGGTCCGTTTCGTAGCGGCGATTCTTCCGCGTCTGCATTTCGGTGTGAAATTGCAGTTCTTCCTGTAGCTCCTGGTCCATTCGGCGACGGAAGAATAGCGCTCGCAACCGCAGGAGAACGTCTTTGCACATCGTGTCACGCCATTCTTAGTACTCTAGCAATCGCTCCACTGAGCTTGCTCCAATTCGCAGTCTCGATTTCGAGTCGCTTTCGACCAGAAGCGGTAAGCGAGTAGAAGCGCGCTCGCCGGCCCAGTTCCGAAATTTTCCACTCGGCTTTGATCCAACCACGGTGCTCAAGCCGGTGCAGCGCGGGATAGAGTGAACCTTGATTCACCTGTAAGACATCTTGTGAGATTTGCTGAATGCGCTCGGAAACCGCCCACCCGTGCATCACGTCTGCGCGCAATGCCCGGAGAATCAGGAGATCGAGCGTGCCTTGTAAGAGGTCGAGTCGCGATGGATCGGGTGTCATTGGTGTCGGACTCCGACAACAAGCTAATACTGCTGTTGTCGAATGTCAACAACAATCGAGCTGAGGTGTGAAGCCGGATAGAGGTTTTGATGATTTGTGGCGGGAGCAGAGATAGGGAACATCACCACATGCCCAATTAACGGGCAAGTTGGAAGTAATGCAAAGCGCGGACGCAGCGGTATTCGCCAGGATGCCGTTGGGACGAGGGAACGGAAGGACAGCAGGGTAACTGTACCAATACTGTCCTACGAGTTTGTTCACAATTAGAAGCAGCATCGACTAGAGTAGGGGACGGAACGACATAATCCCAGCTCGCCTCTAGCTCTCCACCTCGTTTGTCTTCCAGAAAAAAATCAGGAGTTGGCGCGTGATTAAATGCCTGGTGGTGTGTGCTGCGGTTGTGTTTGTGGGAGCAGGATGTTCGAGCGGGTTTGTGGCGGCGAAGAATACGACGGGGCCGAGTAAGGGCGCTCCGTCGCCGACTCCGCCGCCTCCGGCCCCGCCGCCGCCGGGACAGCCGGGCGGCGGGTCAGGAGGCAACACGGGATTTGCGGTATCGACGAGCGGCCTGGTGGCGGCGTCAGTGAGCGTGGGATATCGAGTTGGCGTTGCCGCGAGTGGCGGGACTGCGCCTTATCTGTGGAGTGTGGTGTCGGGAAGTTTGCCAGCGGGTTTGATATTGGACGCGACGCAAGGAGTGATTACGGGAATTCCGAGCGCGGCGGGAACGGCGAGTTTTGAGATTGCGGCGGCGGACGCAGCGGGATCGACGGCGATGAAGTCGCTGACGTTAACGGTGGGAGCGGGGAATTGGGCGACGACGTATTATGTGGACGCGAGTGCAGGGCGGGATACGAATTCGGGGACATCGCAATCGGCGGCGTGGCAAAGCGTAGCGAAGGTAAACTCGGCGAAATTTTCGCCGGGTGACCAAATTTTGTTCAAGCGCGGCGAGGTCTGGCGGGATGAATTGGATTTTCCGTCGTCGGGCCGAAGCGGCGAGCCGATTTTGATTGGGGCGTATGGCACGGGAGCGGCGCCGGTGATTAGCGGGGCGGATGTGGTGCCGTCTGGCGCGTGGACGCGGTGCTCGGGTTGCGCGGCAAATGTGTGGGAAGCGGCGGTGAAGACGCAGCCGAACATTGTGATTTTTGGGGGAGCTGGCGGGACGAAGCAAGGGAGCGAGGCAGCAGTCGCAAAGGCCGGGGATTGGTTTTGGAGCGCGGGGAAATTATTTGTGTGGGCTGCGGGAAATCCTGCGAATGCATACCGGAGTCCGGGAGTGGAATCGGGGAGTCGAGATTTAGGATTGGGATTGTTTGCGATTTCGTTTGTGAGCGTGGAGGATTTGCAATTTGTCGCGGCGAATGGTTTGCCGACGCAGGGAGCGGTGTTTGCCGGAGGATTGGCAGGCACGGGACAGACTTCGCATGACCTGGATTTTGCGCGGTTGACAGTAGCGGATGGCGCAGCGGATGGGATTCATCTGGAGGATTGCAATAACTGCGTAGTGGAAAATTCGACGGTCAGCGGAATGGCGCGGGCGGGAGTGATGCTGACGAGCAGCCGTCCGCAAGCACCGGTGACGGCAGCGGCGGTGTTGGGAAACACGGTGGCGAACAATCATTTTGACGGGATTTCGATATTTGGGTGCGCGATTGGCCAGAAGTGCGAAGGCGCAGTGCTGCCGGCGGGACAGTTTTTCTCTGGGATGATCATCGCCGGGAATACCGCGCATGATAACGGCGCGGGAATTTATGTGCGCTGGACGAACCATTCGTCGGTGACAGCGAACGTGTCGTTTAGGAATACGGATACGAGCGCGAATGGCGAGGGTTATGGCATTGGAATCGAGGCGTCGAGCAACAATACGATCGCGAAAAATTTGCTGTACTCGAACCGGACGCGCGGGATTGAGCTTTCCAACGACGGCGGAGTCGGAACAAAAGCGACCGGAGCTTCCAATAATGTGGTGGAGTACAACGCGGTTCACGACAATGGGGATCACGGGATTTTCACCAATGCGGCGCCGACGCAATCGAATCAGTTTTTGTACAACGTGGTGTGGAATCATCCTAACGGCGAATGTTTCCTGGCGAATGGAGTAGGGCACGTGTTTTATGGGAATACCTGCTGGAACAGTTCGACGGGAATTGAGTTGTATACGTCGAGCGACACGCCGAGCACCGGAGGTATCACGGTAAAGAATAATATTTTCGCGAAAAATGTGGTTCACTCGGTGCATGTGGATGCCGGCGTGACGATGGGCTCGGTCGCGTTTGATTACAACGCTTATGAAGGCGGGACAACTCCATTCATGGTGAATGGACAAAATGACGATGTGAAGGAGTGGCAAGCGAAGGGATTCGATGTGCATGGATTGTTCGCGAACCCCGGATTTTTGAATACATCACCGGCGGCGGCCGGCGATTTGGCGGTACTGGCGGGCTCGGCGGCGGCGATTGGCGGGACTAATTTGGGAGCGCGGTTCGCGATGGGCGTGGGAACTGGGTCGGCTTGGCCTGGGGCAGTGAAGACGAGCGCGCAGGGAACGGAATGGAGTATGGGAGCGGTGATGCAGAAGTGAGCGGGTGTTGCGGCGGGCGGAACAAGTCGGGCGAGATTAGACTCGATGTCAGACGACAGAGTTTATTGCGGCAATGAACGCCCACACTAAACAGAGAAGAAGACAGCCGACAACCGTAGGAATTCTGGCGCGGCGCATTATGAGGGCCGCTAGACTTGCAGCAACGAGCGCAGCGAAGAAGTTGAACTCGATGATGGCGTAACGATCGTCGCTGTAATCGGATCCCATCGCCTTTGGAATCGCCAAAGCCAACGCTAACCAGCCAAGACTCATCGTGCCGATGCATAAAGGAGCGGTGAACCATAGGTAGGAACGATCTTTGAGTTGGATGATGAGAATCCAAGCGTAGGTGAAAGGTACGGCGGGGGAGAAATCCAGCGCGAGCCAACTCCAGTAGACCAGATCGTGGGACGGCGCGGAGGCCACAAATTTAGCGGGCGGCGGCGGTTACAGCTACGCCGAGGTCTTTGAGCTTGGCGCGGGCGCGGCGTTCTTCTTCAGTGCCGGGGTAGCGCTTGACGACTTCGCGGAGTTCCTTGACGCCGGCGGCTTTTTGGTTCAGCTCGATGAGAGCCATGCCTTTTTTGTAGCGGGCGGGCGCTAGCTTGAAACTCCTGGGATAGTTGGTGAGCACGCGGTCGTATTCGGAGACGGCCTGATCATAACTTTTTTGCTGGTAAGCAATTTCGCCCAGATAGAATTGGGCGTTCGAGGCGAGATCGGTGTCGTTGTAATACTTCAGGTAGTCCTGGAATTCCTGGCGGGCGAGATCGTATTTGCCGCTGGTGATATCGCGAAGTCCGTTGGAATAGAGAGTGTCGGCGGAGGGTGGCGGTCCGGAAGGACTGGAGTTGGATGGGGCGCCGCCGGTAGTTGGAGGAGGCTGAGTGAAGTTGTTGCCGGAATTGCCGGTGGGTGTGGCAACCGGAGCGGGGGTGCTGCCGCCGCCACCGGAAATTTTGGCGTCCAGACTTTGCATGGTGTTCTGGACGTCGACGAGTTGCTGATTGAGTTTGCCGAGGCGCGACTTAATTTCTTCGAGATTGTCTGAGAGGCCCTGCACCTGGGTGGACATGGTGTCCAGGCGCGCTCCGGAATTGGCTTGCACGTCCATCACGGATTTCTGCAGGCCGCTCAAATTGGCGTTGAGCTTGCCGACGCTGTCGCCGGATTGCTCGACAAGCGTTTTCATCACGGTGTGATCCTGGGTCATTTGCGTGGAGAGATCTTTTTGACCTTGCAGGATGGTGGTGACATCGTGCTGAAGCTCAATGATTTCCCGGGCGACGGCCAGGGCAGGGCGGGGACCGGCGGCACTACCGACGATGAATCCGGCCACGACTGCGGCGCTGAAAGCTGCAATAGTGCGCATGCGCATGAAGCAATCCTCCTAAATAACGGCGGCGATGAATGTCCGCCGAGCCCTTGGGGCGTTTAGAACCAGACAGGCCGGGTAAGAACCATTATACGCGACTGCAAGACGAATCGTTTTGCGCGCGCTGAATCCACTGTAACGGCAGAGCCGCGCGTGAGCAAGAAAATTGCTCGGGGCGCGGCTCTGGGTTTCGATGGCGCAGGAAAAGCGCCGGATGCTTTTGGTTAGCGAGCTCGTACGAAATGAGCGCGACGATTCTGCTGGTAGCACTCTTCCGTGGTAGCAGAGCAGAAGGGCTTTTCTTTGCCGAAGCTGACGCTGCTGAGGCGGTCGGCAGAGAGGCCCAAGGAGACGAGATATTGCTTGGCGGCATTGGCGCGGCGGTCGCCGAGAGCGAGGTTGTATTCGGTGGAGCCGCGCTCGTCGCAATGACCTTCGATGGTGACGCGGATTTGTGGATTATTGCGCAAGTACTCGGCGGTCTTGGCGAGAGCGGCGCGAGCGTCGCTGCGGATGTCGGCCTTGTTGAAGTCGAAGTAAGCGTCCTGAACTTCACGATTCCAGATAGCGTCGTCGGACTCGCTGGGCGGCGGCTCCGTGGGAGCAACGGCCGCGGAAACGGTGACGCGCGCACTGGCGGTGCCAGAGCCGCCGGGTCCACTGGCAGTGATGGTGTAGGTGGTGGACTGAGTCGGCGTAACTTTGGCGGAGCCTTGCGCGGTGACGGTGCCGATTTCCGGCGAGACGGTTACCTGGGTGGCGTTGTTGGAAGTCCAACTGAGAGTGGAAGAGTCGCCTGGATTGATGGAAGTAGGATCGGCTTGCAGCGTTACGGTAGGTTCAGCGGCAGCAGGTGGCGGAGGCGCAGTGTTGCTCGGTCCTACATTTTTCGGCGTCTTATGGCAACCAACGACAAAAACAGCGGCAACGACAGCAGCGAGCACGGTGGCGCGGTACAACGGTCGCGAGACCTGAAACATTCGTATCCTCCTCAGAGTAAAAACCCCGGTAATGGTCCCAACATTCGATATATCGCAGCACTGCTATCGTAACACCGGTGGGCCGGAACCGGGAGATATCTCGTATCACGATATATTATACATACTGGTCAAATTCTTCACGAAAATAAAATTTATTTCGGTGACCAATTCGGCGACTCATTGTGACCGGTGAAGGTCAATTGATGTGGCTGGGAGCCATTCGCAAGCATAACCCAGATTTGGCGCGAACCACCGCGCGTAGATTCGAAAACGATATGACGGCCATCGGGCGCCCAGCTAGGGCGCTCATTGCGGCCGGAGTCGCGGGTGATTTCAATGATTTGCTGGGTGGCAGCGTCCATGACGTAAATGTCGTAATTGCCTTCAGGGCGGCGCCAACTGAAAGCGAGAATCTGGCCGTTGGGCGCCCACGCGGGATCGATCACGTAGCCCTTGTTGGGCAGATCGAGTTCGTTATTGCTGGTGCCGTCGGCGTTCATCATGTAGAGCTTGGGGATGCCGCCGCGGTCGCTGACGTAGGCAATGGTCTGGCCGGTCTTCGGATTCCAGGCGGGCGAGACGCTGGCGCCATTGGAAAAGGTGAGGCGCTTGGGGTGGCCGCCGCTGGCATCGACGACGAAAAGTTCAGGATTGCCCAGCATGGAGGAGGAGAAAACGATTTGCGAGCCGTCCGGCGACCACGCAGGAGTGAAATTGTTGCCGCGGAAACGAGCGAAGGAAACAACCTTTCCGGCTTCGACAGAGTAAAGGCAGATTTGCGGGCCGAGGATTTTATTGGCTTGCGTGTAGCAGGTGAAGGCGATGCGGTTGGCGTCTGGCGACCAGCGAGGGGTGAGCGAGATGGAATGGAGCGAGGTCAGCGGATGCTGATTGCCGCCATCGTAATCCATCGCCCATAGTTCCTTGGTGCCGGTGCGGGAACTGACGAAAACAATTTGCGTGGAGGCGACGCTAGGCGTGCCACCAAAAAGTTTGCTGATGATTTCGTCGGCGAACTGATGAGCGAATTTGCGGACTTGAGCGTCCGTTGGGGCGCCGCGATAAACTTTGCCGATGACGGCTTGCGAGCTGGGATTGCGAACGTCAAAAAGCCAGGCCTGGATAGCGACTTCGCTGGCCGATTCGGTGAGATTGCCGAAGGCGACCATGTTGGCGTTGGCAGGTTGATCGGTCCAGGAGATGTTGTGGAGCTCGGACGGGATGCTGGGCGCCGGCTGCGGGTAATAGCTGGGGCTGACGAGATCGATGACGCCGCTGAATTGGATGTCGTCGCGCACGACCTGGGTGAAGAGTTGGGAATGAGATTTGGAATTATCGGCGCGAGCCGCGAAGTCAGCCACGGCGAGGCGAGGTTTTTCCTGGCCGAGCCCGGTACCGGTTCGGAACCACTCCTGGGCACTCGCCGAGTGAGAGAAGAAAGCAGCAACAGCAAGAACGAAAACTAGTCTAACTAATTTTGGTGCGCCTAACACGTTCACCCCCGATGTAAGAAACTGTTTCCATTGCGCAGCACAGCGTTGCGTATCAGTGCGTCATGGCAAGGTCGAAATCGAATGTCACGTTAACGTACGAGCCGGAATAGTCCGGGGGCAGGCCCGGCATGGGAATCGAGCTTAGCAAGGCGCGCTGTGCGGAATTGTCCATGGACATATTGCCGCTGGTAGTGACGATGCGAGCGTCTCGGACAGAGCCATCGCGAGCAATCGTGAAAGTCATAACGCAGTGCGCGACGCGGGCCGCGCGGATGCCGGGGTCGATGGTGTTCTGCTGCCAGTTGCTGCCGATTTTGCGGCGGACAGCTTCGATATACCAGCCGTAGCGAGTGGCGAAATCGCCGCCGCCCTGACCTTGTACGGTCATTCCACCGGGAGTGGCGCCGGGTTTGTCGCCAAGCGTTCCGGTTGGCATGGGGGGAGGGCCGCCGCCACCATAGGCAACGGCATTTGGCGGAGGCGGAGTTTTTCTCGGCTCGATCTTGGAAGGATGCTCGATGGGTTTCGGAGGCTTTTCAATTTCGTGCGTAGGAATAGGAACGGATTCTTTTGGAGGAGCTGGCGGTTTTGGCTTGACCTCCTCATTGAAGAGGCCATTGGTAGGATCGACGACGGTGCTGTCCTTAGAAATTATTGGGGGCGGAGGCATGGGCATGCTGGAATTGCCAACAAGTTTTACACTGACGCTGCCTGCGTCGCCACCGACCCCTCCCCAGGGATTGCCTTGAAAGTGGAAGACGATCGAGATAATCACGGAAGCTGCGAGGGCCCCATGGAGGCAGAGAGAATAGATCAGAAATCTCTTGAGACTGAATTCGGCGGGGTTCGCGGCAGCGAAAGGATCCATCGAATTGGCGACGGCGGTGGTCATTTTAGTGGGTGCGCGGGCGATCGGTGATGGGCTCCGTGACGATACTGATGTTGGTGATGCCAGATTGGCGCAAGGCATCGATTACACCGGCAAAAGCTCCGAACGAAACGGTTTCATCGCAACGAAGAAAGACGGCATCTTGAGGTTTTTTTAGCTTGGCCTGGATTTTCGCGCCGAGCTCATGGATGTTGACGGGCGAGTCGCCAAGATAGATGAGCTGGTTTTTGTTGATGGTGACCACCAGGCGTTGTTCGGTGATTTCCTTGACGCTGTGAGTTTTGGGAACATTTACTTCGATGCCAGACTGCAGGATGGGCGCGGTGATCATGAAGATGATGAGCAGCACCAGGACGACGTCAATGAACGGAACCATGTTGATTTCAGAGAGGGTGGATTGCGTCGCTTTGGCTAGTTGAGGCATGGCCGTCTCAATTGTTCACTAACAAAGATTTTATCACGTGAAAGTCTTTTCGATTTGCGCGGCGACTTCCAGAGCGAAGGTGTCCAGGCGCTGCGCAAGTTCGCGAATGTTTTGGAGAAATTGATTATAGAAAATGACCGCGGGAATAGCGGTGGCGAGGCCGGCGGCGGTGGTCAGCAGCGCTTCCGAAATACCGGGAGCGACAGCGCGAAGGCTGGCGGCGCCAGCGTTGCCAAGGCCGGAAAAGGCGTCAATGATGCCCCAAACGGTGCCGAATAGACCGATGAACGGAGCAACCGAGCCGGTGGTGGCCAGCCAGGACATGCCTTTTTCCACGCGACGGACTTCTTCGGCGCTGGCGAGTTGCATGTTGACGGTGACGGCTCCGAGACTTTTTAGCTGCGGCGGATGCGGATTTCCAGTGGCGCCGCCAACCTGGCTTTGCAATTCGCGGTAACCGGCGGCGTAGACGGACGCGAAGGGAGAACCGGCGCTGGCGAGGCCTTGCGGATTGGCGACTCCGCGAGTGGCGCGGAAGATGCGGAGGAATTGATTGCTCTCGCGATTCAGACGGCCGAAGAGAGAGAGTTTTTGAAAGATCATCGCCCAGGAAACGATGGAAAAGATGGCCAGAAGGACGAGAACGCCGCGTGCGACCCATCCGGTTTGTTCGAGAATACTGCCGAGATCGATAAGAATAACTGCACTGAACGAAAAAGTGATGTCAGCCCTCAGTTCTAGCTAAAATTTTCCGACCTCAGAACCGTAGCACACGGAATGAGGGGAATCAACGAAACGTCTGGCACAACGTATGAAAGGTCAACAGGCTAAGCACACGGTTTTAGCCGTATGAATAAGATGCAGAAGATGGGCGCGGGGATTCGCGGGTGGGAGCGAGAGCGGGCGACTGCCATGGCCAAACTCCAAACTAGAGATGGAGATGGGGATGCAGCAGGCGAGGAAAGAGGTCCAAATAGCGTGGTTGGAACACGGCCACAATGAGCGCGAAGTAGCCCGTCGTTCCGGCTACCGTTAGTGAGAATTTAGGGATGTCAGTCCATTTTTTATCGGCCATCCAAGCGTAAGCCAGTACACAGCCCACAATCACCGCAAAGTTGCCAAGCCAGCCAGGGACTGAAATGAAGAGGTCAGGACGGGGAAGGTGCCCGGTGTGCAGAAGAATGGAAGCTTGGTTCAACCCACCCTTGAGGAAGGAATTTACAAATAGGGTCACGTAATTCCACAAAGCCGCAGCTCCCACGCCGATGAAGTACCCCCATCTGCTCCTCTTCCAGACAAGCGCTATCGTTGGCACATACATCCAGGCTTGAAAGAAATGAAGCCACCGGATGTCAGCTTCCCAGTACGCAGAGATGAAGAGGACGCCGATGAACGCCATTGCTCCAGCGGTAATGGTCCATTCGGTCACTCTGGAAATCGTCTTTTGCATACATGGGAATACGTCAGCGATTCGCGAACAGTTCCGCGACTCGGGTATACCGAAGGAATGTTGCCTCGATCTCCATTTTGAGGCAGAACAGCGACGAGTGTAGGGCTGCGGCAGATTAGAGGCGACCAAAGTTAGTAGCAACGTGTCCGGTGGGGAATTTTAATTGTGTTAAACTGCGACCTTGGCGATGTCTCACACTTTCGACATCAGTTTGGACGCATTGCAAGGGCGCTCGGCAGCGGCTCCGGAAGAGATCGCGCGAGTTGCGGAGTTGGGCAGCGCGGCGACGGCGGGAACCTTTTTTCTCGAGACGTTCGGCTGCCAGATGAACGACCACGACTCGGAAAAAGTGGCGGGTGTTTTGCTGGCGCGCGGATACCGCCAGGTGGAAACCTCGGACGCGGCGTCGCTAATCCTTTACAACACATGCAGCATTCGCGAGAAAGCGGCACAGAAAGTTTTTTCGCGGCTGGGTGAATTTCAAGCGCGATTAGTGGAAGGCCAAAAAATTGGCGTGCTGGGATGTTTGGCGCAGCAAGAAGGCGAGAAGATTTTTCATCGCGCGCCATGGGTCAGTTTGGTTTGCGGGTCGGCGAGCTACAACAAACTGCCGGAACTTTTGGAGCGGGTGGAAGCAGGGAATCAACGGGTCACGGGTCTCGACAAGGATACCGACGAGACCTTCGAGACGGAAGTTACGCGGCGAGATAAGCCCTATCGCGCGTTTCTGACGATCATTGAAGGTTGCGACAAGGCGTGCTCGTATTGCGTGGTGCCGTTTACGCGGGGACCAGAACGCAGCCGGGCGAGCGACTCCGTGCTGAAGGAAGTGCGGCAGTTGGCCGATGGTGGCTATAGCGAAGTGCAGTTGCTGGGACAGACGGTGAATTCTTACGCTGACCCGAGCGCGCCCCGGATGCGATTTTCGGAATTGCTGTTGCGCGTGGCGGATGTTCCGGGGATCCGGCGAGTGCGATTTACGACCAGTCACCCGCGGGACTTTGGCGAGGATATTGTGGCCGCGATCGAAAGCGAGCCGAAGCTTTGCAATCACGTACATTTGCCGGTGCAATCCGGGTCGACAAAGGTGTTGCGAGCAATGCAGCGGACTTACACGCGCGAAGAGTACTTGGAAAAAATCGCGATGATCCGCGCGGCGAAACGGACGATCAGTATTACGACGGACCTGATTGTGGGTTTCCCGGGAGAGACAGAGGAAGATTTTCAGGAGACCTTGGGGATTTTGGATGCGGTGCGCTATGAAGCGATTTTTGCGTTCAAGTATTCGCCGAGGCCGAACACGCCGTCGCTGAAAATGAACGATCCGATTCCCGAAGAAGAAAAAGGCCGGCGACTGGGAGTTTTACAGGAGCATCAAAGAAGAATACAGACGGAGACCAATGCTCCGCTACTCGGCGCGACGTTTGAAGTGATGGTTAGCGGAAAGTCTCGGCGAGAAAATCAGTGGACCGGGCATACGTCGTGCAATCGGGTGCTGCATTTTACGGCGCGGCCGGGCGAGCTATTGGGCAGCTATGTGCAAGTGAAGATTACTGGAGTGGGCTCGGGCAGTCTGGCGGGCGAGCAGATTTAGCTGAGTGATTGGAAGTGAGTTGCAACGGGAGGCCTCGATGGAAGTGGAAATGAAAATCCGTGGCCTGATGATGGATCCCGTTACAAATATGCCCATCGTGGTGTTGAAGGATGTGCAGGGGCAAGCGATCTTGCCGATTTGGGTGGGCGTGTACGAAGCGAACGCGATCGCGCTGGAAATTGAGAAGGTGCAGACGCCGCGGCCAATGACGCACGACTTGCTGAAGAATGTTTTGCTGGGGCTGGAAGTGCGAGTGCAGAAAGTGGTGGTCAACGAACTAAAAGACGATACTTTTTATGCTTTGATTTGTGTGGAGCGCGAAGGGCAAATGATGACGATTGACTCGCGGCCCAGCGATGCTTTGGCGCTGGCTTTGCGGGTGGATTGTCCAATATTTGTGGATGAGCAGGTGTTGAAGAATTCGAAGGTGTCGACTGCGAATACGGAACGGTCCAGCAATGAGCAGTTGCGGTCCTGGCTGGAGGGATTGTCGGATGATGATTTGGGGCGATATAAGATGTAGTAGTTTGTCTTGAAAAAGCGAAAAAGAGATAAAACCAAGAAGGGACCGCCCTAAAGGACGGTCGCTACAGAGACTTCTAGTTTTTTGACGGCGCGACGCCAGGTCCAGAGCAGTACCGATCCAATCAAAATTAAGGCCAGGCTTAGGCCGATCCAAAGACCCAACGCGCCCCAATGACGTTGGAAGCAGAGCCATGCGCCTAGCGGTAAGCCGATAACCCAATAGCCGGTTAGGTGGCACAGCATGGGCGTGCGAGTGTCTCCGGTGCCGCGCAGAGCGCCGGTGGCGACAGTCTGAAAGCCGTCGAAAAGCTGGAAGGCGGCGCCCGCAGCCAGAAGAGTCACTGCCTTGCGGATGATGGCGGGGTCTGGCGTGTATATGCGCGCGATCCATTGCGGGAAAACCAGCAGCGCGACGCTCATGCAGCTCATGAAAACAGCACCGACGAAGATGGCGGTGGTTCCGGCGGCTGCGGCTCCCGGCCCGTCTTTGCGGCCGAGGGCTTGGCCAACGCGTACCGCTGCGGCGGAGGCGATGCCGAGCGGGACCATGTAGGTGAAGGCAACGGTGTTGAGTGCGATTTGATGGCTGGCCAGCGATAGCGGTCCCAGCTTACCGATCAGCGCGGTGACGCACGCGAAGACACCACTCTCCAGCGTGAATTGGATAGCGGCGGGAACCCCGAGAACGATCAAACGGCGGATGCGCGGGAGGTCCGGCTCAATAGGAGTTTTCAGCAGTTCGGTGCGATGGCGATGGTCATACCAGAGCAGATAGCCGACGAGAACGGCAGCCAAATAGGATCGAGCGATTACGGTGGACCAACCGGAGCCGACCGTGCCCATTGCGGGAACTCCCCACTTGCCGTAGACCAAAACCCAATTACCGAGGACGTTGATGAGATTGGCGGTGACTAGCGCGAAGGCGATGGGTTTGACCATGTTCATCGCTTGCAGGCAGCGGCGAACGGCGAAATAGAGAAGCAGCGGGAAGAGTCCGTAGGCGAGAGCCTTGGTGTAGGGGATGGCCAAAGCGAGGATGGCGGGATCGATCTGCATGCCGGCGAGCAAGCGGGGCAGCAGCCAGACGGGCGCGGCAAGGATGGGAGTAAGGACGATGGCCAGGTAAATCCCGTTGAGGAGCGAACGATGGCAGTCTTCGCGCTGGCCGGCACCGAAGGCTTGGGAGACGAGGGTGTCCAAGCCGAGGAGCAGTCCGCCGCCAAATAGGGCCAGCACAATAAAGATGGAGGAGCCGAGGCTGACCGCGCCGATGGCGACGGCGGAGTTGGGCAAGTGGCCGACCATTACTGTGTCGACGATGGCCATGGTCATCCAGCCAAGCTCGGCAAGAACCAGGGGGAGCGCGAGCTTTATGGTTGGGGGAAGTTCGGAGCGGAGTGTTTGCAAGCGAATCATCGCGGGCGGCGAGTAAGTGTAAGCGGGGGAATGGCCTGGCGTAAACCGCAAACGGGTGGTGGGGTCTAGGGGTAACTTTTTTGGTCTAATGGGTCGCAAGTTCCATTGACCGGGGGACAGCGGCTCCGTAGGCTCTGGATATAGCTCGATTTATACGAAGTAGGTAAATCCTTGGGCGAAATTAAGGTGGACACCGTGGCATTGGTCCGAGACGCAGACTTTGACGCAAAAATGAAGGAAATCCGCGCGGGAGTGCGGGTGAACTCGCGCGTGCTAGTGGCGGTGGAATGGACCGAAGCCGGGCGGACGCTGCGTGCGGACGGGTATACCGTGGACATCGCGCCGAAGGGTTGTTTGGCGGTGGTGCCGCAAGGCTTTACCGTGGGGCAGAAATTAAAGCTGATTAATCTGACGAACCAGAATACGTGTGAAGCGACTTTGATTTGGCGCGGGCATGAAGGCCGGACCGGCTGGGAGCTGGGTCTCGAATTACAAGGAGTCTCCAAGGATTTTTGGGGATTGGATTTTTGAATTTGGCCGACTGGGTGACCTGAAGCCTAGCTGTTTTTCTCGCCGACCGCTGGTGATGACTTCTCCTGGCTAGACTAACCTGCAAAGATTTCCACCGAGAATCCCCGGAATTGCCACTTTTCTCTTGCGCTTCAATGGGTTGCAACTTACAGTGGGTTTAGCTCTAGGGGGGCTTTTGGCGGCGGCACCTATATATAGCGAGTCGGTTGCTGGTTCGCTGCGCCAAAATTTTGCGCGTGCGAGTGGAGGCAGAAGCGAATGACTGCCATCATCACCATAGCGAACCAAAAAGGCGGCGTGGGAAAAACTACCACGGCGATTAATTTGTCCGCGGCGATTGCGAATCGCGGAAAACGAACACTACTCATCGATCTCGACCCACAGGCCAACTCCACCATCGCGTTTTACAATTCCGGCGAAATTGCGACGTCGATGTTCGACGTGCTGAGCGAAGGCCGCGCGCCGATGACCTCCGCGGTGAAGCCGACGAAAGATCCGAATTTATTTTTGGGGCCGGGGCGATTGGCGCTGGCGAAACTCGAGCAAGTGTTGGCCGGGCAATTCGACGCGCCGTTTCGATTGAAGGACGCGCTGGCGCCGATATTGAAAGATTACGATTACATCGTGCTGGATACGCCGCCGTCGTTGGGAATTCTGACGGTGAACGCGCTGGTCGCGTCTACGCACCTGGTAGTGCCGATTCAGGCGGCGTATTTTGCGATTGAAGGCACGGACGACTTGCTGGAAACGTATGAGCGGATTCGCGCGCGTCCCAACCCGGGGCTGAAAGTTTTGGGCGTGGTGATCACGCTGTTCGACAAGCGCACAAATATTTCGCGCGACACGCACGGACAGATCCGCACCGTGTTTGGTGAAGTATTATTCAAGACCAAGATCAGCAAGAATGTGCGGCTGGAGGAAAGTCCGGCTTACAAAGAAACAATTTTGACATTTGCGCCGAAGTCTCCTGGCGCGATTGAGTACAAAAAGCTCGCAGTGGAGGTCATCCAACGTGTTGAAGAGAGCCGGCTTACCCGTCACGCTGAAGATGCGGCATGACGCGCATTACGTCGAATCCCTAACCAGCTATAGCGGCGCAGCGATCGGGCGCATGATTCCGGTGGACCAGATTCGCCCGAATCCGGACCAGCCGCGCAAAGCGATTGGCGATTTGCGGGAGTTGACGGACTCGATTCGCGAAAAGGGCGTGCTCGAGCCTCTGCTGGTGCGGTTTGTGCCGCGCGAGGATTGCTACTACCTGATTTCGGGCGAGCGCCGCTATCACGCTTCGCGAGCGGCGGGATTGCGCGAAGTGCCATGCATTGAGAAAAACGCGGACGACGCGGAGACTCTGGAAATTGGGCTGATCGAAAATATTCAGCGCAAGGATTTGACGGCGTTTGAAGAAGCCGACGGGCTGCACCGGCTGGCGACGCAATTTGAATATACGCACGAGGACGTGGCGAAGAAAATTGGCCGGGCGCGGTCTTCGGTGACGGAAACGCTTTCGCTTCGCAATATTCCGGATGCCTTGCGGAAAAAGTGCATCGAGCATGGGATTACGTCGAAGTCTTTGTTGCTGCAGATTGCGCGGCAGCCGACGGAAAAGAAAATGGTCGAAATCCTCCACCGCATTATGCAGGGCGGATTGACGCGTGATGAGGCGCGGCGCGAACGGCGCGATGAGCAGACCGGTCCGCAACGGCCGCAGCCGTTTATTTTTCAGTTTGCGCCAGAGAGCGACGCGTTCAAATTCCGGATTCAATTTAAGAAGAGCCATGTATCGCGCGATGAATTGATTTCAACTTTGCGCGGGATTCTTTCACAGCTCGAGGGAACGTCGAATTCGGAGTCGGAACAAAGCGCGGATTGGTCTGCGGCTTAAAGCAGATTAGAGATCCCGATACTTAATGCGTCGTTCCGACGTCGGCACCGTCCTTGGTGCGACCAAGCTGGTTTGCAAAACATCCAAACACCCGGCAAACTGAAATTCTTATGGATACGTACGACATTATTTGCATTGGAGCCGGTCCGACCGGTTTAGCGTGTGCCATTGAAGCGCGGCGGGCGGGAATGCGGCCTTTGGTAATCGACAAAGGCTGCTTGTGCAATTCGCTGTATCACTACCCCGTGAACATGGTGTTTTTTACTACGCCGGAACTGCTGGAGATTGGCGATCTGCCGTTGGTGTGCGCCGCGGAAAAGCCGACCCGTGTGGAAGCGCTGAAATATTATCGCAAGACGGTGGAGCACTTTGGCATAGAGTTGCGGCTTTTCGAGTTGGTATTGCGCGTGGAAGGCAGCGACGGGAATTTCACCGTTGTTACTCGCACCGAAAAGGGGAGGGAAGAGAAGTACCACGGCAAGAAAATTGCCGTCGCCACCGGCTATTACGACCTGCCGAATGTGATGGACATTCCCGGCGAGGATCTTCCGCACGTTTCGCATTACTACACCGAACCGCACGAATACTGGCGCGAGAATGTGGTGGTGATTGGCGGAAAGAATTCCGCGGCAGAGGCGGCGCTGGATTTGTACCGCAATGGCGCGAATGTGACGATGGTGCATCGTGACGCGGAGTTGGGATCCACGATTAAATATTGGGTGCGGCCGGACATTGAGAATCGAATCAAGGCCGGACAAGTGCAGGGACTGTTCAACACCCGCGTGGTACGAATTACGCCGGACGATGTGATCGTTGCCAACGGTGCGGGCGAGAAGCGATTGCCGGCCAAGCGGGTGTTTGCGCTAACCGGCTATCATCCAGACTATGCGTTTATCGAAAGCTTGGGAGTGCGATTGCACAAGGAAACTCGTAAGCCCGCGCTCGATCCAAAAACTTTGGAAAGCAATGTTCGTGGCATCTTTCTGGCAGGCGTGGTCACCGGTGGCCGGCATACCAGTGAGATTTTTATCGAGAATGGTCGATTTCACGGCAAACAAATCATCGACAGTTTGAAAAAATAGGCGACCCGACGACATGCGTTCCGGGGAATATTTGCTCCGGGTAAGCCACGTTTGTTAGACTCCTTATCTATGCCATCCATGCTCCGAGAAGTGGGCGAAACCTTCAGCACGCTGGCTAAGGGTTTCAGCGTAACCTTCCGCAACATGTTCAAGAAAACGGTGACGGAGAATTATCCGTACGAGAAGGTCCACTTTCAACCGCGCTACCGGGGAATCCACGTTTTGCAGCGCGATGAAAGCGGTCTGGAAAAATGCGTAGGCTGTTTTCTTTGCTCGGCAGCGTGCCCCGCGAATTGCATCTATATCGAAGCCGCGGAAAACACGGATACGAATCGCATCTCGGCTGGCGAGCGTTACGCCAGTGTTTACAATATTGATTACTCGCGCTGCATCTTTTGCGGATACTGCGTGGAAGCCTGCCCGACCGATGCGATCACTCACGGTCCGGGGTTTGAGCTGGCTCCTTACGACATTAACTCTCTGATTTATCGGAAAGAGCAATTGCTGGAAAAAATGCCTGCAGCGAAACCGGACTCTCGCTAGAACCCAAACTTTTTAGATTTGTAGTTTGAAAAGCACGCCGAACCCTTGGCGTGCTTTTTTATTCTCGCCTACGTAACGTTTCTATAACTCAGTGTCTTCTAATAAATATAAAGCAGCCAAGACAGAATGCTGGTTGGGGGCTGCTTGATGGATGGGGCGACGCGGTGGGGACGAGACATTGGGGCGGACTGCTCCTTTGGGCCGGCGAGGCATTGCGTGGCGCGAGCAACGGTGTGCTGTTACAGCAACCGTTTGGACGCGCCGATTCGCTTGACCCGCGGCGGCCGTGGATTCGAGAAAAAGGTTACTGGACCGGCCCGAAAGCTCCGAACTTACCAGTTTTTATCAAGAAAGATTGGCGTTGCCGGGCGCAGTGCCGCTGCGATCCGGCAAAAAATTATCGGACACGGAATGGCCGTTCTTCGGGTGCGAATCGGCGGACGAGCCGGATTCCACCGCGAGGAACGGGCGTTCGCGTTGCTCCATCAGCCAGCGTGCCAGCAGCGCCGCGGAATTTTCTTCCAGCCAGGTATCGAGCAACTGAGTCATCTCTTTGCGGAGATTGGCGGCGTGACCCAAACGAGACAGTTCATAGCTTTGCAACGACGTACGAGAAGCCGAGAGAAGAAACTCCCACGGCGGCTGGATTTTGTGATGCGTCAAAGGGGCCTCCCAGGGGACAGGTATGTACGGTAGCAGCACAGTAAGTGTAGTCAAGAGTAATGCAGCAGTTATCGATTGTGGAAATGTGTGGAAATCGCTGTGGCGTATTTTGGTTGGAAAGATAAGCACGCGTGTAATGACTATCGAGTATACCACAACCGGCAAATTAGGCGCGTGCAGCGGTTGCCCGGGCGACTACGAGGACCCGGACCGGAGCGCGTGGCCGGACGACCACGAGACTGACGACGCGGGGGGCGACGACCACGATGCGCCAGACGAGTTTCCTGTGCGGCACGAATAAGCACGGGGAGGGAGGAAAGGCGATGCGGAGGGTGAAAAAAGTACGGGGAATGCAGCTGACGCGGCGGACGCAGCGAGGGGTGCTGTGCGACGTGATGCTGAGCGCGAACGAGTGCGGGGCTTGGCTGACGCTCAGGGAACTTGGGAGGCTGACGCGGTATCCGCCGGCGAGTATTTCGGCACAACTGCGGCACCTGCGGAAAGCGCGGTACGGCGGGTTTGTAATTGAAAAACGGCGCCGTGAGGACGAGGAACTTGGGCTGATCGAAGGGCTGGGCGCGGTGTGGGAGTACCGGCTGCGTCGCGGGGTGCGGACCAGCAAACCGAAGACGGCGTGGACGCCGCAGCCGCCAGCGGCACGCGAAGTACGAGAAGACGTGGCGCGTTCGGAAATGCAGCTACGGAGTTACTGAACAAGTTGCAAAACAAATGTAGTCAGCGAAGTTGCGTGGCGAAGTTGCGCGACGAAGTTGCTGAAGAAAGTTGTGGAGCAACGTTGCTGAAAAGTGACGTTGAGGAGCAGGGTCGGATTCAAGATTCGCACAAATCGAGACAGTGGAGGGATCGATGAGCGTGAAACCGGAGTTGGCGTTTGATGTTTGCTGGGAAGTGTATCGCGGCGCGCGCGAGGTGCTGGAAACCAAGCGTGGCGTTTCCGCGATGAGCTTGGAGAATACGGCGAAATATTTGTGGAAGCCGGATATTCGTCCTCGCCTGAATGAGTGGGTCGCGGACTTTGCGCTGGCCGGAAAGGCGGCGCTGAATGGTCCGCAGTGGGCGTCGCGCATGGTGCTGTTTCGTCTGTATTATTTGGGGATGGCGCCGTATGAAGAAGCGCGGCACTTCATGGGGTTGAGCGAGCAGGGCTGGACGAATTGGTCGGACGAAGTCCGGCGGCGCTGCGGCGAAGAATTGTTGCGGCGAGATATGTTTCCGCCACGGAAGTATTTCGGTGGAACGTAGAAATTAACCGGAAGCTATAATAACCGTTTGCTTAACCAGAAGCGTTTAATTATATTAGCGCTCATGAATTCGATTCAGCGAAGTCTCTTCGGCGAATCTATTCGCGAGATCGGTGTCTTGTTGCTGGTATTCGTACCGCTCGACGTTCTGGTTGGTACTAAATCGACTGAACTTCCAGCGCGAGCCCACGCGTTAATTAAAATGGGATGGCTATCGACTGAACACTGGACGGTGCTCTTGTTCACTATTGCGGGGCTGGCTCTCGTGTATTATGGAGCGACGATAGAAAGCCGCGCGAAGCTAGAGGAGAGGAGTGCGCTGAATGTTGTTCTCGATGACAGTGTTTAGTGTGGCATGCGCGATTCTCATTTGGCTTGGTTTGCGGGACGAAAAGCCTAAGAAGAGTGCGAACCGGAACACGAAATAATAATTTCGGCAGACATTGCAGAGGCGCCGACACCATTGGTCGCCTGTCACTCTAGTATCAAAACCAATTAGCTGAATTCGAGGGCATCGCCGAGGCGGAGAATTTTGCCGGCTTCGGTGGAGGCTACGCGGGTGTTGGTGGCCAGGCGATAAAAGTGGTCGAAGCGGCTGGCGGGGGACGTGGATGGCAGCTGGGCTTCACGCAACGCGGTGAAACGCTTTTGGAAGCCGGGGAGATCGGTGCCGTTTTGCGGATCGCGCGCCGGAACCGGGCAGCGTGCGCAGGGATTGCTACCCTCGAAATTTACTTCACCGATGCGGAAACGGATGGCGTTGCGGTCGCTGTCCGCGAAAAGTTGATCTTCCCAAAACGCGGGAACACCATCGACTTCGAGCGTCGTGCGAAAACGCTGGCGAACGTTTTCCAGTTCGACGCCGGGGAACCAGTCGCAAATCGCTTTCAAGGATGCGGTGGAAGTAATCGTAGGGCCGTGGGCGAGGGTGTCGTCCGGAAATCCATCGGCTGAATAGCGAACAATAATTTGTTGGTCGAAATAGACGCTGAACCATTCGGCAGCGTCTTCCGTGGCGTTGGGGAAAGCAAAATCGCGCGCGGGAATGTTGCGACGGTCGCCGGGCACGGAAAGATTGGCGGACGTCAGATCGGGCGCGAAGCGAGCTCGAATGGGATGAATGGCGACGGTGCGTTTGCCGTTGACCCAGCGGCCGTCCGCGGAATAAAGTGCCCAGGCGCGATCGAGTTCGAGTCCGCCAGCCGGGCCGATGCGGGCTTCGCTGACGTTGATCGGGTCGAGCGACTTGATGGGGTGCAACCGGATCCCAGAAAGGCGCGCGGTAGGTGCTTGCGCATGCATATCAAAGCTTAGCAGGTGAGGCTGCCTGGTGGCATCTGCCGGATAGCGGTCGCAATTACTTCATAAGCTCAGTCGGAGTGGCGCGGCTGGCGGGGGGCACGATTCCATTTAGCCGCATGTAAATCACGATCTGTCCGTAGTGATCTGCCACGTGCCAGATGCCGGCTTGCGCAATGCCAAAGCGAGTATTCGGGCCGGCATACGGGCCTTCGATGGGATCGAACTTATTCTTGTCGTTGAGGTTCATGATCGACTGGTTGAGGGCCTTGAACGAGTCTCGGAGGTAAACAACCAGTTCGTCGCGCGTTTTTGCGGCGTTGGGACCGCCACGGTCGCAAGCTTCGGGAGGTTTTTTGCCGTCCATTTCGGCGGCGAAAGCGAAGTTGGCGCAGGCCACGTGTTTCACTTGCTCGCCAAAGGTGCGAACCTCGCTGGGACCAACCTCGGGCTTTTCAGACTGGAAGAGGCCGGCGGCCGGGCGATAGTCATATTTGTCGGCGGGCATGTTTTCGGCGGCAGAGCGGAATTCGTATTCTTCCCATTTGAAAGTGCGCAAGAAGGCAGAGGCGAGAGTCTCGGTCTTGCTGATTTCCGCGGCGGTGGGTTCCCGCTTGGTTTGCGCGGGCGGGGCATCAGCCTTTTTCTCTTGAGCGAAGGCCGCGGAGACCAAGGTGAGAGCGAAGCAGATTGTTAGCGCGCGGAGTATGATCATGGCTTAGTCCTCTGGAATCGGGAGTTTAGCACCGAGGGAATGGTATGGAAACGATTTCGAGGCGTGGTCGAGGACAGGCCGCGAAAATATTATTGAAAAAAATGCAAATTTAGCTTGACATCATATTACGGTGTGGTATACTCACCCTCGCGTGATACTGCGTCTAACGCCTCCGACATGTCGGGGGCGTTTTTGTTTGTGGGCGCCTTGAGCAACGCCCTAGGTTGTGGGACAACTTCTAGACAACATCTGGAAGTAATTTCTTCGACAAGTTGCTGAAAACATTGTGAATGGGCGAGTTGCGATTCGCCGATTGCTCGCACGGGTGTGCGCGTCTTTAGGTCCGACCGGCGGGCGCGTTCGAGATCGGGCGGCGAGCTTGGTGCTCGGAAGCGGTGTCCGACGCTGGATGAGAATGAGGTCGGCGACGGGTTCGACGCCCAACACCGCATCCGATGCAAGGATTGCGCGTTCGGCCGGGAACTGTCCGGTCTTCGCACCGAAATCGAGCGACCTGAATAGATTTTGCAGGATGTGACGTTTTTCCGACGTTTGTACGAATTTGCGCATGCTAAAGGAGCTGAGATGCCGAGCTATCAAAATGTGACGCCGCCGATTTCATTGTCGTCGGGCGATGTGGGGTTCAGTTTTAACGCCGAAGCGTTTCCTGGGGGAGCGCAGGCGGGCAGCCAGTTCGCGCTGCCCAGCTTTACCGGGATTTCCGACGGCGGCACCGCCGTACGCTGGCAAACGATTTTCGGAACGGCGCCGACCGCGGTGAGTTTGGTGCTGCAAGCGGCAATGTCCGACGTGGATGCCGAGTATCAGACCATCGACACTTCCACGGCGGTCGCCGGGGAATCGCGCGCGGTGGCCGGAGTGCAGGCAAAATTTCTGCGCATCAAGTTTCAGTCGTCCACGGGCGGCACCAGCTTGACGGCGAAGATTTTGGTCTAAATGTCTCTCGGGCGAAAACCGCCCATCCAGCGTTTACCACGGAAAAAATGTGTGGCGTTTTGCGTGACCGGAAAGTTCGGCCACGGGTGGACGGCGTGCCGGCGGCGAGCTGTGCGCGGGTCTCTGTTTTGCGCGAGGCATAGAGACGCGCTGCACGGCGCGGTGCTGGGCTTGTGTGTGAGGGGATTTTCGCAGCGGACGGAGTTGGGCGGGGATCCGCTGCCGAAAATTGCAAGTAAAGCGAGAAGAATGTGCGAGAAAACATTGCAGTCGCAGTGAATGGCGCGGGAAGCGCGCCGATACCGGCTCTGGCAAACGGTGTGGCAAAAAATGCGGCGTCGCCAGAGCCGGAAGGCAACGGCAAATCTTCGCGAGCGCGAGGGAACGCTACGCGCTCCGCGAAAGGGCGGCAAACGCCGGCGTCCCGGCGAACGGGATCGAAAAAACGTGTGAACGGGCATTGCGACGATTTATCCGAGCTTGGCCGTGCTGCGTCTGTCGACGCGAGCGGAACCTCCGCTGCAGTGAACGCACCCTCCGCCGCGAGCTGCGCGGACCGCGATGCGTGCGCTGAGGTGGCATCGGCCCCGGCCGCGGGAAAACGGCCTCGAGAAATCGAGGCCGGAACCCGGGCGGCTGAAGACGAAACGGATTGGTTGGACGGCGATGTTGGCGGGGACATTGACGATGCGGACGGCGAAGAGTTGTTGTGCATGCCGCTGCCCGAAGATAACGCGGGATTTGTCGAGGAGATGCACGAACACGTGAATCTATTCGAGGTCGGGAAAAAATTATTGCAGTCCGAAGATTTGAAAATCTCGCTGCGGGTTTTTGAACGGTTTTTGGATATGCGATACGGCAAAGCCACGGCGCAGGTGGAGGAAATTCAGCAGATTGTGCTGGATGTGCCCAGGCCAAACCGCGATCGCGAACCGGGAATGTAACGAAAAGTTGAAAAGGGAGAACGAAATGGCACTGACAACGACAACAACACCCAGCGCGCACGCGCAGTTTATCGGATTGATTGTGGAAATTTCTGGCGTGGCCAGCGTGGTGGGCGGAGTGATTTTGAGTCTGCATCACTGGCCGGCGGCGCTGGCGTTGATTGGCGGTGGCGTGGCGTTTGCCGTCGGAAAGAAATTGCGCGGGGCCTGAGCGAAAACGTGGCGGCGCGCGATTGAGGTAAGTCGCGGTCGGGCGAATTTTGTGGAACGCAATAATCTATGAAGATTGTTCAAAGCTTGGCGAAATCGCGGCGTGCTCCACGCCTGCCCGATCTTAATCCGTATCGCCCTTTTCCGCGGCAGGAAGCGTTTCACACGTCGACGGCGAAGTATCGCTTGTTCGGCGGCGCAGCTGGCCCAGGAAAAACCAAGGCCTTGCTGTGGGAAGCGATTATGCAGGCGCGCGAAGTGCCGGGTTGCGACACGTTGCTGCTGCGGCGCACTTATCAGGAGCTGGAAACGTCGCTGCTGGCGTATTTTCGGCGAGACATTCCGCGCGCCATGTACCGCAGCTATAACGAAGCAAAGCATGTGGTCACCTGGCCGAACGGTTCGACCACCCGCTTCGGATATTGCGGCAACGAAAACGACGTCTACCAATATCAGGGTGCGGAATTTTTATTTATTGGGCTGGACGAACTCACCCATTTCACGCTGAAGCAGTGGCAGTTTTTGACGTCGCGCAACCGCTGTCCGATCAAGTTCGATAGCGCAGGGAAGCGCGTGACGCCGGGAATGGCCGGAGCGACGAATCCGGGAAATATCGGCCACGCGTGGGTGAAGGCGCTGTGGGTCGATCAGGTTCCGCCCGTGGGATTCGATCGGCCAGAGCTGTACGACGCGAGCGATTACGAATTTATTCGCGCGCGGCTGGACGACAATCCGATTTACGCGAATGACGCGGAGTACCGGAAAACTTTGCAAGCTTTGCCGGAACATTTGCGGCGAGCGTTTTTGGATGGCGACTGGAACGTTTTTGCCGGGCAATATTTTGATGTGTTCGATGTGGGGCGGCATACCGCGCGGCCGGAAGAAATCCGGCTGGAGCCGTGGTGGCCGCGATGGATTTCCGTGGACTGGGGATTTCAGCATCCTAGCGCGGTGTATTGGCATTGCGCGGTGCCGGCAAGTTTTCGGCCGAAGAGTTTTGGCTCGGCTCACGAATCGCGCATACGCGCGGGTGGTGGCGGAGATTCGTCGGCCACGTCTGCATCTGCCACGGGCTTTGCTGGAGATGGCGGTTCCGCGAATGGCGATAGTCGCGGAGACGACGACACCGTCTGGCGCATCGTGACGTATCGCGAATTTGTGCAGAGCGGACTTTCTCCTCGCATGCTGGCGCAGGGAATTGTGGAGCGCAGCGGGCGAGAGGGAATCAGCGACGTGTTTTTGTCACCGGACGCGTTTGCGCATCGCACCGCGGAAGCGTCGATTGCGGAGCAACTTGGCGATGTGCTGGCGGCAAACGGGTTGCCTCGGCCAACGCATGCGGATGACGACCGCGTGGGCGGATGGCAGCTGATGTATCAGTTGCTGGAATCGGATTCCTGGGCGATTACGGAAAATTGCGCGAAATTAATTGAGTGCCTGCCGACGTTGGTGCGAGACACGCGGCGAATCGAAGACATCCGAAAAGTGGATGGCGACGATCCCGCGGATGCCGCGCGGTATGGCCTGGTCTCCGGCGGAAGATTCGCCGGTGTTGGTACGCACTTTGGTGCGACGAGGGCGGGGCAATCCCCGCCCCTAAATGAAATTTCCAGCACGCCGCGATTTGTGACCGGCATGCCGATCGGCGAACAGATTGCGCGGCAGGTAACGGCGGAGGATGCGACGTCGCGCGCGATTCATTTTCAGCGGCTGGAGTCGGAAGCGCGGAAGCAGTTCGCGCCGAAGAAATTTTCACGGAGACGGTGGTAGCTAGCAACCTGGAAAACGTTTTTAGTTATTCGTCGGCGTCGAAGTTGATTTGCGAAGCGGCGTAGGCCATCGCCGCGCCGAGGCGGTTTTCCGCTTTCAATTCCGATGGGGATAGGGAAGCAAAGTAGTCAGCGGTCGCCTGGTTAAGGGCCTTGTGGCGAGATAGTTTTCGCTTCGGCTTCTTTTTCGATTTAGTCGATTTGCGTTGTTTGATCATTTTCTGAAGTAATCGCGGGCGCTTTTGCGGCAGCCCGCAGTTTAACTAAAACGAGAAAAAAACATGAATGATTTTCTACGGCGATTGATGCGAACACGGTATGTAGGGATGTTGGAAGGGGAAGTGGCGCGGTTGCGGGCGGAGAATCGCGCGCTGACTAATTCGCTGCTGGGCACGGCGGGATTTCCTCCCGTGGAGTTTGCGGAAACGACGAAACCAGTGGCGTTGCCGCGAACGAGAAAGCGCTCGTGGCATCAGTTGCAGGCCTGGAGAGAGACGCAGGCGGCGCGGGAACTAGAATTGTCGAACGAGCCTTTGGGGGATGGGCGCTGCGTTTGAGAAGCAAAGACAAAAGATAAACGCAGAGACGCAGAGGGCGCGGAGAAATGCGGGAGCCCCAGCGGCTGCAGTGGTTGCAGAATTTGCAAGAAAGCAGATCCCGAGGCTTGACTGCCAGAGGCGGCAGTCAAGCCTCGGGATGACAATTTTAGGGTTTCGGGCAGCCCGACCAATTTGCCGATTTGCGGTGCGATTGGAACGAGTGCGGCCACATTAGGCGTTACGCGGCAGCAGGAATTTGAGAGGGGCGAATGGACTTGTATCCGAGAGTGGAGATGCCGGGAAGCGTTGCGCCGGCGGATGGCAATTTCGATCCGAATTACGCGATGCGCAGCGCGAACTACGAAAATCGCAACGCAGCGACCGAGGATGGCAAGGATTCTTCGAGTGCTAACGATCTCGACGATTTCGCGCTCCTGGAAAAAAGCGGCCAGCAGACTGCTGACGGCGCGCGAGCGTCGGCTCCCGCGGCGATCGATCTGGGCGCAAACAATGAACGCCTGGAAGACGTGCAGCCACGGGTGGTGAATGCGCTGCGCGATTTGGTGCGGCAGTATCGCGAAGAAGGTTTGGTGGCGCGGCGGCACGAGATTCGTCGCATCCGGCAGGCCCGTCTTTTTTGGCAAGGGTTGCAATATTCCTGGTGGAATCCGAACGACATGAACTGGCATTTGCCGTTCGAGCAGCGCTCCGGCGACGACCGCCAGTTCGAAGAAATGCCGCGCTATCAGTTTGTGACCAATTTTTATCAGGGCTTCGGATTGTCTTTCATCGCGGTACTTTCGCAGGATGTGCCGAGCGTGCGGTTTTATCCGCAGTCCACGCAATCGCTGGAAGATATTTCGGCGTCGCGCGCGGCCAGCGATGTGGCGGCCTTGATCGAGCAGAACAATCACATCGAGCAACTGCTCACCACCATGGGATATTTTCTGTGGACGGATGGGAAACTCGGCGCATACGTGCGTTACGTGGCGGACGGGCAGCGATTTGGATTTCACGACGAGAGTGTTTTACAAGCGCTGGAAATTCCGCTGGGCGAGGATGCGTATGTTTGTCCGGGCTGCGGGAAAGAAACGGCAATCGGTGGCGAGGCTCGCGGAGCGACGCAAGACGCTGGGAGTTTGCCTGGGTCCCTCCACTCCGAGCCGCTAACGGCGCGGCTCTCCGGTCGGGATGACAGCACTTCAGGCGATGACAACAGTTTTGCGGCGGCCACAAAGTGTAGCGGCTGCGGCGGGGAATTGGGCGCGGAGAATTTGCGCAAAGCGGAACGCGTCACCGTGCCGAGAGTGGTGGGCACACGGCGCGTGCCGAACGGGCAAGAAGTAATTTCCATTGCCGGCGGGCTGGAATTGAACACGCCAGTGTGGGCGAACGAGATGCACGAATATCCTTATCTGCAATGGCAGACGGAAGTGCATCGCGCAAAATTGAAAGCAGCTTTTCCGCATGCCGCCAACAAAATCGAAACCGCGCCCGCGGGCGCCGACGATATTTATGCGCGCGCCTCGCGATTAAGCGTGGAGCAAGGTTTGCCTTCGGTGCAACCCGGCGATGCGCTGATGAATTTGGTGACCTTCGATCGCACCTGGCTGCGGCCGTGGGCATTTTACGCGGTGGAAGATCAAGCGGTGCGCGATGCGCTGCTGGCGCTGTTTCCGGACGGCTGTTACGTAGGCTTCGCGGGCGATGCGTATTGCGAATCGCGTAGTGAATCGATGGACGATCATTGGCGCGTGCTGCATGCGTTGCCCGGCGACGGACAAAACCGTCCGAGCGTGGGCGATTCCTTGGTGCAAGTGCAGGAACGCTACAACGTTTTGTCTAACATGCAGGCGGAGACCTATGAATACGGCATTCCGCCGATCTATGCCGATCCGCAAGTTTTGGATTTCGATGCGCTGTCGAATCAGGTCGCGGAGCCTGCGGCGCATTTTCCGGCGCGAGCGCGTCCTGGGCAGCCGCTGGCGGCGGGATTTTTTCAGCCGGCCGCGGCGCAAGTGCCTCCGGACATGTTGCGGCATCAGCAGGATTTGATTGGCCCCGTGGCGCAATTTTTGACGGGAATGTTCCCGGCGGTGTTCGGCGGAAACATGGAAGATGTGAAGACTGCTTCTGGCTATGCGATTGCGCGGGATCAAGCGATGGGCCGCCTGGGCCTGGTTTGGCGCAGGACAAAACAATTTTATGGCGACGTGATGTTGTTGGCCGTCGATTGCTTCCGCAAAAATCGTCCGGACGACGCGGAGATTCCGCTGCTGGGGCCAGACGGCGTGTTCGATTCGCACATTATCCGCATCGCCGATTTGAAGGGCAATATTTGCGTGCATCCGGAGGCAGACGAAACTTTTCCGCGATTGAAATCGCAGCAGCGCGGAGTTTTGCAGCAAATGTTTGGAATCAACGATCCCGTGCTGCAAAAAGCGCTGACCGAGCCGGCGAATATGGGCTACATCAAAAATGTTTTGGGGCTTACCGAGCTGGTGATACCGGGCGAGGACTCGCGCAATAAACAGTTGCGCGAAATTCAAAAGTTGCTGGCCAGCGCGCCGATTGTGATTGCGATGAACGCATCGGGTGTCGCGCACGCGGGGCCGGCTACGGACGATAGCGCGAGCGCCGGTGAGCAAGGCGCACACAATCAGGGGGCGCTGCCGTTGGTGTTGCCTTCCGTGCCCGTGGATCAATTGCTGGACGATCACACGGTGGAATTTGAAGAGTGCAAACGCTGGGCAAATTCCGACGCCGGGCAAGCAGCCCACATGACCAATCCCGCAGGCTTCGCCAACGTGCGAGCCCACGCGGAAGCGCACCTGCGCGTGCTGCAGCAAACGGCGATGGCCAATCAAGTGGCGGCAAATGTGCAAGCTGCGCAGTCAACGGTAGCGCACCGCGGGCATTCATCTCTTGACAAAGCTGGAGTTGGTAAATAGGCTGCACCATCTTGTCAGCAGCAGGCGTCTAATACATAGTTGAGTTGAGGCGCCAAGAGATGGAAAGTATGAGTCCAGAAGCGCGAATCAAGGCTCTGCGCGATGCGGAACCAGGAAGCTGGGTCGCGTTTTCGAGCGATGAAGCGCGGGTGGTTGCGAACGCGCAAAGCTACGATGAGGTGGTCGCAGCGGCGGAGCGTGCCGGCGAGAGCGAGCCGGTCATCACGCGAGTGCCGCTGGATTGGACTGCACGTTCTGTGGTCGATTCCGTCGTGCGCTGACAGCTAGGCTGATAATTAAACGAAGCTGGAATTTTGCTGCCCCGTGAAGCCGGGGCTTTTTTATTTGGGGGCGGAGAATGGATCGAGAGAACGCAACGGCTACCGCAGAGAGACCGACTGGCGCGGATGATTTGTTTGCTTTGACGGACGAGCAGATTTTGGAGATCGAGCCGGAGGGAGCGGTTGCGCGGCCCGGTTCGGCGCGCCAAGGCTCGGTACGTGATGACATGGAATTGTTGGAGGACGCGGCAGACGACGCGGGCGACGGTGCTGCGGAGCTGACGCCAGCGGCTTCAACGGAAAACGCGCAAACGTCGGCGTCTGATGAAGCGGCGCCGGGAAACGCGTCCAGTGCGCACGGGAAATCGGTTGCGAATGGGATTGCGCAAGATTCGAGCCTAGGCGCGGAGCCGCCGAAATGGCTGGCGGAAATGATGAACGACTCGCAGGCCGGCGGGGAAGCGCGGAATTTGTGGAACAGCGCGCAGCAGGCGCGGCAGGAAGCATCCGCTTTTCGCGAAGTGTTTGCCAAGCCGGAAGAAGCGCGGTCCGCGGCAGACCGCGCGCGGCAACTGGATGAAATTGACCGGTCATATTTTGCGGGGGACGCGGCGGAGAGATCGCGTCTGGCGGCGACCATGTTGCGGGAAGATCCAGTCGCGTTTCGCGAGATGGTGTTCGCGGGGCTACGCGCGCTCGATGAGGCAGGGAAGTCCGGCGGCTTGCGGCAGAACGCGGCCGGAGAAAGCTCAGCGAGCCAGAACTCCCCAGCAAATTCGGTAGCGGCGGCGCATCGCGATGATCGAGTGGAAGCCGCGACTTCTGCGGACAGCGCGGCGAAGACCGCCGGAAAAAACGCCGGCGCGGAAAACGCAAATCTAAGAGAGTACGCCGCGTTTGAAAAATCGGCGAATGAAGAGTTGGAGCGCAGCGTTGGCGGAGCGATCGAGCGAACTCTCGAACAGGCGCTGCCGGCTACGGCGCGCGGCGGCACGCAGCAAGGTTCCGCGTTGCAGCAAAAATTGGGCGTCGCAATTCGGCAGGATGTGGAGAAGGCGTTGCAAGGCGATCGCCAGCTCGGCGAACAGGTTGGGCAGATATTGTCTTCGCGCCGATTGGATGGCGAGACCCGCGCACAGATTGTGCGCTTGATCGGCGAGCGAGCGCGCCAGTTGGTGCCGGGAGCGGCGAAGAAAGTTTTGGCGGACTGGACGCAGACCACGATCGCTGCACACCGGACACGCACAGGCCGAGTTGACGGCGCTGCGGCGCGGCAAGAAATTGGTGCTGCGGCGGCGGGTCAGACGGGTGCCGCAACGGAAAAAGGCAAGAGTCGGCAGAGTGCCGGCGTCCCAAAAACCGATCGGGGCGATCGGCGCGGCGTGGATTACCGGCGGCTCAGCGATGAAGACATTTTGAGCATGTGATTGTTCGCGTCGGTTGCGAGAGCACGTCGCGGGCGCAAGTTCGCTGCACTCACGTACACGCTCGAACGCCCGCTCCACAAAAGTAAAAATTGAAATGATTTGCAGGCATTGCGGCGAGGTGCGTGCGATGCAAAGTCGCGCGCTGCGATTCAAATTCGTCAGGCAGTAATTCTAAGGAGAACAAAAGATGCCAGCACAAGCAAACGCGAATGTCATCGCGTTGCAACTCGAGAAAGTGCGCGACAAGGTGCCACTGCTCTACGAGCGCGACGACATTCTGCTCACCATGATTCAGCAGCGCGGCGATGTCGAGAAAGTTTCCAGCCGCAACATGCGCCTGCCCTTGCAGGTAAATCCCGGCGGCAAAGCCGGTTCGTACAATGCCGACGGCGGCGATCTGGGGCGTGGCTCCGGAACGCAGTACGACGTGGCCCAGGTTTCGCCGATTTTCTTCCGCTTCGCGATTGAAATCACGAAGCTGGTGGAATACGCGACCAACGGCCGCGAACGCGCCGTGGAAAACGCCGCAAAACGCGAAGTGGCCAACGGAATGAAACAGTTCCGCGCGTTTCTCGATAAGTTGATGCAAACCGGCGGCAACGGCGTGCTCGGCACGATCAGTTCGATTGCCAGCACCACTTTCACGATGGCAGTGCCCAGCGGCGCGGCTCTCGTGTATCCCGGGCAGACCATTCAGATTTACGACACCACGCTGACCACCAACCGCAACGTTGCGGCCGGCGTCACCACCACGGTGCTGAGCGCGGATCCAATCGGCGCGCAGACCATTACCGTCGACAACGTTCCCGCGGGAACTGTCGCGACCGACGTAATCGTTCACGATGGCTTGACCGGAGCGCAACCCGTTTCGCTCTTCGGCATCAAGTATCACCAGAACAACGCGACCACCGGCACGTGGCTCAACCTCAATCGCGCAACGTATCCCGTGCAGCTGGCTACGCCGCGCGTCAACGCCGGCAACGCCGCGCTGACTCCTTCCAACGTCCGCCTGGCGATCAACAAAGTTCGCAAAGCGCTGGGCATCAACCAACTCGGCAAACTGATCGCGTACATGGCGGTCGAACAGGAACACGCCTGGGAAAATCTGGGTATCACCGTCAGCCAAATTATTAAAGAAGGCGGCGGTCGCGATGGAAACGATCTGGATTTGCTCTTCAGCGGTCGCAAAACGATGAGCGGAATTCCGATCAAGTCGAGCGTGAACGCGGATCAGACCCGCGTGGATTTCCTCGACTTGTCGCACTGGGGACGCGCCGTGCTGAAAGACATCGACTTCTACGAGGTCAATGGCAACACGGTGTTCCCGATTTATGGCGCAAGCGGCGGCCTGGCTGCCAGCTACATTTTTTACTTCGATCTGGCCATGCAAGTCTGGGACGACAGTCCGCGGTCCGGTGCGTTTATTGACACCTTGGCCCGACCTTCGGGTTATTAAACAACGGTGACTGGTGATTTGTGACTGGTGACTGACGCACTGCATGCAATCGCCGGTTGCGAATCGCTAATTACTAAAACACTTTCTCGTCGTGGGAGTGCGGTGGATTTATTTTGCCGCGCTCTCGCGGCGATTTTATTTTGGCGAGGGATTTTGGTGGCAAAGCAGCGGCAAAAAGATCCAAGGATTTTGATTTTGCGCGAGACACATGAGGCGCCGGAAAGTGTGGCGCGGGCTTTGCAGCGGGCCGGCGGCGTCAATCGCTTTGGCGAGCCGAATTATCGCGCGGTGTGGGGATGGAACCGCCTGGCGTGGATTGGCGGAAAGTTTGAAGAGCGCGATCCAGAAACTGGATCGCTGATTCGTGAAGTGGTCGAATTGCGGCAAGAGCCGAAATATCCGGCGGTGAATCGCTGGCACATTGAAAAGTGGATGGCGCCGGAAACATACGGGTCACCGCGAGCATGGTACGCGCAAACGATTGAGCGAGAAAACGGAGTCAGCATTCCCGCGCTGGGGCCGTATCCGGTCCGCGGTGAGTATGAACATTGCTTCACGCTGGAAGGGCCGAAAGGCGAGTTTCTGCAGTTGACGGCGACCATCGCGGAACACATTGCGCGAGCTATTGAGTATTCGCGGCGGCATCCGAGCGCGGTGGGCAAACGGCGGCTGTACGAACGCGAAGAGCGCGAAGAGAAGAATTACGACGCATGGGCGTTCGACGTTTTGGACGAGGCGGCGCCGGCGTTTCATCAGCAACCTTTTGTAACGGTGGCGTGAGCACAATCCGCGCAATACGCGAGATACGCGGCAACGGGTGGCGGCAAGAAAGCAGCAGCGAAATATTTTTACGGTGACAGCGCATGGATATGACACGCATTGAATTGTGGTTGAAAGGGCTGCTGGCGGCGGCGATCAGCGGCGCTGCTGGCGGAGTTTTGACCGGGCTAGCCGCGGTCGGAATCGATCCAACGCATTTTAATTTGCAAACCGGCATGGGCGCGACGTTGCGCATCGGAATGGCGGCGGCGCTGATCAATTCGGTGATTGGCGTGGCGGCATATCTACAGAAGTCGCCTTTGCCGCAAGATTGATACAACAATTGACGCGAGTATTGTCGCAAGACCATTAGAAGTGGAACTGCTCCAGAGAAGTAGGACTTCTTCAGAGAAGTTGAGCCACTCCAAAAATAATTTCGCAGCAATCGATGGCGAGTTCAAAGGACATTTTATGCCAGTAGTAGGATCGAGCGCTTACAACACAGCAGGACAGATTACGGCGCTGGTGCGGTCTTTGCTGAACGACGCGCAAGGAAATCTGTTTACCGACGCGGTGCTGCTGCCGTACGTAAACTCCGCCTATCGCAAAATGCAGCGAGCGGTGGGAAACGCGGGCGGCGGCGGATTTATCCAGGACGACGCACTGCTCACCGTGGCGGCAGTCACCGTGCCGGACAGCTCGCTGCAAGTGTCCATTTCCGACGCGACCGAGCCGCCCAATCAATTGCCGACGGATTTACTGGTGCCGGCGAAATTGTGGGAGCGGCCCGCAGGCTCCACGGACGATTTTCTGGAGATGGTGGACCTTTCGCAGCATGGCGGGCTGCCTTCGCGCGTGCAGGATGTGACGCTGAGCGTGTGGGAATGGCGCGCGGACGGAATTTATTTTGTGGGCGCAACGCAAGATACAGAAATTCGTCTGCGCTATCTGAAAGCGTATCCGGATTTAACCGACGCGACTTCGCCGGTGCTGGTGCGCAACGCGCAGGAAGCGATTGCGTACGCGGCGGCGGCGCTGGCCGGATGGTCTCGCGGCAGCCCACTTGCGGAGAAGTGGGATGAGGCAGCGAGCGACGCGATTGAAGATTTGGTCAGCGCGGCCGTGCGCCGCGAGCAGCAATCTTCGCGGCGACGCCGGCCATTTTCTTCGCGCAGCGGATACACCCCCTTCTAATTGGCCGTTCTAATTGACTTGACACGACTGGCGGCCTTTAGCATCCTCGTCGCATCGGTCTAGCGATCAATGGACGGGGCGTGAGAGTAAGTTTCCAGTCTGCTCGATTTTTCTGTGTCGTTTTGCTTTGCCTGGTATTTGTGTGTCCGCCTTCGATTGCGGATACGCACGGCGAGGTGACCCTGACTGGACGGCTGTCGCGGCAAACGGTGAAGTTGAAAGACACTGTCGAGTTTTGGATCAGTATCGACAACCGCAGCGGTGAGGAACTAAAGCAGATTCAGATCTCCCGGGTTTCCGTTCCCGGGTTTCTGTTAGAGACAAATACCAAGGCGGCCGATGCGAATTGTGCCGGCGGAACAGTGCTTCAGGCGAGTGTTCCACCGTATTCCAGCGCAACGGTGACCGGCATCCTCACTGCCGACCGCCCCGAAGGTCTGGAAAACGGCTACCTGGCCGTGTGCTGGCAGCAGGGAGACCGGCCATCGCGAAAGATGGTGCAGCTCGGCAAGGCCGAGGCTCTGCGCCCGTGGATGTATCACGTTTCCTGGTTTCGCGGAAAACCGGAAGTAACGATTCCCGCGGCGCTGACTCTTCTGGCGCTGCTGGCCGCCTGGTGGACGCGCAGCCGCAACGAAAGAGCGCAAACGTGGAACACCATTCAGTTGGAGTCGCAGAAATCGTCGATGCTCTACCTGTTGCCGTCCGCGTCGGCGGCGCAAGCGACAGTCTCGTATCTGGCGGCTGCCAAGAAAGCGGCGGTTTCCGTGAAATCGGCGGAAGAAAATATTCCGCTTAAGAAATCTTTTTATTACATGATGCTGTTTCAGTGGATGCACCAGCGGACGTTCCGCGAGGTGGGTGGATATCACTTTCAGAGCCGTCTGGGGGAAGACCTCCTGCAGATGCTCTTTGGACGGCACAAGGAACTGTTCGCGCTCTACGAGGGAGAGGCTGAATTCACGATGCAGCGCGTCCTCGCGCAGATGAAGAAAAAGACGACGCTCGAGATGTTCGTGGAACTGATCACGATTGATGCGGACGTAGCTTCGGCCTGGAAAATATTCAAGGAGTGGATGCCGACAGAAAAGTGCACGCTGGATGTGAACGTTTTGAATGCTTACTGTGCGGTGCTGGTGTATGAGGTGAACCGCCCCAATTTGAACTGGTACGGGACGTCGGAACCTCTGGAGGCTAAAGACGGAGTGCGAACGGCGATCCTCCTTGCGGTAGGTAATGAAAATCCGCGGCTTCTTAACCGAACCAGGCTATATCTCTTCTTTAATAACTTTGCGAAGGCCGACAATCTTTGGTACCGCTTTACGTATGTGGCGGAAAAAATCGCGGCCATTGTGCTGCCGGGGAAATCACCGACTGCTGCAAGGCAGGAATCGGCGGGATCAGAAATACGGAATCAGGGAAAAGGGGCAGGGAATACGGAAGAGGAAAAGACAAACCGATAGGGAAGAAGTCCAAACTTACGGAATCATCGTGGTTGATCGAGCCGGTCCCACTACTGTGTCTCTCATGGCATTGCTCCTGAAAGCATAATACTTGAAGCGCTGGACCTTGTCAAGTGGGTAAGCAGTTTATTTACAGCAACTTGCTGCAACTAACGGGTCCCTTAGAAACACGCATTCTAACAGGGTGTCTGCTTTCTCTCCGGAGTCATCGGTGTTGGCATGAGTATGTGCCACCTCAAACTTTGGAGTTTGCCCACAGCAGCGGCGAGAATAACAGTTAAATCCTTTGATTTCAAGTGATTTAGACGGCTCCGTAAGTTCGCGGCGGCGGACGCTTTTGTACCAAGGCAACGAATTCTGAGATTTTGACGAGGAGAAAAATCATGGCGATTCAAATCACACTTTTACCGGGCAATGTGGATGGCTCCGGCAGCAATTTGCTTTACGCAATCGGCACGCTGACGTTTTCGGGGAATTACGCAACCGGAGGCGACACTTTGGATTTCACCCAAGTTGCCGACAAGCTTTCCAGCGCGCAAATTATCCAGGCCTTCGCGGACAGTCAGGCTGGGAATGCAGGCTATTACGTTCCAGTAGTCGGCGCGGCGCTGAACAATTGGAAGCTGAAAGCCTACACGGGCGGCGGCACGGAAATCACGGCGGGAGCGTATCCGGCCAGCGTCACCAGCGACTCCGTGCAAATCACCATCACTGCGCGAAAACTTTTGTAAGCCGCGAGCAAGCGTCAAAACGTTTCAAGACAAACGTTTCAACTTTAAGGGAAACATGCTGCCTGGGAATCTGGCGCCGGGCAGCCACAGCTGTATTCCGAAATTAGCCAGCCCCGAAAAACGAGCGAGCGATGATACGATCAAAAATGAAGATGGGAATTTTGTGGGCAATGCTGTTGGCGGCGCTGCACGTCTTGCCGGGCGTGGTTCCGCGCGCACACGCGCAGGGCACGCGTAAAGACGACATCGTGTTCAATTCGCGCGGAGTCCCCCTGGCCGGAGCTTCCGTTCGCGTTTGCCTGACGCCGGCCAGCGGAAAGCCCTGCACGCCGCTCGCGCAAATTTTTTCCGATCCTGGCCTGACCCAAGCTTTAGCCAATCCCACCACCACGGACGGACTGGGCAATTATTTTTTCTACGCCGCGCCGGGCAAATATATGGTCGAGGTTTCCGGCCCGGGAATTACCACCAAGCAGATTCCAGACGTGATTGTTCCGCTCGATCCGACCGCCGCCGTCTTTCCAGGAGCGATCAGCGCGTTTTCGCTGAGCCTCGCCGGCAACTTGAGTGTCACCGGAAATACCACGGTGATCGGCTCGCTGGCCAGCGGCACGCTGAATTTGTCGAACCAGGGAACTCCGCCGGGCGCGGCGAGTCCCGGCAGCGTGAACCTCTACACCAAGACCGCCGACAAGCGCTTGTACTACAAAGATGAAACCGGAACCGAAATTGGTCCTTTGGCCACCGGAACCGGCGCGCAATTGAACGTGGCGAACACCTTTACCGCGCCGCAGAGTATCGCCGCGGATTTCCACGCCAAGGGGCCGAATCCGAATTTCGACGTTTCACTTTTTGGCGCGTATCAGAGCGCGTTCAATTCTTACAACAACGGCGTGCCGACGCCGAACACAACCGGCTCAACCACTAGCGGTGGCACGACACTGACGCTGGCCAGCGCGCAAGATTTCCAGAACGGGCAGGGAATTGTGGTTACCGGCGCGGGCAATACAAATATTTTGCAGACGCCGGGAGCTCCGTCGGTGACGCCGGTGGGAATTTTGAACGGCAGCACCACCTGGAATTACAAGGTGGCTTGCGAGAATGGCGATACCAGTATTTCGGCCGCTAGTCCCGCGGGTACGACGACGACCGGAGCGGCCACGCTGGGCCTGAACAGCGTTGGAGTTACCAACGTTTCGCGCACCAACGGCGTCACCACCTACACCACCAGCGTCGCGCACAATTTTCAGGTACATCAGCAAGTCAACCTGCCGAACACTACCGGCAATCCCGATCTCACCGGCACCTTCGACATCGCTTCGACGCCGACGTCCACCACGTTTACCGTCGACCAAACCGGCAAAGCCGACGTGCCGTCGCAAAGTTTCAGCGTTATCGCGTCGGTGATGGCCTTCAACCAGGTGAAGTTGTGGTACGCGACGATTCCTACATCGGTGAACACGCAATTGCCGATGCGCTGCCTGATTTATCGTTCTCAGGGTGCAGGCTCTTTCTCGCTGGTGGGCGTGGCGATTGGCAGCGATCCGTTCTACGAAGATCTTGGCGTCGGGCTGGATGCAAGTACCGGGAACAACACCCCGAGATTTCCTTACTATTGGCCAGCCGCTCCGCCGGCCAGTGCCTTGCCGGGAAATTTTTCCACCACGATTGTGAGCGGTGGCGGCACCACAACTCTGGTATTGGCCAATGCTGCGGGACAGACCGTTTCCGGCGCCGTGGTGATTCACGACAACACGCCGGCATTCAAAGCCGCGGCCACTGCCGCGAGCAATGGCGGAACGGTTTACGTTCCCGCGGGCGGAATTTATCAGATCAACTTTCCGCTGGTGCTGCCGGTGCTGCCCTCGTTTGCGCAAGAACGCTTTCTGATTCAAGCCGGCATTCACGCCAACCAGCCGATCGTTCCGCACAACAGCTATGTGTTTGAAGGAGAGCCGATCAGCAGCTCCGGTCCCTCGTTTTTCTACGGAAAGTCCAGCCAGATTGCGGGAACGTCGATGCCGGCATTCTGGCTGGAATCGAACGCCATAAACACGAACATCATCTGGGAAAATTTGAGTCTCGGCAGCGTAATAAAACAAGCGGTCGGAGTATGGGTGGATGGCCAGCCGGGATCCGTCGGATTGCAGTTTTACCACGTAGCCTGGAGCGCCGGCATCGGTTCCTCCGCTTACGTGGATAAAGGCGGCGCTTTCGATCGGATGTTTGAGTATGGCGCGTGCGCCGCCGGCGTCTCGGGATTTGGCCAGCCTGCGTGCATGCGCTTTTCAAACACCACCAGCGCTTATTCCGCGTCCGCAGTGGTCGGCCAGGTCCGCATGCGGGAATACAATTTCTCGGTCACCGGGATTCAAATCGACAACTTTCCCAGCCCCACCCTCGGTGGAACGGGGGATGAAGGATTTACGCTGGACCGCTCGCTGTACGAGAGCGGTTTTTATCCGATCCTGTCGGTATATGTCGCGGGCATTCCATTTCCCGACTTCAAATTTCACGCCATAAACGTTTCAGATTTGACGGCATGTTGCAGCACACCCGTCGTGCAATTTGGAAATTCAACATTTGTTTTTAACGTGGAATGGGATCGCGGCTCGCTTACCAACGGCTCCGAGCCGCTGTTCACCGGACCGATCAGCCCCCTGGTCACCAGTTCTCCCACTGCATTCATCGGAACGTCGTCATTTATAACGCCGACCGTGACCGCTGGAAACATCCAAAGTTTGACGAATGGCGCGCGCGTCGGTTACCAGCTTGCCGGGCCTTCCGGGACGGCGACCGCGGTCAGCGCGGGCGGCGGGGTTCCCATCGCCACGCAACAGTACGCCGTGTCCTGCGTGGACTTTTTGGGCGCGGAGACTCCCCCAGCTACCAGCGTGGCTGCCATTGTAACTTCGGGCAATCAGATCGTGACTGTATCGTGGACCAACGAAACCGGCTGCCAGGGCTACAATGTCTACCGCAACGGCGCGCGGGCGCATTCACCCACCGGATCATTTCCGATGGTGACCGCGTCGCCGTATGTGGACTCTTTCGCGTTCATCGACGGTGTGTCGGCGACCACTTTCAATGGGACGGTGGGAACTTCGCTCTCGCAAAATCTTGTGCAGGCGCCGGGCTTCCGCATCCTGAACAATCCATTTGTGCTGACTACCAACGTGCCGGTGGCCTTCAGCGCGAATCATTTGCTCTTCTTGCCGGATTTGACCGGGTACAACGAGGTTTCCGGTTACGTGAACTCGGCGTACGACAGTTTCAACCGCGCCAATGGCGCAATCGGCGCGAACTGGACCGTGCAGCAGAACGGTTTGAACGTTTCCTCAAATCAAATTGTTGGCACGACCAGCTCGGTATCGAACACCGCGTTTTGGAACGCGAGCCCGCTGGCGCCATCGCAATTTTCGCAAGTCACCATCACCGGACTGAACGGCACGGCCGACTTTCCTGGTGTCAGCGTGCTGGCATCGGGCAGCGGAGCCACTTCCACCTACTACGATTGCGTGGAAAATTCGACCACGATTTTTATGCAGCGCGTGGTGAACACGGCGACCACCAACATGACCAGCGCGGCTTCGGCGGGCGCTCCCGGCGACGTGCTGCGACTCGAAGTGACGCAAGGCGGCGGGCTCACCTGTTACAAGAACGGGGTTGTCGCGCTGACACAAACCGATACCACCATCGTCTCGGGATCGCCGGGCATTTTGATCAGCGGCAACGTCGCCACCATGGACAATTGGAGCGGCGGAAACTTGCATCCTTTCGCGCATTTGGATGTGGAGCAGGATTGGACCAAGCCGCAACATTTCACGCAAGGTCTCATGCTCGGCGCGGAATCGCTGAGCGCCAGTCCGCGCGGCGAGGAAAATGTGTTTTTGCCGGGGGCGCTCACATCTATCTGGACCGGCGCGACTTGGACCATCGACAAGGCCATCACCGTCACCCGCGTGCAGGTGCAAGCAAAAACCGCGGCTGCCGGTTGCACCACGAATGCATCGGTGCGGCTCACCGATGGAACCTCTCCGGTGAATCTGACCATTTCCGCGGCGGCCAACGATAGCGGCCCCATTCTGCAGAGTTATGCGGCCGGCTCCTCGTTGACTGTTGCGGTGCAAACCGCCGCTGCGGGATGCACCACCAGCCCAGCGGATGCAAACGTCGTGGTACAGTACCGTACTCAATAGCTCGTCGCTTCGGCGGAGGTTCTCAGCGGATGCTGAGCGCAAAAAGTTTTGCGCGGTTGGCCAGACCCGAATACTTTCTGCGACCTGCACAAGTAGCACGCCGGTTGTGGCGCGAAACATATTCCGAAACGAGCGAAAGCGCAACGGTCCGTCTGCCTTGGGGACTCGATATCCATGTCGATCCGCGAGAAGCAATTGGCCGGGCGCTCGTTTCGCAGGGCTTATATGAACCGCTGGTTACCGAGGCGCTGTGGAGGCTGACTTCGCCGGGCGACCTGGCGGTGGATGCCGGCGCGAACATTGGCTACATGACGTGTATTTTTGCCAGCAGAACCGGCGCCAGCGGAAAAGTTTATTGTTTCGAGCCGCACCCCGACGTGTTCCGGCAACTCCAGGAAAATGTTTTGAATTGGCAGAGCCGCAAAAAATGCGGCGCGATTCAGTTATTTGCGGCAGGCCTGGGTGAGCGGGACGCCCTTGGCGAGTTGTGCGTTCCCGACGATTTCTCCGCTAATCGCGGAACTTCGAGCGTTGACAGCAACTCGAGCGGTAATTCCGGCGCTCTGCGCGTCCGGATATTGTGTCTCGATCGGATGATTGAATCACCGCTGGTTATCGCGGTGATGAAAATCGACGTGGAAGGAAATGAACTGGCCGTGCTCGCAGGAATGCAGCGGAACCTCCAGCAGCGCCGGGTGCGAAATATTATTTTTGAAGAGTTTGGCGCGTTCCCGGCGCCGGCTCATCGGTTTTTACAAACGCACGGCTATTCCATCTTTGGATTGGAAAAACGCCTGCGCGGAATTCGCCTGGTTGCCAATGGCGCGCCGGACAGTCGTTCAACGGAGTTGTCGGCGCCGAATTATTTGGCGACCAGCGAGCCGGAATTAGCCTCGCGGAGGCTGCAATCGGGCATGTGGGAATCTTTTGGCCCGGCGAGGCTCTTCGATTGGGGATGAGCGATTGGCCGTGAGCGCCGCAGCCTGATGCCATAATTCGCGGCGCTGCCAAAAAAGTATGCCCCCTGGAAACTGAATCGGCGACGGCATCCGTTTTCTGAGAGTTCGCAACACTGTGCCCGTAGTGATTTTGCGCGCGAACCATCGGGCCAGGCAGTAGCGCCAACCGCGTAACAAGTTTCCGGAAGCAAATCAGAACAACAGGTGGAGGATGAATATGCAGAACGCTGCCAAGAACAGCGATGTAGTGGTATTGGTGAATATCTCGGGTGAAAAATGGCCGCCGCGTTATCGCACTTACTTCGGCTCGCTGGAAATTCGCACGCCGCAAGCCGGGGAACGCTATGCAACCACTCCGGTTCGCGGTTGCCAGGGTGTGATGGATTTGGGCGACAAACGCACCATGGAATATCGCATCACCGCGCGAGAAATCGCGGAAGATATCGCGCGAGAGATCAACAGCGATTCCGGCGAAGGAAGTTTTCACGGCGTGTTTGTTGCAGCCGGCGATGAACCCACCGACGCGGAACTTGTTGACGCCGCGCGCCGTCTGGAAGAATTTCAGCGCAAGCTGGTGGCCGCCGCCGATCTCGAATGGGAACGCACGAAAAACCCAATGTTCATCACCGATTTGGAGCGCCGCGCCGCGAAGCACCTGGGACTCGAAAAACCGTGGCTCTATGATCCGAAGCCCATGGCCGATTGCCCGGTGTGCGCGGAAAAAATCAAACACGGCGTGGCCGTGTGCCGCTCTTGCGGAGCGATTTTGGATCGCGAAAAAGCCGCGCAATACGGACTGGTCCCCAGGGAAGACAAAATCGCCAACGGAGTGCAACGGCTGCGGGAAAAGTTCGAGCCGGTAACCGCCAAGTAGTTTCGGCAAAAAATCGTTAAGTGTTGAACGCGACGGACGGCCGCCATTTGCCAACCGTCGCGTTGTTTTTTCGGCTTCGATTCACGCGAACGAGCCGCAGCAAAGTTAAAAATCCAAGCGACACATTCAGAAAAACTATGACCACCGCCGGATCATTCGACGCACCGATTGAAATCTTCAGCGGCCTGGTGACAGATATGTCTCCAGCCGATTTGCCGCACGGCGTTTCGCCCGATTGCCAGGACGTGGTGTTCAGCAGCGGCAACGTGCTGACGCGGCCCGGACTGCAAGCGCTGTTCGGTCCGCTGAGCGGCAATCCCACCATCAATTACCTGAAAACATTTGAGACGCTGAACGCCGCACTACGCACCATGCTGCTGGACTCGAACGGCGTGCTCTACAAAGAAACCACGCCGGGAACGTTGGCCACCGTAGCGAGCGGGCTCACGCCGAATTCGTACGCCAACTCGACCACACTGTTCGGCCGCGAATATTTGGCGATCAGCGACGGCCGCGGCGGCAACGATTTGCCGCGCCAATTTGACGACACCAATTTCGATCGCGTCAGCCAGAGCGGTCCGGGCGCGGGCCCGGCGGTGATCGACGAAAATGTTCTGGTAACTGTAGGTGCAAGTCCGACTGGTGCGACGCAGCCTGCGGCCGTAGCCATCGCCGCAAGCCCCACTGGTGCGGTAGAGAATGGATTTCTTGTCACCATAACCACCAGCGCCGCGCACGGACTTTCCGCAGGACAGTCTGTAACCATCGCCGGAGTCGCCGTCGCCGGCTACAACGGAACTTTTCCCGTGGTCGCCGCGCCGAGCAGCACGCAGTTTACTTACATCGCGGGAGCGTCTGGACTCGCCGCATCCGGCGGTGGAACTTCCGCATCCGCAACTGCAACCATTCAGACCACCACCGCGCACGGATTTGTCGTTGGGCAATTAATCACCACGACCGGCATCGGCGTCGCCGCCTTCAACGGAACTTTTCCCGTGACCGGTGTTCCAGATGCGACGCATTTCACGTTTACCGCGACGACCGGCGGACTCGGCGCGTCTGGCGGTGGCACCGCCGCTGCAGCAGGCAGCGTGGTTACCGGAGTGCATCAAGTCTGCGTTATTTTCAAAACGCGCCAGGGCTATTTGACCAAGCCCGGCCCCGCAACCACCTGGACCGCCAGCGGCGGCAAACGCGCCGTGGTCACCAACATTCCCATCGGCCCATCAAATGTGGTCGCGCGCATTCTTTGTTTCACCGGCGCGGGTGGAGCGAGTTTTTTCTACGTCAGCACCGGAGCCACACTCTTCAGCGGTAGCATGCTGATCAACGACAACACCAGCACCTCGGCGGTCGTGGATTTTTCCGATGCGATTTTGCTGGCGGGCACCAACGTCGATAATTTATTTCGCCTGGTCGAGCTGGGTGATTGTGCCGGCGTGATCGATTATTCCGAGCGCCTTTTCTGGTGGGGCGAACGCAACAAGCTGAACAATTTGGTGAATCTCGGGTTCGACGGCGGATTCACTGGCCCATTGCTGCCACACTTTCCGCTGGGCTGGACTCCCGATCCCGTTTTTTCTCCGGGCGGCACCGACGAAGAAACTTTTGTGGTGTGGGGCGGCGCGTATTCGATTGTGGGCAACGGAACCACCGCCACGCGCGGGCTGATCACGCAAAGCGCGGTGCAAGATTCGCTCGGCGCACAAATTACTCAAGCCAATACGGATTACACCGTGCGTGCGCGATGCGCGCGTAATTCGATTCTCGCGCAAGGAACTCTGCACATTCATTTGTTCAGCGCCAGCGCGGGAATCAACACCGCCGGCATTTCGCTCACCGCCGCGCAAGTCGGCGCCAGCTACGCTGAATTCTCCGCGCAACTCACCGTGCCCATCGCCATCATTCCCAGCGATTTGGTGCTGCGCGTCTTTGCCGACGGCACGCCAACCCAGAACGGCCAGTTTTACATCGACTGCATCGAAATCGCGCCGACCTCGCAGCCGATTAACGCATCGCTGCTGCGCGCCAGCCGCGTGGAAGATCCCGAAAGTTACGACGGCATCGACGGCTTGCTCAGCGTCTCTGAAAATAACGGACAGGCCATTCGCTCCGTATTCAAATTGCGCGAACGGCTGTACATCGTGAAGGAACATTCGCTGCACGTCACCCAGGACGATGGCACCAACGAGCCGGCGTTGTGGTCCATCGCGGAAGTGTCGCGGCGCGTAGGCACGCCCTCGGTGCGCGGCGTCGGTGTGGGCGAAGACTGGGTAGTAATCGCGCATCGCACTGGGCTATACATTTTCAATGGCGGCGAGCCCACCAAAATCTCGCAAGAAATTCAGCCCACCTGGAATCAGATCAACTGGCAATTCGGCCACACGCTTTGGGTCACCGTGGACACCAAAGAGCGGCGCATTTTTGTTGGCGCGCCAATGGGCGCTGCAACTTCTCCGAACACGATTCTCACGCTCGATTATCGCGATCTGGATAGCGCGGAGGATATTGCCGGCCGTCCGCCGATCAACATCACGCTTTCCGGCCGAAAAACCGCCACAGACAAAACGCGCAAGTGGTCGCCGTGGACCGTCGCCGCAAATTCCTGCGCAATGATTGAGCGCCCGGATGGGACCGCAACCGTGGCGATGGGCGGGGGATTGCCCGGCGTGGGCGGCGGTGGCGCGACTGGAAAAGTCTATCAAGTGAATGCCGCGCAACTTTCCGACGACGGTGCCGCGATTCCCAGCTACTACGTGACGCATTTTTTCCCGGAGCGTGCTGTCGAGCAGTCGCTGAACCTTGGCGCGCACCGCAAACTTTTCAGCTATCTGACCATGTATGTGGAAGGCGCGGGAACGCTCGCGCTGACCACTTTCATCAACACTTTGACGGCCGCGCAGGCGCAGCAATCGTTGCCGCTCAGTTCGCCTTCCACGAAGGATTTGGAATTGCCGATCAACGTGCTGGGCGAACGCGTGGCCTTCAAAGTCGGCACCAATCAAACTGGCGCGTGGTTCCGTCTGCAAAAATTTAATCCGTCCGTGCGCATCGATCCCTGGGCGCCGGTGCGAGGAGTGAATTGACATGCTGACCGTCGCACAACTCGCTCCGCTGCGGGATCGCGATCCCTATTTGTACGAAACGCTGACCAAAATCGTTTCCGCCGTGAACGCCACCGGGCAGCGCGCGGGAGTCGACCCCAGCACTCCGGCGCCCGCGCCATCGCCGATCGCCGCGATTTCCGTGCAAGCGTCGAATGGCTGGTTCGATATTTCCATTACCGACCCTTCGGATTCGCGCCCCGGACTTTTTTATTTTGCGGAGTCGGATACCACTCCGGCTTTCAGCGCGCCGCGCGTTTATTTTATGGGCGCGTCGCGAAATCTCTACGTGCAACTGGGTAACCAAACGCTGTACTGGCGCGGCTATTCGCAATATATCGGCTCGCAAACTTCCGCGCCGATTTCGTTTGGCGCTCCTGCCACCGCTGTCGTTGGCGGCGGCGCCAGCGGACCGGCGCCGCAGGCATCCAGCGGAAGCGGCGCGCTGCCTAACGGAGCAGTCCGCGGCGGAAACGGTTTCGGCGTGAATTTGGGCTCGCGCATCGTCAAACAAACCGTGCTCTGACATTTTCTTGAACATGCGCATTCGCCCATACCAACAAAAGGATCTCGATTCTTTGTGCGCTATTCATGCCGCGCAAGGTTTCGATTATCCACTGCCGGATTTGAACCATCCGCTGTTCGTCACAAAATTAGTGTTGAGCGACGGCGACGCGGATTCAGAAGTCGGCGACAAAAATGCCGAACACGATCGCGCCGGCAACGGCGAGTCATCGCATTCGAGCGAACAAATCTTAGGCGCCGTGCTACTGCGGCTCACTGCGGAAGCATATTTGCTCCTCGATCCGCGCACCGGAACTCCACGCCAGCGCTGGCAATCGCTGCTCGCGCTGCACGCCGCGGCGGAACGCAACGCCTGGCGCAGCGGCCTGGAAGATGTTCACGCCTGGCTGCCACCCAGCATCGCCGCAAAATTTGGCGAGCGCATCGCCGGGCTCGGCTGGGTACGCGACGACACCTGGTCGCCGTACTGCAAACGTTTGCAAGCACCAAAATAATTTTACGCATTCGAGATCAAAAGAAATCGGGAGGCTCTATGGGACGTGGCGCACAAGGACAAACGCAGCAACTGACCGATCAGCAGTTGGCCAGCACCAACGCGCTGAATCAGCAGCTTTTCGGACAGCAGCAGCAACTCAGCGGCACGCTGGTGCCGCAATTTCAAAGCATCTTGAACAATCCGGGATTGAGCCCTGCCGATCAGGCCGCCGTCACCGCGCAGTCGCAAGGCGCGATTGGCAGCGCGTTCGATTCGCTGCAGCAGTCCGCCGCCAATCGCGTGGCGCGCACCAACAATGCCGCCGGATTTAGCGACGTCACCGACGACCTGGCCCGCCAGAAGGGAATTGCGGAAGGGAATCAGGCGCAGCAAAATCAGCTCGCGTTTTCCAATACTGCGTTCCAGCGGCAAATGGCGGCCTTGCAGGGACTCTCCGGACTTTTCGGCGTCGACTCCACTTTGCTGGGTCGCACGCTGGGAATTCCTTCGGAGTTGCTGAATGTGCGCGCCAACTCTTCCAAGCCGAGCGGATTTTTCTCGTCGCTAGGCTCGACCCTGGGCGGCACGCTAGGTGGCTTGCCAGGAATGTTTTTCTAGCCGGGAATGCGTTTCTGACCGGTTGCTGAAAAATTCCTGAACCTACCGTTCCGAGTCTGGAACCTGTAGGGGCACAATATATTGTGCCCATCCGGTGCGCCGCGCACCGGACGCTTTCTTGAACCTAGCACCACGCCGTCCGGCGAAGTACCTTTGCCCATGCAGTGTTTTGCCTTCTGTTAATTTCACGTGAAGGTCCATTCCGATAGGGAAGTGTGCCCGAGGGACCTCTTTTCTCGCGTATTTTTGTGCAAAAGCAGGCTTGCTATTTCGCTGTAACGACAATTAGCGCTCGCCCGCACCGCAACATCCCGCGATCGGGCGAGCCTCTCCGCACCAAACATGAGGTCTCTCATCTATGCCGTTTCACGGATTTGGCTGGCTTGCTTCCGCCGTTCCCGTTTTCGTGCAGCTCGTGCTTTTTTTGCGCTGGCTGCATCGTCGCGTGCGCAGCGACGAAATCTCCCGCGCCTTCGTGCGCGATCTCGCCTTAAATCATTTGCCGCATATTTACAGCACGCTGCAAACCATCGCCACGCGGCAGGGAATTACGCTGGAAGAAATTCCCATCGTGCGCTTCAGCGATCTCAACGGTCACCGGTGGATGTGATGGGCGTCCCCGAACAATTCGTCGAGCTGGCCTGCAAAGCGGCCATTGCTGAGTCGCTTGATCCCGCGCTGGTTTGCGCCGTGGTGGAGCAAGAGTCCGCCTGGAATCCCTGGGCCATGCGCTACGAGCCGGCCTTCTTCGCGAAATATGTCGCATCCTTATATACAAATAATAAGGTCAGCGCGTCGGAAGCCTACGCTCGCGGATTTTCCTGGGGCCTGATGCAGGTGATGGGTCAGGTGGCGCGCGAAGCCGGCTTCAGTGCTCCGTTCCTTTCGGCGCTTTGCGATCCGGAACAAGGTTTGGCTATCGGCTGCAAAGTGCTGCGCAAAAAATTTGAGCGTGCCGACGGTGATCCCTACCGCGCGCTGCTCGCCTGGAACGGCGGAGCCAACGCCGAATACCCCGCCCAGGTGCTAGCGAGAAAAGCCCACTACCCGCAAGCCGCGCAGCCACGCCCATAAAATTTTCTTAGAGAAGCGCGACGTTGGTTCGGATTGATTCGGTGTTGATTCGGTGTTGATTCGGTGTTGATTGTGGGTGCCCCACGGGCCGAATTTTGCACGTGGGGAGTTTTCCTCCGTCATCAAAGTAAGAGTTCACGCGCAACGCCGTCGATCATTGATCGTTCTTCAAAACTAAATTGTCGCATCGCAAAAAAATCGCGAGCTCCGCGCCTCCCCGTCGCGCGCGCTCGCCAGAAATGGAATACTCCAAATGTCCGCTCGATTGTGGATCCGACTAGCTGAAATAATCGTCACCATTATCCTGGCCGGCGCCATCGTGGAAGCCTGGCGCGCCGAGCGCAACGACCGCGCCCAGCTCGCCGCCGAACTCGCCAACGCCAAAGTTTCGCTCGCCCAAGCCGACGCCCGCCAGCATGACCGCGACACGCAGCTCCTGCAAACTCTCTCCACGCTAGCCACCGACAAGCGCACCGTAACCACTCCCGCCCAGGTCATCAGCCAGTTGCCGCTGCAAATCCCGCTACCGACGCCAATTGTGCTGCAATCGGCCCCGCCCGTGGCCGCAGCGCCTGGCGCCACAACAACAGCCAGCGCCTCCACAACCGTCGCCTCACCGCAAGCCCCAGGCGCAATCATCCCCGCCGAAGATCTGAAGCCTCTCTACGATTTCGCGGTCGACTGCAAAGCCTGCCAAGCCAAACTAACCGCCGCCCAAGGCGACCTGACCGACGAGAAATCCAAGACCACCACGCTAACCCAGGAACGCGACGTCGCCGTCCAGGCCGCCAAAGGTGGCACCGTCTTGCACCGCGTAGTCCGCGCCGCCAAATGGTTCGCCCTAGGCGCTGCCGCCGGTGCCCTAGCTGCCCGCGCCGCCCACTGACCGCTCTGCGATCCCGGTCCGCCCCGAGGTCCGGTTGCTGGAAATCATTGCAAGGCCTCAACCGCCTCGGCCGTAGCGTATGGCATGCGAGCCCCGAATTGGCCCGCTCTGCCAGTCACCGACCTCCCGCAGGGAAGTGCCGCCACGAGTGCCGTCACGAGTGCTGCCGCACGCAGCTCACAGCTCGCAAAGATCGACCGCAACGCGCTAGGTCGCTCTCAGCTCCCAAGACCAGTAAGCACGCCGACGTTCTCGGTCAATTTCACAAGGTAAAATCCGACGACGCATTCTCGACCGCACAGCGCCGCAAGGCGCAGCGTTGTGACGACACGCGCAAGGCGCGACGTGGTGGCGACGACCCGCGACGCGACGAATTGCCGTGCTGGCGCACCCCCCGCGCCAGCACGGCAATTCATTAACGAACAACCCAAGAGAAACCCGCTATAAGAGGAGAGCCCAGATAATAGTGGAAAAGCCCAAAAAACCTCTTGACATCATGTCCTATAAGTTATATTATGTTAACTACGAAATGAGGAACTGAAACCACGCCTCTGCCTGGGGTTCGGAAGCCGAATAAGCCTTCCTTCCCCGCGCGCTACCCTCTTCGGCGTGCATCCGAATCTACTTCTTGGCAGGCGACTTCGTCTGTTTCTGCTGCGCAATTTCGTACTGAATATATTGCTCCAGCGTTCGCGGATCGGCCCCAATCAGCCGCCGCCCATTTACAAACATTGTCGGCGTGCTGTTGACCTCCAGGCGCTGACCATTCGCCCGGCTGGCGTCGATCGCCGCTCCAGCCTCCGGACTAGCCATGCACACGCGAAACGCGTCCGCATTCAACCCGGCTTTCCCGGCAAACTCCGCCATCTTGGTCCAGGCATTCTCGGTCGAGATCAGTTCTTGGCTATCGTAAATCGCGTCGTACATCTTCCAGAACGCTTTGGGGTCCTGCTGGTAAGCGCAGCGTCCGGCAATCGCCGCCGTGCGCGCCCAGGGATGCAGCACCTCAATCGGAAAGTCCTTGAAGACCACGCGCACCTGCGGATAATTGGCCAGCAACCCGCGCAGCACGTCATGCAGGCTGCGGCAGACCGGGCACTGAAAGTCCGAAAACTCCACCAGGGTAATCGGCGCATTGGGATCGCCAAGCGACGGCGCATCCTTGGTATCGAGCTGCGCAATATTCTCGGCCAGCGGATCCTTCGCCAAATCCGATATTTCGCCGCGCACCAGGTACTTTCCGTCTTTGCTGACGTAAAACTTTGCCGACTCGGTATTGCCCGCCGTGGTCAGGTCGATGGTCACCTCTTGCAGCCCGGCAACCGCGGTGTCCTTCGGCGCGGACACAGTAAGCTGGACGTCAGGTCCGAACGCATACAGATGCCGCAGGTACGCCTCGACTTCCTTCTGCACCGCCGTCTGCGGAGCCGTGGACGCCGCAGGCGCAGGATGGGCCGCAGCCGGATTCGCCGGCGCAGTCTGCTGCGCGCGCGAAGCAACACCCAGCATTCCGCATGTCAGAACCGCGGCAACAAGGAAGAACTTTTTCACGGGCATACCTCTTTTCTCATTTGACTGCCTGGCTTTTTGAACCGGTGCCTCAACTCAATTATGGAATGAAACTCTGTGCAATAGGAAATGGCCGTCCAAATCCAAACGCGCGCGAAGTAATCTTCAGCCCCGGCGCCGCCTGTTTCCTTTTATATTCGTTGCGGTCCACCAATAAAGCGATGTCTCGCACCAGCTTGGAATCGAATCCGTAGTGATCCGCAATTTCCTGCGGGCTGCGCAAATCTTCGATATACGCTTTCAATATGCGGTCCAGCACGTCGTAAGGAGGCAAACTATCTTCATCCTTCTGGTTCAACCGCAATTCCGCCGACGGCGGCTTATCGATGGTCGACTGGGGAATCAGTTCCCTTTCGCGATTGATCCAGTTGGCCAGCTCGTAGACCATCAATTTCGGCACGTCGGAAATCACCGCCAATCCCCCGGCCATGTCGCCGTACAGCGTGCAATACCCTACCGCGAGCTCGGATTTGTTTCCGGTACTCAGTAGCATCGAGCCAAATTTGTTAGACAGCGCCATCAGATAATTTCCGCGAATCCGCGCCTGAATATTTTCTTCAGACACGTCCGCCGGCCGCCCGCTGAACGCCGGCGCCAGCGCGCTGCGATAGGCGTCGAAAACTCCGTCGATGGGCACCGTGATCATCTTGATGCCCAAATTGTCGGCCAGCGCCACCGCATCCGTCTTGCTGCCCGCGGACGAAAATGGCCCCGGCATCGACACGCCTTCAACGTTTTCCGCGCCCAGCGCGTCGACAGCAATCGCGGCCACCACCGCCGAATCGATGCCGCCGCTCAGTCCGATCAGCACTTTTTTGAAGTTGCACTTATTGACGTAATCGCGAGTGCCCGTCACCAACGCGCGATACGCATACTCAATTTCTTGCCGAGGTTGCGCATGAATCTCGCCTTCACCCGTTTCCGTATCGTAAAGGACCAGATCCTCCTCGAAGGAGAGCGCCTGCGCCGCCACTTTGCCTTCGGCGGTCACCACCATGCTCGCGCCGTCAAAAATCAGGCTGTCGTCGCCACCCACCTGATTCACATAAACGATCGGCCGGCGATGCGTCTTCGCAATACTGCGCAGCATCTCGAAGCGCAGCGCCCGCTTGTCGATGGTGTAGGGCGAAGCGGACACGTTCAGCAACAGGCTGGTTCCCTGCGCGATCAGTTCCGTAACCGGGTCGCGTTCGTAGCGCAAATTGGTCCAAAAGTTTTTGTCGTTCCACGCGTCTTCGCAAATGGTGATGCCCAATTGTTCGTTCCCGAATTCGTACACCGATTGCCGTTCCGCTGGCTGAAAGTATCGCGACTCGTCAAATACATCGTAGGTAGGCAGCAACATTTTGCTTTGCTCAAAAGCGATCCGCCCGCCGCAAAGCAGCGCCGCTTTATTCGCAATCGATTTCCCGGAGCCGTTTTTCACCCGGCCCGCGTAGCCGACCACTGCCGGCATCGGCAATGTCTTAGCCAGCTGTTTCAGCTCTTTCAGCGTGCGGTCGATAAACGCCGGACGTTCCAGCAAATCCTGCGGCAGGTAGCCGCACAGACAAAGCTCGGAAAACACTGCCAGATCCGCGCCACGCGCCTTGGCCTCCGTGGCCAGGCTCATAATACGCGCGGAGTTTCCTGCGAAATCACCAATGGTGGGATTGAACTGCGCGAGGGCTATTTTCATGCTGGCTCTTTAGAATACGGACGCACCGCCCCGATTGCAAACCCCCGTCACGCAAGATGTGCGCCCTCCGAAACGCTGCCGTTGACTCTCCGCCTTAGGGTGCCCCAGGGGCCGCCTTTGCACCTGGGGTTTTTGACTCTGATTTTTTTAGCTGCGTGCCCGTCCTCATCTGACCTCAACCCCCGCCCTTCCGCGCAATCAAACTCGCAATCCCCCGCCCTGCCCGCAATTCCCGGTAAAACACCGTATTCAATGACGAAAACGCCGTCCGCAATTCCCCCGGCTCCAGCAAATGAGCCAAACTCCGCGGCCCACCAGAAAATTCCAGTTGCGCCGTAGTATAAGTCTCAAACAAAAGCATCCCACCCGGCCGCAAAGCCCGGGCGATCTGCGAAAAAAGCGACCGCTGCAAATATTGCACGCAGACAATCAGCGCAAACGTATTGGTAGGTAATTCCGCCGCTTCCAAATCCGCCTGCAGCAAAGTAATTCGCTCTTGCGGAGAAGGAATCCCACCGTTCGACGCAACACGCACTGTCGGATATTTCAGAACTCGTGCCCGGTTTTCAAGAATATCCAGCGCGACGCTCGACCCGTCCACCGCCGTCACTCGCTGCTGCCGTGCCGCAAGCAGCAGCGCATGGCGGCCAGTGCCGCAGGCCAGATCCAATGCCGGTCCGCGTGGCGATAACGGCAGCAGCTCCTGCACAAAACTGGCAGGCTCGGCAGCGCCATCGCGCGCCGCGTTGCGATGCTTGTCGTCCCAGTCAGTAAGGGATGTCGGCATAAAAAAGGCTCCTGAACGAATTCAGGAGCCATAAGACTGTCAATCGCGAAGGCGGTGCGCAGTGCCCGAATTAAACGCTAAACGAACTGCCGCAGCCGCAAGTGCTCTTCACATTGGGATTGTTGAATTTGAAGCCAGCGCCTTCGACTGTCTCGATATAGTCGATCTCCACGCCTTCCAGGTACATCGAGCTCATCTGGTCGACCGCTACCTTAAGCCCGTTGAAATCAAGCAGTTCATCCGTATCATTGGTCTGGTTTTCAAACGCCATATGATACTGAAAGCCAGAGCAGCCGCCGCCCACTACCGCGACCCGCAACGCCACCGGAACCGGCGTCTGCGACTGCATAATCTCTTTCACCTTTGTGCTGGCAACCGCGGTCAGATTAATCATAATTTCCTTAGCCTCCGCTCGCACCGTTTTCGCGAGCTAACCACTCGACTAGTATAGCAAAACTCGTGGTGCGGCGCACAAGCGCAGGTGCTCGACGGGAAACCCTTTTTGCCGACAGGTTTCCATAACTGTGCGGCCATCGCTTACAATTGATGCAGCTATGAGACACAAAGTAACGCTGATTCCGGGTGAAGGCATCGGGCCAGAAGTTGCCGCCGCTGTCCAGCGCGTGCTGGCTGCGGCCGATGTGCAGATTGATTGGGAAGAACTTGGTGGCCGCACCGACAAAGCCACCGAAGCCGGCCAGTTGGTGAGCCAGTTGGCCATAGAAGCCGTTCGCCGCAACAAAGTCGCGCTCAAGGGGCCGATGAGCACCGCAATTGCTGGCGGTGCGCCCAGCGTCAATGTGGCCTTGCGCAAGGCGCTCGATCTCTACGCCAATTTGCGGCCGGTAAGAAATTTGGCTGGAGTCAGCTCCCGCTTCGGCAATGTCGACATCGTGCTGGTGCGAGAGAATACCGAAGACCTTTATTCCGGCTTGGAGCACGAAGTTGTTCCCGGCGTGGTGGAGAGCCTGAAAATCATCACCGAGCGCGCTTCCACCCGCATCGCGCGCTTTGCCTTTGAGTACGCGCGCCGCAGTGGACGCAAGAAAATTCACGCCATCCACAAAGCCAATATCATGAAGCTTTCCGACGGGCTGTTTTTGAAATCCATTCGCGCCGTCGCCCCGGAATATCCCGAAATCGAATACAAAGAACTGATCGTCGACAACGCTTGCATGCAAATGGTCCTCAACCCGCAGCAGTTCGACATGCTGCTCCTGCCCAATCTTTACGGCGATGTGATGAGCGATCTGGCCGCGGGTCTGGTCGGCGGCTTGGGAGTCGTGCCCAGCGGCAACATTGGGGACGACTGCGCCATGTTCGAGGCCGTCCATGGCACGGCGCCAGATATTGCCAGCAAAGGGCTGGCCAATCCCACCGCCCTGCTAATGAGCGCCATCATGATGCTGGACCACCTGAAAGAGCGTCCAGCAGCCCGCAGAATCGAAGCCGCGCTCCAGCAAGTCTATGTGGATGGCAAGCACACCACCCGCGATGTCGGCGGCAAAGCCGGCACCGCTGAATTCACGGACGCGGTAATCGCAGCGTTCTCGGCGATTCCGGCACGGGTTCCGTAGGCCACAACCACGTCGGTAGAGGTCAGCACTCTCCTATCGCTCTTTTGCATTTCGCAAGAATTCGACCCCTTGTTTTCAATAACTTGCGCACTCTTTTGCTCTTTGAGGGGGTAGGGGGGTAAACGCCTGCAAAAAATGGAGCAGGTACCAACTCCAACTCAACTCCACAATCGTGTGGGCCGGGAGGGTCCGGCTAAGGCTTTGGCGCGTAGATTTGGTAGACCATCAAATACACGATCACTCCGGTCACCGAAACGTAAAACCACAGCGGCAGCGTCCACCGCGCAATGATCCGGTGCCGGTCAAACTGCTCGCGCCATGCGCGGCGCAGCGTAATCAGAATCATCGGCACAATTACCACCGCTAAAACGGTGTGCGTCCCCAGCAGCACAAAGTACACCGGGCGAATCCAGCCCTGCCCTTGGAATGCAACATGCCCGACGCGATAGTGGTACAGCAAATAGGACGCGAGAAAAATCGAGGAAACCGTAAACGCGGAAATCATGAACACCTTGTGTACGGCAATCTTACGATTGCGAATGGCGATGTAGCCGCCGGACAAAAGAATCGCGCTGCAGCCGTTCAAGGAAGCATTAAAGGCCGCATGCGAAAACATCGGGAGCAATTCCCTTCTCGATCGACAAGAATTTCGCAGTCGGTTTCATTTTTTCGGCGGACTGCAAATTCTCGATGGGTTTCGATTTCTGGTTCGGACGCATCTTGTTCGGCCGCGTCAACGCGGAATTTTGTCGTAAACCATCAGCCCCAGCAGCAGTGGAATGTGCAGAACCGTGGCATGCATCAGCCATTTGGCCCGCACATTGGTTTTGGCGCTCGCTGCCCACAGGCACACTTGCAGCAGCGCAACATTCACGATAATTGCGCCGAAAAAATAGATCGCGCCCGCCAGTCCGATCACTGCGGGCAGCAGGCTCACGATCATCAGCGCAATCGCCGTCAGAATAATTTGCCGGAAGGTTCGCTTCCCTTCGCGATCCACCACCGGCAGCATCAGAATTCCCGCTCGCGCGTAGTCTTCGCGGTACATCCACGCGATAGCGTGAAAGTGCGGAAACTGCCACAGAAATAAAACCGCGAACAGCAGCCAAGCGCCGCGATCCAGCGATCCGCTTGCTGCCGCCCAGCCAATCATCGGCGGTACGGCGCCCGGAAAAGCGCCAATGAAAGTAGCCCAAACCGTTTTTTTCTTCAGCGGAGTGTACGCCAGCAAATACGCCAGGCATGTTGCGACGCCAAGCCCCGCGCACAGCAAGCCCGCCGTAAAATACAAATCGAGCGCGCCGGCAATGGAAAGCACTAACCCGAAAGCCAACGCTTCATTCGGCTGCAGCGTCCCGCTCGGCAACGGACGCGCCGCGGTGCGCCGCATGTGGCGATCTGAATCGCGCTCAATGTAGTGATTCAAAGCAGCGGTTCCAGCAGCAATCAGCATGGTGCCGAAAATGGTGTGCAGCATGTGCAGCCAGGCTACGGGACCTTTCACGCCCATGTAGTAGCCCGCTGCGGTGGTCATCAGCACCAGAAACGAAACATCCGGTTTGGTGAGAACGATGTAGGCATACGCGCGTGAAGACAGCGTCAGCTCCGTCGTGCGCGCCGTGCTCATTAAATAGCCGCCTCGCGCGGTGCGACCGCGGGAACTTGCCGCCCGCGCGGCACCAAACGATAGCAAAGCAGCACCACTACGACGGAGAGCGCGAATAGCAGCGCGCCAAAAACGGTGTGCACTACCGTCAGAATAATCATGCTTGCCGCCGGATCAATCGCGGTGGAAGTGGTTACGCGAGACATCCATGCGCCGAATCCCAGCAGAAATTGGATTCCGAACATGATGTGCAGCAAAACTCGCGCGCGAGTAATTTCCTGCGATTGGCTGAATCGTCTGCGCAAAACAATCGCGGTCCAGGTGACGGTAGCCAAAACCACCAATCCGCCGACCGCGTGCGGCCAAATCGAAATCTCTTTGTGGCGAAATCCAGCGCCCAGAAAAACCTGAAAGAAAATGACGATGGCGTTGATCAAAGCAACGGTGTGCACCGCCGGACTTCCGCGATCTTCCAGTTGCGGCCGGTCGGAAATCCACCAGCGCGAAGTGAACACCGCAATGCTGATTACCGCCGCGAAAAAGAGTTCCGCCATCAGCGCGTGCATCACCGGCAGCCAGTATCGCAACAGTTGCCGCACCACTTCGCCGCCGAGCACGGCTTGCACCACCACGGCCAGCACCGCGATTACTCCGAGCCATCGCATCCAGCGACGCTGGTCCAAACGCCAAATCAGTATCGCTAAAATCAGCGTAAGGACTCCGAGCACGCCGGCGATTACGCGGTGTGAGTGCTCGAAAAATGCCCCACCGGCAAGCTGTCGCCAGGTGGGAAACCACGTGCCAAAAGATTTCGGCCAGTCCGGAACGGAAAGCGCCGCGTCGTTGGAGGTAACCAGCGCGCCGGCGAAAAACAGCAGCACGGTCCAAAGCACCACGAAAACGGAGTATTTGTGCAGGCTAGGCTTGTACGTTGTGTCCATAATCCAATTTCAAAAGATGAATTATACCCCAGCGAAGAGTTTTGCGCTGCCCGGCATTCGCGAACATAAATTCGTCCGACGGCAAAAATCCGAGTACCCAAGACCTGCCCGGCTTCGGCGTCTGACTGGCGGCCGGGTCAATTTACCGTGAGGCGCTCGCGGACTCCGAATCGGCGTTGACTCCGGCGGCGCGCAATACCAAATCTTTCAACGCCGCGATAAACAGCGGCGAATCGCCAACGGCGGGCATCATGCGAAAAGTGGTGATACCCACTTTCGCGGCGTCCTCGCGCGCTTCGATATTAATTTCGTGCAGCGTTTCAATGTGCTCGGTGACAAACGAAATCGGCACGATCAGCATTTCTTTCACACCTTCGCCGCCCAGCCGTTTTATCGTTTCCGTGGTCGGAGGCTGCAGCCATTTTGCCGGACCGACGCGGCTTTGGTAGCAGAGCAAATGCGTGCGCGGCCAATCCGGAAACCGTTTTTGGCCTTCGTCACAAACCAGTTGCACGGTTTTTTCGATGTGCTGCGGATACGGATCGCCTTTTTCCACCAGGCTCATCGGCAGACCGTGCGCGCTGAAAACCAAATGAATCCTCGAACTGTCCGGAAATTGCCGCAGCACGGAACCAATTCGCTCCGCGACTGCCTGCACATAAAGCGGATGATCGTAAAAGTGATCGACGGTTTTTTCTGGAACGTTTTTTTGCGGAGGTCCGTACACTCGGCGAAATTCCTTCAGGCTGCTCAGCGTAGTGGCATAAGAAAATTGCGGGTAAAGCGGCAACAAAATAAGTTGATCGAGCGGCGCGGCCTTCTGCAATTGATCAACAGCTTCCGCGGTCAGCGGATGCCAATAACGCATTGCCACCACAACTACAGGATCCAGATACGGCGCGAGCGCTACTTCCAATTGATGCCGCTGGCGTTCGGTGAGTGGGCCAATCGGAGACCGCCGTCCAATCTGCGCATATTTTTTGCTGACCGGAATGGAGCGCCGCGACGAAATCAATTTTGCAATCGGACGCCGCAACCAGCCCAGCGGTCCGAGCGGAATAATATCCGGGTCGAGAAAAAGATTGAGCAGAAACGGTTCCACCGCTTCCAGAGAGTCCGGCCCTCCCAGTTGGAACAGAACAATTCCGACTCTCTTCTTCCCTGCCAAGCGCTATTGGCTCCGGTTCGCAGAATTCCTCAGTCGTTGCACATCCTCACGCAATACCGCAACGCGGCGTGCCACGGTAACGTAGTAAACGAAAAAAATCACCCATCCCACGGTGTACGCAGCGAAAATGCTCTCGAGATTTTTCATGCGGTCTCCGTTTCTCGCTCCAGAATCTGCACATCGTTACGCAGCGATTCCAATGCATACCGTTCGCGAATCAAGAAAATCATCAGCACAATCAAGTTGAAAACCCAAAACCAGAAAACTTTTTTCATGGTCGGTTCCAGCCCGGAGCCTTGCCCCCCGAATACCACTGGCTGCGGATGTTGGGTGCGCCACCAGCGAATCGATCCGTACACCAGCGGCACATCCAAAAATGCAAAGATTCCGTAAATCGCGCTGATCAGCGCGCGCCGGTCCGGATCTTCCACCAGCGTTCGCAGCAGCAGGTACGACGCATACAGCAGCCACAACACAAAAGTAAGCGTGAGCCGCGCGTCCCAGGTCCACCAAATTCCCCACACCGGATGCGCCCAAATCGGACCGGTAATAATCAATACGGTGCAAAACGCCATGCCCACTTCCGCCGCGGAAACGCCCAGCCAGTCCCAGCGCGCCTGGCGCTGAAAAACGTAAGCAATGTTTCCGACAAAACAAATAAAAAAGGCCAGGAGCGCCACCATGCCAGAAGGAGCGTGCAAATAGAAAATTCTCTGGATCGGGCCCATGGTTCGCTCGGTGGGGGCGATGAAAAATGCGGCGTACGCGGCCACAGTCATCAGCGAAACCACGATTGCGGCGCCGAAGATATTTTTCTTCATCGAGATTTCTCCATCAAGCGCCCGCGCACAAATCTTACTCCTCTAAAAGATATTCTCCGAAAAGCCAGAGCGCCGTCAAAAAAACCACATCGAACGCCACGAGAAAACCGAGCCAATCCCAGCGCAGCGCCGGCTTGGGATCCAAAAGCGCGCCGGTAGCTTCCGTGCTGGCAATCAAAACCGGGGTGAGCAGCGGCAGCAGCAACAGTGGCAGCAACAATTCTCGCATACGGGCTTGCGCCGATATTGCGGAGAGCGCCGTTCCGGTGATGGAAACTCCCAGGCTGCCGAGAAAAAATACCAGCGCAATTTTGGGCAGCACAATCCAAACCGGCACGTTGTATAGCACGGCAAAAACCGGCAGCAGCAGTAATTGCGTGAGCAGCAGGAACAGAGTGTTGGCCAGCAGTTTCGCGAGAAATATCGCAAACGGATCGCCGACGGCCAGGCGCAAGGCGCTAAGCGTGTCGTTGTTTTGCTCGCGCACAAAGCACGGTTGCAGCATTAAGGATGCAGCAAATAAAAATGCCAGCCAGAGCAATCCCGGCGCAAAACGCCGCGAGTCGGATAGCGCTGGATCAAAAGTGAAACTAAACAGCACCAATACGGTAAGAATGAAAACGATGGTGGTGGTGAGCAATTCGCGCGAACGAAACTCGGTGCGGAGTTCCTTGCCCAGCAGCGTAGCGGTATTTGAGAAAAGATTCATTCGCGCGTCATGAAAATTTGAGAATCTCTGGGATCGTTGCGCCGGCTCGGGTGTCGGCGACGACAGCTCCCGCATCGAGCCGAATGGCGCGTGTGGCGAGCGACGTCATCTCCGACTCGCCATGCAGGCTCATCAGCATGGTGCAGCGAGCATCGCGAAACTTGCGCAGTGTTTCCGCCAGCCAGGCGACGCCGGGAGGATCGAGACCAGTGGCAGGTTCGTCCAAAAGTAAAATGGATGGTTGATGCAAAAGGGCGCGAGCGATGGCGATGCGCTGGCGCATGCCGCGAGAAAACGTTCGCACCAATGAATCGCGGCGATCAAAGAGTCCGACGTCGTTCAGCAACTGGTCAACGCGGAACGCCGGCTGGGGAATTCCTTGCAGCCGCGCAAACAACAGCAAGTTTTCTTTGGCGGTCAATTCGTCGTAAGCCATGGTGGCGTGAGCGACAAAACCAGGTTGCGCACTGGAGTCGTTTTCGGCGGCAGGAGAAAAGCGCAAATTACCTGCTGACGGGCGCACTAGCCGCGCTGCAATTCGCAGTAACGTGGTTTTGCCAGAACCGTTGCGTCCCGCTAGCACCACGCACTCTCCGGGACTAACTTCGAGCGTTACGCGGCGCAGCGCGTAAAGTCCGCCATATCGCTTGTCAATATTTTCAAAGGAGATGCCGGTGGCAGGAGCTGTCGTCCGGTTCACCAAACGACCTCGTGAATTGACAGAATTGCCGCGAGCGTCACGCTAACCTCGAAGGAGTTCGCGGAGCACTTTTTCGGCCTGAGCGCGTTGCTGCGCATACTCTTCTTCGGAAATTGTGCCGGCCTGGCGGCGCAATTCCAGGCGGAAGATTTGATCTTTCAACGTGTCCAGGCTTACGCCGACCGCTGCGTCCACGGCGGCGATGCTGGCGACGGAGGAAGTGGAAGCCATGGCGGCGAGCGATGCGGCGTTCGACTGCGCGACTCGCGCGCTTTGCACTTGATTCGCATCCATTGCCACGCCGACCGGTGCGACGGGGACCGGGCGACGAGCCAAGAAAATTGCTCCCAACGCAAAAATTCCGAGAAAGCCAGCGACCAGCGGCCACTTCAGCACATCGAGGCGGCCCGGAATGGCCTGTACATTCGCGACCGTGTCAGTGGCAGCTGTTTGGTTGGCGTCGTTGCGCGAATTGGGATCTTCGTTGCTCGCGGCCGCCAGCGGCGGCGCGGTGCCGGAAACATTGACGGCCAGCGCTTCATTCGCGGGCACGTCGTCGCGCCCGTAAATGCTCATTCCCTGCTCCTGGCCGCGGGCCTGCAAACCATCGCCGGTAATTTGCATGGAAGGCGGAGCGACCACGATGAGCCGCGCGCTAGGATAGACCGTAGGCAATTTTATGGTTGTGGAATTTCCCGGGTACGGCACTTCATAGGAATAACGCACGCCGCTTTCGCCCGGCCGAAAAGCGAACGCGACCGCGTAGTGATTATTCGGTTTGTCGATGGTGGCCTGCACCACGGGCATTCCGGATGGTCCCCAAGCGGCAGCCTGTTGCAGTTGCGTTTTTTCGGGCAGCGCAAATTCGAAATTTCCGTTGGCACGATAAAAGGCTTGCGGAGGCTGAGAACGATTGTCGACGGAATATTCCTCGGCGACGGTGAGAAGAGAACCATTCGGCTGAAAAATAATTACGTGCGAGGAGACGTTAATCGTTTTGGGGTCTTGCGTTGGCTCGAAGACTTCGATTTGCACATCACTCTTGCCGGGAATTAGCGGCTGGTGGAAATTCACGCCGTGAAAAACCGCACGAATCAGCATGGGCTGCGCGCCTGCCGAGGAATTGTCGAAGGAAAATTCGCCTTGCGCGTTGGTTTTGGTGTTGGCGACCGGCTGCATGCCGCCCTGCAACTGAATCAATATGACATCGATGCCGGCGGCAGCCTTGCCGGTAGTACCGTTTTTCACGGTGCCGTGAACAGTTGCGGCGTGAGCGAATACGATGGGGAGACAAATCAATGCCGCCAGAGCTGCGACACGAAAGCGAAGGGACCTCATCGCGAGCCTCGGTCTGCTTCGGCGGGCCGCGGGCCGCGCGGACGGCGGACCTGCGCGTCGGTCACCTGATCGATTTCAGTGACGACGAGCGCTGCTTCGTTCTCCAAAGCGATCTTCATGGAGTTGTAATCGCCTTCGGAATATTTTCCGGAACGAAATTCAAAACGCAAATCACGCAGATTGTCATAGATGGTGTCACGACGCTCCATCAATTGATCGAGCTTGGAGCGATGCGGAGCGAGATCGGAAGCGTCCGGCTGGATGTAAAAAATGAACAGCATGGTGGCAATCGCGAGAGCCAGGCAAGCGCCGAGGACGGCACCATCGGCGGAAGTTATGACCAGCAGAGTGGCGGGGGCCAATTCGGAAATCAATTCAATCCTCGGTTTCTCTGGCGACGCGCTGCCGGGCGTGCTCCAACAGTTCCGGCGATACGTGCTCGCCGGGAGCACCGGCAAAGGCTACGGCTGCGGAGCGTCTTCGCCAGCGATCGATTATGAAAAAAACCAAGAGGGTGCCGACCACCAAATAAACTACGGGCATGGCCCAGGCGATGCGGCCGATTCCGGTGTGCGGCGGCTCGATGTTCACAACGGAGCCGTATTTTTGCGTGAAGAACTGCAGGATTAAGTCGTCGGAATCGCCGCGGTCGATTTGCTGATCGATTTCTTTCAGCATGCCGGTGGCGACGCCGCACGGTCCGGAGAAGTTTCCGCCGACGTGGTAGCAGGTGGCGGCGGTATCGTTGCAGCCGCCGCACATGCATTTTAGCTTTTTGCCGATGCGATGAGTGCGATCCGGTTGGTCGTCAGCGCGAGCCACAGTGGCTCGAAGCGCGGTGACGCAAAGCGGAAGCGCACAAAAAAGAAAAATGCGGGCGGAGAGTCTGCGCTTAGTCATGGCCCTCTCGAAACGTTGCCGAAGGAGCCAGGCTTTGAGCAACGGCGGCGGCATCGGCGCGCTGTTCCGCAGCGGAGAGCACCAATACGGCGCGGCGGTTCGGCAGCAAGGTGACAATGGTTCCGAGGACGACGACGAGACCGCCGAGCCAAATCCATTTCACTAGCGGATTTAGATAGGCGTGAATTACCGGAAGTTGCGTTTCCGGACTTTGCCCGGCGTAGACGACGTACAAATCTTCGCGCAGGGTCGAATAGATTGCGACCATGGTGCCGGACTGCTCGTTGGTCTGGAAGAAGCGGCGCTCCGGGTAGAGCATCATCAGCGGCTTGTTGTCGCGCATCACTTCCACAATCATGCGTTCAGAGGTGTAGTTTTTTTCGGGGATGGAGTCGAAGCTCTGCAGCACCAAAGAATACGGGCCGATGCGCATGCTATCGCCGATTTTTACTTCTTTTTGTGTGTCGTGATTGAAAGCGGAGCCGGCGAGGCCGATGAAGATGAAGACCATACCCATGTGCACGATGTAGCCGCCATAGCGGCGAGTGTTGCGCATGGTGAGATCGACGGCGGAAGAAAATAGCGAGGCGCCGGAGCGGGAGCGTATGACGCGTGCGCCACGGAAGAACTCCATGCCGATGGTGGCGGTTACGAAAGCGCAGAGCGAAAAGCAGACCAGCGAAAACATTTCGCGAATGCCAAAGATCAGAAGGGTGACGCCGGTCAAAATTCCGATAATCAGCGGCCAGCCGAAATTGCGCTTCAGGCTTTCTGTGGACGTGCGCCGCCAGGCGAGAAGAGGTCCGACACCCGTGAGGAAAAGCAAAAACAGGCCAATGGGCACGTTGACTTTGTTGAAAAATGGCGCGCCGACGCTGATGCGGGAATTCGAGAGCCACTCCGAGAAAACCGGGAAGAGCGTGCCGGAGAGAACGGCGATACAGGAAACCAGCAGAATCAAATTGTTGAACAAGAAACTGGATTCGCGAGAGACGATGGAGTCGAGACGATTCTCGCTCTTTAAGTAGTCGCTATTTTTTGCATAGGCCGCGAAACACACGACAAATATCACGATAAGGAATCCGACAAACCAGCCGCCGATGCTGGAACGCGCGAAAGCGTGCACGGAGCTGACGACGCCACTGCGCGTGAGTAGCGTTCCCAGAATGCAAAGCAGAAAGGTGGTGAATACCAGCCAGACGTTCCACACTTTCATCATGCCGCGCTTTTCTTGCATCATCACGGAATGCAGAAAGGCGGTGCCGGTCAGCCACGGCAGAAGCGAGGCGTTCTCCACCGGGTCCCAACTCCAATAGCCGCCCCAGCCGAGAACCGCGTAGGCCCAGTGAGCGCCGAGCAGGATGCCGACGGTCTGAAAACACCAGGCGATCATGGTCCACTTGCGGGTGAGGTGAATCCATTTTTCGCCGGGGTAACGAGCGAGGAGCGCTCCCAGGGCGAAGGCGAAGGGAATGGTGAATCCGGTGTAGCCGGAATACAGATTCGGCGGGTGGATGACCATTTCCGGGTACTGCAACAGCGGGGTGAGACCGTTGCCATCTGCGCGGGTGAAGATGTCGAAAGTTCCGTGAGCGCCGGCGACGCCGAGGACCTTGAACGGACTGGCGACAAAATTGTTCAGAGTCAAAAAGAAAATTTGCACACCGGCGAGGACGACGCCGACGTACGGCATCAGCTCGCCATTTTTGTGGCGATAGGCGATGAGCACCGAAAAAATGTAGATCGAGAGGAGGAAGCTCCAGAAAAGGAGCGAGCCTTCCTGCCCAGACCACAGCGCGGCCACTTTGTAAAAATTGGAGAGATCGCGATTGCTGTGGGCGACGACGTACGCGACCCAGTAGCTATCGCTGAAAAAGAGGTAAACCAGCGTGCCGGTGGCGAGAAAAATCAAGGCGCAGGTGGCGATTCCTGCCTGGCGAGCGCTCTTAATCAGCAGAGGATGACGCGTGCGAATTGCAGCGATGCCACCGACGAACGCATATACCGCGCACAGAAACGCGAGCAGTAACGCGAAAGAACCAAATACATCCACCGAGACCAGCCTTTCCCACGGTACCGCTGAACTGAGTGCTACATACCGCTGCTGCGTGGTGAAGTCGCCGAGGCGCCTCCAGCGCCGGACGGCGCCGCTTCATACTTTGAGGCGCACTTGGCTTGGACGCGTTCGGCTACGAAACTTCCGTTGTCGGCCAAACTGCCTTCGACCAAAGCTTGCGATTTATCGACAAAAGTGTCTGGCAGCGGATCGGTGCCGACGTAGCTTACCGGCAAGGACTTGCCTTCGCCGTCGAGAACAAAATCGACGCGGCCGGAGAGCCGATGAATCGTGCCCGGCTGAACGGTGCCGCCTACGCGGAGCCGATGGGCGCGGGCGGCGCCCTGCAACGCGGGTAATTCGGCAATGGTGTGGTAATAGGTTTTGCTTTCGCCGTAGCCAAGCCAGGCCATGAACGCCATCGATAGGACAATGACGCCGATCCCGACACCGAATTTTGCGCTTTTTTTCATGGCAAACCTTTTCACGCGCTGGAACTTGCCCTGTGGGATGGATTCTACCATAAGCGGATAGGTGGATGATGCGGTGCGCGGAACAAGCGGAAATGGATTCGAAGCGGTTGCAGAGACCGGCTAGAGATTGCTTTTGCTCAGCGGGCGGCGTGGGCCGTTTGTCTTAAGGCTATGGCTAGTCGTTGAACAGGGGCGTCGGGCGAGGCTGCGTCGAGCGCGAAGGGAGCGCCGTCGTCCAACAAGAGGCTGCAGTCAAGGTTGGCTTGCGGCAGGCGGGCGGTGAGATTTTTTAGATTGTTGGAGATGAGCGCGATTCTCTTGGGATGCAGGGAGCGGCGAAGGCGGGTCAGCACGAGGGGGATTTGGCGCTCGAGGAGTTGCTGAATGGTCGGGTCGCCAGCGGCGGTTGGCTCCAGCGGGCATTCGAGGATGTGGGTGAGCAAGAAACCGCCGCGTTGAAACTCAGCTAGCGTTGCTTCCGGAGTTTTTCCGGCCGGGTCAATACCGGCGGCGCGGAGTAAGAGGCTGGCTTCGCCAGTGAATCCTGCGGCGGAGTAGAGGAAGTCGGCATCGCTTTGCGGGGTGATTGCGCCGAGCAGCAGGGTGCCGATGTGGACTGGGCGGTAGCGGGTGGTCCACTCCAGCCGTTGCAAACGTTTGGCGAGGTGCTGGGGCGATGCAGTTTGGCCGCAGCCATCGCAAATCAAATGATTTGTGGTGATCATCTGGTCGGCAAAAGCGTAAACGAGCGGAGTGCGAAGTGCAAATCAGGGGGCCTAACAGTTCTGGGGGGACGACTAGGGTCGCATCAAGAGTATGGGCTAAAGTCGGCGCGCGCTAGCTGGAAACGGGGGCGTCCGAGGGGAGTTTTGCTCGCAAGCACCAGCGCAGCTCCTGGCTTAACTCGCTGATTTCCATGCCGGGCATCACGATAAATTTGCAGCTCAGCATTTCACGCGGCTCGTCGTCATCGGGCAATTGGCAGGTGACGCGGCAATACTGGCATTCCTGATTCCAGCAGAAGCGCCCGTAAGGAATCGTTTCTGGGCTGATGAATTGAAAGCAGCGCAGTAACGAATTTCGCTCCGGCACCTGAAATTTTTTGCCCATGATGGTGATATCCACGAGCTTTTCGTACGGGCGGAAAGGTTCCGACATGTGAGTCCTGTCTTCATGCGCCGGGCACCGCGCTGCAATGGCAATTCCCTGTTCCGGCGATGTTTGTGGTTACTTATTTAGAGTAGTCCGGGGTCCCCTGCAGCGACAACGAAAGGTGTGGGAGGAGTTGCGAATATGCCACGGGTGCTTAGGCCTGGCGGCTACCGCAGCGGAGTCCTACCAAACGCGGCTGATAAGCGGATTCTCGGGAGGCGGCGCGAGGCGGAATCAACTGCCGAGGTCGAAAAATTGGCCCATATGGCGAAACTTTTGGTAGCGATCGTCGAGCAAATCCTTCAGCGGTTGATTCGTGAGAGCGACGAGCTGGCGGTCGAGGATGACGTCGAGCAATCGGCTGGCGGCTTCCCAGTCGCTGTGCGCGCCGCCTTCCGGCTCTGGGACGATTTCGTCGACGATGCCCATGCCTTTCAGGTCGGTGGCGGTGATTTTTAACGCGACGGCCGCGGTTTCCGCTTTTCCGGCATCGCGCCAGATGATGGCTGCGCATCCTTCTGGCGAAATCACGGAATAAAAGCTGTTCTCGAAAATGTTAACGCGGTCGCCGACGGCAATTCCCAGCGCGCCGCCGGAGCCGCCCTCGCCGGTAATCGTGGAAATGATGGGGACGGGCAGGCGCGCCATTTCGCGAAGGTTTCGCGCGATGGCTTCCGCCTGGCCGCGTTCTTCGGCATCGATGCCGGCATGGGCGCCGGGCGTATCGATAAAGGTGAAGACTGGGCGGCCAAATTTTGCGGCCAATTGCATTACGCGAAGAGCTTTGCGATAACCCTCGGGCTTGGGCTGGCCGAAATTGTGTAGCAGGCGTTGCTTGGTGTCGCGACCTTTTTGATGGCCGATTACCGCGACAGGGCGTCCGTGAAATTTTGCGAGGCCGGCGACGATAGCTTTGTCGTCGCCGTAGGCGCGGTCTCCGTGCAGCTCGCTGAAGTCCGTGAACAGTAAATTGATGAAATCGAGCGTGTAGGGACGCTCCGGGTGGCGGGCAATCTGCGCGCGCTGCCAGGGACCGAGGTGAGAATAAAATTCGCGGCGCAGCTCGGCGACTTGCTCGCGAATGCGCTCGACCTCGGCATCGGCGTCGACCGTGCCGGCGAGATGACGCAAATCCTCGACATCTTTTTCCAGGCGATCGATTTCACGCTGGCGATCATTCGGCTCGACCTTGTGTTTCGAAGTTTCCTTAGGCGTCATGCGCTCACCGCTTCGATCGATTGCTCGCCGCAAACGGTGCGCACGGCCGCGAGCAACTCTTGGCAGACTTTCACGCGCTGTTGCGCCTGGAGCGTGGCCACTGCTCCATCTGGCGAGCTTAAATCAAAAGCGACCGGATTGGAGCCGGGGTATCCGGCGAGAACCTGCTCGAGTCGATCGAGGAGCGCTTCGTCTAAATCTTGCAGTTTCATGCGAACGCGTATGCTGGGGGCGGCTTGGCGCTCGGCGATGTCTTCGAGTTTGCGCGCTTCTTGCAGCGAGAGTCGCGTGCCCGCTTCTTCGACCTGGACTTTAACCTTTAGCAAGAGCGGCGAGCCGGGCTTTAGCATAGCCTCAAAACGCGCGAAACTTTCGGGGAAGGTCAACATTTCCTGCACGCCGGTCATGTCTTGAATGGTGAAAATTGCCCAGCGCGCGCCTTTTTTGGTGCGCATCGGACGGACGCCAACAATGAGAATGGCGACGGTGATCTCTTTGCCGTTGCGCTGGCCTTCGACTTCGCCGAGCGAAACCGTTTTCAAGTCTTGCAACCGCGACGCGTATTTGGCGAGTGGATGGCCGGAAACATAAAAGCCGAGCATGGCGTATTCGCTGGCCAGGCGCTCCTCCTCGCTCCAGGGATCGGCTTCGCGCAACGCGAACGCTACCGCTGCGGGCGCGGCTGTGGCGCCGAACAAACCGTGCTGGCCGGATTCGCGAGCCTTGGCGGCGCGTTGCAACGCGTTGATGGCATCGTCGACGGAAGCGAGCATGCTTTCCCTCGCGCCCAGGGAATCGACCGCGCCGGAGCGAATCAAACTTTCGAAGACGCGCTTGTTCAGAAATTTCGGCTCGATGCGTTCGCAGAAAGCGTAGAGAGAACGGAATTCGCCGTCGGCCTGCCGCGATTCGCGAATGGCTTTTGCGGTGTTCTCGCCAACGTTTTTGATGGCGGCGAGGCCAAAGCGGATTGCTTCGCCGACTGGAGTGAAATACAAATCACTTTCGTTGACGTCCGGGGGCAGGATGGAAATGCTCATGCCGCGAGCTTCATTGATGTATTTGACGGTTTTTTCAGTGTTGCCGGCTTCGGAGGTGAGCAAGGCAGCCATGAATTCTACGGGATAGTGAGTTTTGAGATAGGCGGTTTGATAGGCGAGCAAAGCGTAGGCGCAAGAGTGGGATTTATTGAAACCGTATCCCGCGAATTCTTCCATCAGATTAAAAATGCGCTCGGCCTTCTTTTCAGCAATTTTGTTGGCCGCGCAACCGCTCATGAATTTCGCGCGTTGCGCCGCCATTTCTTCTTTTTTCTTTTTGCCCATGGCGCGGCGGAGAATATCGGCTTCTCCGAGAGAAAAACTGGCCAGGCGGTTGGCAATCTGCATCACCTGCTCCTGGTACAGGATGACGCCGTAGGTTTCTTCGAGGATTTCCTGCAATTGCGGCAGCTCGTAGCTGACTTTGGTTTTTCCGTGCTTTCGGTTGATGAAATCGTCGATCATGCCGCCTTGAATTGGGCCGGGGCGGTAGAGAGCGTTTAGCGCCGTCAAATCTTCGATTCGGGTCGGCTGGTAGCGGCGCAAAATATCGCGCATGCCGTGCGATTCAAACTGGAAGATCGCGGTGGTATCGCCGCGCGCGAAAAGTTTGTAGGTGTCCGCGTCGTCCAGGGCGAGATTATCGATATCGAGTTTTACGCCGCGATTCTTTTCCACGGCGCGAACCGCGTCTTGCAGCACGGTGAGCGTGGTCAGCCCGAGGAAGTCCATCTTCAGCAGGCCGATGCGCTCGAGCGCGTTCATGTCGTACTGGGTAGTAATTTCATCGCGATTCGTTTTGTAGACCGGCACGATGTCGGTGAGCGGTCGCGGGGAAATTACGACGCCGGCGGCGTGGGTCGAGGCATGCCGCGACAAACCCTCGAGCCGCAGCGCCACGGCCATCAACTCTTTCAGCCGTGGATCGGCTTCGATAGCTGCCTTTAGCTGCGGCGCTTCCTTGAGTGCGACGTCCAAAGTGATCCCTAAAGTGGTGGGCACGAGTTTCGCAACGCGGTCCACTTCCATGTACGGGATGTCCATCGCGCGGCCGACATCCTTGATTGCAGCCTTCGCCGCCATGGTTCCAAAGGTGATGATCTGCGCTACGTTTTCGCGACCGTATTTTTGCGTGACGTATTCAATCAATTCGCCGCGTCGCCGCATGCAGAAGTCGATGTCGATATCCGGCATGGAAACGCGTTCGGGATTGAGAAAGCGCTCAAACAGCAGGTTGTATTGCAGCGGATCGACGTCGGTAATGCGCAGCGCATAGCTGACCAGGCTGCCCGCCGCGGAACCGCGTCCCGGCCCCACCGGTACATCCTGCGTCCGCGCATAATGAATAAAATCCCAAACGATCAGAAAATAGCCTTCGTAGCGCATTTTCTGGATCATCTGGATTTCAAAGGTCAGACGGCGTTCGTATTCCGAAAGAGGATTCGCGAGGGTTCCCAGTTTCGCCAAGCGTTCCAGCGCGGGCACTCGAGACGCAAATCCTTCGCGCACAACTTTTTCGAAATAGCTGCCCGGCGTATAGCCTTCTGGAACTTTGAATTCCGGGAATGGATTCGGGATTCGTTCTACCTTCACATTGCAGCGGTGCGCGATGTCGACGGTTCGGCTCAGCGCCTCGGGGAGTTCGCCAAACACCTGGGCCATTTCCGCTGCGCTCTTAAAGTAAAACTGGTCAGTGGCGAACTTCATCCGATGCTCGTCGCTCATGCGCTTGCCGGTTTGAATACAGAGCAAGACTTCCTGCGCGTGGGCATCGTCGTGATGCAAATAGTGGCAGTCGTTGGTGGCCACCAGCGGAATGCCGGTTTCTTTGGATAGCCGAACCAAGTGCGGATTAACGCCCTTTTCGATTTCGAGGCCCTGATCCTGAATTTCGAGGAAAAAGTTTCCTTTGCCGAAAACGTCCTGCAGACGGTAGGCATTAACGCGGGCTTGATCGTATTTTTCGTCGACCACCGCTTCGGTAACTGCGCCGCGCAAGCAGGCCGACAGCGCAATCAGACCTTTGCTGTGCTTGGCCAGCAAGTCGTAGTCGATGCGCGGCCGATAGTAAAAGCCTTCCAGAAAGCCCGATGAAACCAGCTTCATCAGGTTGTGATAGCCCTCCTGCGATTCGCACAACAGCACCAAATGATTTGACCCGCGCGCATTCGGTTCCGCTTCTCCGCGCTCTTGACCGTTGCTTCCGTTGGTTTTTTCGCCGCGCTCGTGGCGGCTGCCTTTGGCGACATAAACTTCGCAGCCGATGATGGGCTTGACGTCGCGCTTGCTTGCTTCGTAGAAGAAATTGGCGGCGGCGAACATGTTGCCGTGGTCGGTGATAGCTACCGCCGGCATTTTTTGGCGAGAAGCTTCGTCGAGCAACTCGCTGGTTTCACAAGCGCCATCGAGAAGGCTGAAATCGGTGTGAACGTGTAAATGGACGAACTGCGGCTGACCCATGAGCCTCAATTCTAAAGCTGTTGGAAAAGAATTGCGACCCGCATTTCGAAGTTTCCCACAGGGTCCAGAGAGTTTGCTTTCGCAGCTAGCAATTGGCTTTCAGACTCTTGCCTCGCCGCACGAATTTATTTGCGGCGGCCACTCTTCTTTGCAGGCTTCGAACTCTTCTTGGCACTTGCCGGTGCGCTCGGCTTGGCCGCAGCTTTCGCGCTAGCCTTGCGGTCCGCGTGCTGCGCCCGCAGAGAGGAAGCAGTCTTGCCGGCTGCGGCAGTTCCCTGCTTACCGCCAGCATGCTCCGCAGCGCCGCTCTTGTCCGGCGCCTTGGCGGGCTTCTTTTCTTTTTCCTTCTTCTTGGGCACTTCTTTGATTCCAGAAAGTTTGCGCAAGATTTTTTCCCGCTCTTCTGGCGTTTTGCCTCGCCCGGTCAACTGCATCGCGAACACTTGCTCGACGATCTGATCGAACTTTGGACCGCGCGCCATGCCCAGCGTTTCCAGTTCCATCGCCACGCCCGGCGATCCCATGCGAATCGGGCGCCATTTGTTCAGATAGGCTCTGATTTTCGAAAGCGCCGCCGAATTGTTCGATTCCGCCAGCAAATAGGCGGTTTGCTCGAGCGGCAGTTTTTCCATGAACTTATACGCTTCTATGGGCGTGTTCACCTTCCGGCCAGTCAGTTCCTTCTGCGCGGACGTGGCTTCTTCCGGGAAGTTGGTGACCTCATTCGCTTCAGCCGACCGGTATCCGGCTTTGGCGAGCACCGCGCCCTGTTCTCGATCCTTTAAGCGGCCAAGAATCGCCAGTAGCATCGGCGTGGCCAAGCGCGGACGAAATCCCGCGGTGAACAGATCCTCGCGCACTTTCATCAATCGGGTAATCGCGTCGTAATCGGGATGGCGTTTGGCGAGATTGGAATTGATTGCTTCCAGCAGATCGTGCTGTTCCCACGCTTTCAGCACCACGGTGGGACGCTCTTCGCGCGCCACTGCCCGCAATTCCCAACCGGCATCATCTGGAGTAATGGTGTGATGCAGTTCGCGCTCAATCGCCAAATCAAACCATTCCTGAGTACGCGCCTCCAGCTTGAATCCCATGCGGGCTGAGAAACGCAATACTCGCAGCAAGCGCACCGGCTGATTCGTAAAGCTGTGAATGGTTAGAGCGCGAACTTCCGACCGCTCGATGTCCGAAAGTCCGTTGGTGGGATCGAGCAGGAGTCCTCTCGACGCCGGGTTTAGCGAGATGGCGATTGCGTTCATCGACAAATCGCGCCGCCGCAAATCTTCCATAATGGTGGACCAGCGCACCTCTGGCCGGGTGCCGGGCCGGACGTAATGATCGTCTCGCGCTGCCGCAATACTGCCTTCCACGTCGCCGGCGAAAAGCACTTCGACATGCCGCAGGCGTTCATCTTCGGACAAAATTTTCGCGCCGCCCTTTTCCAGTTCGCGCGCGATTTTGGATGGGTTGCCTTCGACGGTGAAGTCCAGATCTCGCAGCGTCGCGCCGGTAATCAAATCGCGCACCGTGCCGCCGGTGAGATACAAATTGAAGCCCAATGACGCGGCGAGTTCCTGCACCCGCATCATCACCGCCCGCTGCTCCGGCGAAAGCCGGCTTTCCAGCAGAAACATATAATCTGGCATGGTGCTCCTTCAATTTAGAGGTTCGCGCAGACTGTCGCGTCCGACTCCGTGTCTAATGTTCTCAAGCTCACCTGCATTGCGCTTACGCGCGCGGGTGGTGTGACTTGTAAATCTGCTTCAAACGTTCTTCGACTACGTGCGTATAAATCTGCGTGGTAGAAATGTCCGCGTGGCCCAGCATCATTTGTACCGACCGCAAGTCCGCTCCGCGCTCCAAGAGGTGCGTCGCGAAACTGTGCCGGAGCATGTGTGGCGTCAAGGCCACGCGTAATCCAGCGCGCCGTCCGTAGGCCGAAAAAATCTTCCAGACGCCGACGCGGCTCAGCATCGCTCCTCTCCTGTTCACAAAAAGCGCCGGACTGTTGCCGCCCCTGGCCTTGCGCGACAGTTCCGGACGCGCCTCGCGGAGATATTTGTCGATCACTTGCAAGGCTTTTTTCCCGACCGGCACAATGCGCTCCTTATCTCCCTTGCCAATGCAGCGCACGCAGCCAACTTTGCTGTCCAGATCGGTGACCCGCAGTCCGGTTAGCTCCGAGACCCGCAGCCCAGTGGAGTAGAGCATTTCCAGCATGGCGCGGTCCCGCAACCCCAGCGGCGTGTTGACATCCGCCTGCAACAATAGCTTTTCCACTTCTTCGAGCCGCAAATAACCCGGCAGCGAGCGCCTGATCTTTGGAGACTCCAGGTTGATCGACGGATCCTGCGAAATCAGCTCCTCAATCTGCGCGAAGCGAAAGAAATTCCGCAGCGTAACCAGATGTCGCGCAACGGTCTTGCTCTCCAGTTTCAGCCGGTATAGCCCAGCCAAAAAATCCACCAAGTCGTCTCGGCTGATGTCTTGCAGCGATAATTTGCGCTTCTGCAAAAACAACTGGAATTTCGCCAGATCTCGCCGGTATGCACTGACAGTGTTCGGCGACAAGCCCTTTTCCACCCGCACATGCATCAAAAATGACGAAATTACTCCGCTGACTTCCATCATGCGTCCGCAATCCCGCCGCCCGGAGGATTCCTTCGCAGCGCAATGCCATAGACTTCTTCAATCTCGTGGCAGCGGAACATCCAGGCCAGCAGCAGGTACAAAACCGTCGCGCCCACGATGAGCGCCACGAAAACCAATAACTGCACTAGAAACTGCGAGTGCGCCGTGAAGGCGGTGTAGTAATTGCCGATCCAGCACGCCACCCCCATAATGCTCGCGCAGACCGAAACCTTTGAGAAAGAACGCAAAATATCTATCGTTCCCAAAGGTCCATAGCGAAGGCGAAAAATTATAAACAGAGCGAAGAAATCAAAGAAAATTGCCAAGGCCGTCGCCAGCGCGGGGCCGCCGTTCTGTACCCGCTTGAAAAAGAATTGCATGAACAAGATATTCAGCATCACGTTCAGAATCAAGGACACCGACGCGACAATTACGGGCGTCTTGGTATCTCCCGTGGAGTAGAAGGCGGGAACGATCAACTTGACAGTAGCCAGAGCCGGCAGGCCGATCGAGTAATAGAGCAGCGCTCGCGCCGTCAAGCGCGTGGAAGCAGCGTCGAAATGGCCGTGCTGGAAAAGGACGCGGATGATCGGCTCTCGCAGAATCATCAAACCCAAAGCCGCGGGAATGGTAATAAACGCAACGATTCGAACCGAGAACACGAGAGTTTTTTTCAGCGATTCAAAATCGTTGGCCGCCGCCTGATGAGACATCATCGGCAGAATCGCCGTTGCGACTGCGATCGCGTACCCGCCCAGCACCAGCTCCATCGTTCGATCGGCAATATTCAACGCCGCCAAACTTCCGATCGGCATGATGGCCGCCGTCGCAAAGCGCGTGTCGACGAAGAGATTGATCTGTCCAATACCGATCCCAAACAACCTGGGGATCATTAGCCGCGCTACGTTCCTTATTCCCGGATGCGAAAAGGAAATTCCAAAGCTGAACTTCATGCCCCGGTGTATTAGCGCCGGCACCTGAATCAGGAACTGTAATACTCCTCCTACCAGCACGCCGACGACGATCGCCGTAGCCGAATCTTTGAAATGGCTGCGAACCAAAGCGAACGTGAACAAGATTGTGGCCAGGTTCAGTACCACCGGAGTCGCTGCGGGCAATCCAAAAACCTTAAAGCAGTTCAATATACCCATCGCCAATGCCGCCAGAGCGATGAAAAACAAATATGGAAATACGATTCGGTTCAGCTCCGTCGCCTGCGCTTCCGCAATGTTTTGCCCAGCGAACAAGTGGACCACCGACGGTGAAAATACCATTCCGAGGACGGTGATAGCCGCCACAACGAGCGCCAGCGTCCAGAAAAGTTTGTTCGCGAACTCCCAAACCTCTTCCCGGGATTTCTCGCGCATGTAGGTCGTGAACACCGGTATGAACGACGCCGTCATGGACCCCTCAGCTACGAGGCGGCGAAAAAGGTTGGGAATGCGGTAGGCAAGGTTGTAAGCGTCGGCGGCTGCGGTTGTTCCCAGTAGTAGGGCTATCCGTTGTTCACGTACGTAGCCGAGAATGCGGCTTACGATGGTGACCATGGTGATGATCGAAGCCGATTTGAGGATCTGTTTTTTTTCGGTCAACGGGCGGCTCCGGGGCCCTAACCCTAATGAAAACAATAGGTTGACAGGAAAACGCGCTTAACATAACATACATCCCGCAAATTCGCAAATAAGCCGTTTCGGACGCACCCATTCTTTGAAAAACCGCGCCCCAGCCTCTACTCATAAGAAGGTCATTGTCGTTCTAACCGACAAGAAGTCTCTGCGCGGATACCTGAACCCCGCCCGTATCGGCCAAGCCGACCCCGTCGACCTGCTTACGCCCGACGGCGAACACGAGGAAATCCCGCTTGCCAAGGTCCGCTCCATCTATTTCGTGCGCGAATTTTCGGACGATTTCGAGCCGGAGCGCAAAGCCTTCCTCAGCCGCCCCAAACTCGACGGGCTGTGGGTACGCCTTCGCTATACCGACGGCGAAACGCTCGAGGGCGTCGTCCCCAACGATCTGCTTTCGCTGCTGGACAACGGCGTCCAGATTACTGCGCCGGACCTGAACTCGACGACTGACCGCATCTTCGTCCCGCGGTCCGCCCTTGCGGAAGTTACAGTACTCGGTGTAGTCGGCATCGCCCGCCGGAAGCCTGCCGCTGCAGCTGTTCCCGGTCAGCCGCGCCTTTTCACCGAGTGATTTCGCCAGCAAATCGCGCGCGGCTGTACTTTTTTCCTGCCGCTGTGCGAGACTCGCTGCAATCTGGTCAGGAGAACCACCCATGAAACTTTCCGAGGTCGCTCAAAAGCTGGACTGTCGCCTGGAAGGCTCGCGCGACGCCGAAATTCACGGCGTTTGCGGTATCGAGCGCGCCGAGGCCGGCCAAATCACGTTCCTCGCCAATCGCCGATACTTTCCGCTGCTCAAAACCACTCATGCTTCGGCGGTTTTGCTGGAAGATGGTATCGAACTGCACCGCGATCCCTCGATGCCGCCGGTTGCTGCGTTGCGCACTCGCAATCCTTACCTCGCCTTCGCGCACGCCATCGAGCTTTTCTATCAGCCGCCGCGCTACGCTCCGGGCGTGCACCCTACGGCCATCGTCGCAAAAACCGCTCGTATTGGCGCGAACGCTCACATCGGCCCGTACTGCTTTGTCGACGAAGACGCCCAAATCGGCAACAACGCAGTGTTGCACAGCTTCGTCAGCATCTACAAAGGAGCGCAGATTGGCGACAACTTCTTCGCCCACGCGCATTCCATAGTCCGCGAATTTTGCCGCGTAGGCGATCGCGTAATTCTGCAAAACGGTGCGGTCATTGGCGGAGACGGACTCGGCTTTGCCAAGCAGAAGGACGGCACCTGGTACAAAATGGCGCAATCTGGCCCCGCCGTTCTGGAAGATGACGTCGAAGTGCAATCGAACGCTTGTGTCGACCGCGCTACCGTGGGAGAAACCCGGGTCGGCCGCGGCGCGAAGCTCGACGATCTCGTTCTGGTGGGGCACGCGTCGCAAGTTGGGCCGGACGCCATGCTCTGCGGTCAGGTCGGCCTCGCGGGTTCCACAAAAGTAGGCACCGGCTGCATTCTCGCCGGACAAGTGGGCACGGCGGGGCATCTTTCCATCGGAGACGGAGCGGTAATCACCGCGAAGAGCGGCATCCCCAACGACGTTCCGCCGCGCGTGCTTTATTCGGGCTATCCGGCTACTGAGAATCGCCAATGGCTAAAAACTATGGCGGCGCTGAATCGTCTGCCCGATTTACAAAAACGTGTGTGGGAACTGGAAGCCGAAATCGCCAAACTCAAGCCGCGCTAAGCGATCCGGGAGGTGCGGCGGGCGTTAGCCTAGCGGCCGCTGATCTTCCGGCAGCGCTGTCGCCATCGCATCGTACACTCTCTGATTCAAGGCATCCCGTTGGTCAAACGTATACTCCGATGCCTCAATCGGCTGCAAAAACTCCACCACAATCTCTCCGGGATGAATCACTAGCGACCCCTTTTCCATCACTCGCTGCGCGCCCCGACAAACCGTCGGCACAATCGGGACGCCTGCTTTGATCGCCATCACCACGGCGCCCTTCTTGAATTCTTGCAACCGCCCGTCCGGGCTGCGGGTTCCCTCCGGATAAATCAAAAACGATTGTCCTTCGCGCATGGAAATAATTGCCTTCTCCATGCTGGCGATGGCGGATTCCGGTACTCGCCGATTTACCGGAATAAATCCCGCCAGCCGGAAGGCTTGCCCCACGATCGGCCAGCCAAACAGAGATTCCTTCAGCAAAATCGCGATGCGTCGCGGAATCGCGCCGACAATCGCGGGCGCGTCTGCGGAGCTGGTGTGATTCGCCGCAAATAAGCACACGCCCGCTGGAATTCTCTCCGTTCCCAGGACTTTTACGCGCACACCCACGGCACGCACGAAAAACATGGTGCCGTTAATCCCTGCCCAGTAAAGCGGGTTTGGGTCGCGTGAAATCAACGTGTACAAAAGTAGCGGAGGTCCAGCCAGCAGCACATAAATCGACAGGAAAATGGCTACAAAAATAGTTCGCAGCATTGCATGTTGTAGAAATTCACAAATACTTGGGCCGACAGAAAGATCGCTCGCTGCTTATTTTGGCGCGGTAACCGGCTGCGTCACGCCTCGCAGCAGTCCTTCGCGGATACGCCGTTCCTTCTCACCCGCGTGAGAATCTTCGGACACAACATAAAATTTGTCGCTCACCTCGCCCAGTCGCCATTGCACGGTCACCGTTTTATCTTCCCGCCGGACTTCCAGTTTCACGATGGTTCCTGGTTTTTGCCCGCGCACCCAGCGCACCAAATTTCGCGGAAGGTCACCGCCATTCAAGGTGAGGATAATGTCGTCCGGACGTAGCGTCCCTTCGCCACCGGCGTTGTCGGAGTCGACGCTGCGCACCACCAACGCTCCACTCGCGTCGCGCTCCGCCGCAAATCCGAAAATCGCCCGCTTGCGCTCCGTAGCTTTCAACTCAAGGCCCGCCGACGCCAAAATCTGCTCGTAAGGAAACGCCTCGGTTCCCGAAACATACTTATGGAAGAAATCCTCGAATGATGTTCCCGCGACTTTTTCGGCCGTGAGCCTCACATCCAGACTGTCGCGATACGCCTTGCCCTGCTTGGCGAAGTCCACGTTCAGGGTTCGCAACACATCGTCCAGACTACGCTGATTTCCGGTTTTATCGCGAATCAAAATATCCAGCAGCACGCCTAAAACTTGTCCCTTCGTGTAGTACGAAACGCTGTCTTGCGGCCGGTTATACAGCGGATATTTTTCCAGCCAGGCATCCAGACTCGATTGCTCCGCGCTCTGCCATCGGTTCGCTGGACGCGATTCCAGTTCGCTAATCTGTTCGCTCAAATCCAGGTAAAACTGTTCTTTGCTCCAAAGCCCCGAACGCACCAACGTATAAGAACCATAAGTGCTGGTCACGCCCTCCGCGAACCACAGGGCGCGCGTGAATTGCTCCTTGGTATAGTCCACCGGATAAAGTGTCGCCGGCCGAATCCGTTTCACATTCCATAAGTGAAAAAATTCGTGCGCCGCGACGCCGGGCACACCTTCGGGCGCTCCCACCGAGATCGCGGTCGCGTTCGCGTGCTCCATCCCGCCGCCACCCGCGCCCCTGCCGATATGAAAAATAAATGTGTAGTGCTCGAACGGCGCCCCATCCATCAGTTTCAGTTCATACGTGCAGATACGTTTCAGCTCTTCTTCGATCTCTTTTTTCTTCCAGCCTTCGCCATGAACGATCACCGAAATAGGAGGATTCATCCCCGGCAAATCAAAGCTCTCAAATTTTCCCGCCTCGACCGGCGCATCCGCAAGAGCATCGAAATCATTCGCCTGAAACCAAGTTGCTTCCGCACGGCTCACAGAGGCGGTCAGCATCAGCGCCGCCCCGGCAACTTGCCATCCATCCGGTACATTTGACACCGCTAGACTTACCGCTTCCGACCGCCGCTCCGGCACATACAACAAAATCATCGCCGGATTAATGAACGCATGCTCGCCATTCAACTGCGAAGCAAACGGCCCCGCCTCATCCCAATAGGTCGCGTAGCGAACCGAGATCTCTCCGTCGCCCTTTATCTTCCAGGTCTGCTTGTCGATCTTCTCGACGAAAAGTTTCTGCGTCCCCGCGAACGCTTCCAAGTCCTGCACATGCGCGCTGAAATCCCGTATCTGGTATAGCGCATTCCACGCGGCCATCTGTACGACCACTTCGCCATGTACATCCGCAATCTGCATGGTCACGTGGAAAAGATGCTGCTCTGGGTGCGCCAAAGAAACTTCGTAGCGAATCGTTCCTCGCGCCGAAACCGCGAGCGCGCTCGCGCACACACACAGAACTGCCATCGCCAAGAGATGGCGGCATCGCAAAATAAAAAGAGTCACTTGGTATTCGCCTCGGACGGAACCTGAGCAACCTGGCCCAATCGCTTCATGAGTTTTTCGCACAATCCATCAAAACTTCCGTTCGACATCACCAGCAAAAGATCCCCCGGCTTGGCTTGTCCGACGACAAATTCCGCAATCGCCTCGGAGCCTGCCAGCACCCTCGCATCTCTGCCCAAAGCGCGCACGGTTTCAGCCACCGTTTCCGGATCCATCCGATTCTCGTCGACCAATTGCTGTGCCCGAAAAACACCGCCCAGCACCACCCGATTCGCCAGTGCCAAGGCCTTCGGCAATGTCTCTTCAAAAACTTTTCGCCGCATCGAGTTCGATCTCGGCTCCAGGATCGCCCAAATTCGACGTTCCGGCCAGCGTTCTCGCGCCGCTTCAATCGTCGCCCGCACCGCCGTCGGATGATGCGCAAAATCATCCACTACCAAAATTCCTCCAAGCTCGCCTTTCACGTCCATGCGCCGCTTCACGCTTCGGAACGTCGACAGCGCCTCGCCGATTACATTCGCTGCAATCCCACGACCATGTGCCACCGCGATCGCTGCCACCGCGTTCAACACGTTGTGCCGCCCAGTAGCCGCCAGCGCAAACCTGCCAAAATCCGCGCCGCCGTGCGTCACGCGAAATCGTGTCATGCCACCATCAACCTCAACATCACTTGCCACCCAATCATTCCCTGATGAAAAGCCATAAGTTTCCACCGCGCAAAACGCCTTCTCCACTGCCTTGCGGAGCGCCGGTCCAGACTCCTGTGTATCTCCCCACACCACCACTCGCCCACGCCTCGGCACTAAATTCACCAGTCGCCGAAACGCCAACTGATAAGTTTCAAAGTCCGGATAAATATCGGCGTGATCGTATTCCAGCGACGTAATAATCAAATCATCCGGATGATAGTGAAAAAATTTCGGCCCGCGATCCCAAAAAGCCGTTTCGTACTCGTCGCCTTCCAAAATAAATTCCGCGCCGCCGCCCAGCCCGTAGCTCTTCCCAAAATTTTCCGCCACTCCGCCGACCAAAAAGTTTGGCTTCCGCCCTGCCGTCTCGAAAATCCACGCCAGCATCGCCGTCGTGGTCGTCTTCCCGTGTGTTCCGCTCACCACAATCGAATGCCGCCCCGGCAGAAAGACTTCTTCCAATACCTCCGGCAGCGACCGGTACGGAATCTTCCGGTCCAGCACTTCTTCGAGTTCCGGATTTCCCCGCGCAATAATATTTCCAATCACCGCCAAATCCGGTGCCGGCGTCATATGCGCCGCATCAAACGCATCGAAATAAGAAATTCCCAAAGATTCCAGCAGCGTCGACGCCGGCGGATACACTCCCGCATCCGATCCCGTCACCCGGTAGCCGCTTTCTCGCAGCATCCCGGCCAGCGGCGCCATCGCCGATCCCGCAATTCCAATTACATGCACGTGCTTCGGACTGCTCACGGCACCACCGCCGCTTCCAAGAATTCCAGGACTCCGCCCGACTCCGAACTCAACCGCGCCTCAATTCCCAGCGGAATGGTCAGCAGCGCCCGCTTCGTATGCCCAATCGGCGCGCCAAATACCACTGGCACTTTCAATGGCGCAAGAATCCGCGCGCAAACATCCCGCACCGTGGGACTTCCCGCCATCGGCGCTTCACACTCCGGAAAATCTCCCAGCACGATTCCTCGGACTGCCGCAAATTTGCCCGCCTGGTGCAAATGCATCAACGCGCGATCAACCTGCCACGGTTTCATCCCGCGATCTTCCAAAATCAAAATTGAATCGCGGGTATCCAATTCCCACGGCGTTCCCAACGTCGTTTCCACCAACGTTAAACACCCGCCTAAAATGCGCCCCTGAGCCTCTCCGCCTACCAGGGTCTCGCCACGCAGCGCGACACTCCACCGCTCCTTCGCGCCGCCGACAGCCGCCCAAAACGACTCTGCATCATATCCATCCGCCGCACCGCTACCGCCCGAAAATCCCGACGCCACCATCGGTCCGTAAAATCCTACCCAGCCAAGACGCTGCCACAAAAAAATCTGCAATGACGTTAAATCGCTATAACCAACAATTACTTTTGGCCTGGAAATTCGCCCCGCCAATTCGTCGCCCAACAAATAATTCGACCCGTACCCGCCCCGCACCGCCACCAATCCATCCACGCGCTCATCCGTCAACGCCGAAATCAACTCCTCGCTTCTCTCTTTCTGCGACGTCGCAAAATATCCTTCCGGCGCCCGGTCCACGCTCGCTGCCAGCAAAAATCCTAGCCGCTTCAATTCCGCCAACCCGGCCTGAGCTTTCCCCGCATCCCCGGGCGACGCCGCCGAAAATGCCGCGACCGTCGCGCCCGCGATCAGCGCCTTAGGTTTCACCACCGAACCAGCCGCACGCTGCACACCTGCCGAACGGCGCCCATCCATCAGATCGCCTGCCTGTCGACCGGCAACATCTCCGCCGTAATTCCCTGCCGGCACAATGCCGCAAAAATCTTCGCTTGCTTCCGATGACTCACATCCGCATCAAACTGGATCAAATTCTTCTCGCCGGTCAGCGACACTTGGAAATTATCCAGCCCGATTCCCATATCCGAAAATATCCGGTGTACCTCGCTGACCAGATCCAGATTCTTGTCCGTCGAAATCCTGAAAAGCATGTAGCGCGGCTTCAGATTAAATAAATCCTCCGCATAAACCAGCACCACCAGCGCAAACAAGACAATCAACGCCGCGACTCCTGACACCGCGTACATTCCCGCGCCGCACGCCATGCCCAGCGCCGCTTCCGCAAAAATCGCCGCCGCCGTCGTCAGCCCCACCACATTCCCACGCTCGCGCAAAATAACTCCCGCGCCTAAAAATCCAATCCCCTGCACAATGTTCGAGGCGATTCGCGTTGTCGACGCATCTCCGGTCATCCGCGCAATCTCCACCGACAAAATCGTAAACAGCGCCGACCCCACCGTCACGCACAAACTCGTCCGCATCCCTGCCGGACGCTTTCGCACCGCGCGCTCCACTCCAATGGCCGAGCCCAGCAGCGCAGCCCACAGCAACCGCGCGGCAATCGTATTTAGCGTCAGCATCGGCTTCTCAAATTGTTCATTGCTATTGCAGGATTTTACACACTACAGCGTAAATTGCGTCAATTTCGCAAAATGCCGTGCCCTCGCGTGTATCTCCGCGCGCTTTAAAGTGCGCAATCGTTCCACGCCAAATTTCTCCACCGCGAAGCTTCCCAGCACCGAGCCGTACACCATCGCCCGCCGCAGTTCTCTATCGCTCTTCCTGCCCGTACCCGCCAAATAACCCATAAATCCGCCCGCGAAACTGTCTCCCGCGCCGGTCGGATCATGCGGTTCTTCCAGCGGAAATGCCGGCACGCAAAACACTCCGCGCTTATCCACCATCATCGCGCCATATTCTCCGCGCTTCACCACCAATGTCGAAGGCCCCATCTTGAAAATATGCCTGGCCGCTCGCAAAAGATTGTGCTCGCTCGAAAGCTGTCGCGTCTCCGCATCGTTGATCATCAGGATATCCACGTGCTTCAACGTTTCGCGCAATTCCGCGTTCGAGCCTTCAATCCAATAATTCATCGTATCCAGCGCCGCAATCTTCGGCCTTTTCGTTACCTGCTGCAAAACGTCGCGCTGCAAGTCTGGCGCAATATTCGCGCAAAACACATATTTCGAGTTCCGGTATTTTTCCGGCAGCTTCGGCTTGAAGCCCGCGAACACATTCAATTCCGTTGTCAGCGTGACTCGCTCGTTCAGATTCTCCGAATACTTGCCCGCCCAGAAAAACGTTTTCCCCACCGCGCGCTCAAGTCCGCCGGTATCAATTTGCCGCCCATGAAAAATCCGCGCATCCTTCTCCAGAAAGTCCTCGCCCACGATCGCCACCAGGTTCACGTGGGTAAAGAAACTCGCCGCCACCGCAAAATACGTCGCCGCGCCGCCCACCGCACGATCCACTTTTCCATGTGGACTCTCGATCCCGTCAAACGCTACCGACCCCACGACCAATAGTGACAATGTATTCTCCTCGGAATCCTACGAAATATACTTCCCAATAATCGCCGCCAGCTTCCGCTTGGTCGCCGCCGGCACCAACTTCATGTCCGTAACCAACGCATGCGCCAGCGCCGATCCGCACTTGCATTTGCGCTCCGCCGGCATCGCGCGAACCGCCTCGCGCAAAACCCGCTGCGCATTCTCCGCGTTCTGATTCAGCGTCGCAATAATCTGCGAAGCGGTCACCGACTCATGCTCCGGATGCCAGCAGTCGTAATCCGTGATCATCGCAATCGTCGAGTAACACAGCTCCGCCTCGCGCGCCAGCTTCGCCTCGGTTACATTGGTCATTCCAATCACTTCAAATCGCAATTGCCGGTGTACATGCGCCTCCGCCAAGGTCGAAAATTGCGGCCCTTCCATGCACACATACGTTCCTCGCCGATGCACTTTCACACCGCAATGCACGCTCGCATCCGCCAGAATCGCCGCTACCTCTCCGCACACCGGATGCGCAAACGCCACATGCGCCACCAATCCATCGCCAAAAAATGTCGACACCCGATTCTTCGTCCGGTCAAAAAACTGATCCGGTACCAAAAACTCTCCCGGGCGCAAATCCTCCTGCAAAGATCCCACCGCGCTAACCGAAATCACTCGCTCTACTCCCAACTCTTTCATCGCATAAATATTCGCGCGAAAATTAATCTCGCTCGGCAAAATACGGTGCCCGCGTCCGTGCCGCGCCAGAAACGCCACTCGCTTCCCTTCCAGCACCCCAGTCACAATCGCGTCCGACGGCGCCGCAAACGGAGTCTTCACGCGAATTTCGCGCGTCTCCGTCAGGCCGTTCATCGCGTAAAGACCGCTTCCGCCAATGATTCCAATCGTCGGTTTAGCCGCCGTCTTTCCCGACTTCACACCCTTCCCGCTTTTCTTCTTCGCCGACGCCATCGTTTCTCCCGTCACACCACCAACAAATCAAAAACAAAAATCGCCTAACCGCCCATCCCGCTCTTCGTTAAAATCTCGCTCACCGCCGTAAACGGATCCTTCTTCCGCGCCGCCACCGCCTCCGCCAATTTCGTCAACTCTTTCTCCCCGCCCGACCCCGCCATCGCCCGCTCCAACAATCGCGACTGCAACAATTCCCGCAGCCGCAATTTCCAATGCTCCACATGTTTCCGTTCCCGCTCTCCGCTCGATTCAAAATGTTTCCGAAATTTCTCAATCGCCCCAGCCAAAACATCGATCCCTTTATTCTCCGACGCCACCGTCCGCACCACCGGCGGATGCCACCCGTCCCTCGGCATCACCAGCGAAAGCATGGCATTCACCTGCTGCTCCAAACGGTCTGCGCCCTCGCGATCCGATTTGTTCAGCACAAAAATGTCCGCAATCTCCATTAACCCGGCCTTCATATTTTGAATGTCGTCGCCCAGTCCCGGCACCAGAATCACCAAAACGCAATCCGCCAGTCGCACCACATCAATTTCGTCCTGCCCCACTCCCACCGTTTCGATCAACACTTGCTTTTTGCCCGCCGCATCCAGCAGTAGCGCCACTTCCGCGCTGGCCCGCGCCAATCCTCCCAAAAATCCTCGTGTCGCCATCGACCGGATAAACATTCCCGCGTCGCCCGCGTGCCCCTGCATCCGGATCCGATCCCCCAAAATCGCCCCGCCCGTATACGGACTCGTCGGATCCACCGCGATCACGCCCACTTGCTCGTCGCGCCCGCGATAGAACGCAGCCAAACGGTCCACCAAAGTGCTCTTCCCAGTTCCTGGCGCGCCGGTAATTCCCGTCAAATACGCATTCCCCGTCTGCGAAAACAAAATCCGCAATAATTCTTCCGCTTCCGGCTCGTGATCTTCAATCGCCGTGATCGCACGCGAAATCGCCCGCACGTTTCCGTCGCGCACCTGTCCCGCCCAAATCTCCACGGGCGTACTCATATTTTCGAGGGAGCTTTCCACCAGGCCAGATTCATCCACCCATTATCCAGATTTTCGCCCATACCGCGAACCACAAATCGCCCCGCGCTCGCGCATCGCGGAAGCTGCGCCGCAATCCAGTCACCAGTCACCAAACACTAGTCACTATTTTTTCCCCAACAACTGCCGCGCGATCACCAGTCTCTGAATCTCGCTGGTCCCTTCGCCGATCGTGCACAACTTCACGTCACGATAATATTTCTCAGCCGGATAATCCTTAATAAATCCGTACCCGCCATGAATCTGCACGCACTCATTCGCCACTCGCACCGCCACTTCGCTCGCAAACAATTTCGCCATGCTCGATTCTTTCGTAAATCGCGGAGCCTTCTGATCCGCCAGCCACGCTGCCTGATACACCAGCAAACGCGCCGCCTCCACCTGTGTGGCCATATCCGCCAGCTTGAACTGAATCGCCTGAAACTCGCTGATCGCTTGCCCAAATTGTTTCCGCTGTTTCGCGTACTTCGTAGCCGCGTCCAGCGCACCCTGCGCCATACCCAGCGCCAAAGCAGCGATCGAAATTCGTCCGCCATCCAAAATTTTCAGACTACCCACAAATCCGTCGCCGTCCGCTCCCAGCATATTTTCTGCGGGCACCCGGCAATCCGTAAAAATCACCTCGGACGTATCGCTCGCCCGCAACCCCAATTTATTTTCTTTCTTCCCCGGCTTAAATCCCTTCATCCCTTTTTCCAAAATGAATGCGCTAATTCCATGCGATGCCTTCGATTTGTCCGTCACCGCCATCGCCACGCATACATCCGCGTAATGCCCGTTCGTGGTGAACGTTTTCGCGCCATTCAATATCCAATCCTTGCCGTCGCGCACCGCGGTCGTCCGCGTTCCGCCCGCGTCCGAACCCGCTTCCGGCTCGGTCAGCGACCAAGCCCCAATCTTTTTCCCCTGCGCCAGGGGCACCAAATACTTTTTCTTTTGCTCCTCATTCCCAAACTTGTAAATGTGATTGCTGCACAACGAATTGTGCGCCGCCACAATAATTCCGACCGACCCATCTACTCGCGACAACTCCTCCACCGCGATCACATACTCGATGTACCCCAGCCCCGCGCCGCCATACTCTTCTGGAAAAATCACGCCCAGCAAACCCATTTCGCCCAGCTTGGGCATAATCTCCGCCGGAAAATGCGAAGCCTCGTCCCACTCCATCACGTGCGGCACAATCTCGCCTTCCGCAAACGCCCGCACGCTCTTCCGCAATTGTTGCTGCTCGTCTGTAAATGAAAAGTTCACGCGATCCTCGGCCTAGTAGTTTTTCCTATACTCAGCATAAGCTGAGCTTATACAACCATTCTACACCAAGCGCTACCAGCCGACCGGGTATCCATTCTTCTTGTTTTGCTCATCCAGCCACACTTTCAACGGCGCAAAATAATCCGCCAGCGCTGTAGCGTCCATCCGCTTCTCACCGGTCATGGTTTCCAGCGCTTCCTGCCACGGTTTGCTCGCGCCCAACTCCAGCATCTCATTCAACTTTTCCCCCGCCGCCTTGTTCCCGTAAATCGAGCAACGATGCAGCGGCCCGCTATACCCCGCTTCCTTGCACAACGCCCGCTGAAATTGAAACTGTAAAATCCGGGCCAGGAAATAGCGCATGTACGGCGTATTCGACGGCACATGATATTTCGCTCCCGGATCGAAATCCGCTTCCGTGCGCGCCACTGGAGGCGCCACTCCCTGATACTTCTGCCGTAATTCCCACCACGCCTTGTTGTATTCCGCCGGTTTTACTCGCCCAGAAAATACTTCCCATCGCCATTTGTCCACCACCAAGCCAAAGGGCAAAAACGCCACCTTTTCCAAGGCCTGCTGCAGCAAGTAATCGATATCTCCAGACGCCGGCGGCACCGCATCGATAAATCCCAATTTCTTCAAGTAATCCGGCGTAACCGAAAGCGCCATGGTGTCCCCAATCGCTTCATGGAACCCATCATTCGCGCTGTTCTGAAACAAAAACGGTTGCCCGCTATACGCCCGCTGATAAAAGTTGTGCCCCAGTTCGTGATGTATCGTGATGAAATCTTCCCGCGTCGGCTGGATGCACAATTTCACCCGCAAATCGTCCTTGGTGTCGATGTCCCACGCGCTCGCATGACACACCACGTCCCGGTCCGCCGGCTTCGTAAATAGCGACCGCTCCCAAAATGTCTTCGGCAGTGGCGGAAATCCCAGCGACGTAAAAAATCCCTCGCCGTACCGCACCATTCCTCGCGCATCCGTGTGCCGGTCCCGCAAAATCTTTCCCAGGTCATAACTCTGCGCCGGCTTCGGCGAATCCATCAGCTCATAGACGTTGTTCCATTCCTGCGCCCAAATATTTCCTAGGAGATGCGCCGGAATCGGTCCGTTCGCCGGCACCACATCCTTGCCGTATTTTTTCGCCAACTGTCCGCGCACAAACGCGTGCAGCGACAAATACAGCGGCCGCAACTGCTCCCACAGTCGGTCCGCTTCTTTCTCCAAATCGTCCGGCGGCATGTCGTAGCCGGACCGCCACAATCCTCCCGCATCCGGGAACCCTAATTCCCGCGAACCTTTATTCCCCAGCTCCACCATCCGCGCATATCGATCCCGCATCGGCGCGCCCACCGCGTGCCATCCAATCCATGCCTTCTTCAATTCTTCGGCATCGCGGCTCGTCGCCATCAGGGTTCCCACCGCCGTCACATCCAGGCATTTCCCCTCCGCCTCGCTCGGGCACCATTTTCCTTTTCCGTAATCGCCATCTAGCGATGCCAGTACCTTCGCCAACTCCGCCTGCTCTTTTGGGTTATTCGGCGCCGGAAAAGTTGTCGCCAATTTCAGCAGCAGCATCTTCCGCGCCATCACCGGAGGCAAACTCACTCCGTCGAATCGGTGCGCATCCTTCGCCAATTCCGCGCTCAACGTATTCAGTTCCTGATTCGCTTCCGCTGCGATCTCTTCGGTATCGTCGGTTATAAAATTTTCTTCCACCCAGGACGCTCGCTGCGCCTTCACGGTCAAGTCCTGCAGACGCGCCTCCGCCTTGCTCAAAAATTCGCCCGCCTCCGCGACCGTAGGCTTCGCAGCCTGTGCGACACCGCGATCAGCGTCACGCGAAGCATGCTCCGCCGCGCTCGTCGGCAAAGCTCCCGGGCCAGTCCACGCCACCCACGCCGCCAACACCATCACCGCTCGCAGAAATCCGTTCATCATGCTCCTGCCCTCCGCGGCTCTGCCGCCACTTCTCGAATCACCGTCAACGCCCGTTCCACTCCCTCGCGATTCACATCGCAGTGCGTCACCATTCGCACCAGATGCAGTGCGGTATCCTGCGCCCAGACTCCTTGCGCATGCAACGCATCGCAAAACGCCACCGCCGTCTTTCCCGTCTTCGTGCAATCGAAGATCACAATATTCGTTCGCACTTTCTTCGGATCAATTGCCAGCGTGGGAATTTCTGCCACCCGTTCCGCCAGCCGTCGCGCATTTTCGTGATCAATGTGTAATCGTCCCGGCGATTTCTCCAGCGCAATCAATCCTGCCGCCGCCACAATGCCCGCCTGCCGCATCCCGCCGCCGAACATCTTTCGATAAATTCGCGCCTTCTCAATAAACGCCGCGCCGCCCACAATCATCGACCCCACCGGGGCGCCCAATCCCTTCGACAAACAAAACATCACCGAATCCACATCCCGGCACATGTCCGCAACGTTTTCGCCCAAAGCCACCGCCGCGTTAAATATCCGCGCGCCATCCAGATGTACCTTCAATCCCGCCGCGTGCGCCCCATCGCAAATCTCCGCCACTTGCGCCGTCGGGTACACCGTCCCGCCCCACATATTGTGCGTATTTTCGACGCACACCAGCGCCGTCTGCGAGTCGTAATAAATCTTCGGCCGTATCGCCGCCTCCACTTGCTTCCAGCTCAGCAACCCATCCTCGGCCCGCACCGCTCGCGGCATGCATCCCGCAATCGCGGACATCGACGCCAACTCGTACAAATTCACATGTCCGCGCTCTTCGCAAATCACCTCATCGCCGTGATGTGTCCAAATCTTTATCGCGATCAAATTCCCCATGCATCCGGTAGGAACAAACAGCGCCGCTTCCTTGCCAAAAATTTCCGCCGCCCTCTTCTCCAGCCGATTTACCGTCGGATCCTCTCCGTAAACGTCGTCGCCCACCTCCGCCGCCGCCATCACCGCCCGCATCTCCGCCGTCGGTCGCGTAACCGTGTCGCTCCGCAGATCGACCACGCCCTCCATCCGCCCCACCAAATCCGCCTCCACCCGCTGATTCCCCTTCGCCACCGTATAGCCCATCTCACCTACCCCCAACCCGCATCCTTATATATACACACCCGACTGAACGCCTCCGGGGCACGCCGATCTCCCGATCGGCACTTTTTCCGCCCCGCCGTTCTCACCCACGTGCAATGCCCATCCCAACTCCTTCGTTACCTCATTACATCCTTACTTCATTACTTCGTCTTACTTCATAATTTCCACAAACACCTCATTCGAAACACTCAATTTCCCCTCTCGCAACCTCACCACATCCCCATCCCTCTCCACCAATCCCGCCATCGCCAACGGATCAAATCTCGAAGCAAGCGTCACTCCATACCGCCGTTCAACCGCTCCAATATCGATCCCCGCCAATTGCCGCAATCCCAAAAATAATTCCTCTTCCAACGCCTTCGCCGCGCTCAACACTTCATGCTGCTCCACCGGCAATCGCCCCGCTTCCATCGACTCCACATAACGCGCCGCATCATGCGCATTCGCCCACCTCTCCGTTCCAGAAAACGAGTGCGCCCCCGCTCCAAATCCCAAGTAAGGTTCCCGCCGCCAATATTTCAAATTGTGTTTCGATTCCCGCCCCGGCTTTCCCCAATTCGAAATCTCGTAGTGTACATACCCAGCCTCGCGCAACTCCGCACAAGCCGTCTCATACAATTCCGCCATCAAATCGTCCGTTGGAATCGCTCCCGCGCTGTACCGTTTTCCGCCGCGCAGAACTTCCGCCCCCAACCGGCTGCCCTCGTCAATCTCCAGCAAATAAACCGACACATGTTCGGGCGCCAACTCTCGCAACTCCGTCAACGATTGCCCCCAACTCTCCCGCGTCTGGTGCGGCAATCCGGCAATCAAATCAAAACTAATATTCTCAATCCCCGCCGCCCGCAAAATCGGCGCCGCCCGATAAATATCCGCTCGCCGATGCATCCTCCCCGCCGCAATCAATTCCGCATCCACAAACGACTGCACCCCAAAACTCACCCGATTGATCCCCGCCCGCGACCAAGCCGCCGCCTTCTCCGCGGTTATCGTTTCCGGATCGGCCTCCAACGTAACTTCCGCCAACTCCGTCCGAAACTCGCTACGCACCGTGTCCATCAAACTCTGCAAATGCGCCGGGTCCAGCAAACTCGGCGTCCCTCCCCCAACATAAACCGTATCCACCACCGCATCGTCCAGTAATCGCGCTGATTCGCCTTCCACCTTTTCTTCGGCATTTTCGTCAGGGCACGGCTTTAGTTCACCACTGGTAGCGTTCCCTTCCGTTTCTACTCGCGCACCCGCGCCAGGGCACGGCTTTAGTTCATCCTGAGGAACGAAGGGCCGTGCCACCACGTCCGAAGACAGAACCGGCTTCAGCCGCTGAGGAAATATTTCCGACGCCGACGCCAACGCCGCCTCACCTGCACCATTCACCCCGTTCGCGCCACCCCACCCAATTCCCGCCGCCGCATACAACGTCCGCCGCTCCCGCATCTCCGCACACACCGCCGCCACATACGGCACAAATCGCGCCGACGCCACCACTCCCGTATGAAAATTGCAATACGTGCACCGCGTCTGACAAAACGGCACCTGCACATATATTCCCAATCTCGTCATCGCCAAAAACTCTAACACACCCGTCCCCATCGCGAGCGCCGTGCCGCCACCTTACCGTACATGCTCGCTTGTCTCTGCCATCTCAATCTAGTGGATCGCTAAAACACGCCCGGGCGTGTCATTCCGAGGGCCGCCTCTGCCCCAGGAATCTGCTTTTTTTCGCGAATTATTTCTAAAGAGTAGACGACTCCCTCGCTGAAATCGCAATCACCGTCACTTCCTCAGAAGCCTGGCCTAATACCGATATACTTGACATCAAGGAGCACTGTGATGACCATCACCGCCATCCATCCCGGAGAGCATCTCTCCGAAGAACTGCAAACTCTCGGCATGAGTGCCGCCGAACTTGCTCGCAAAATTGGCGTCCCAACCAATCGTGTCACCCAAATCTTAAACGGAACCCGCGCCGTCACCGGCGACACTGCCCTTCGCCTCGCTCATTTCTTTGGCACCAGCCCGCAATTTTGGATCAATCTGCAAGGCTTTTACGACGTGCGCCTAGCTCAGCAAAAAATCGGCAAATCCATAAAGACTTTGCCGACCCTAAATCGCCGGGATCTCGTGCACGTGTAACCATCCGCTAATCCCCAACCACCTTCACCCACATCTTCCGCTCCCGCGGACCATCAAACTCGCAAAAGAAAATCCCCTGCCACTGACCCAGCGCCAACTTTCCATTCTCCACAAACACCATCGCGCTAGCTCCCACCATCACCGCCTTCGCATGCGAATCAGAGTTCCCCTCGCTGTGCCGGTAAGGCCCCTCGTGCGGCACCAACCGATCGAACACTCCCTCCAAATCTCGCGCCACGTCCGGGTCCGCGTGTTCGTTAATCATCACCGCTGCAGTAGTGTGCGGCACATACACATAACAAACGCCCTCGACAATTCCCGCCGCCTCCACCACCCGCGCCACTTCCTCGGTTACATCCACCAACTGCGTCCGCCGCCGCGTCTTAATCCGCAATCTCTCCATCGAGTCAAGCCCCTACGCCCAAAATCCTACCATCGCCTGCCCACCCCGGAATCGTTATGCCCACCAGCGCCAGCGCAAAGTTAGTCCTCTGTACGGTAACGCATTGACATCATCTCCCGCCTTACGTATAAGCACTGCACCTTTCGGAGGTCCCACATGCGCCCTGGTCGTTTTCTCCTGCTCATCACCGTTTCTCTGTCACTCGCATTTCCTGCAGCCGCTCAACAAAACGCCGCAGTTGCCGCAACGCCTCAGCCGCCCCAGCGCGACGCTCAAGCGTTAAAGCTCTTGGCGCAGTCCGCTGCAGCCATGGGCGGCGCAAACTGGTCCGCCATCACCAGCACGCAAGAAATCGTCCAATACACTTCCATGCGCGACGGCCAACCCGCCACCAGCACGCGCACCATCACCACGCGCGGCAACTCCATGCGCATTGACGACCAAGACGCCTCCGGCACTTCCGCCTTCGTCATGGACGCCACTACCGCTCACGGTCGCGGTCCCGGCGAACAAGCCCGCCCAGCCTCGCGCCGCGCTCTCGGCAACGGTGGACTCACTCATCTTCCCGCTCTCTCCGCATTCGCCCGCTGGACCGGCTCGGACGTCTCCGCCACCTATGTCGGCCTCGAAGACGTCGCCGGCTCCAAGCTCCATCACATCATCTTGCAACTCCCGCCGAACACCTCGTTCCAGCCTCCAAGACACGAACCTCCCTGCCACATTTATCTCGATCCGCAAACTCTCCTCGTCACACAATTCACTTATTCCATTCGTGCGCTGACCAATCTCCGCGTCACCGCTCCCGTCACCGTCAAGTACGAAGACTATCGCGTCGTCCAGGGAGTCCAAATTCCTTTCAAGGTCACCTACTTGATGGACAGCAACGTCGTCGGCACTCACGTCGTCACCAGCATCAGTCTCAATGTCGCCGTCCCAGACTCCACTTTCCAATTGGGCGGTGCACTGTGAGCCGCGTCCTCCGATTTGCCGGCATCGTCGTCGCAGCGTTATCGCTTCTGCTTCTCATCCGCCCGCTCGCCGCGCAACAAATTAATCCCGGCACCAATTCCGGTCTTCCTCCCTTCGGCTCTTTTCACGGTAGCGAGTTTGACCAGGTCAATCTATCCAACGGCAACCTCCACATTGAAATTCCCATCGTCAGCGTCAAACAACGGGGTGGAAAAGTCTTCACGTGGAAATATGTCTATGACAGTCCTGAATTCACAAATCAGTTTTTCCCCGAGCCACTTCCCAACAACCCAACCAACGGCGTCTATCAAGTATCGCTATCACCCACCGATTCGGTGCCCAATTCCGGATGGCGCTTGGTGGGCCCTTTCGATTTCGGCGGCGGAAATGTGGAAACCGACGACACTTGTCCTTCAACCGGCATGGTATACGTGCATGACTATGCGTTTTACATAACCGATCCCAGCGGAACAAAACATCCTCTCGCTCTGAACATGGAGAGTGATGGATCTTGCCAAGCGCAGATTCTCAGCGGTCCCACACTTGACGGAACCGGAATGATTGACAATATTCAATCGGGCCCCCTAACTCTGAAGGACGGCACACAACTCGGCCGCGATACCAATGGCAATCTTATTACCACCGCATTTCTTCCGATTGGAGAAGTCAAGGACACCCTGAATCGCATTCCAGTAACCATTACCAACGGCACCGGTTACACCATTTACGCTGTCGTTGATTCCTCCGGCACCTCGCAAACCTATCGCGTTGATTTCGAAACGATTCCGCTATCGACGGATTTCTGCGCCCACACACTCCGCGTCTTCGGTACTTCTTGCTTTGAAGACACGGACACCATGGTCGTGCCGCAGAAATTAACCCTGCCCAACGGCAAAACTTATCTCTTCACATACAATACCGCCGGATGGGGCGAATTGACTCGCGTCGATCTTCCCACCGGCGGCTTCATCACCTACACCTACCAGGATACCTATGCCATCCAGCCGGTTCAGGGTGACGGCGATACTCAGCCTTCCCTGTACGGCCGGCGTGGAGCGATCACTCGCATTGTCACCAATGGCTCCAATGTCCAGGCCTGGACTTATACTCTCGGCTTCCAATCCCCTTATGTCTCAACCGTCATCGATCCCCTCGGCAACAAAGAAGTTCGCAGCATGCCTCCTATCGGTGGCAGCTCCGTGGAGTCCCAGGTTAAGTATTTCGATCCCAGCGGCAATCTCCTCCGCACTGTGGACAAAGTCTATGCCTCCGAAACCGATCCAACCAATACCGCGAATCAAATCAACGTCCGTTTAATTCGAGAAACGACTACTCTCGACAACGGTCTCGTCTCCAAAAAAGAAACCGACTACGAAACTTTTTCCTTCAATTGTTTGGGGCGGTGTCCAGGCACTGCCACCCGCCTCAACCCCACTGAAACCCGTGAATACGATTACGGTGCAGCCGGCTCCGGCACTTTCGGCCCGCTTCTCCGCCGAACCGACTACACCTATCTCCACACCGGCAACTCCACCTACACCAATCTCAATATCGTCAATCGGCCCACCAGCATCATCGTCTACAACGGTTCCTCCGCCATCCAGGCGCAAACCCAGATGGAGTACGACAGCTATACCGCCGGCCTCACCGCCAGCGGCGCTGTCCAGCACGATGCCACTTTCAGCACCACCTATCTCACTCGCGGCAATCTTACCGCCACCAAACGCTGGCGCAATACCGACGGCGCGTGGCTCACCGCCCGCAATCAGTACGACGACGCCGGCAACATCCTCTCCACCACCGATCCTCTCGGTCACACCAATTCATTCAGTTATGCCGATACTTGGACTGCCCAAACCGGCGGCAGCACCTGCGCTCCCACCGCCGGACCCGGCAAAGCCTACGTCACCCAAACCACTGACGCTCTTGGCCACACCACCGCCTCCAGTTTCTATTCCTGCACCGGTTTCCTCGGCTCCGCCACGGACAACAATTCCCAAACCACCACCGTCGCCTACGATCTCTTTGGCCGCACCACCTCCGCCCAATTCCCCTCCGTAGCCGGTGCCGCCTCCTTCACCTACGACGACACCGCCCTAACCGTCACCACCAGCAGAACACGCTCGGCAGGCGCGTCCATCTATAGCAAAGAACACTACGACGCCCTCGGTCGCCTGACCCAAGACGAATTCTGCGAGGACGGCACATCGGCTTGCGCCACCAGCATCAAAACGGATCACACTTACGATCAAGTGGATCGTGAATCCACGACCAGTAATCCGCATCGCACCGCCACCGCTCCCACCGACGGCATCACCACAACCATCTACGACGCCTTGGGCAGAATCTGTGTTGTCGTGCCTCCGGACGGCACCTTGCCAACGGGTGGAACTTGTCCCGCCACTCAACCCACCAACACCATTTTCACCACCTATTCCGGCAACACCACCACTGTTACCGACCAAGCCGGTCACCGCCGCAAGAGCGTTACAGACGGCCTCGGTCGCCTCAGCCAGGTCTTTGAAGACCCCGCCGTGCTAAATCTGGAAACCGACTACACCTACGACACTCTGGATAATCTTCTCGCTGTAAATCAAAAAGGTGGCTCAGCCGTCTCCGGCAATTGGCGCACTCGCACTTTCACCTACAACTCCCTGTCCCAACTCCTCACCGCTTCCAATCCAGAATCCGGCACCGCAACATATGCCTACGACGCTGACGGCAACCTCATTAACAAAACCAGTCCTGCGCCAAATCAAACCGCTTCCGCCACCGTCACGCTTACCTACTGCTACGACGCGCTCCATCGCATGACCGCGAAAGGCTCAGCCTTTTCGCCGGCTACTCCTCAGGTTTGCAGTGCCACTCCGCCAACGCTCCCCACTCCGATCGCCACATATGTTTACGACACTCAGCCCGGCTGGGGCGTCACCCTCTCGAACCCTATTGGTCGCATGACCGAGCAATATACTGGACCGCTTGCAACTGTGCAGACCGCTTCGATTTTCAGCTATGACGCCGTGGGCCGTGTACTCTTAAATAATCAATGCACGCCCAGCAATTGCGGAACATCTGCGTGGCCATTTTCTTACACTTATGATTTAGCCGGAGATATGCTCACCGGAAACAACGGCGTCGGCGTCACCTTCTCCTACAGCTACGATCCCGCCGCCAGACCGGCCATCATGACCAGCAGCTTCGTCGATGGCCAGCATCCCGCCACGTTGGCCACCGTCGATCCCACCCTCGGTTATTACGCCAGCGGAGCCATTCGCAAGATCACGTACGGCAATAGCCTCACCGAAACCGAAGCCTACAATAATCGTCTTCAACCGTGCCGCTACAACGTAAACTCTTCAGCGTCCGCACTGGGCTCGTGCACGGACACATCCCCATCTGGCACGGTACAAGACTACAATTACGGCTTCAACGCGGGCACCGCCAACAACGGCAATATCATGTCCATGGTCGGCACTGGCAATCAAATCTTCAATCGCTCCTATACTTACGACGCGCTGAACCGCTTGTCTACCACGGCCGATTCTGCCACCGCCCAGGCTTGCAAAGGTTTGTCCTGGACGTACGATGCGTGGGGCAATCGCACCGACCAAACCGTCACCGCCGGAACCTGCAACCCGTTTCACTCCGCCGTCGACACCAACAATCGCCTCTCCGGCGCGCCCTACGCTTACGACGTTGCCGGCAACATGACCCACGACGCCTCGCACTCCTACACCTACGACGCCGAAAACCACTTAATCCAGGTTGATGGCACTCCCGGCACTTGCTCCACCGCCACCGCCTGCTACATTTACGACGCCGCAGGCCGCCGCGTCCGCAAAAACACTGGCACCACCTCCACCGAATATCTCTACAGCCTCAGCGGTAACGTCGCCGCCGAATGGAGGATCAGCCCAGGCTTCACCGGTTGGAGCATTGGCTACATCTACCTCGGCAGCAGCCTGATCGCCGAATACGAAAACGCCACCACCAATTTCATCCACAAAGACCATCTAGGCTCCACGCGCCTGGTAACCAGCCTCACCCGAACCGTCACCGACTCCATGGACTACCTCCCCTTCGGGGAACAGATCGCCGGCTCCTCCACCAGCACCCACAAATTCACCGGCAAAGAACGAGACGCTGAATCCAACCTCGACAATTTCGGTGCCAGATACGACTCTTCTTCTCTCGGACGCTTCATGTCGGTCGATCCCTCGCGGAACAGTATTAACCCAATTAATCCGCAAAGCTGGAACCGCTACTTATATGTGCTAAACAACACTTTGGCGAATGTCGATCGGAATGGTTTGTGGCCAACATATATACACGATGAGATCTACGAAGCTGTTTTCGGGGGAACTTTAACGCCGCAACAGATTAAGCTAATTGAAAAGGTCAGCGCTAATCAGGATGCAATTCTTAAAGGTGGACAGGATCCTAAGAATTCGAATCAACACGCTCAGTGCGCGCCTGGGCAGAGCATGACGGCCTGTACCAAAGGCATCGCGGACCATATCACCGTAAATCTGGCGAAGGCCAAAGCAGTGGGAGATGTTCAAGGATTGAGTAAACTAGCGTTAACCTATTTTGCAACAGCTGCCCATACTCTCACTGATATGGGTTCCCCGTCCCACGCAGCACCAGATGGGACCCCCACTACCTGGAATGGAATATTCGGAAGAGGAGCAATACCACACGTTTTCGGAGAAATGGATGAAGCACTGGACTGGTACGGCATAGGTCAGTCAGTCCGGAATTTAGTAGGAGGATTCATTCAATCTTTTCCAGAAGACGCATCGAAACTAGGAAACCCAAATGCGGCGATTCAACGAGCAATCGAAAAAATTGTAGACAACTACTTTTCCAATCCCAACCTAGATGAGTCGAATCAATTAGAGAGGGAGTTGGCCAGACAGTGCGCGCTAGGCAATCGCGCCGGCTGTAACTAGTTTGTCGAAAAAACAGGGAGGGTTTCATCGTGAGCCTACACACCATGTCTAGAAACAAATCGCTGCTCGTATCGTTGGGCGCAGGTTTCAGCCTTGTGCTTTTGCTCTTTATCGTCGCAACTGCAGGCGTCGCGCCGAGCGTCTCGAATGCGCTCCTGAGTCCAGGGTTGCTTTTGGCTGGACTCGTCGGTGTTGGCGCCCACGATTTAGGAGCCATAGTCTTGTCATTGCTCGGAGATACTTTATTCTATGGACTTCTGGTTTTCCTAGCTCTGTGTATCCTCAGAGCCCGAAAATGACGGGCTGGACGGACGGGAAACTCAGGGTGATCAGGCGGGTGGCAGACCCTTCGCGTGCCTAGGGAGGTTTTGATTGTCCCTTTCATTTCCATGGTAAGCGCGGATCATTCGAATACTATTCAGTTAACTATTGACAGGGTTAAATATTCTGGTATAATCCTCAGATCATGCGCGCAGAGACGTCTCCTCACTCCTCCGCGCCACCCTCTCGCTCCGCCGCCTTCAAAAATACCGCCCCTTCATTTTCAACAACTTTCCAAACTGCCCCCACAAATCACCCCTTCCCTAACTCCCGTAGAATCCATCAATTACAAACCCCTCCGCCCGCAACCCCTTCCGAATCACACCCTTACATTTTGCCCGGGTGGGGTGGGTACCGAGTTTTCAGAATTTGCCGTTTCTGTCCCCTCGACCTTCAGACCTTCCAACTTCCGACCTTCAGACGTGTTTTCCACGACCTTCAGACCTTCCAACTTTCAAACGTGCAGACACGCTTCGTTCCCCTCTCCTATCGCTCTTGTGCATTCCCGCGCAATCGCCCTCTATTCTTTTCAACGACTTCCACACTCTTTTGCTCTTTCGAGGGGGTGGGGGTCTCAGTTTCTGTCAGACCTTCCAACTTTAAGACTTTCAGACGGTTCGTGCCGACCTTCAGACCTTCCAACTTTCAGACTTTCAGACAATCCTACGGAATCCGCACAATCCGGTGTTCCTGCAGGTGCTCGCTGGACGACATCTCTTTCAACTCCGCCAATCCGTTCATCCCCCAGCGCGCCAAAAACGGCAAAAAACACAGCTCCCGCGATTGCAATTCTTTGCCGGGATACAGCAGCTCTTCCAGAAATTTCTGGTGCGCCGTCAGCAAACCATTTTTCTCATCCAGCGCGCGCCCCGTTTTTCGCCGCAATTTGTCCAACTGGAAAGCGATTCGCCTCCGCGCAGACTCCACCGCCCCGCCCAGCGTCGAGTCCAGTTTCACAATTTGCTTTTGCAACTCCGCCAGCGTTTTTTCAATCTCCGCGGCATCGCGATCGAATCGTTCGGACAATTCCGCCGGCACCGAAACCGACTCCATTTTTCTCCGCAACTCTTGCGGCCCGGCCCACAAATTCTCGATGCACAATTCATACTGCTGCAACAATCTCTCCGCTTTCGAATCCACCAATGTGTAATCCGCGCGCGGCATCACCACCGGCATGCGTCCCAAAATATTCCGGTACAAAACTTCCGACTGCGCGTAATACGCAATTTCCGCCGGCCCGCCCAGGTACGCCGCGGTCGGCAAAAGAAAATCCTGCACCACCGGACGGAGCAGCGCATTGGGGCTAAACTTTTCCGGCTCCGCCTTCACCAATCGCAGCAATTCTTCGCGAGACCACGCCACGTCGCCGCTGCGAAACTTTTCGCCGTCCGCTGCGATCGCTTGCCGCGCGCCATTCGCCATCCAGAAAAGCGTCGTTCCGCGCGACGTAACTTTCACTTGCGCTTCAAACCCCGCGCGTTCCAAATCTTTTCCGCGCTGCAATAATTGTTCGTTCAGCGAATCGCGCTGCTCCACCGCCTTCGCGTATACCGGAGCGGCCACGCGATGCAGCCGCGCGTCCAGCGGATCCAGCAAAATCAATCCCTGCCCCGCAAACAATTTCGCGAACAATTTGGCAAACGCGCCGCCGTAAGTTTCTTCCGCGCGATAACTTTCGCGCAGCATCGCCGCAATTTCTTGCGATGCAGGACCAGACAAAAGTGAGGACGCTTTGACCACCATGGAATCGATCGCAGCGCCTAGCGCCACCGTCCCCACGGGACGTGGCTCCGCCTGCTCCGGCAACGCAGACTCCGCGTGGGGCTGCGATCCAATCTCGACGTGTTCTGGCAGCGCGAACTTTTCCAGCCGGCCATTTTCAAACCACGAAACGTGCCGCACTTCTTCGAGGTCGTGGTCTTCAGTAGCCATCCAAAATACTGGCACCGCCGCGACGCCTGCTTGCGTCAATTCTTCCGCGATGCGAATCGCCGTCAATGCTTTGTAAATCGCATATGCCGGCCCGCCGAATAATCCAACTTGCTGACCAGTCACAATCGCGACCGCGCCCGCTTCCAGCGCATCGAGGTTCCGCGCCACGGAATCACTTGCGGCGAAATTCGATGAAGAATTCACCGGAGAATTTGCGGTAGAATTGGCGGCGGAATTTGCAGCCGAGCGCGGCGCCGTTCCTAGAAGAACTTCGGACGCGGAGACAGCAACCGAATTCGGCACATGATTCGGCAGAGAAATCTGAGGGGATTTTGACGCTGGCGCAGAACCGAAAAAACGCGCGTTTTGTTCGCGCAAAATGGCGACAACTTCCTTGCAGCGTTCCGCGGGAAATTGTAGTTCGGCGGCAACTTTCTTGATTGCATCGAGAGTGGGAGGATGCCGATAAAACGATTGCACGCTGGAAAAATCGTCCATGAACCGGACGAAGAGTTTCGTCTGATGAGGGAGGCGGCGGTAAGGAATCGAGAGACAGCCCATCGCGACTTAGATGATACAGGACGCCCCGCCGTCACGCGAAATCAGGCGCGGGCGGCGATGGGTTCCAGGGCGGCCAGGAAAGCGGAGAGGCGCTGCTTGCTGGCGTCGGCGAGGGGTTGGAGCGGAAGGCGGGGGAGGCCGCCGCGGTAGCCGCGTTGGTCCATGACAAATTTTATTCCGGCGATACCGTTTTCGGTGACGATTAGTTTGGAGGCTTTGGCCAGCGTGGATTGCAATTTGCGGGATTCGGACATACTGCCGCGCTGAACGGATTCGTAGAGTGCGACGCATTTTTCCGGAAGGGCGTTGACGAGGGCGAGAATGGCTCCGCGAGCACCGACCGCGATTGCGGGAAAAACGATTGCGGCACCGCCGGTCAGAACCTGGAAGGATGCGGGTACGGCATTTACGGTGTCACCAATTCTTTGCACGTGGCCGGAACTATCTTTTATTCCGATGATGTTGGGGTGATGCGCCATTTCGGCGATTTCCGGCGGTTCGAGAGTGACTCCAGTAAATTGCGGAACAGAGTAAAGCAAAATTGGAATCGGCGAAGCGTCAGCAACTTTTTTGTAGTGCGCGACCAGGACTTCCGTTTTGTAGGATGGCTTGTAGTAATACGGAGTTTTGATTAACGCGACGTGGTAGCCGAGTTCGGCGGCGCGTTTGGTGCGGTCGATAGTTTCGGCGGTGGATTCGGCGCCAGTGCCGGCGATGAGAATTTTGCCGGCAGCGGCAAATTCTTTCGCGGTAGCGAGAATCTTTTCCATTTCCGCGCGAGAAAGCAAAACAGATTCGCCGGTGGAACCGAGCACGACGTAGCCGGCTAAATTAATTGCGTTGAAGCGCTGGATATTGTGTTTGAGATCGGAAAGCGACACGGAACCGTCGGCCGCATACGGCGTGGTGAGCGCGGGATAAATTCCAGAAAGATCCATTTTAGTCTCCGGCAGCTGGATTATTGGAGGCGACAACGCGTCCGCGATGCAAATCCTGCAGCGCGTTTACTTCGGTTGGCTGATCGACCAGGGCGCGAATTCCGCGAGCTGCGGCGTGACCGGCGGCGAGCGTGGTGATGCACGGAATGTTGTAACGAATGGCGGCGCGGCGAATGGATTTTTCGTCGTAAAAAGATTCGCGGCCCAGGGGAGTGTTGATGACCAGATCGATTTTTCCGGTTTTCACAAGATCGACAATGTTGGGGCGGCCTTCATTCACTTTGAAAACGGATTCGGATTCGATGCCAGCGGCGGCAAGAGCGGCGGCAGTTCCGCGGGTGGCGAGGAGGCGGAAGCCAAGGCCGGACAATTCTTTGCCGAGAGTTCCGAGCTGGCGTTTGTCGCGGTCGTTGACGCTGAGAAAGATGGTGCCAGTGCGCGGAAGTTTTTGTCCTGCCGCGAGCTGTGCTTTCGCAAAGGCCTGACCGTAAGAAGTGGAAATTCCCATCACTTCGCCGGTGGAGCGCATTTCCGGGCCGAGGATAGTGTCAACTCCGCGAAATTTGTTGAATGGAAATACGGGAGATTTTACAGAAAAGAATTCGTGAACGGCAATTTCTGAAACGCCATTGTGACGGACGAGAGGAAGTTTCATATCCGAAAGGCGCTTACCGGCCATGAGTCGCGCGGCAACCTTCGCAAGGGGCACGCCCGTGGCTTTGCTGACGAAAGGAACGGTACGAGAAGCGCGCGGGTTTACTTCCAAAACGTAAACGGTGTCGCGTTGGATGGCGTACTGCACGTTCATCAAGCCGACAACTTTCAGCGCAATGGCGAGACGTTTGGTGTAGTCGCGAATGGTGTCGAGAATGGTTGGCGTCAAACTTACGGGAGGAAGGACACAGGAAGAATCGCCGGAATGCACGCCAGCTTCTTCGATGTGCTCCATGATTCCGCCGATGACGACATCGGTGCCGTCGGCGAGAGCATCGACATCGACTTCGGTGGCTTCTTCGAGAAATTGATCGATGAGCACGGGACGCGCGGGGCCCATAAGCGCGGCTTGTGCGACGTAATCTTGAACGGTGTTCACGTCGTAGGCGATGACCATGGCGCGGCCACCGAGAACGTAGCTGGGCCGAACGAGCACTGGGAGACCAATTTCTCCGGCGACGCGCGCGGCTTCTTCCGGGATCAGCGCGGTAGCGTTGCGCGGCTGCGGAATTTTTAGTTCGTCGAGCAAGCGGCCGAAGCGACGGCGATCTTCGGCGAGGTCGATGGATTCGGGAGCAGTGCCGATGATGGGCACGCCGTTGCGTTTCAGTTCGAGAGCAAGATTGAGAGGGGTTTGTCCGCCGAATTGAACGATCACGCCTTGCGGTTTTTCGCGCTCGACAATGGCAAGAACGTCTTCGAGCGTGAGCGGTTCAAAGTAGAGTCGGTCGGAAGTGTCGTAGTCGGTCGAGACAGTTTCCGGATTGCAGTTAACCATGATGGTTTCGAGACCATCTTCGCGCAGCGCGAACGCGGCATGGCAGCAGCAATAATCGAATTCAATTCCCTGCCCGATGCGGTTCGGGCCGCTGCCGAGAATCATAATTTTGGGTCGCGGCTTGGTGTCGGACTCGTCTTCGTCTTCGTAAGTGGAATAAAGATAAGGAGTGAAGGATTCAAATTCGGCGGCGCAAGTGTCGACTCGTTTAAAAACGGGCGAGACACCGTAGCGAGCGCGCTGCAGGCGAACGGCGGCGGGAGTGGTTTTCCAGATTTGAGCGAGATGCTCGTCGCTGGTGCCGTGGCGTTTTACTTCGCGCAGCAATTCCTTGGAAGCGGTTTCGACGGTGACGCTTGCGGCGCGGCGATTCATGGCGGCGATTTCTTCGAGTTGATGAATGAACCAGGGATCAATTTTGGTTAGTTCGCAAATTTCTTCGGCGGGCAAGCCGCGTTCGACGGCGGTAAGCAGCCAGTGGATGCGGTCTGGGCGAGGCGTGGCAAGTTTTTCGCGGAGGAGAGATTCGGGAGTTTCCGCGGGAGCGCGCCACGGAGTGTGCGGTTCGAGGGAGCGAATTCCCTTTTGCAACGCTTCCTTGAAGGTGCGGCCGATGGCCATCACTTCGCCGACGGATTTCATTTGGGTGCCGAGAGTGGTGTCGGCTCCTGCGAATTTTTCAAATTGCCACTTGGGAATTTTTACGACGACGTAGTCAATGGTGGGCTCAAAGCTGGCGGGAGTTTTTTTGGTGATGTCGTTGGGAATTTCGTCGAGGGACATGCCAACAGCGAGGCGAGCGGCAATTTTGGCAATGGGGAAACCCGTGGCCTTGCTGGCCAGAGCGGAGCTACGGGAGACGCGGGGATTCATTTCGATCACGGTCATGCGACCATTTTCCGGATTGATGGCGAATTGCACGTTGGAGCCGCCGGTTTCGACGCCCACTTCGCGAATGATGGCGGCGGCCGCGTCGCGCATGCGTTGGTACTCTTTGTCAGTAAGAGTTTGCGCGGGGGCGACGGTGATAGAGTCTCCGGTGTGCACGCCCATGGGATCGAAATTTTCGATGGTGCAGATGACGACGAAGTTGTCGCGGAAGTCGCGCATGACTTCGAGTTCGTATTCTTTCCAGCCAAGAACGGATTCTTCGACGAGAGCTTCGTGGACGGGGCTCATGTCCAGCGCGTGAGAGATGGCTTCGCCAAATTCTTCGCGATTGTAGGCGATGGAGCCGCCGGTGCCGCCGAGAGTGAATGAGGGGCGAATGACTAGCGGGAAACCGAGTTGTTCGCAGAGGCGGAGAGCGTCTTGCGCGTTGTTGACGAGCGCGGATGCGGGAACTTCCAGGCCGATTTTGCGGCAAGCGTCCTTGAACCAGAGACGATCTTCGGCGACTTTGATCGCGCGGAGAGATGCGCCAATCATTTCGACTTTGTATTTTTCCAGGATGCCGCTTTCGGCGAGTTCGACGGCGAGATTGAGGGCAGTTTGTCCGCCCACGGTGGGAAGAAGAGCGTCCGGCTTTTCCTTGGAAATGATTTCTTCGAGATATTCCTTGGTGAGCGGCTCGATGTAGGTGCGGTGGGCAAGCTCCGGGTCGGTCATGATGGTGGCGGGATTGGAATTGACGAGGACGACTTCGTAGCCTTCGTCGCGGAGAGCTTTGCAAGCTTGCGCGCCGGAATAATCGAATTCGCAGGCCTGGCCGATGACGATGGGGCCGGAGCCGATGATCAGGATTTTTTTGATGTCTTTGCGCTTGGGCATTCGAGTGACGAATCTCCTATTTTGTCGCAAACAAAATCGTAATGGCGGCTACATAGAGCAATGAAATGATACTTAAAACCGGCACCCGCCAAGTCTTGCGACGGAGTGAGAGGTTCCCCTCTAGTTCAAAATATGGCCACAAAAACGGCAGCACTCTTGAAAAGAGATTGGCGGACATTATCAGAGTGATCGCGAGAGTTCCAAAGGCGATCAAGAGCTGCAGCCCGTTTAGGGGCGCGGTCCATCGATATCCTGTTGTAAATCGCAGTAACTTATATTCAAGAACTAGGCAGGCGACGAATGTCAGCCAAACGAACAAGGCCATCCATCGATACACGATGTGGCGGAAGGGATCTTTACTCCTTTTCATCAGAACCTCAAAGCGTTGGGCAGTGTCGTTGACCCACGCACTGTTGGGTCCTTGAACAAGAATCCTGTTTATGTTGGAATCATTGAAATCTACAACTTGAGTCTTGGCCTTAATATTTAGATTAATAATTTCACCGTTCGGCCCGGTTGACTCCGCAATAGCGTTGAGTACGTCAGGCGGTATATCGCCGTAGTTAAAGTCGTTGTACAGAAATTGAACGTTTCCATGGGGAGAGATAAAAGTATATTTGTCACCAAACGTCGGCCGAATTAACTCCCTGTATCCGTCCGATTGTACCGCCTGTTCAATCGCGTTCTGATCGAGTGCCGCTTGTTGTCCCGGAATGACCACGCCGAAGGCTACTTGATTCTGTGCCTGCTGATGCGTTTGGTACAACCGCTCTCTAAGGACTGCGGTCACTCGCAGTTCGGCCAATTCGTGCATTACCAAGAAAATCTCTTCGGCAGATTCCTTTCCAATTATCACGGCGGGTATCCGAATTATTCGTTCGAATTTTCCCATTTAAGGTGTCCCGTCGGTCAAATCCATCAGCGGGAGCTCCCTGGTTTACGGAATTCTTGCATTAGGTCGGTAAATTGGGTGAAGAGGTAGTGGGAGTCGTGAGGGCCGGGACTGGCTTCGGGGTGATATTGGACACTGAAGAGGGGTTGGGATTTGTGGCGGAAGCCTTCGTTGGTGTGGTCATTGAGATTGACGTGGGTCATTTCCACGTCGCCGGAAGGCAGAGATTCGGGATCGACACAGAAGCCGTGATTCTGCGCGGTGATTTCGATTTGTTCGGTTAGAAGATTTTTTACGGGATGATTGGAGCCGTGATGGCCGAACTTTAGTTTGAAAGTCTTGCCGCCAAGGGCGAGTCCGCAAAGTTGGTGGCCGAGGCAGATGCCGAAGACGGGAGTGCGACCGATGAGTTTGCGAATATTTTCGATGGCGTAGGTGGCGGGTTCGGGATCACCGGGTCCATTGGAGAGGAAAACTCCATCGCCGCCCATGGCGAGGACGTCTTCCGCAGTGGTTTGCGCGGGAACTACAGCGACTTCGCAATTGTGGTCGGTGAGGAGGCGGAGGATATTTTGCTTGATGCCAAAATCGTAAGCGACCACGCGAAATTTTTGAGCTTCGGCGTTTTGCTGGCCGGCTTCACCCATTTGTTCGGTCCAGGGAGAAGTGACCAGATCGATGGAACCAGTTTCCCACTTGTAAGTTTTCTTACAGGTGACGCGGCTGGCTAGCTCCTGACCGGCCATGGAGGGCAACTGCTTGGCTTCGAAAATTAATTGATCGGTGGGAGTGCCGTCAGTGGCGACCATCCCGCGCAGAGCGCCGAATTGACGAAGATGGCGAACCAGGGCGCGGGTATCGATATCCCAAATGACGGGAATTTTGTGGCGGTTTAAGTAGAGCTGCGCGGTTTCCGTGGAACGCCAGCTGGAAGTGACTTGGGAAAATTCGCGGACAATCAGCGATTCGATGTAGGGGTGAGTGCCTTCTTCGTCGTCGATATTCGCGCCAACGTTGCCGATGTGCGGATAGGTGAGGCAGACGATTTGCCCGGCGTAGCTGGGGTCGGTGAAAACTTCCTGATATCCGGTGAGGCTGGTATTGAAAACGACTTCGCCGCCGCGGCGCGTGATGGCGCCGGCCGCACGGCCGTTAAATACGCGCCCGTCTTCGAGAGCGAGCGTGGCAGGTCGGTGCTGAACTTCGGACAGAGTGGCCTCCCATTATTGTTGCGGAAAATTTGCCGCGATTCATTTCGTTTTTGCTTCGGTGACGGACAGCGAGCCGATGTGGTCAACGGGCCAATAAGCGAACACTGCGCGGCCATAAATGAAGCGGCTGGGAACCGGGCCGAAAACGCGAGAGTCATTGGAGCTGATGCGGTGATCGCCCATTACAAAATAACTGTCGGGCGGAACGATCATGGGGCCGAAATCGCTGAAGTCTTCGTACTGGGCGGGGACATAAGGCTCGGCGACAGTTTTGCCGTCGACGTAGAGAGAGCCACCGCGAATTTCGACGGTTTCTCCGGGCAGGCCGATGACGCGCTTGATGAAAGATTTGGAGCGGTCCAGCGGATACCAGAAGACAACGACATCGCCGCGATTGATGTGCTCGAAGCGATAGACAAATTTATTGATGAAGATGCGTTCCTGGTCTGAAAGGAGCGGCGCCATGCTGGTGCCTTCGACCTTAACCGGCTGATAGAGGAAGACGATGATGACGAGCGCGAGGCCGATGGCGATGAGGAGGTCGCGGGTCCAGACGAGAATTTCGTTGCGGATGGAGGCGGTGTGGAAAGCGCTGTGAGAGGTGGCGGGCGAGGGTGCGGCGGCCTCTGGGAGCGCGGTGGAGGGCGACGGTTTATCGTCTGGAATATGCATTTTTCGCAGCCTCGTATTTATAGCATGGGCGTTGGGGCTTGCGCTATAGGCGGTTGTTTCGCGAACCGCGCTTTAGTAGATAGGATTCGGTGGGATGGCGGCGGCGTTGCTTGCGCGGGGACACATCGGGAGAAAGCCGGAAGAAAATAGTAAAAAAGCGAGAAGCAAGAATAAAGACAACGTCAAAGGTGCCGATCGGGAGATCGGCGTGCCCGGGGAACCCCTAATCGGAGAGGGCGAAATTTATGGAGGCTAGGGCGGCGATTACGGCGGTTTCTGTGCGGAGGATCAGGTGGCCGAGGGAGGCGGGTTGGAAATTGGCGGCGGTGGCGGCGGATAGTTCGGGGTCGGTCCAGCCACCTTCGGGGCCGATGGCTAGGACGGCGAAGTGAGGGCCGGGCGCGGGTGGTTCCGATGGCGCGGCTGATACGGTGAGGAGGGTGCGGAGGGGCGGAGCGTCTGGGCGCTCTGAGAGCAGGATTTTGTGGGATTGGTTTTGGGAGTTTGCGAAGGCATCGGCCGGGGTGATGGCGGCGGTGAGAATTGGGGGACGGAGGCGGCGGGATTGCTGGGAGGCTTCGAGGAGGAGTTTGGTCCAGCGATCGCTGCGTTTTGGCGCGGCGGCAAGGAGTCCTTTTTCGCTGCGGCCGGCGGCGAGCGGGACGATTTTTGTTACACCGAGTTCGGTGGCTTTTTCGATGGCCCATTCGAAGGCGTCGAATTTTACGATGGAGAGAAGGAGGGTTAGGTCGAGAGTGGGGATGTGGGCGGACAATTCTTCGAGGAGCGCGAATTCGATGCGATCGCGCGAGGCGAGTTCGATGCGGGCCAGATGGACGCGCTGACCGTCGCTGAGTTCGTAGAGCTGACCGGGTTGCGCGCGGAGGACTTTGCCGAGGTGATGGGCGGCTTCGCCGTGGAGAGTGGCGCGGGAGTTGGCGAAGGAGTCGACGAAGAAGCGGCGGCGCACAGGGGGATTGTAGCGCAAAGAGTGGAATTCGTTTCAGCGCACGGCGGAATGTTGAGTGGTGATGCAGGCGTTGAGGTTCTTCGGACTGCGGACGGCGCAGTCCTCAGAATGACAACGTTTTAAAATTTGGGCGCAAACGTTCGTTAGAGAGCGTGCAGATTCGTCCGAGAAAAGTTTGCACGCGAGACGGCGCGACAGTTTAGCCGAAGATATCTTTCACTTTGTCGAAGATTGAGGAGTTGCGATCGGCCGGCTTGTTTTCTACTTTGAGCGATGCGCCTAGTTGTTCGACGAGTTTGCGCTGATCGCGAGTGAGCTTGGTGGGCGTGAGAACGCGAACGTGATAGTAGAGATCGCCCTTGCCGCCGCCGCGCGGGTCCGGCATGCCTTTGCCTTTGATGCGGAAAACGGCGCCGCTTTGCGTGCCTTCAGGAATTTTCAGGCGCTCTTCGCCGATGAGGCCGGGGACCTGAAGCTCGGTACCGAGCGAGGCTTGCGCGATGCTTATAGGAATGGTGCAGTACAGGTCGGCGCCGCGACGCTCGAAAAACGAGTGCTCTTTTACTTCAAGGACCACGTAGAGATCGCCGTCGGGTCCGCCATTGGGACCGGGCTCGCCCTCGCCAGCGACGCGGAGGCGCGTGCCGGTGTCAACGCCGGGAGGAATGCGGAGTTCGATAATTTTTTCGCGCTCGATGCGGCCTTGACCGCGGCAATCGGGGCAGCGTTCGCGGACAATTTGCCCGGCGCCCTGACAGACGGCGCAAGTGCGAGTGATGGTGAAAAATCCTTGCTGGTAGGCGAGCTGGCCGCGGCCGCCGCAGGTCTGGCAAGCGATCACTCCGGTGCCGGCTTTCGCGCCGGTGCCTTTGCAGGAGGAGCAATATTCCTGGCGCGGAAGCTTAATTTTTGTGGTGACGCCGCCGGAAGCTTCCTCGAAAGTGAGGGTCATGTCGTAGCGGAGATCGGCACCGCGCTGGCTGCGACCGCGGCCACGGCGTCCGCCGGAGAGCATGTCTTCGAAGCCAAAGAAATCGCCGAAGATGTCGTGGAAGTCCTGGAAGATGGTGCTGTTGAAATCGGCGCCGACGTTTGCGCCGGAAAGGCCGGCGTGGCCGTAAGTATCGTAAATCTGGCGCTTCTGCGGATCGCTGAGAATGCTGTAGGCTTCCGTGCTTTCGCGAAATTTTATCTCGGCTTCCGCTTTATTTTCTGGATTGCGATCGGGATGCCACTTCAGCGCGCACTTGCGGTAGGAACTTTTGATTTCCTCGACGGAGGAAGTGCGCTCGACTCCTAGAATTTCGTAGTAGTCCTTCTGGTTCGTTCTAGCCATGCCGCTCCTGGGAATGTGGTTTCTGCCGCTTACTCGTTTTGCGATTAAATGACGACCGGCGGTGCCGACTCAAGCAAATTTAGTTCGCGTGTTTCTTGGATGCGGGAGTTCCCTGCACCGCTACACGCACCATGGCAGGGCGAAGAACGCGACCGTGAAAAATGTAGCCCGGTTGAAAGACTTGCAAAATTGTGCCGTCCTGCGCGTCCGCGGTTTCGGTGCGATCCATGGCTTGATGAAAATGCGGATCAAAAGGCTGGCCGAGCGGCTCGGAACGTTCGACGCCGAGCCTGGCGATATTATCGAGAAGCTGCTTGTAGATCAGCTCGAAACCTTTGCGATAGCTTTCGTATTCGGCTTCGCGATGCGCGGCGAGGGCTTGCTCGAAACCATCGATTACGGGAATCAGCGATTCGATTACGCGAGCGGTGGTGCGGCGAGAATCGTCACCGCGTTCTTTCTCAATACGCTTGCGGTAGTTGTCGAAGTCCGCTTGCCGGCGGAGCAAAGTTTGCCGCAGGTCATCGAGTTCGGAAGCGAGTTTGGCGACTTCGAAATCCACGGGCTGGGCCTCGGGCGTTGGGGATTTGGATTGCGCGGACGACTCTGGATCGTTTTCAAACTGATCGTTAGTGATATCAGGCTGCTTGTCTGACACGTTCTTGCCTCTCCCTGGCCAAAAGTTTTTCACACTTTGCTCAATGCTTCGCTGAATAGCTGGGCGACATACGCGACGGCGGTCATGGTGCGTTCGTAATGCATGCGGGTGGGGCCGAGCACGCCGAGCGAACCTTGCACGAGGTCGTTGCTCATATAGGGCGCGCTGATGACCGCAAGATTTTCGCCGGCGTCGTAAATTTCTTTCAGGCCGATCTGAACGTACACAGGCTCTGGAGTTTCGATGCAGGCATTTAGCACGGTGACCAGACGATGTTTTTCTTCGATGGCGGCGAGAAGATCGCGGAGCTGCGCCTGATCGGTGAAGTCTCCGGCGCCAACCATTTGCGCGGTGCCTTCGACGTGGACGCGGCGAGCGGAATCTTCGCCAAGCACGGCGGGATCGCAAAGAGTTAGCGCGCTTTGCACAAGGCCTTCGTAGCGTTCGCGCTCGGTGGCGAGCTTTTGCAGCAAGTCTCCGCGGATGGCTTCAAGCGTCCAGCCGGAATAGTGGCGATTGAGGAAGTCGGCGGTCGCGTCCAGTTCCGATTGCGCGAACGGACGGCTTGGGCGAAGAATTTTGTCTCGAGTACTGCCGCCCGGAGAAATCAGCACGACCACGACGCGGCCATCAGGGAGCAGCCACATGCGGGCGTGTTCAAGAACGGTGCGACCCATGGGCGGAGAAACGATGATGCCAAGTCCATTGGAGACGTCGGCAAGAACGTGGCCAGCGCGTTCGGTAATTTCCGCCGCGGTGGTGGCGGAGCCAATTTCTTTGCGGATCCATTCTTTGTCGACCAGGCTGATGGTGGCTTGCGTGGCGATTTCTTGCGCGAAAAAACGGTACGCGGCGGCGGTGGGAACGCGGCCGGCGGAAGTATGCGGCTGGTACAACAGGCCGCCGTCTTCCAGGTCCGCCATGATATTGCGAATGGTGGCGGTGCTGAGAGTTTCTTCGAAGCGTTTGGAAATTGCGCGCGAGGATACCGGTTCGCCCGTTTCGATGTAGGTGCGAACGATGTCCGCCAGAATTAGGCGGTTGCGGCGTTCCTGGAGAGGAGGAGTCCTCATAGTGGTATTTTACGCTAGATAGCGTCTATTGACATGGTACGCATGCTGTCAAGTACGGGGCGGCGGATATGTGGCGCTATGGGCAGAGTCTTCGGGTAAATTCGTCGGTTGATTCTTTACGTTGAGATCCTTCGGCTACCTGGTCAGGTAGCCTCACGATGACGTGCGCGGCGAGCGACGACTTGACAATCCCTCAGCGGCTAAAGCCGGTCGTATTGCCGGCTTTTGTGGCACGGCTGAAGCCGTGCCCTGACGGGTGCGAGGGGAGAAGGGTTGCTGAATCATTCAGACAGCAGATCCCAAGACGCCTGCTGAAAGGCGCAGGCGTCTTGGGATGACAGTTGGTCGAATGTCAGAAGGTATCGTTTGTCGGGTGGCAGGCGTTGACGTGAGGAGCCTCAGCGGCTAAAGCCGATCTCGTTGCTAGTTTTTGTGGCACGGCTGAAGCCGTGCCCTGACGGGATACGCGGCTATGTTTGGTTGGTGGCAGGCGTTGAGGAACGTTAGTTGTTGTCGATTTGGGCGCGTTGGAGGCGGTCGGAATAGTCGATGTAGAGAGTTTTCCACTCGGTGAAAAAGTCGATGGCGGAGATGGCGGCTTCGCGGTGGCCGTTGCCGGTTTGTTTGGTGCCGCCGAAAGGCAGATGAGTTTCCGCGCCAATGGTGGGCGCGTTTACGTAAACGATGCCGGTGTAAAGATCGCGCATGGCGGCGAAAGATTGATTTACGTTGCGCGTGTAGATGGAGGCGGATAGTCCGTAGGGCACGCCGTTGGCGACTTCGATGGCTTGCTCGAAACTGTCGATGGGAATTACGGAGACCACGGGGCCAAAGATTTCTTCCTGGGCTATGCGCATTTGGGGGCTGCAGTCGCCGAAGACCGTGGGAGCGTGGAACCAGCCTTTCGCCAGCGCGCCGGAATCGAGACGATTGCCGCCAGTCAGCAATTTTGCGCCTTCGTTTTTGCCGATCTCGACGTAGTCCATCACCGTTTTCAGTTGCTGCTCGTTGATGCACGGACCCATGTCGATGGAACTGTTCAGGCCATCGCCGACGCGCAGCGATTTTGCGCGGTCAACCAAGCGCGACGTGAAATCTTTGTAGACACCTTTGTGGACAGCGATGCGGCTGGCCGCGGTGCAACGCTGGCCGGAGGTGCCGAAGCCGCCCCAGATTGCGCCGTCAACGGCGAGGTCGAGATTGGCGTCGTCCATAACGATGATGATATTTTTGCCGCCCATTTCCAGGCTGCAATGTTTGAAGGTGGGAGCGCAATCGGCGGCGATCAAGCGGCCGACGGCGGTGGAACCAGTGAAGCTGATGACGGGGACGTCGGCATGTTGCGCAAGGGGCGCGCCGGCGTTGGGGCCGTCTCCACTGACGATGTTGACCACGCCGGGCGGGATGCCAGCTTCGGTGAGGACTTGCACCAAGTGGTAGGACGAGAGCGGAGTGTCTTCGGCAGGCTTGAGCACGACAGTGTTGCCGCTGACCAACGCCGGCATCATTTTCCATGATGGGATGGCCATGGGGAAATTCCACGGCGTAATCATTCCGCAGACGCCGATGGACTGGCGAACGCTCATGGCAAATTTATTGGGAAGCTCGGAAGGAGTGGTTTGCCCGAAGAGGCGGCGTCCTTCGCCAGCCATGTAGTAAGTCATGTCGATGGCTTCCTGAACGTCGCCACGTGTTTCGGCCAGGACTTTGCCCATTTCGCGAGTCATGTCTTTAGAGAGTTCTTCTTTGCGTAGCAGGAGCATTTCCGCGGCGCGATACAAGATTTCAGCGCGTTTTGGCGCGGGGACGAGGCGCCACGATTTGTAGGCGGTTTTTGCGGCATCGACGGCGGCGTCAACGTCGTCTTTGGTGGAAGAAACGAACATGCCGACGAGTTCGTCGGTATTGGCGGGATTGCGATTTTCGTAGGCTTGACCGCCGCGAGGTTCGACCCATTGGCCATTGATGAAATTTTTGTAGACTCGCGGGATGGCTGCTGTCGCCATGATGCCTCCTGGAATTCCGCCTGATGCGCTGTGGTTGCGGGTCGAACGCGGACGTAACCGCGCGGAAAGAGAAGTTTACAAGTTGGCGGTCGGGCGCGTCAACGCGGGTTGGTGCGGCGCAGAATTTCCAAGAATAAAAGCACAGGACGCAAGACGAAGTTTGCTCGCAGTTCGTCGATCTTATGGTTCGACGATTAGTTTGCCCTTCATGCGGCCGTGGCCGAAGCCGCAGAGTTTGGCGCATTTGAAATCGTAGGTACCGGGTTCCTGAGCGGTAAATTTCAGAACCTGGTCAGCGTCCTTGGAAACTTTGCCATTTTCTTCGGGATGATCGAAAACGAGACCGGGAGCTCCGCTCTTTTTCGCTCCTTCGGGATAGATTTCCAGCTTGGCGCCGTGGGTTTCGTCGACGGAGTGGACGTGCAGTTCGACTTTAGTGCCTTTGGGGACGCGAATTTCTGTGGGGTTAAATTCGTATTTCTTGGCGGAGAGTTCGATGACTTTGGTGTTCGAGTCGGATTGAGCAGACTTGGAGTGGGCTGGGACGGCGGATAGGGCGACAGTTAGTGACAGCGCAAACAGAGGTGCTGCGATTCGCATGGATTCTCCTTGGAAGAACAATAAATTACAGACCTTCCTTGGGAGACCGACCGGAGACAAAACGTTGTACGGGCGACATTGAATTCGCCGGAGGCATCTCGATAGGGTTCAAGAAGGCGTCCGGTGCGCGGCGCACCGGATGGGTTCAATATATTGAACCCCTACAAAGACAGATCGCGATGACTCAATTAATTTTCTATGGGTGACTGGCTTGATTTGTTTTGTCGACCACTACGGTGCCGGCTTTCATCACCCAGGTGACTTTGTAGATGGCGGCGTTGATGTCGGCGAGCGGATCGCCGTCGATGGCGGCCAAATCGGCGAAATAGCCGGGAGCTACCGCGCCTAATTCCTTTTCTTTGCCGAGGAGAGCGGCGGCATTGGTGGTGGCGGTTTGCAAAGCCTGTTCCGGGGTCATGCCGGCTTTGACGAACCAGCCAAGCTCGCGGGTATTTTCGCCGAACATGGTGTAAATGGCGTCCGAGCCCATGGCGAATTTCACTCCTGCCTTGAAAGCGCGGCGAGCAGATTCGAGATTGCGCGGAATGAAGGCCTGCAGGCGTTCTTTGTAGCCCGGAGCGTAACCAATTTTATCGCCGTTATCGATGTAATAGCGATTGTGGTCGATGGTGGGGACGTAATAGGTGCCGCGCTTGACCATCTCGCGGATGGTGGTGTCGTCCAGGTCGGTGGCGTGCTCAAGAGAATCGGTGCCGGCGCGGACGGCGTCGCGCGCGCCGTCTGGTCCGTAAGAGTGAATGGCGATTTTTTTGCCGAATTGATGAGCCATGTCCACGGCGGCTTTGATTTCTTCGTAAGTGTAGGTTTCGAATTGAGTGACATCGTCATCCGTGCCGGTGGAGGCATACATTTTGATGACGTCGGCTCCGGCGGCAAGTTGCTGGCGGACGGACTTGAGAACTTCTGGGACGCCGTCGGCGATGCCACCCGCGGGAGGCGTGCCCTCCCTTTTGAAGGGCGTGTTGGTGATGTACAGGCCGTAGCCGCAGACGAACATGCGCGGGCCAATCATTTCACCGCGATTGATCAAGTCGCGCATGGCGATGTCCATATATTGATCGGAGCCGAGGTCGCGAACAGTGGTGACGCCGGCTTCGAGGGTGCGCATTGCTCCTTTGCGCGCGAGAAAAACTTCCACAGCGGGAACGGGATTGGCGATTTGTTTGAGCATCGGCTCGCCGGGAGTCTCGTCCGTGTACATGGTCATGTGGGTGTGGACGTCGATCAGGCCGGGGAGACCCGTGAATCTGGAGAGGTCGATGAGTTGCGCGCCTGTTGGGATGGTGGAAGCGTCCGTGGTGACGGAACGAATTTTACCGCCTTCGACGATGACGATGGCGTTGGTCCAGAGCTTGCCTTTGGCGTCCCAGAGCTTGCCGAAGCGGATGGCTTTGACGGGATTATCGACGGGCTTTTGCTGGGCGCAAAGGGACGCGGAGACGATCAGAGTGAGGACGATGGCGAAGATTATTTTCGGCGGACGCATGGGGTCTCCTGCTCGCTTCAGACAGTTCCAATCGGCGAGTTGCGGATGATTTTTAGTTTAGTTGCGCACGGAAAGCAATGCAGAAGATTGCCGCGCGTTTATTGCCCGTGAAAATGAACGACGAGAGTCACTTCCGCTGTGCTCGGCTCGCCGTTGCAGACCGGCGGAGTGAAGGTCCACTGATTGATCAGAGCGAGCGCTTCCTTGGCTAGGGCGTCGGTTTCGGCGGTCTGCACGACGGGTTCGTGAATTTTTCCGTCTCTGCCGACAACGCCTTGCAGTTGAACGTCGATGTCACGGGAGCCATTGCCGGGTTTCGGTTGTGGCATGGAAACCGGGATGGGACGGCGGAAACTCTTGCAAAACGGTCGAGTGGCGGAGCCTTCGGGGGGCGTCAGATAACTTTCTATCGGCGGCTGCAATTTCTGGATGGTCTGCGAAATTTCGATGCGAGGCTTGGCCGCGAGTGAATAGACGATCTTCGAGGGAAAAAGAGCGCCGGCAAAAGGGACGAAGTCGCTGTTTTCGATCGCTTCGTCGCCAATTCTTTCCGTGACGAGAGTGCCGTTGGCGGGATCGAAACAAAACTCGTTGTTCTCGCGCTTGAGACCCTTGATGGTGTTGAACTCGACGCAGCGCACTGGATGACCGTTCCCGGCTTTGTCGGTAACGGCTTGAATCACGTCTTCTTCGCCGAAATGCAAGAGGTACATGGGAGTGATGGCGCGAACGGTCATCACGTCGCCAGGAAGGGTTTCGCTCTTCCGGTTGGTGGAGAGTCCGGCAGGGGTCCAGATATCGACCGTGTTGAAATCGCCGAAGGAGATGTCTTCGCGAGTGCCGCCGAGGCTGCGAATTTTCACAATGCGGAAGGTGCCTTCGCGCGGACCGGAGGTGGCGTCGAGAATGCGGAAGGTGTCGATCCTTTCGCTGGGAAGCATGTCCGGCGAGGTGCTGACGGCGTGGGCGTGTTCGAGTAATTGGATGGCTTCGCGGCGCAGGTCGGGATTTTCTTGCGAATGAGCGAAGGGGGCAGCAAGTAGCAGGAGGAGAAAAATTCGTGCCGGCTTGGACATTGCGGGCCTCACAGTCGAACGGGCGAGTTAATTCTGGCCATCGAAATTTTATAACGGCACAAGTTGGCGAGGAAGAAAAAGTTTTCCGGAAACGTGGGCAGAGGCGTTACTGGCGGCGTTCGCTGGGCGCGGGACTGTTTAGCCGGGAGACAGCGCCTGCGGGCGGCATGGGTTCCGCGACGCCGGCGGTCTGCGAGCCGAGGCCGAGCTTTTGCAATGTGCGGGCATCCAGCTTGCCGGAGGGATTGAGGCCGTGCGCGGACTGAAATTTCTTCATCGCGTCGACGGTGGAGTCATCCCACCTGCCGTTGGGCTCGGTGGCCATCGACCCGTTTTTCGCGAGAGCTTGCTGAATTTCGGTGACGCGATCGGAGGTAGGAGCTTTTTGGCCGGGCTGATGCCTGCTGGATTTCGATTTGGAGGCGTGATGAGTCTTGCCCGAGGTGGAATGCGGCGTGGAGGTGGAATGTGTCGCGGACTTATTCCCAGTACTGCCCAGCGCGCCTGGCTTCTTGGCTGTCGTAGAACTTTTGGAGACCGGCTTAGCCTGGGTGGTCGTTTTTGTGGCTGGCTTGGTGGCGGCAGGCTTAGTCGGTTTCTTGGGAGCCGTTCGGGCCACACCCAGAGCGGCGGTTGCGAGCAGCGCCAAACTCAGGGGAATAGCTTTCCGCAGCAGCAATGCGTCCTCGATAGTGAAGATAGCGCGGAGCCTTGCCAGCTCCGCGCCTCAATTAACTATTGTTTGCTTTCCGCCGGCACAACACCAGACAGAAATAGTGTGAAGGTGTGCTCTGCGTCACCGCGACGAAGAACCTTGAACACTACGTCGCTTCCCGGCTTCAGTTTGCCGATGGCGCCCTTGTAGTCTTCGACGGAGTTCACGCTTTGGCGATTGATCTCGGCAATCACGTCGCCGCGCCCAAAGCCGAGATCGTCGGCGAAACTGGCGGGTTCCACGTCAGTGACCAGGACACCTTTTTGGCCGTCCATGCCAACGCGAGAAGCGCGGTCCGGAGTGAGGCTGTCCACGCGCAAACCAAATTCCGCGGGAGCAGCTTCACCGGGCTGATCGCTGAGTCTGCCAGCTTGATTGGGGAAAACGCGGGTGCGGTCTTCGACCACGGCGGTCGCTTCCCTTTGCGTGCGATCGCGCACATAGGTAAGTTTCACCTTGCTGCCGATGGGCGCTTGCGCAATCGGATTCACCAGGTCGTTGCCATTCTTAACGGGAATTCCGTTAACGCTGGTGATTACGTCGCCGCCCTTTAATCCGGCCTTTTCCGCCGGGCTACCGGCTTCGACGTTCATGATGGCCACGCCGTAGGGCGCGCCAAGCTCTTTCAAGGTGATGGAGTTCGTGCCGGTCTCTTCCTGGAAGCTGACGCCGATGGAGCCCCGCGTGACGCGACCTTGCGCGACAATCTGGTTGTAAACGTTGATGGCGGTGCTGGACGGCAACGCGAAGCCGACGCCTTCATAGCCGCGGCTGCCGGTCAAAATGGCGGTGTTGATGCCGATTACCTGGCCGGCCAAATCGACCAGCGGGCCGCCGGAGTTTCCGGGATTGATGGCGGCGTCAGTCTGAAGAAAGCGCTGAAATTGCTGACCAATGCCGGCGCGATCTTTGGCGCTAACGATTCCGGCGGTGACCGTGGCTTGCAGGCCAAACGGACTGCCGATGGCGAGCACCCAGTCGCCTACTTGCACGCCGTCGGAGTTGCCCAGCTTAGCGACTGGGAGTTCTTTGTTGGCGTCGATTTTGATGACAGCGAGGTCAGTGGCTTCATCGATGCCGACTACCTTGGCGGTGTATTTCGTGGCGTCGTTGCCGCTGAGCTGCACTTGAATCTTGGTGGCTTGCTCGACAACGTGATTATTCGTGAGGATGTAGCCGCGCTTATCGACAATCACGCCAGAGCCGAGGCTGCGTTCCGCTTGCGGAGGCGCGTTTTGCTGGCCTTCGAAGTAGCGGTCAAAGAAGTCCTTCATGGGATCGTCAGGCTGCTGATCGTAAGGTTGTGCGCGGCGCTTTTTGGGTGCGTTCGAGGCGCTACGGCGTTCCAGAACTTGCGTGGTAGCGATATTGACGACGGCAGGCTCAACTCGAGAAACGATTCCGGAAAACGAGCTTGCGGATGGAATTGGATCGGGAATCGCCAAGCGCGAGGCATTAGTTCCGGCGAAAGAGAACGTTTTCATCGCGGCGGTCCGGCCGGATACCACAGAGCCGATCAAAATGCCGACGCCCAGCGTCAAGGTGACGAACACCGACGCCAGAACCTTGCGCTGCCGCGTCCAGTTAAAAATGTTGTTTACTTGCTGACCCATGTTCTCGACTCCTTATATCCGATATCCGCACAAACCGTCTCCACCCAGGAAGTATAACACCGTGATTTGCATCGAGTTGCAGAAGGCAATCGACACGCGCCGGGACTTATACTGGCCCAATGGCCGGTCTGGACTGGCTCACTCGGAGGCCCGGTTCCGGGCCATCATACTCTCAGTCTCTCTATGTTGGACGCACGAAAGGGCAAAATTGTTGTCAAGAATTTTTCCCTAGTTCTGGAATGCACCTGAACGGTATGGCTTTTTATGTTGACATGTCCTCTGTTATCAAGCATAAAAGAGCCAGCCGCAGTTGCGGCGAAACGTGGCGATTTAGGGCAACTTGCTCCACGTAAAAAACTGCTAAAGAGCTAGTCGAGTTTCCAGAGCGTTTTTCTGAGACCCTCCAGCTTCTTGAGCATGGAGGGCTTTTTGTTTTCATCCCCTCCTGCTGCCCTAAAACAATTTCAATCGGAAGCGAGGAACGAATGGATTATCCATACGAATTGCGTTGCAAGGAGTGCGGCAAACGCTGGGGCAACGAGCCACGATCGTTTTGCGAGGAGTGTTTCTCTCCTTTGGAGGTCGTTTACGATTACGAAAGGTTGAAGAAAGTGGCTCGGCGGGAAAATTTGGCGGCGCGAGCTTTCAATATGTGGAGGTACGCGGAGCTGCTGCCCCTGCCGGAGGGCTATCAGCAGACCAGCGCGATTGGCGGGACGCCTTTGGTGCGGTCGCGCAAACTGGCTGCTAGCTGGGGCTTGCGAGAGCTATTCATCAAGAACGACGCGGTGTGCTTCCCTTCACTCTCGTTCAAGGATCGCGTCGTAGCCACCGCGCTGGCCGCAGCCCAGCGATTTGGATTTGAAACCGTGGGATGTTCGTCCACCGGCAATCTGGCGAACGCGGTTGCGGCGCAATGTGCGCAGGCGGGGCTTTCGGCGTGTGTGTTCATCCCGGCTGACCTCGAACCCGCAAAAGTGCTGAACACTGCGGTGTACGGCGCGCGAATCGTGCGCATCAACGGGAACTACGACCAAGTGAACCGGTTGTGTGGACAGATTGCGGATCGCTTCGCGTGGGGATTGGTGAACGTTAACCTGCGGCCTTTTTACTCGGAAGGCTCGAAAACGCATGGATTCGAGATTGCCGAACAGTTGGGATGGCGTTTACCGGATAACGTGGTGGTGCCGATGGCGGGCGGATCTTTGATCACAAAAATCGCTAAGGCTTTCCGGGAATTGGCACTGCTTGGCTGGGTGGCGGATAAGCCGGTGAAGTTCTTCGGAGCGCAGGCCACGGGATGCTCCCCGATATCGGACGCCGTAAAGCGAGGACTGCCGCGCTTCGAGCCGCAAAAACCAAAAACCATTGCGCGCTCGCTGGCAATTGGCAATCCAGCCGATGGTCCCTTCGCCATCAAGCAAATTCGAGAAAGCGGCGGGTGGGCGGAAGATGTGTCCGACCCTGAAATCGTCGACGCCATCAAGTTGTTAGCGGAAACGGAAGGGATTTTTACAGAGACCGCGGGAGGCGTGACTGCCGGCGTCGCGCAAAAGCTGATCCGTGACGGCCGCATAAAGCCCGAGGAGACCACGGTGCTCTGCATTACCGGCAACGGACTGAAGACTACTGATGCGATTTCTTCGGAGTTTCCGTTGACTGAGGCAATCGAGCCGAGATTGGAAGCGTTCGAAGCGCATTTAGAAGCGCGACTTCTCACCGGAACGCCGCTTGGCACCAGCACCCAACCCGGTGCCACAATAAGCGCCAAGGTAGCCGCAACTCAAGGAGCCGCATAATGTCGATCACGATTGAAATTCCCACGGCGTTTCGGCGCTTCACCGACGGAGAGTCCAAAGTCGAGTGCGTAGCCGCGAGTACCGTCGCAGGCGCTCTGCAAGAATTGACGGCGCAATTCCCTGCTCTACAACGGCACGTGCGAGACGATAGCGGCGCGATCCGGCAATTCGTGAATGTGTATGTGAACGACGAAGATATTCGCTTCCTGGGAGGAGAATCATGCGCCCTGAAGGACGGCGATCGCATGCTCTTGGTGCCGTCCATCGCGGGAGGATCGCCAGGCTAGATACCCGGGTTCGGCCAACTCGCACTGGTTGCAAACTTGAAACAGGGCTTCCACTCCTCAGCACGCCGACTTTCGCGCGCCAACTATACTTAGTAGGCCGCCATAGTTGCGCGATTTAGGTCAAAGAGGAGAAAGCCCAATGCACAAGATAGCGATGCTGCTGTTAGCGGCGCTACTGATTGCCCCCGCCTCGCTGAGCCAGGATGAGCCCAAGCCCAATCCCGAAATGCAACGCGAAGAGATTGTGAATCTGGAGAAGGAAGCGGCGCGTGCCATCCAACAGAGCAACGGAACATTCTTCCGGCGAGTCTACACCGACGATTTTATCGGAACGCTTTCCCACGGACAGCCGGTCACGAAAGCTACGTTCATCGACACAGTGCAAAACGGAAGCGCAAAGTACGATTCTTTTAACGCTTCAGACATCAACGTGCGTATTTTTCAGGACATCGCGGTGGCCACTGCGCTGTGGTCTCAGCGAGGGACCTTCTACGGAGTGCGCATCGACAACCAGATGCGAGTACTGCACGTTTATTTTAACGGACCGCGCGGTTGGCATGCGGTCGCTGGGCAAATAACCCTCTTGCCGCCGGGTGGGCGCCAGCCGCTTTAGCTTGCAACGTAACAAACTCCCGACGGATTCCGCGCCGCCTAATCCCCTTGGGTGAAATTTTCAGTGCGGGCCAGAATGCTCGCCACGATCCCTCGAAAAACTTCGCAACCTGCTCATCAACGCCGCCAGATGCGGGCGGTCGTCGTCACTGAGCGCCGTAAACTTCAGCCCGAGGCCGCGCCCTTCCTCAGCGTGACGTACCACCGCTTCGGCGCGGATTTGCCCTTCCTGCACCAAAAAATGCAATTTCGTGGTGATGCCAACTTCGCGCGGCAACGGTGTCTCCAGAAAAATTCCGCCGATACTGATATCCCCGACGCGCGCAATATCCTCGCGGCCGTTGCAGGTCCAATACACCCAGACCTTGCCGGCCGTTTCGACCCGAGAGCTAAGTCTTCTTGAATTAATGGTTTTCGTGGAGCCCAAGTGACACCAAGCTGCCGCAACCGGTCGCGGTTCGACCGAACACAGCTATATTCCTTGTTTGAGAGAGGGCTGTTCGCGACCTTAAACGATTTTGGGACGTGGGGCAATCGGGAAAACTGTGTAATCCAGCCTAGACGAGCGGGACTCGTGGGGGAACATCCCACTCTTTCGTTACTCGGACTCGCGGTGATCTTCCCGGAAGAAGAAGGTTATCGCTCCCACCACGATCGAGAAAAACAAAATCACCGCCGCAATGACGCCAAACGCGCTCCAGTCCACCCGAGCGCCCGGAATTCCGGCGAACTGGCCAGACCAAATCGCCGCATATCCGAGAGAGTCGTGGCTGAACGGGCTCCCTGCCGGAGTCGGCGTCCACGGCGCATGACATAGCAAGACCAGCATGCCAATTGCAAAAAGTGAAAAAGTGACCTTTTGAAATCGATCCATGATTCCGACAGTCTACACCAGCGTCGCTTTCTTGCACCCACCGAATCAGCAGCTTTGTGGCGCACGCACGAGCAGGAGTGCTAAAATCTGGCCGAAGGTAAACCATGGCGCCAAAGACTTTGTACGAGAAAATCTGGGATTCGCATGTGGTGCACGAAGAACCCGGCCAGCCCGCGCTGATTTACATCGATCGCCATCTGATTCACGAGGGTACTTCCCCGCAGGCGTTTTCTGGATTGCGCTCCGAAGGACGCAAAGTTCGGCGTCCCGATCTAACCTTCGCCGTTATGGACCACTCTGTCCCCACGACCATGGGCGACCGCGCCCTTCCCATCCTCGACACTGACGCGCGATTGCAATTCGAAGCCCTCGAAAAAAATTGCCACGAATCCGGTGTGCGCCTGTTCGATATGAACAGCCGCAATCAAGGCATCGTGCACATTATCGGTCCCGAGTTGGGAATTACGCAGCCCGGCCAGACCATCGTCTGCGGCGACAGCCACACTTCAACGCACGGCGCTTTCGGAACCTTGGCATTCGGAATTGGCACCAGCGAAGTCGAGCATGTGCTCGCCACGCAATGCCTGGTGCAAGCGCGTTCCAAGACCCTGCATATTCTGGTGAACGGAAAGCGCCCCAACGGGGTGGCGGCCAAAGACGTCATCCTCGCCATCATCGGAAAAATCGGTATCAGCGGCGGCACTGGATACGTCGCCGAATATGGCGGCGAAGCAATTCGCGGTTTGTCGATGGACGGACGCATGACCGTCTGCAACATGACCGTCGAAGGCGGCGCGCGCGCCGGAATGATCGCTCCCGACGAAACCACCTTCGCGTATTTGGAAGGGCGTCCATTTGTGCCGCGCGGGAAGCAATTTCAAGAAGCCGTGGACCGCTGGAAGCAGTTGACCACCGACGATGGCGCGAAATTCGACCTTACCGTTGAGCTGCACGCCAAAGATATCGCTCCGCAAGTCACCTGGGGAACGAATCCAGGCATGGTTTCCGGCGTCACCGCTCGCGTGCCCGATCCCGGCTCTTTCGCGAATGCCGACGACCAGAAGGCCACCGAGCGCGCGCTGACCTACATGGGTTTGAAGGCTGGTACGCCGATTGTCGATATTCCGGTCGACCGCGTGTTTATCGGCTCCTGCACCAATTCTCGTATCGACGATTTGCGCGCCGCCGCGCAGTTAGTGGCCGGGAAACATGTTTCCCGCACGGTAAAGCAGGCGCTGGTGGTCCCTGGTTCACGCGGCATTAAGGCCCAGGCGGAAAAAGAAGGCCTCGACAAAATTTTTACCGACGCCGGCTTTGAGTGGCGCGATGCGGGTTGCAGCATGTGCATCGGCATGAACGCGGATGTGTTGCCGCCACACGAGCGCAGCGCGAGCACTTCCAATCGCAACTTCGAGGGCCGTCAGGGTAAAGATGGACGGACCCACTTGGTCAGCCCGGTCATGGCTGCCGCTGCCGCCATCGCTGGACACTTTGTGGATGTGCGCGATTTCGACGTCGCACCGGTGGAGTAGCTGCGATGCCAGTCGATACTCGCGGTTTTCAGGCCAACCTCGTGGGCAAGCGCTTGCGGATTGAGATTGTTGATGGCGAAGTCGCCGAGATCAAGCTACTGGAATTGACCGTCTGTCCAGAACCTGAACCGTGCTGCGGCATTACTTACGATCTCTTGGCAACAAATCGTGAATGCGAAACGAGAGAGCGGGGCGCTACGTACTGGACGGCTTTCGGAGACGTCGCCCATTTCGAAGTTCTCGGAGACTGAGCATGCAACCGTTTTCAAGACACACCGGGAAGAAAGTACCAGCCGGTCGTCTGAGTTCAGTGTCGCGCCGGCCCAATGGAGGATCCCGCCTGGAGGCGAAACCGTGAACCCCGAACGCAAATTGCAGTGGGTTGGATATGCGATCAATCTCGCGGGCGCGACCTTGATGCTCGTCGCGGTTTTTCAGAACTCTTGGCCCAATCGTCGCTGGATTGCGATTCTCGCTGCTTGCTTGGTATTGGCTGGATCGACAGTAAAATTGATTTATGGACTCAGAGAACGGAAAACTAAGGTCCTGGCCTACAACCACACGGTTCTTGGTGCGACCGAAATGGAGCACAAATAAAGATGCAGCCGTTCTCAAGACACACCGGAAAAGTAGTGCCGCTCGATCGCGTGAACGTCGATACCGATCAAATGGTGCCGAAACAATTTTTGAAAGCGCTCACCCGTGAAGGCTTCGGCCGCATCCTCTTTTACGATTGGCGCTACCTTCCCGGCGAAAAACTCAATCCGGACTTCGTAATGAACTTTCCGCGCTATCAAGGCGCATCCATTCTTTTGACTCGCGCCAACTTCGGCTGCGGCTCCAGCCGAGAGCACGCTCCGTGGGGTGTTAAAGATTACGGCTTGCGCGTAATTTTGGCACCGAGCTATGCCGACATTTTCTACAACAACTGCTTCAAAAACGGCATCCTGCCAGCAACCTTGCCCGAAAACCAAATTGAGCAACTCTTTCAGCACACCGAAAAGGAAGAAGGCTATTCGCTAACGGTAGATTTGCCGAGCCAAACCGTCAGTGACAATCATGGCCTGCAATTCAAATTTGAAATCGCGCCCTCAAGGAAAGAAGTCCTGATCAAAGGTCTCGACGACATCGGCACCACGCTGCAACACGAAGACCGCATCACCACTTACGAAAAAACGCACGCAGCTGCGGCCACCATGTTCGAACCCGTCGACGTAAAAAACTACTCCGCGTAGTTGTCCGCTAGCACCAACGTTGCCGGATACAGCGCAGCCATCTTGACAGTGCTGCCGCTCTCCGTTGCACACTTATCACATGACCACCTTACACTCGGGAACGCGAGCGCTCTGGCTCGCAATGGCACTCTGCCTGTTCGGAGCTGTCGCCAACGCCGGCGACCCAAATCAAAATTGGATTGAGGTCCGCTCGCCGCACTTCCGTGTGCTCAGCAATGCAGGCGAACGCGAAGCACGCCACGCCGCGGCGCAGTTTGAAGCGATTCGCGCCATGTTCACGGTGACCTTTCCCAATCTGCGCGTTGGCGCCGCCAAACCGATCACCATCTTCGCGCTGAAAAATGAAGACTCGCTGAAGCTTCTGCTTCCAACCTACGGCCAGGACAAAAACGCCACCCGTCTGGCTGGAATGTACGTGCCAACCACGGAAGAGGATTTCGCGCTGGTGCGCACGGATGCCAGCGGAACCGGCGCAAACAGCTATCACGCCCTCTATCACGAATACACCCACGCCTTGCTGCACATGAATTACCGCGGTCTTCCCACCTGGCTGGATGAGGGAATCGCCGAATTCTACGGTGGCGCCGCTTTCGATTCCAAAACCGGTAGCTTTGGCATGCCAGATCGCGGGCAATTGGCGCTGCTCCAACAAACTTCGCTGGTGCCCATCGATGTGCTGGTCAACGTTGACCGCAGCTCGCCGCTCTACAATACGCAGAACCATGCCGGCATCTTTTACGCCGAATCCTGGGCGCTGGTGCACTATTTCACGCTGTCACCAGAAGTGAGCAAGAAGAATTTGATCAATAAGTTTTTTGATCTCCTGCAAAAAACCGACGATCCCGTCGAGGCGGCAAATCAATCGTTCGGAGACTTGAAAGCGCTCAAAGGAAATCTGGAAGCATATTGCCGGCAGCCGGTTTTTCAGTACGCGCGCATCAACATGCCGGCAACTGCTCCGGAAAAAGATTTCACGGCTCGCAGACTGGAGCCGGCGGAAATTCTCGCCGCGCGCGCCGATTTTCTATTGCGCCGTGGAAATAGCAACGAAGGTCTCGCCGCGCTGCACGAAGCGGAAGCGCTCAATCCGAAACTCGCCAGCATCCACGATGGCCTCGCGCTTTATCACTATCGCCGCTCCGACAACGAAAACACCGACAAGGAACTCGATGCCGCGTTGCAGCTCGATCCGAAAGATGCGATGGCTTATCTGTACAAGGCGCGCGTGATCAACCGCAAATCCGGGTACAACAAAGACAGCACTCCGCAAATGATCGCAAATCTGGAAAAAGCCGTGCAGATTTGGCCGGACTTTGCAACCGCGCACGCTTTCTTGTCGATCGCTTACACGGAAACGCCGGATCAAAAGAAGAAATCGATCGCCGAGGCGCAACGCGCCATCGCTCTCGAACCGGGCAATCTCGCTTATTTCCTCGATTTGGGGCGAGCGGCGCTGGCCAACGGCTTAATTGACGACGCGAAGAAAATCGCAGCTCGCGCGGACAAACTAGCGTCGTCGCCGGTGGATCGCGCCATGGCCGCGGCGTATGCCAGACGAGTGACGCAATGGAATGCATCCGGAATGGGCGCATCCGGAGAAAGCTCTGGCTCCGCGGCAGACGCTTCCGTGGCGGTTGCTGATAGCGCTTCCACAGGAAGTCCGAAAGCAGCGTCTCAACTGACTTCTGCAGAAGGGCAAATCACCGAATTACTCTGCGGGCATCCTCCGCAAGTGATGCTAACCCTAGCCAGCAGCGGTGAACAAATACTGCTGCGCGTAAAGGATGCCAACGCGATCGAAATCCGGGCCGGCGGCGCGACGCAAAAAGCAGGCACAATTGCTTGCGCAGACTGGAAAGATCGCAAAGCCAAAATCACTTTTCGGCCCACGCCAGACGGTCCGGCTACCGGAGAAGTGCAAAGTATTTCGTTCGAGTAAAAAACCAGCGGCAGGGCGAATTCGCGGCGCGCTCTCTCAATCCACTTCCAGAAATTGTCCTCGCTAGTGACTCGTAGCAGCGGGCTGCTGCGAAAAAACCGTGCGTCCGCCAACCACCGTTAGCAACACTTGCGTTTTCACATAGTCCGCCGGCTTAGCCTTGGTGAGATCGTTCGAGAGCACGATGAAATCCGCGTACTCTCCCGGTTTTAGCTCGCCCTTCTTGCCATCGTCAAATTGCGCGTAGGCCGACCCCGAGGTATACGCGCGAATACAATCCTCCAGCGAAATTTTCTCTTGCGGCTCCCAACCGTCTCGAGGACCGCCGTCCGGCAATTCGCGCGTCACGCACGCATACAACCCGCGCATCGGATTGATCGGCTCCACGTCGTAATCCGTTCCGAACGCCAGATGCACGCCGTTTTTCAGCATCGTCGCCCAGGCATAAGCGCCTTTGATTCGTTCCGGCCCCAGCCGGTCCTGCGCCCAGCGCATGTCCGTGGTCTGATGCGAAGGCTGCATCGACGCAATCACATTCAACTTTGCAAATCGCGCAAAATCTTCCGGCGCGACAATCTGCGCGTGTTCGACGCGGTCGCGACGGTCGCGCGGACGATTCGCTTTCGCCACCGCTTCAAACACATCCAGTGCCACGCGATTGGCTCGGTCCCCGATAGCGTGAAAATTCAGCTGAAAGCCGTGCGCGTCACGCTCAATCGCCATCGCCCGCAATTTCTCCGGATCGACAGTAAGAATGCCACCCGTCGACGGATCATCCGAATAAGGCCCCAGCAATGCCGCCGTCCGCGATCCCAGCGCTCCATCGACGAACGCCTTCAGCGACCCCGTCCGCAGCCAGGGATCGCTCGCTCCACCCTCCGCCCTCATATTTTCTAGGTCCTCGATCGGCGTCGCAAACGGCAGCCACTCCGTAATTCGCAGCGTCAACTTCCCTTCCTGCTTCAATTGCTGATACACCTGAAAATCTTCCCACTCAGAAAAATCTTGCGCGGAAGTCACCCCGTACTTCGCGGCGTCGGCCAGCACTAACTCAATTCCGCGCCGCCGCATATTCGCCGGACGCTCCGGCACATACTGCTCCACCAATCGCACCGCCGAGCCTTCCTCCAGCATCCCCGTCGGATCGCCGTTGCCATCGCGTTCAATTTGTCCGCCGCTTGGATTCGGTGTCCCCTTCGCGATCCCCGCAGCCTGCAGCGCCAAAGAATTCGCCACCGCCACGTGTCCGGAGACGTGCACTAACAACACAGGATTCTTCGGCGACACCGCATCCAACTGCTGCCGCGTGGGGAATTTCTTGTCCGGCCACAGCGTATGATCCCATCCGCTCCCGGTAATCCACTCGCCTTCTTTGTGAGCCGCCACCGCTTCCGCCACGCGTTTCTGCAAATCTTCAATTGAGGTAACGCCATTCAACCGCACCGCCATCATGTCCGCGCCCGCGCCGCCCAAGTGCACATGTGCATCGTTGAACCCAGGCATCACGAATCGCCCGTGCAGCTGCACCGTGTCCGCGCCTTCATTGCCGCCGCCGCATTCCAGCAGCACATGCGCCAGCGTTCCCACGCAGCGGATTTTGCCGTCCGTCACCGCCATCGCTTCGGCCCAGGGATGCTGCGCGTCATTCGTATAAATATGGCCATGCAAAAAATAAACCGTGTGCGGCTTCGCATCCGGTATCTGCGCGAACGCTCCGCAAACGCCAACCGCCCCGAGCCCCGCCACCATCGCAGCGCGAACGAAACCACGCCCAACCGCGCTCATCCCCATCCTCATGGAGTTTTTCCCTCCGCAACTTCCGCGACGCCCACAACGCCCAGCAACGTTAGCAACGCCCGCTTCAATCCCATTTCTCGCCCCGCCGGCTCATACCATTCCTGCAAAGAGTGCGCCCCGCCGCCGTTTCCCCCTGCGCCAATCGAGATCGCCTCGATCCCATTCGCCAGCGGAATATTCGCGTCGGTCGACGATCTCTCAATCCGCGATTGATTCCCCACTACCTCATCCGCCGCCCGCAGCGCCGCCAGCAATGGCGAATCCGCCACCAGCTCTCCGCCCGGCCGGCTACCCAGCAATTCCAATTTCCATTCCAGCTTCCCTTTCGAGCGGTCTCGCGACGATTCCATTTCGTCCCGCACGCCCGCGGAAATACATTCCCGCAGCGCCAACTCCAATTTCGTCAGCTCGTCCTGACTCTCCGATCGAATATCCACTTTCAATTTCGCTTCGTGCGGAATCGAGTTGATCGACGTCCCGCCTTCAATTTGCCCAATATTAAAAGTTGTTCGCGGACTGCTCGGCACCTTCGTATTGATGAATCGCACCGAGCTGCGCACCAGCGCATTAATCGGATTCGGAATGCCAAAATCAGACCAGCTATGCCCGCCCGGCCCCGTGATCACCACTTCCAATCGCCGCGAAGCTAGCGCTTTTGTCGTCACATGATCCGTCCCGGACCCGTCCAGCACCAGCACCGCCTTCAAATTCGTCTTATGCGTTTCCACCAGCGCCCGCATCCCGCGCAGATTTCCTTCGCCTTCTTCGCCCACGTCAGCGACAAACAAAATCGTGCGCGCCGGCTTGATATTTGCCGCCTGAATCGCTCGCGCTATCGCCACCAGCGCCGCTAGCCCGGTCCCATTGTCAGAGATTCCCGGCGCAATCAGACGTTCGCCTTCGCGCCGCACCTTCACATCCGTCCCCGGCGGAAAAACCGTGTCCAGATGCGCCGCCAGCATCACGATCTCTTTCTCTTGCGCGCCGCGAATCTCGCCAATCACATTCCCCGTTTTATCGACATGCACCGCAAGCCCCGCCGACGCAAACACCTCGTCCACCGCCGCGCCTCGTCGCGCTTCCTGAAATGACGGCGCCGGAATCTCCGTAAAATTAATTTGCTGTTCGTTGATCCACGAAAGATTGGAGGACAACCAGTTCAACGCGCCGCGCACATCCGCCCGTTCTGCCAGCCGCGCGCTTGCAGACGATCGGGAACCCTGAGGAACAGCGGCGGAACGTACCGGCATGCAGAAAAGCATAACCCAAAGCAGCGCCTGTTTCATCGCCCACTTCGGCGCGCCTGCTCGCATCAATTACCAGTTGCTCCGGCACACAATTCGTGAACTTCGCTTTCTGTCAGCACCCGTGCGGACTTTTTCGCCGCGTCAAAAATACGGTTCACCACGGTTTCATCGGCGGCAATCCCGTGCCGCTCCAGCCAGAACAGCACATTCGATTTCCCGCTCATCGGACCAATCTCAATCACTTGCTCCAATCCAAAGAGGTGCGACGGCACGCCGCTATATACCGCATCCGCAAGCCCCGGATCCCCTTTGTGAAACGCCTTTATCAACGCCGCCGCATGCACTCCCGTCGCCGTGCGAAAAGCGTCGCGCCCAATCACCGGACAGTTCGGCGGAATCGTCGTGTGCGTATACTTCGCCACTTTGTCGCAATATTCTTTCAACCGCGAAAGGTCGCGATCGATCAGCCCCATCAGCCGCATATTCACCAGCATCAATTCCATCGGCGTGTTGCCCACGCGCTCGCCCAGCGAATTCGCTGCGGCATGCACTTGGTTCGCACCCGCCGCCACCGCCGCGAAAGAATTGGAAATCGCCAGCCCGCGGTCGCAGTGCCCGTGCCAGTCCACGCGCAATTTCTCTCCCGACGGTTTCACGATCTCCTCAATCGCAAATTTAACCAGGTTGTACGCGCCTTCCGGCGTTGCGTGTCCCACCGTATCGCACAGCACAATCGCGCGCGCGCCGTTGCGCACCGCCGTCGTATACAGCCGCTTCACCGTCGCCGGATCGGTGCGAATCGTATCCTCGGTCACGTACATCACCGGCAAGCCTTCGCCCACGGCGAACTTGACCGCCTTCTCCGTTGTGCGCTCCAGGTGATCGACCGTCCAATCCTCCACCAATCTTCGTATCGGGCTGGAGCCTAGAAAAGTCGCCGCCTCAATCGCGATTCCCGCGCGCTGAGAAACTTCCGCTATCGGACGAATGTCCGCCTCGATCGTCCGCGCCGCGCAATTCGGCCGGATCTTCATCCGATTCGTCACAATTTCTCGCGCCAGCGCCTCCACATGCGCCACCGCGCGCGGCCCAGCTCCGGGCAAGCCAATATTCACCGTCTCAATCCCCAGCGCTTCCATCAAATGCAATATTTCGATTTTTTCTTCGATGCTGGGATCGTGCACCGACGGATTCTGCAATCCGTCGCGCAAAGTTTCGTCATCCAGAGTGATTCGCGTGCCGGCGGGAATATGCAGCGGCGACACCAAATTCCAGTCGTAAATCCATTCGCTATGGTTGGATGGAGTCATATCAGCTCACCGCCGCGACAAAGGAATTCTAGCTGATTTTTTCGCCCCACGCTCGCGACCAGCGCGGCCCGCCGCCGGCAACCGCCACCGCCGCGCCTATTTCCCCGCAGCCGCCGCGCCGCCTTCAACAATGTGCACTTTCTTCGTGTTGTCGTCCGGTATCCGGTCGATCAGCAAAAGAAACGGATCGATCCCCGCCTGGTCCGGCAACTCATCCACCGTAAACGTCTGCGTCGATTCCTTCCCCGTAAAATGAATCCGCTGGCGATAGAGCGTCTTGCCATACTTCTTCCCTTTTTCCGGTTTCGCAAACGCTCCAATATCGATCCAATCGTCCACCGGCACTTCTGTCTCGTTGCCCTTCGCATCCGCCTTAAACTTCTGCGCTTCCACTTTAATCGTCACATCATATTTTTTGTCCGGCCGCTGCACCGCGCTCGCATCCAGCGTCCGATTCGAAAAAATCGTAATGTCCTCGAACAAATCCTTAATTAAATACTGTTTATCCGGCGGCGTCTCCGCGCTAATCGCATCGATCAACGCCCAGGACACGGGATACGGCGGAGGGGCATACGCATACTGCGCAATCAATTTGCGCAGCGCACGATTCACCGCGTCTTCTCCGATCATTTCCTTCAAGTAATAAAGCACCACGCTGCCCTTCCGATAGTGGATGTACCCCTGGTTCGCCTCCACCGTCAGCAGTGGCCGTTCTTTCAACCGCTCCGTTCCTCGCGACCGCAAATAATTGTCCATCTCATACTTCAAAAACTTCCGCATCATGTCGTGGCCGTACTCTTTTTCCATCACCATCAGCGCCGAATATTGCGCCAGTGTTTCAGAAAGCACCGTGGCGCCTTCCATGTTCGCCCCCACCACCTGATGCGCCCACCACTGATGGCCCATTTCGTGCGCCACCACGTAAAACACCATGTCGATGTCGTCCGGATGATTCAGATTTGCAATGAACCCAATCGACTCCGAGTACGGCATCGTCCCCGGAAACGCCTGCGCGAACGACGCCACCCGCGGAAACTCAATAATTCGCGCTTCCTTGTGATAGTAAGGACCAAAATTCTTAGTGTAATAATCCAGCGACTTCTTGATGGAGTTCATCATCCGCGGCACGTTCCACGGATGCTCCTTCAAATAATAAACTTCGATGTTGATCCCGTTCCAAACCTCGCGCGCCACTTCGTACCGCGCGGAAATGAACGAATGGAAGAGCATCGACGGATGGTCCAGCTTATAGTCGTAATAATTCCGCCCGTTTTCCTGCCATTGCCGCACCAGCGATCCCGGCGCCACCGCAATCTGGTCCGCGGATGTTGAAATTATCGTTTCCGCATCTACCCAGTCAGCGTGGGTCTGCAAATAAGTTTCCCGGCAATCCACCGTACAATTGCGTTCCAGCGCGGGCATCAAATCCGAAGGCGGCAATCCATATTTCTTGCGGTCGTTGGGATCGGTCAATTCTCTGTTCGAGTCGTAACCAATCATCGGCGCAATCCCGTTATTGAAAAATGTGCCGTTCTGCACCAGCGCCGTATTGCTCACTTCATTCTCAAATCCACGCGTCTTGCTGGTCACCGTGAAATGAACCGTCCGCGATTCGTTCGGTTGCAACGCGGGCGAAAAGCGATAAATCCTGAAGCGCAGCCGCTCGTCGTCTTTCGCCAGTGTCGTGCCGGGAATATCGATCGCGTTATCGTATGATCGATCCAAATTCAGGTACATATCTTCAATCGGTGACAAGCTGGCGTTATAAATTTCCGCCTCCGCGCGCATCGATAGCCCCCGCCTCTCGGGATAAATATCGATCGCATACTTCACGCTGCGAACTCTCGGTTGCGCCGCTTTCGCAAACGGCTTGTACAACTTTTCGTAGTCCGCCTGCCGCCGTTCAATATCCTTCGGCCCCAGCACCGTGTTCAGCACTTTGGTGTTGTAAAAAATCCACCCGCCCACCGCGATAAACGCAATCACACAAACCGCCGTCGCCGCTTTCCAGCCTCCGGCAAAGCGTCTCTTCGCATTCGTTGCCCGCTCTTTCAGCGACAACTGCTTCCCACGCGGCCAAAACAACACCGCCACAATCGACAAAATCGCGCAAAACAGCAGCCAGTAAATCGTGAACCAGTCCCATGACGAACGAAACGGCGCATCGCCATAAAAGTCAGAGTAGGTAACGGTGGGCCGCCCCGCAAACTGCACCAGGTTGGTATTCACATTCAACGGAGTCCAAATAAACGCCGAGGTAATCAGGAACGCAACGTACACAAAGTATCCGACATACTTATTCGGCGCCAAAACATGAATAAAGAACGCCAGCACCGCAAAAAACAAAAACAATGAAGCGTCTCGCAAAAACAGCTCTTTCGCGTACAGCGCCAGTTGAAACCGATGATATCCATGTGCAGCCTGCACAATGACTCCGCTGAGCAGTGCAAAGAACTGAATCAGAAAAACCATTCCCGCCAGTGCCGTCAACCGCGAAGCAAATGAAATCCATTCCGGTATCGGCAACGAGTCTATGATCTCGTCCATCCGCGTGTCCCGGTCCTTCCATACCAACACGCCCGCATAGTAGGTGATGATCACGATCACGAAGATATATAAAGACCCGGCAATCACCTGCAAAATCCAGTAAGTCACCGGAAGCGTGCTGTTGCCGTAGCCTTCCGAAGCGCTCAAGGCCAGGCTTGGTACCGTATTCAAAATGGCGGCCACCAAAATCACGATGAAAACCGTGCTCTTCACTACTCCCATGAATTGAATGCGCGTGGACGCCACGAATTTCGCCCAAGCCCCCTCGTGAAAGGAAATCGCCGAAAGCGCAATCATCGGCACTGCCCCTTCCGCGGCCGTCGCATCCACCTTTTTGGCTTTCGTGCTTCTTTCCGCGAAACTGAATTGGTGGTATGCGAAAAGGAAAATCCCCGCAGATACAGCAATCCATAGCAGCCGGTTCCACAGCAGCAGTCCGGCGAAATCCACGGAATGGGTGTTCTTCTCCGCCACCGTCCAGTACTTCGTCGCAAGCACATAAGTGCGAATAGCGAAAGGATCCAGCAGCGCCGCTATTCTCTCGTGCTCGATATTCCGAACCAGCGCGGTGGAAACCCCATAGCCGGTCAGCAGCAAAAGCGCGCCAACAAACGACACGATCTCATTTCGCGCCAGCACCGCGATCGCAAACAAAATCGCCGCCATCAGCAACGTATTGGGAACCGCGAATATCAAAATCCCTTTGAGATGCGCGCCCCACAGCACCGGGCCCCATCGCTCCGCGTCCACCCACGGCATGTACTTCGCCACCAGAATGCCCACCGACACGCCAAGCATCGGAATGACCGAAACAAACATCGCCCCTAAAAACCGACCCAGCAAAAAGTCGAACCGCGATACCGGAGTCGAAAAAATGATTTGGTAAGTATTAAAATTGAAATCTCTCACCGCGGCGGAGTTTACAAACGCGGTTGCCATCAGAATGGTCAACAAACCAATGAAGGCATAGTAGTTTTGTATGACGAAGGGCGCATTGTGCAGGGTATTTGACCGCGCCCCGCCGACCACCACGTGATCGGAAGCCACGGCTCCAAAAATCAGCAGGCTGATTACGCCCAGAAAAATCCACGTCATCCACGACCGCAACCAGTACCGCACTTCAAACCATAAAATATGACCAAGCATCGCGGCTCCTTAATTCCAACCACGAATTTTGGTGAAAAACACATCTTCCAAATCCGGCGCGCTCGGTGAAAATCCATCTTCCGGAGACTGCTCGCTCAGCACATGCAGCAAAGGCCGTCCGCCCACCAACCGATTGGAAATCACTTTGTACTTCTCTTCATACGCCGGCAATTCCGTTTTCCCAATCGACCGCTGCCACACCCGCCCATTCAACTGGCTGATCGCCGCATCCGGCCGCCCTTGATACAACACTCGCCCTTCGTGAATGATCGCCATGTTCGTGCACAAATCCATCACGTCTTCCACAATGTGCGTCGACAAAATCACCACCACCTGCTCGCCCACTTCCGCCAGCAAATTGTAAAAACGATTCCGCTCCCCAGGATCGAGCCCGGCCGTCGGCTCATCCACAATCAACAATTGCGGATTCCCAATCAGCGCCTGCGCAATTCCAAACCGTTGCCGCATACCGCCAGAAAATCCGCTCAGCGATTTCTTGCGCACATCCTGCAAATTGCAGCGCCGCAGCATCGCGTCCACCGCCATCTTTCGCTCTTTGCCGTCCGTAATTCCCTTCAGCATCGCGATGTGCGATAGCATGTCTTGCGCGGAAATCCGCGGATACACGCCGAAGTCCTGCGGCAAATATCCCAACTTCCGCCGCACCGCTTCCTTTTGCTTGATCCCGTCGATGTCCCCAAAAGCCACGCGTCCCGTATCCGGATCCTGCAGCGTCGCCAGCGTCCGCATCAGCGTGGACTTCCCCGCGCCGTTCGGCCCCAGCAATCCATACATCCCGCAAGGAATCTTCAGCGACACGCCATCCAGAGCCTTCACGCCGTTCGCATAAGTCTTCGACAAATTTTCAATCAGCAGTTCCATGTTTTAGCTCCAGTTAGCAGTCGCCCACACCAATTCCCACACACCAGCGGCAAAGTCCGTCTCAGCTACGCCCTTATTACGACCAAACTCGCGCTATTGTTTCCTGTGCGACGCATTCTATACGATTGCCCCTCCACATCGGCGCAATTCTACGGCTTCCCCACCTGCCACGATTCCGCTAAATCCACTTGCACCATGCACAATCCCAATGACGGCACTGTCGGCCCCGACTTCGACCGATCCTTCGATTCATACAATTTCTCAATATCCTCCGCCACCATCCGCCCGCGCCCCACTTCCAGCAGAGACCCCACCATTTTCCGCACCATATGCCGCAAAAACGATCGTCCTCGCACGGTAAAAACCAATTCTTCGCCATCCTGCGACCGCGCCAACTCCGTCGAAAACACTTCCCGCACCGTCAGCCGTTCCCTATCGTCATCCTCAGAACCCGTCGACGCCGCGAACGCCGCAAAATTGTGCTCGCCCACAAACCGCGCCGCCGCATCCCGCATCGCATCCTCATCCAACGGGAACGGATAGTGCAGCACATATCGCCATAACATTGGCGGCACCACTCTGCCGCGATAAATCCGGTAACGATAAATTTTCCCTTGCGCCGACCAGCGCGCATTAAAACTCGGCCCAACTTCTTCCGCGCCCACAATCCGAATCGCGTTCGGCAAAAGCGCATTCAACGCTCGTTGAAATTCTTCCGCCGATAAATTCGATTGCGTTTTGAAGCTGCCAATCTGCCCGAACGCATGCACCCCCGCATCCGTCCGCCCCGCTCCGTGCAGCACAATTCCTTCGCGCGTGATTCTCCGCAGCACACTCACAATTTCGCCTTGAATCGTCGGCTTGTTCCGCTGTATTTGCCAGCCGTGAAAATCCGTGCCGTCGTACGCGATGATAAGTTTGAAATAATGCATGAAGGAAAATTCTGCCGCGCTCAGGACGCCATGCGCGCAAACCGGCTGCCCGGTTTCACTGCCGCCGTTCCTTCGCGGCACAAGGGACATTCTTCCGGCGTGTAACTTGCAATCGGCAACTCCAGCAAAGCCTGCGCCTTCACTGGAAATTCAATTTTCCCGCCGCTGCGATCAATCAAAGCGCCCGCCGCCACCACTCTCCCGCCAGCCTCTTGCACCACGCGAATTGCTTCCAGCGTCGACGCGCCCGTCGTCCACACGTCCTCGATCACCAAAACGCGTTGGCCCGCGCGAATTTCAAATCCTCGCCGCAAAGTCATCGTCGCGCTCGCGTCGCGCTCCACAAAAATTGCCGGCGTTCCCCCGCCAACCGCTCCGCCTTTCGCTTCCGGCAAAGCTCGCGCAACTTCCTGCCCAATAATTAATCCGCCCAGCGCCGGAGACACCACCGCCTCAATCCCGTCACTCGCAAAAAGCGCAGCCAGCGCCGCGCCAAGCCGCTCCGCAAATCGCGGATACTGCAGCACCAGCGCGCTCTGCATGTACGTCCCGCTGTGCAATCCGCTGGACAGTTGAAAATGTCCCCGCCGGATCGCGCCCACGGACTCAAACAAGCTCAGCAACTCATTCTGATTTTGCATCGCTCCCTAGCCTACCCGTAGGCGGTTGGATATTTGGCGGCGGTCGTAATTTTCGTGGCGGCCGAACCGTGGTCAGCCTAGCCGCCGTCTGTTTTATTGTCAATGGCGTCCGCCGCCTGTTAAACTGCCGAATCGCCGTCGCTGTAACCGACGGCGCACACAACACCTGTTTTTCGCAATTTGGTGAAACAAACAGCGTCTGCTGAACGTTATACAAGCTTAAGAGCAATCACGACCGCGGTTCGGTGCGGCTATTACTGAGGGTGAGGAAACAGATGACATCTTTCGGAGTGACCGCCATGCGGTCAATCAAGAATCTGACTGCCAACACGCCGCGCCAACGCGCCAGGAAGTCCGTGGCGCAAGCCGCGCGCTCCATTCTGGCCGCCGTGCTCACTGTGATCCTGATCGGCGCGCCGGCCTCGCCGGCCTTCGCCCAGCAGCCCCAATATCAGCCGCCGCCGGCTCCCACGTCGCAACCAACACCGACCAATACTCAAGAGACCACAACTCCGCCCATCCCGGTCTCGCTTGGCGTCTCCAAATATCATTACGACAACAGCCCTCGTGTCTTCCCGAATTTGATCGCTCCCTACATCCCCACCAGCATTCCTCCTGTCAGCCTGACAAATTCTCCCCGTCTCGACCAACTGGTCCACGACAACAAGCTTGAAATCACTTTGCAAGACGCCGTCGAACTCGCCCTCGAAAACAGTTTGGACATCGCCGTAGCTCGCTACAATCCCTGGACAGCGGATACCAACATCCTTCGCGCAAAAGGCGGCGGGCAGCCTCTGGGAACTTCCGGCGCGGAAATTGGCCAGTCGCAAGCCAATATTCCGTTCCTCAATCTCGATCCGATTCTCACCGCTAACACCAGCGTTAGCACCAACACCACGCCCATCAACAACCCATTTATCTCGGGAACCGGCGCCGCTTCGGCTAGCGGACTCGAATCGCACTCCACCATTTTCGACGCTCAGTACACAGAAGGTTTCACCTCCGGCACTACCGTCACCGCTGCCTGGAGCAACACTCGCTCGTCCTCCAGTTCCGCTGTCAACTTCTTCAACCCCGCCATCCAGTCCTCATTGACGATCACTGCGTCTCAGCAATTACTCAACGGTTTCGGCTTCTTCGCCAATCGCCGCAATATTTTGATCTCGCAAAACAACCGCAAACTTGCCGACTTCGTTTTCGCTCAGCAAGCCATCACCACCGTCACCAGCGCAATCACCGCTTACTGGGAACTCGTCTTCGCCCGCGAAAACGTGAAAGTCCAGCAGCAAGCCACCACCGTTTCCGAAAAACTTTATAACGACAACAAAAAACAACTCGAAATCGGCACCATGGCTCCCCTAGACGTCACTCGCGCCGAATCCGAACTCGCCACCGACAAACAAAATTTAATTGTCGCGCAAACCACTAAGTTGCAGGACGAACAAGTTCTCAAAAACGCCATCAGCAAAGACCCGCTTGCTCCCAACATGATCAACGTGGAAATTATTCCCACGGAACTTCCCACCGTTCCGCCCACTATCGAAGCCGCCTCCTTTGAAGACGCCATCAGGGAAGCTTTCGCCAAACGCCCCGAGTTGCAGCAGCAAGCCATTAACGTTATGAACGCAGACGTTGAAGTTCGCGCCACAAAAAACGCTCTGCTTCCGCTTCTCTCTTTGACCGCCCAATATTCCAGTCAGGGCTTGGCCGGAAATTCCGCGATCCTCGGTCCTGGCACCACCGTCAGCAGCGGAGTTCCTATTGTCGACGCCAATGGCAATCCCATCTCCGTGAACGGTGTGCCCGTTTTTCAATCCACCACCAACACACCGGTGATCGGCAGCCAGCAGCAAGGATTCACCACCGCCCAGAGCCAGATTTTTCACAATAATTTCCCCAGCTATTCGGCGGGTCTGAACCTGCAACTTCCCATTCGCAATCGCACTGCGCAGGCCGACAACATTCGAGCCATCCTCACCGAGCGGCAAATCGCTACTCAGCTCCAGCAAATGAAAAATGCCGCGCTGCTCGACGTCCGTAACACCTACATCGCGCTGCAGCAAGATCGCGCTCGCGTCGAAGCCGCCAGCGAAGCTCGCAAACTCCAGCAGGAAACTTTCGATGCGGAACAAAAGAAATATCAGCTCGGCGCTTCCACCGTTTACAACGTCATCTTGACCCAGCGCGACTTGATCTCCGCCCAAGGCACCGAGCTCCGCGCCCTAGCCGATCTCGTCGAAGCCAAAGCCAACTACGACCGCGCGGTAGGCCGCACCCTGGAAGTCAATCGCGTAACCATCGCCAATAGCCGCACTGGTGAATTCGAGCGCGACACGCTGATCCCCGGCACGCTGCACGGCCAGGTGGTAGGCACCTTGCCCGCGGCCAGCGCAGCGCCGCCGACAGCGCCATCCACCGAAGGCCACCGATGACCCTACGCCGCGCTAACCCTGTAGAGGCCGGGCTTCAGCTCGGCATGCCGATCGCGAGCGCGCCGCTCTCGCGATCGGCCTTCTTTCGTGGCTGACCTTCTTACTTCTTACATCGTCGCTTCAATCTGCAAATCCCCAATCATCTTCTGCAAAATCTCATTCTCTTTATCGCGCCGCGCCTCAGTCTCTCGAATTTTCTTCCGCAAGCCATCCAACTGCGTTTCCTGTTCATCCAGTTGTTTTGTATAGCGTTGCAGCAGCGCTTTTTCTTCCGCGCTGCCCCGCAACGCTTTCATGTTTTCCCGCAATCTTCCCTGGTCGTCCACGATACGGTCGATATCTCCCTGCCCGTTTTCCATCTCCGCCTGCAGGTTCGCCACCACTTCCTTCTGCGCCGTAATCTTCCTCAACGCTTCCGCCATTTCCCCAGAAATAGTTTTTTGCTGCACAAACAATCCAATCTGGTCGTCGTTCAAGGTGGAAAGCTGATACGTGGTCATCTCCGGATGTACTTCATCCACCGGCAGCGACGCGCTAGCCTGCGCTGGCACTTCCAAGCGGAAACGGTACACTCCCGGCGCTTGCTCTTCCGGCGTTCCGCTCTTCAGCACCCAGCCGCTTCGCACCGGATGCTCGATCACCAGTTGCCGCGCGCTGGTATCTTGATTGCGCACGGTGTAGATAGTGTTCTCGCGCAATTCTCGCACTTGCGTCAGTATGCCCTTGGCAATTTTTACTTTAGTGATGCGCTGCGGCTGATCGTTTTGCCGCGCATCCACCAGCAAACCCAAGTCCGTCGCGTACGACACCAGCCGCCGCTCGCCCGGCTTAATAGCGTCCGTCAAACCTTCGCCAGCGAAAACTTCATTGTCCAGCACGCTAAAACTTCCGCCATCTAGCGTCAGCGCACTGGTATTCTTCAACCACAATCCGCGCAGTGGACGTCCCGATCCCGTGGTCATCTGGCTCCACAACGAAATTCTTTCCGCCTCAATTTCCGTCTGCGCGATCGGCACCAAAGCAGACTGATTTTTCTTCAGCGTCACCTTGTCTTTTAATTTGTACTCAAACAAATCTCCGAGCCCTTGTCCGCTAGCCGCCGCCTGCATCCCCGCAAGCGAGTTCTCCAAAACTCCCGGAGCCAAGTTCGACATTGACATCGGTGGCGGTGGTGGAGCAAATCCTCCGCCAGCGCCATTACCAAATCCAGTACTGCTGTTGACACCCCGCCTTCTCGCCACCGCCATTTTCCCCGCCGCCCCGCCGCCAATCGTCGCCTCCAAAGTCTGGAGTTGATTCGCGCCCGACGACTCAACCATTACCGTCTGACTTGTTGAGCCCACCTCCAACTGTGAATCCACCCGATTTTCACCGGTAGCAAGATTCACGCCTGCGGCTCGATAGGTCTTAAATCCATCGCGCTGCACCTGCACGTCATAATTCCCCGGTTTTGTCGAAGGAAACGAGTACTGCCCGTTGCTATCAGTCATCGCCTGCGCCACCACCGCTCCGTTCTCCCCCATCAACCGCACCACCGCTCCAGAGACCGTCGCCCCACTCTGATCCGTCACCGTTCCGCCTAAATGCCCGTTCCCGCCCAGCAAGGTCGCTGCGTGCGTCTGCGGAGAAAGCTGCACACTCTCCGGCAGCGGCACCACCGGCCTACGCCCGTAATATGGTTCCGACAACTCCTGAATAAACGAGTGCGGCGCGCCCGCCACCAAAGACAACTCCACATCGTTCCAGTCTTCGCCCACCGTGTTGTCCACAATCGCCCAGCCTTGCAACAACGGCTTTTTATCCGCCTTTGTTGGCAGCACAATCCGGTAGGTCGTCTTCCAGATCGGCACCTCGCTGATATAGCTCACATAAAGATTACGCTCGCCGGTTCCTGTCGTCGAAATGGTCATTCTGCGCACATCCTGCTCGCGCGCCGCGGCAATCAAACTCAAATATTTTCCCACCTCCACATTCAAATCGTGATCCACGATTCGCACGCTGGTCGACGCATTCAAATCCACGCTGCGTACTTCTCCGCCATCCGAAATCAGCGAAATTTCATCCGTTTCCACCGTCGTCCAGCCCGGCGCTCCGCCCGCTCGCGTTTTCCGCTCCACGCTCAGCAATTTGCCGGTAACCGGCGAGCCGGTTCCGCTGCGTACTTCAATCCGCGCTCCGCGCAATGCCGACAAAAACTCCGCCTGCGTCGGCCTCTCCCCTAACGCCAGCCGCAACGTACCCAAACGCCGCGCCAGCGGCGCTTCCGAGTTGTAATCCACTCCGGTAATTCGCCCGCCGGAAAGATCCAAAACGGTCAGCGACTTCAAAACGTCGTTCAGCTGCCCGCTGGTAAAATCGATGTGCACATCCTGACTTCCCCGCACTCGCCCCAAATGCTCAAAATATCCAACACCATTTTTGTACAGCACCACGCGCCGCACCGGCAATTTCGCCGCCGATTCCGCTCCATCGGCCCGCGAACTTTTCTCAGCGCCAACCTGATCGCCGCGCGATCCACTAGACTCCTGCCCCGCGTCAGTCGCCGGCGATGCTGCAACCGCTGGCCGCGTTTTCGCAGTCCCACCAGACTTTTCTTGCCCCAGCAAAACTTGCCCCGCCAGAACACACCAACCCACCACCACGACCACCATCGCGCGCTTCATAACCCCTCCCGAACACCAAGCCTCGTCACAACCCCGTACTTGCCCACCCAGATGCCAATCCACCGACCAACGTTGCATTCCCATTAACAACTAACATCGCCAACAAAGCGACCTTCATTCCTTCTCAAACACTCGGCCCAGTTACTATTCCCTTCGACATTGGAACGACCCAGCACGATTTCCTTGCAGCGCCTCGGGAACGCCGATTCTCCCGAACCAGCCTCTTCGGCCCAAACTCAAAACGAATCTCTACCGTCCTTTTCCGCCGAACACCACCGCGCATTCTCCGTATCCTCTATCCCCAAACACGTGCATACTCCACACACCCCCTCACAAAGGACCAAATGTTAGACACCAAGAATTGGAAATTGAAACGCGACGACCTGAAGAAACAACGTATCCCACTCTTCGAACAATACGAAAACAGCCCCTACGACCTGACCCTCGCCCTGAAAATTAAAAAGATCGACGACGAAATCGCTAAATGTACCGAACACCTCGCCAACGAAAAGCCCGTCACACCCGGCTCAGCTTAGCCCTGCCTTCCTTGCCCGGATAAACGCGCTGAAGAATTTCCCCTCCACCTCGTCCGCAATGGCCTCCGCATCAATCCCCTTTGCTGACAAAAACTGTCGCGCATCTTCCACCTTGTACACCCGCGTCGGCTCGATCGACACTTCCGCAAATCCCGCCGCCTGCAATTTCGCCACATACTCCGTATCTTTCAGCGCCCCGGCCACGCAGCCCACCCACAACTCCATATTCTTCCGAATCTCCGCCGGCACATCGCCCTTCACCACCACGTCAGACACCGCAAATCGCCAGCCCGGCCGCAGCACGCGAAACGCCTCCGCCAGCACCCGATCCTTGTCCGCCGACAAATTGATCACGCAATTTGAAATCACCACGTCCACCGAGTTCTCCCCCAGCGGAATATTTTCGATCTCCCCTTTCAAAAACTCCGCATTCTCTACTCCCGCTTTTTTCTGATTCGCCCTCGCCAGGCTCAGCATTTCTTCGGTCATATCCAGTCCGTACGCTTTCCCGCCCGGGCTAACTCGTTTTGCCGACAACAACACATCAATTCCGCCGCCCGACCCTAAATCCAGAACCACTTCGCCCGGCTTCAGTTGCGCCAGCGCGGTCGGATTCCCGCATCCCAGCGAAGCCAGCATCGCCTCGCGCGGCACGCTCGCACTCTCGCCCGCCTCATAAAGATTTCCGGTAATCGGATCTCCGCCGCAACAATTCGACGACGGCCCCGCGCCAGAAGACGATGCCGTCCCGCAACACGCCGCTTCGCCCGCCGCAGCCCTCTTCGCCGCCTCGCCGTATTTTTCTTTCACCGCCTGCGTAACCTTCGTTGTTTCATTCATCGTTTCTCCCCTTGCGCCACAAACCGATCTCAACTATATTCGCTTAGGCGAATATAGAATATGCGCAAACCCGCTGTCAACGTCATGTTCCGCGCCTTCTCGGACCTCACTCGTCTCCGCATCCTGCATCTTTTGCTCAACGGCGAGCTTTGCGTCTGCGATATCGTCAGCGTTCTTCGCGTCCCGCAGCCGACCGCCTCTCGCCATCTCGCCTACCTGCTCAAAGCCAGCCTCATCGTCAAACGTAAGCAAGGCCTTTGGGCCTACTACCAGCTCGCCGCCGCGAAATCTCCCTTTCATCACAGCTTGATCAAATGCCTGAAAGAATGTTTCCGCGATGTCCCCGAACTTGCCGCCGATGCCCATCGCGCCAAGAAGAAAAATATTTGCTGTTAGCTACTCCAGGAGAATCTTCATGACCCAGTACAACGTCCTCTTCCTCTGCACCGGCAATTCCGCCCGCAGCATCATGGCCGAAGCCATTCTCAATCGAAAAGGTAATCCCACTTTTCGCGCTTACAGCGCCGGAAGCCATGCCACCGGAACCATCCGCCCGGAAGCGCTCCAGCAACTGCAATCCGCCAAACTCTCCACCGATGGCTTACGCAGTAAAAATTGGGATGAGTTCGCCAAACCCGGCGCGCCTCACCTGCATTTCGTTTTCACCGTTTGCGATAACGCCGCCAAAGAAGTTTGCCCCGTCTGGCCCGGCCAACCGATGACCGCTCACTGGGGCGTTCCCGATCCCGCCGCGGTCAGCGGAACTCCTGAAATCGTCGAACGCGCCTTCCGCGATGCCTTCATGCTGCTCGACCGCCGCATCAATCTTTTTCTCTGCCTGCCGCTGGCCAGCCTCGACGCTCTTGCCATCAAAACCGAAATTGATCGTATCGGCCGCCAATGACCGCAACTCTTCCTCGTCGCGTCGTCGCCGAATTCCTGGGAACCGCATTCCTTGTCGCCGCCGTAGTCGGCTCCGGCATCATGGCGGAGCGCCTCTCCGGCGGAAACATCGCTCTCGCGCTTTTGGCCAACACCATTGCCACCGGCGCCGCGCTCGTCGCCCTGATTCTCGCCTTTGGCCCAGTTTCCGGCGCGCACTTGAATCCCGCAGTCTCGCTTGCCGATGCCGTCGAAGGTGGACTCTCCCGCCGAGACCTGCTCGCTTATATCACCGCGCAAATTAGCGGCGGCCTTTGCGGTACTCTCCTCGCGCACTTCATGTTCGGACTTCCCGCCATCACCTTGTCGCACCACGCCCGCGCCGGCTCGTCCCAGTTCCTCAGCGAGTTCGTCGCCACCTTCGGACTTCTCGCCGTGATTTGGGGTTGCGCGCGCTCGCGTCCCAACGCCGTGCCCTTCGCCGTCGCCAGCTACATCGTCGCCGCCTACTGGTTCACTACTTCCACATCGTTCGCCAACCCTGCCGTAACCATCGCCCGCTCCATCAGCGACACTTTCGCCGGCATCCGTCCCATCGACGCCCCAGCTTTCGTCGCCGCCCAACTCCTCGCCGCACTAGCCGCCACCACCCTCTTCCGCTGGCTCGCGCCCAAAGCCCCGGTACCGGCCACTCGTAACGCCGCATCTTCCTAAGTCCCGACTGTTCCCATTAACCGCCGTTGTAGCGGCCGTCCCTTGAGGGCGGCCACAGTTGAAGTTGCGGTCGAAGTTGCTGTCGAAGTTGCTGTCGAAGTTG
>DASXMB010000035.1:0-20245 GCA_036495905.1 Candidatus Acidiferrum sp.
CAGGAAAATCCAAACGATATCGACGAAGTGCCAGTACAGCCCGATCAATTCGACCGGCGTGTTGTATTCCGGCGTGAAACGACCGCGAATCGATTGCCGGATCAGCCAAATCAGCAAGCCCGCGCCGACGATCATGTGCAGCGCGTGCAGCCCGGTCATCGCAAAATAAAGTGAAAAGAAAAGTTGCGCATGGGCATTTGTCGCGACGCTTGCGCCGGGTTCAAAATTGAAATGAAATCCGGGGACATGGTGTTCAACAAATTTTTCGTGATATTCAACGGCCTTGATGCCCAAAAACACGGAGCCAAGAAGCAAAGTCGAAATAAGCGAAAAGGTGGTCAGCTTCCTTTTACCGACTTGCGAACCCCACACCGCCATGGCCATGGTGAAACTGCTGCCGATCAGCACCACGGTATTGATGGCGCCCAGGGTCAGATTGATCGACCTGCTGGCCTCGCCAAATACATCCGGGTAGGTCGACCGGTTCAGCGTATAGGTCATGAACATGCCGCCGAAGAACAATACTTCGGTGACCAGAAAGACCCACATGCCGAGAGCAGCAGTTTCGCGCTGCTGCTGCATAGTTTTAAATTGTCCGAACAGCTCTCCGGTGCGATGCACTCGGCGCTCCTCTATCGGCCGCTTGGCGACCGTGTCGTATCAAAAATCGCTTAATCGTTAATCGTCGCCGTGAGCGGGCGCCAAACGAGGCGTGCCTTTCACGGTGAGTCCAAGATCCGGCCGATTATCGAAGTCGTACGGCTCCCAGGTAACTTCGGGAGTTACGTCAAAATTTTCCGTAAGCGGAGGCGAGTCGGTCTGCCACTCGAGGCCGGTAGCGGGCCAGGGGTTGCGCCCCGCCACTTTCCCATAGCGTATCGACCACACTAGATAGCACATCGGCAGCAAGTAGCCGAGAGCTAGAATCGAGGCGCCTGCGGTCGACATCACGTTAAACACCTGAAATTCTGGAGGATAGCTGTGATAGCGGCGAGGCATGCCGAGGTAGCCCAGAATGAATTGCGGGAAAAATGTAAGGTTGAAGCCGATGAACAAAATTCCCGCCGCGATGCGGGCCAAAAATTCCGGATACATTCGGCCGGTAATTTTGGGCCACCAGAAATGCAGGCCGGCCATGTAACCCATCACGGCGCCGCCGACCATAATGTAGTGGAAGTGCGCCACGACGAAATAAGTGTCGTGGAGGTGGATATCTAGGCCGAGGCACGCCAAAAAGAGTCCGGTGAGTCCGCCAATGAGGAATAGTCCGATGAAGCCCAAGGCGTATAGCATTGGGGTGTCGTAGGAAATCGATCCCTTATATAGAGTTGCGGTCCAGTTGAACACTTTGACCGCCGAAGGAATCGCTACAAGGAAGCTGAGCAACGAGAAGGTCAGCGCGGCGTAAGCGGATTCGCCGGTCAGAAACATGTGATGCGCCCAAACGAAGAATCCGATAATCGCGATGGCGATGCTGGAGCCCGCGATGAACGTGTAGCCGAAAATCACTTTGCGCGCGAAGGTCGGGATCACTTCACTGATTACACCCATGGCCGGCAGGATCATGATGTAAACCGCAGGGTGCGAATAAAACCAGAACAGGTGCTGGAAGAGAATGGGATCGCCGCCGAGCGCGGGATTAAAGAACCCCAGGTGAAACATTCGCTCGAGGCCAGCCAGCAACAAGGTGATAGCGATTACCGGAGTGCCCAGAATGAAGATCATGCTGGTGGCATAATGCGCCCAAACAAAAAGCGGCAGCCGGAACCAGGTCATTCCAGGCGCCCGCATGGTGTGAATCGTTACGATAAAATTCAGTCCGGTGAGAATCGACGAAAACCCGTTGATGAAAATCCCGATGACCGCGGGAGTTACCGCTGAATTTGAATACACGCTGCTGAGCGGCGTGTAAAAGGTCCAGCCGGTATCCAGTCCGCCGGTCGAAAAGGAGTACAAAACGAAGCTTCCGCCGATCAAATAGATGTACCAGCTCATCAGATTGATCTTCGGAAAGGCCAGATCCTTGGCTCCGATCATCATCGGAATGAGAAAATTTCCGAGTACCGCCGGAATCGACGGAATCAGGAAAAAGAAGATCATGGCCACGCCATGCATGGTGAAAAGCTTGTTGTAGGTTTCCGGCGTCACCAAATAACCATTCGGGGTCAGCAGGTGAATACGAATCATCGAAGCAAATATGCCGCCAACGAAGAAGAAGAAGGTTACGGACGCGAGATAGAGCCAGGCGATACGCTTGTGATCGGTAGTCAGCAGCCACGAACGTATTCCGTAGGTGGCGTTCAAATAATGAGTACGCGGCAATTCATCGGCAACAAGTGGTCTTGAACTCATAACTATTTCTTCCCCGTCGCCGCCGCGGTTCCCTTACCCTTTACGGGAGCCGGCAGCGACTGCAAAGACTTCACATAAGAGGTCAATATCAGGATCTGCTCTTCCGTCAGTTGACCCTGATACGTGGGCATCACGGGTTGATAGCCCGCCGTAATCTTGGCGTTCGGACTCAGGATGGATTCGCGCAGATAGCCGTCGTCAGCCATCACCGTTGAGCCGTCCGCCAACCTGACCTTGCTTAGATACAAACCGTTCATGGATGGGCCGCGACCGCTGCCATCGCTTACGTGGCACGTCGAACAAGCCTTGTCATTAAATAGCTGCTCGCCGGCCACAACCGAATTATCTCCGCTGGAAGAGTTCGCCAGCCACGCCGCGTAGTCCGTGGCGTCCATCACCGTCACCGTGCCGCCCATCAGTGCGTGGTTGGTGCCGCAGTATTGCGAGCAGAAAAAGTGGTAGGTGCCCGGCTTCGTGGGCCGGAACCACAGCGTGTTGTAATGACCGGGGACCACGTCCATCTTCACGCGAAATGCCGGCACGGAAAAATCGTGAATTACATCTTCGCTCGCCATTATCAGCTTGACGTTCCTGCCCACTGGAACGTGCAGCTCGTTAATTTCTTTCAGTCCATTGGGTTGCTGGATTTTCCACATCCACTGCTTGCCGACAACATAGATATCCAGCGTGTCCAGCGGCGCCCGGCGGAAGTCGACATATACCACTGCGCCCCACGCGAACATGGTGAGCGCCAGCAGCGACGGGATAATGATCCACAAAGCTTCTATCCGCATGTCCCCGTGGATGCCGACGCCAACTTCGCCTTCATGCTTGCGGCGGAATTTGAAAAAGAAATAAACGACCGCCACGGTTATGGCGACAGCAAAAAACAGGCACACAGCAGTGATGTACGCCATCAAGGCGTCCACGTGCGGCGCGAAGTTCGACGCTTGCTCCGGGTACAATGGCAGTTGCGACTGCACGGGTCTAATGTGCTCCTTGCTGTGAACCACCATGAATCGGTGGATGTGAATTCGTTCGCTGACGATCGCGGCGGCGGAAGATAATCACCGCGCCGACGAAGGCCAGAATCGTTAAAATCCCGCCCAGCCGGATAATTTTCAAAACCGTCATGCTGTAACGCGCCGTCGATGGATCGTATTGAAAGCAATAGAGCAGCAAATGATCGATAGGCGTGCCGATTTTACCCACCGAGGCATCCACCAGACCCAGTCGCATATCGCGCGACGGATACTCCACGCCATAAAAATACCGCGAGATTCGTCCGTCCGGTGTCAGCAGCATGATTCCGCTGGCATGCGCGAAGAGATTTCTTTTGGTATCAAACGAGTAGCGAAAATTCGCGGCCTTGGTAATCGCGTCGATTGACTCTTGCGATCCCGTAAGGAAATGCCAGCCCGCGGCTGTCTCTGGCCGGCCGTAATGAGACATCGCGGATTGTTTCTTCTGCGCGGCCATGTCCGGGGTTTCCCGAGAATCGAAGCTGACAAAAACCACTTCGTAATCTCGCCCGGGATTGAACGAAAGCATTTTCAAGGAGCCGACGACGCCTTGCTCCACTTGATTGCAGAGCATTGGGCAGCCGTAATACACCAGCACCAGCACCACCGGCTTCTTGCCCAGATAATCCTGCAGACGCACCGTCTGGCCAGTTTCGTCTCGAAACACCAGCTCCGGGGGAATCTGCCCGTTCAGCGGCGGTTCAAAGCCCACATTCAGCAGCGCTGGTGGAAGACCATTCGACGACGCCCCCACACCGCCTTGGGTAGTCTGCGCGTTCGCCATCAGCGATAGTGCGAGCATTCCGGCGAAACCTGCGATGAAGCGATACCAGTTCATAGCCCTTACTTTTTCTTTTCTGCCGGAGGTGCACTTGCGCCCGGCAAAGCCTTTTTCTCGGCGATAATCCGCATCGCGTCTTTCACGGAAATCTGTGCGATACCCGCGTTTTGGTCGATCCAGGTGGTCTGTTCGTTGGCTGCGGTATCGTCTTCCACTTTTTTGCGCATGTCGTACTGCGGATCTTGTTCGTGACCCGGTACGCCTTGCAATCGCGGCTCCGGCGGCATCGCGCGATACTCCGCGCCCATCTGTTCGCGCACGGCAGGAGGCGCAGTATCGGATTGCTCGGCCATGCGGGTGGTCACGCGAAGAACGTAAACGCAAATCACGTAAGACAAAACCACCGCAATCGCCAAGGCTATCAGGTAGCCGTAAATCTTGGTCGCCTTGACGTCTTCCGTTTCAAAGCGAATATCGTCATGGACTGGTTCGCGGCCAGAATCGCGACCTGCGCCATGCCCCGTGTTGTGAAACTCAGTGCTCATCGTGCGCCACAACCTCCGCAAGCTTCGGCTCGCCCAGCGGCAAAAGCGGCATGCGCTTCAATTGTCCCGCAAACACATGCAGCCACAAACCGCCAAGTGCCAGCACCGCTCCGAAATCGGATATATTCGGAATCGCGCTGGTGATAGGAACTCCGTTCAAACTAAATTCCGGCCGGGTGTACCAGTAGAGGTCCACTATGCGCATGAAAATCAGCCACATCGCAACCTTGGGAAGCTGCCTGTAGTTTCGTTTGATATCGCGCGAAAGCAAAAGAAAGAACGGCACAAAGAAATGGAAAATCAAAATAAAAACGGAAACATAAGCGAACTGCCCATGCAGCCGCTTTTCGAAGAATGGAATCTCGTCAGGCTGGTTGCCAGACCAGATGATCAATAGCTGCGAAAAGCTGAAGTAGGCCCACAACATTAGAAAGGCCAGCAGCAGGCCACCCAGATCGCCAAAAATCTTGGGCTTTACCACGTCGGCAATCGGCTCGGTCCGCGAAAGCATCGCCAGGATAATAATCGCGAGGCCCATCGCGGTGATCAACTGCCCGGCGACAAAAATGAAACCGTAAATCGTCGAGAACCAATGCGGAGAAAGCGACATCGCCCAGTCAATCGACGCGAATCCCAGTCCAAATACGTACAGCACAATCCCCGGGCCGCTCAGCAACTTCAGTCTGCGACGCAGCAGCCGGTTCTCTTGATCCACATCCTGCTGCCTGGACCATTTATTCAGCAGAAATACCAGGGTGAGCCACACCGCGAAATACACAATCGCCCGCAAAATAAAACCTTGTTCCGTCAGATAGCTCTTCTGAAAACCCTGTATCGAACTTTCTCCGGAAGCGGGCGCGTTCAACCACGCGCCATAGATATATTTCATCCCGACAACGATCGGAATAAACAAAATCGCCACCAGCACCAGCGTCCGCGTCGCCGCTTCCAGCACCCGGCGAATCATGATGCCCCAGTGTCCGCTGGTCAGATGATGCAGCATCAAAAGCCCCAGCGAACCCAGGGAAGCGCCCAAAATCAGCAGAAAGGCAAATAAATACGAATGGAAAAATTGCGCCGGCGAATGAATCGCTCCCACCACGCAAAGCACGATACCGACTATCGCCGCGACCAGAGACCTTTGCTGCAGGCGGCCGACGCTCTCCGGCGCTTTATAATCCTGCGCGGTCATTCCTTCGTTCCTCCCGGTTTTTCCGGCTCTGGCTTGGCTTCCGACGCAGGATTCATCAATTTCTGGCGCACATCGGGCGGCAGGTCCGCAGCCTTCGCATTTCGGCTCAGTTGCAGCGCGCGGATGTAAGCGATGATGGCCCAGCGATCGCTCGGCGGAATCTGCATCGAATAGTCGGCCATCTGCCCGAATCCGTTGCTGATTACGTCGTAAAAGTGGCCATTAGGCGCTTGCCGCAAACGGTCCTGGTGATAACTCGGCGGATGTTTCATTCCGCGTATCACCACCATGCCCTGGCCATCGCCCTGCAATCCATGACACGGCGTGCAGAAAATCTTGTAGCGCTCTTCGCCGCGTTCCAAAAGTTCTTGATTCACGGGTAGCGGAAACGCATCGGAATCTGGCGGCACATTCAACGCATCATTCTCCAGCGATCCACGCGCCACGGTATTTTCGATTAGCGGACGTTCGGACCGGCCATCCGCAAAAAAGTCTGACGGAGCCAGGGGTTTCGCCTTGGGCTGATCCGCCATGTCTTGCCGGCAGCCCGCTCCTACCAGTAGCACCGCTACCGCGCAGAGACCCGAAAATGTTCGCGGCCAACGTATCCGGATGGAGGTGTCAATCAATCTTCCACCTCCGTGATGTTCTGCGCGTCCAGATCCTTGAGAAAACGTGCCGCATCCGCCGCGCTGAATTTCGGGTCGCTGGCTTCGATGCACAGGAAAAATCGATCATTCGACGCATGCTGTCGGAATCGTTCCACGTTAAACAATGGATGATATGGCTCCGGCAGCTTATTCAGCGCCAGCATGCCAAACACCGCGAACAGCGACGCTCCCAGCACCGTCAATTCAAAGGTAACTGGAATAAACGCGGGCCAGCTGTTCAAAGAACGTCCGCCAACATTGATCGGATAGCTGATCACTGCCGACCAATACTGAAATCCGAACCCGGTCAATCCGCCCAGTAATCCACCGATAAGCGTCAGCAGCGGCACCGCCGACTTCTTCAGCCCCAGCGCTTCCGACAAGCCTTCCACGGGAAACGGCGTGTAAGCGTTGATCTCGCGATAGCCCGCGTCACGCGTTTTTGCCGCGGCCCGAATGAGCTGTTTGGGAGTTTCAAACTCCCCAAGCACACCGAAGATTTGTGACCGGTGTTCGTTCACTTGTGTTCCTCAGACGAGTGCGCCACCAGTTCTCGCATTTCCGCAATCGAAATGGCCGGCAAAGCGCGCACAAACAAGTACAACAGCATCGTAAATAGCCCCAGCGTTCCGGTGAACGTGGTCCAATCCCAGAATGTTGGCGAATAGCGCCCCCAGGCCGAAGGATCGAAATCGCGAGACAAGCTGATCACCACGATTACGAAACGCTCCAGCCACATTCCGGTATTGATCACCAGCGACATCAAAAACAAAATCATTACATTGGTCCGGACTTTCCGGATCCACAACAATTGCGGCGTCAAAATATTACAGAGAATCAGCGCGAAGTAATAATAATTGTACGGTCCGTGAAAACGCTGCTGCACCAGGAACACGTCGTAGCGCTGCCCGCTGTAAATGGCCATGAAGTATTCAAAAAAGTAGCCATACGCCACGATTAATCCGGTGCCCAGCATCACCTTGGCCATGTTCTCTAAGTGACGCATGGTGATGAAATCTTCCAACTGATAATACTTGCGCAGCGGAATCGCGATGGTCAGCACCATTGCGAAGCCGGAATAAATCGCGCCGGCCACGAAGTACGGCGGGAAAATGGTCGTATGCCATCCTGGAACAATGGCCACCGCGAAATCGAAGCTCACCACGGTGTGTACGGAAAGCACCAGCGGCGTCGCCAATCCCGCCAGCAGCATGTAAGCGGACTGATACCGCTGCCAGTGTTTCGCCGAGCCGCGCCAGCCGAGCGCCAGCATCCCGAAAATAATCTGCAGCGGCTTTTTCGTCGCGCGGTCACGCAACGTCGCCAAGTCCGGAATCAGTCCTACAAACCAGAACAGCAACGACACCGTAAAGTATGTGGACACCGCAAAAACGTCCCAAATGAGCGGACTGCGAAATTGCGGCCAAATATTCATGGTGCTGGGATATGGGAACATCCAGTACGCAAACCACGGACGCCCAGTGTGCAGCAGCGGAAACAATCCCGCGCACATAACCGCGAACAGCGTCATCGCTTCGGCAAACCGGTTAATCGACGTGCGCCACTTTTGATTCAGCAAAAACAAAATTGCCGAAATCAGCGTGCCCGCGTGGCCGATACCGATCCACCAAACGAAATTGACGATCGCGAATCCCCAGCCGATTGGGATGTTGATTCCCCAGATTCCGACGCCTTTCAAAACCAGGTAGGCAATGGTGAAAAACAAAATCATCACAAAAGAAAACGCCACCGCGAATCCCGCATACCAGCCCATCGACGTTGGCCGGGTCAAAACAATCGAGCTGATTTGGTCGGTTACCGAATCGTAGGTGTGCCCCGGCTTAAGTACCTGGGGCAGGCGCTCAATTTCAGGAGAATTCACTGGCGGCGGCGCGACGCTCATGCCCGCTCCAATTCACTGTTGGGATTGCGCACCGCAGCCAAGTAGGTGGTGCGCGGCCGCGTGTTCAGCTCGCCCAGGATCGAATAATTGCGCTGTTGCGCCTTCAATTTTGAAACGCGGCTATTAGGGTCGTTCGCGTTGCCGAAAACGATCGCTTCCGAAGGGCAAGCCGCTTCGCACGCCGTCACGATTTCGCCGTCAATGATCGATCGGTTCTGTTTTTCAGACTCGATCCGCGCATTATTAATCCGCTGCACGCAGTACGTGCACTTTTCCATCACACCGCGGCTGCGCACCGACACTTCTGGATTGCGCTGCAACTTAAACTGCGGCGTTTCCCAATCCTGGAATCGCAAAAAGTTGAAGCGGCGGACTTTGTAAGGGCAATTGTTCGAGCAATACCGCGTGCCCAGGCAGCGGTTGTACACCATATCGTTCAAACCTTCGGCGCTGTGCACCGTGGCGCCCACCGGACAAACCTGCTCGCATGGCGCGTTTTCGCACTGCTGGCATGGCACCGGCTGAAAGAACGTTTCCGGATTCGCCAGCGCATCCCCTGCATCCGTGCTCGGATCGTTCGTCGGAGTTTCCGCTTTGTAATACCGGTCGATGCGAATCCAGTGCATCTCTCGGCCGCGCATCACCTGATCTTTGCCCACCACCGCGATATTATTTTCCGCCACGCACGCCACCACGCAGGCGTTGCAGCCATTGCAGCTGTTCAGATCGATGGCCATGCCCCAGGCGTAGCCTGGATACGCGAATTCCTTGTACAGCGTCTCGCTCTTCGGCGGCTGTTCGTCGCCTTCCCGCGCAAACGCTGGATTCTTCTTGTATTCTTCCAACGTGCCGGTGCTCAAAATCTTCCGGCCTTCCATGTTGAAGTGATATTGCGTGCAGGCCAGCGGGTATTCCTGCGACGTCTTCGTGATCGTGCCGCCAGACGCGGTCCAAAGAGCGCTCGACACTCGCACCGCGTACGCGTTAAATCCTTTGTTTGTACCGGTATAGCCAGCCTTTTGCCGCCCATAACCGAGCGGCAAAACCACCACGCCGTCCGCCTGGCCGGGCAAAATCCATGCCGCTGCCGTCACCTTGCTGCCGGAAAGCGCAATGTCGATCACCGCTGAAATAATCTGTCCGTGCTCGCCGCCGCGCGCCGCCACCGTGTGGCCCAATGCCAGTTTTTGCGCCGTCGCGGGACTCACCAGCGCCGCATTGTCCCACGTCAATTTCGTGACCGGCTTCGGCAACTCCTGCAGCCAGCCGTTATTCGCAAACCGCCCATCGTAGGTCGAAGGATCTGGCCGGAAGATAAACTCCAGTTCGTCCGTTCCGGCTGGCTTCAATTCCGGCAAGCTTCCCGCGCTGAATTTCGCCGCCACGCCGCTCAGTGGCGCAAATGCGGAGTTAGCCACCAACCCGTCATTCAGCGTCTTCCGCCAAAACTTTTCAAAATCCGCGCCAGAATTTCCCGCTTGCAACCTCGCCCGAACCGCGTCGTACCCGGTCACATCCGGCTTATCGCCGAACGCCGCCAGGACTTCGTAAGCGGAATGCGTGTGATAAAGCGGCGCAATCAGAGGCTGAATCACGCTTACCGTGCCGTCAAACGCTCGAGCATCTCCCCACGCCTCGAGAAAATGCGATTCGCCGATGTTCCACTTGCAATGTTCCGAAGTCTCGTCGAAATGCGTGCCCAGCCGCACCGTGTTGCTCACTTTCTTCAATTTTGAAAGAAAGTCGAAATCGTGCGGAGCGTCATACACCGGATTCCCGCCGATAATCACCAGCGTATCCACTCTTCCAGCGTCCATGTCCGCGCAAAGTTCGCGCAGCGATTCCAGGTGATTCACCGGATTCGCTTCCACCGGCTCCGTATAATTCAGCGTCTTGCCCACATTGCCCAGCGCCGCATTGATCGCCTGAGCCAAGGCGTGCACTTCCGCGGGCTGATGTTCGCCAGCCACCACCAGCGAGCTGCCGCGATGCTTCTGCAAATCGCCAACCGCCGCGTTCAGCCATTTTTCCGCCGCGGGCGAAATCGTTCCGCTGCCGCCCAATCCCAGTTTCCCGGCCAGTGCGCGGGCAAATTGCCCCACATCGGCAGCCTTCAGAGGCAAGCGGTGGTCGGCGCTGGCGCCAGTCACCGACGGTGTCGGCTCGACGACATATAGGCGATTCATTTCCTCGCCGCCGTCCCGGTCAGCCATGGGATCCAGCTTGCGCCGCCGGTAGAACTCCTTCATGTACCGTACGTGCCCCGGTCCATTGCTCAGAAAATCCGCATCCAGCGAGAGAATAACATCCGCTTTATCAACGTGATAGACCGTATTCAGGTAGCGCCCGAAAGCCATTTTCGCGCCTTCGCGCGTGCCATCCGCAACTGCCGGCTCCCACTGGTGCCATTTCGCCTTAGGATTCAGCTTCAGCAACGCCTGAACCTGGTCTGCAACGATCGGCGATGTCACTATTCCCGTCAAAATCCGGAATCCGCCAGAGCCGTCAATCTTGGCCGCTGCGCCCATGGCCTGCGCGGCCGCTACAAACTGCTCCCAGGTGCGAATCTCGCCCACAAAGGTCGGAGTTTGCGCCCGGTCCGGGTCGTACAAATTGAGCACCGAAGCCTGCGCAAAGGCATCCGTAGCCCCCAAACTGGACGGGTGGTCGGGATTCCCTTCGATCTTCGTCGGGCGCCCTTCGTGGCTTTCCACCAGCAATCCCAGCGCGTCCCCGCCGAAAGGCATCACTGTCGCAAAAAACAGCGGCCTGCCCAGCACTATGCCTTCTGGCTGCTTCACGTAAGGGATAATGTTGGTCCGCTCTTGGTTCAACCCGCATCCGGAAAGCCCGGCCAGGGCCAGCGAAGCCGCCATCAGCTTCAAAAAGTCGCGCCGGTCCACCGAATCGTCCCATTGCGAAGCCTGCCGCGGAAATTCCCGGTGCAAAAAGTTCTCAAAATGCGGATCATCCGCTAATTCTTCAATGGTTCGCCAATATTGCTTGCCGGTCTTGGTTTGCAGCTTCTGGCGCACTGCCGCTAAATCCAGCGGATATTCACGCAGCGTCGGATCTTCCGGCGGCTCTTCTTCCTGCTTGTGAGCATGCTGCCCGTTATGAGCGTGATCATGCTCATGTGCATGGTCGTGTGCGCGATACTGCTGCAAAGGATTGTCGAAGTGTTCGTTCTCGCTCATACCGTCTCTAACGATGACACGTCGAGCAGCTGGTCAGCTCGGCCGTCGTCCGAATCTTGTTGGTCATCGCCAGTTGGTGGCCCAATTCCGCCTGATTTGCTGGCGCTTTCCAGTCCATGTTGAAAACTTGATCGTGGGGCCGCAAAACCGCCTCGGGATTCCGATGGCAGTCCAGGCACCACTGCATCTGCAGCGTAGACGCCTGGAAAACCAGAGGCATCTGGTTGACCTGCCCATGGCACGTGGAGCAACCCACACCCTTTGCCACGTGGATGCTGTGATTGAAATACACGAAATCCGGCAGCCGGTGTACTCGCACCCACTCGATGGATTTGTCCTCGCGATAGCTGGCCCGCACCGGTTCCAGGTAGCTGGAACTGTTAAACAGCACTGAATGGCAGTTCATGCAGGTCTTGGTCGGAGGAAGTCCCGCCGTTGCCGACGTTTCCACGCCCACATGGCAAAACCGGCAGTCGATTCCGTCATCGCCTGCATGGTGTTTGTGGCTAAATTGAATGGGTTGATCGCGAGTTATGTTTTGATTGGTGTAAAAAGGTGACCGCACCGCTCCCAAAAGGCCGCTTAATGCGAGACCAGCCAAAAGAATTCCTAAAATCAGGCTCACTCGGGCGATGAAGTTCGTGTTGCGGTGAAAAATCTGCGCCATTTGTCGTTGCACTTTGGCAGCGAGCGCTAAGAGGAAGAGGCAACCTGAGCGTTCACATATCCTGACCGGGAAGTGTAAGCCCGGGTCGCGATTGACGCGCTAGTTTCCAACAAAACTTTCGCGAATGCAACTGTTCCGCGAATTTTCTTCAAAATTTCTTAACGTTTGTTTCTTACAAAGAACATCTTCTGTGCAAACTTCTCGTCCTAAAATAGTACCGTTCAAAAATACTCTAACTTAGTCTTATCGCATACAAAAAATTCGCACTAATTTGCATCGCACATTTGTGGTCCTACCCGCGGCTAACTCAGTCCTTCGATGTCGGCAACCCCGCTGTAGCCCAGCCTTTCCAGCCGCCGTCCATCGATTCCACGTTGTCGTAGCCCATTTTCTGCAAATTGTCGGCCGCCAGTGCAGACCGAAAACCGCCGCCGCAATACAGAATCACTTTCGTGCTTTGATCCGGGATTTTCTGCTCGATATCCCGCTCGATCACGCCTTTGCCCATATGCATGGCCCCAGTAATGTGTCCGTTGGCCCATTCATTGTCTTCGCGCACATCCACCAGCACGAATTTTTCACCCGCGTCCATGCGGCGCTTCACGTCCGCAACATTTGTTTCTTTCACACTCTTTTTGGCGTCTTGTACGATTTTCAAGAATTGCGGTGAGTGTGCCATCTGCGGCTCTCTTTTCGGAAATATCCGGCCCACAAAGCCTAGCACAATCGCTGCGATATTTTCCGTCCGTTAGCCGCCCCTGGAAGGATTTGAGAGCATGCGTGGCCCGTACGCCACCCTACGCGCAATTTCATGGACGCTGCACGCGGGTGATTACGGCACTCTTATAATGCAGAATTAACTGCTTCGCTTATCTCCGCCGTTTCAAGGCTTTGCCGCCGCTGAATGCCTCGTGGCAACTTTCGTATTTTTTGTCGGCGGAACCACGCACGCATGTTGCGGCTCTTTGCCCCAGTTTCCCGCGCGGAATCGGTTCGTTTCCCGCACTCTCGTCCGCACTCCATCGATAACCGCTGGTATCGGATCGTGCGCCACGCCCCGCGTTACGAATATCATCAGCGCAGCCTCGCCAGCGGAATCGGCGCTGGACGTAATCCCCACGCCTTGAATTCCTGGCTGTTTGATCAACTCACTGGCATGTGCCGCATGCACCGTCTGTGCGCGCTGAAATTCCGCATCGGAAATCGCATACATCGCCTGTGCCGGAGCCATCGTTTGCTCGAGGGCCGAGCTTTGCTCCGCGGACAACGCTCCTCGTTGCGTGAACACATCCCCTTCCACAATTCGCGTCCGCACTCCACCTACTTGCGCCGGAATATCTGTGTGAGACATGCCGCGCGTTACGAAAAACAAAATCGCTGGGTCGCTCGCATTATCCAAACTCGCCCCAACTCCTACCGCCTGCACTTCGGGATGCGCCATCAAGTCCGTCACATGGGCATCGCGCACCGTGGTCGCCTTTTGCAACGTGTCTGTTGATAACGTTGCCGACTGCAGCGTCGTAGCCGCCGATTGCGGCGCATTCGGCAACGAGCAGCCGATCACCGCGTGTGTTCCGCCGCCCACAAACGTCAGCGCGTTGCTGCCGCTCGCGAAGGAATCCAACACTGGAGACACTGGATTCCCCACCGTGTCCGTGTCCGATCCCGCAAACAACAACGCCACCGGATCGGCCGTCGTCTGCGAAACAATCAACGAACCAGAATCACCCTCCGCGCTAAAGCTTCCGCCCGTCACGCTCACCAATCCCGCATACGGCACGGTAAACGCGGTTCCTGTTCCGTCACACTTGGTGTTGTAATCCACACTGGTAATAATATTCGTCGCTCCCACGCTGGAGCACGTCAGCCCCGTCGCCCGTCCGCTCTTTGCCACCGCCATCCCCACCGACGGCGCCACTCCCGCCCCGGCGTGCGGCGCGGCCGGCACTGGCACTCCATTCCCATCCGCCGTTGCGCCCAAAAAGAAGATGTTTCCGCTCGTATCCACTTTCCCCGCCACCACCTGTGCGATGGCTGCGTCAATATTGTTCGCCGGCGTTGTGGACAGTATTTCGTTTTCCAAATTCACAAATTGCGTCAGGTTTGCCACCGTCGTGCCTTGTGTCTTGTCACAATTAATATCCGCCAGTCCGGGGTTAATAATCGCCTCCCCTGCAACGCCCGCGTCGCTCCTCGCCAATACGTGGTTGTTGCTCAAAACAAAATTTGAGCCGCCTCGCGTGACCAGCGATCCCAGCGTGCCGCTGCAACATTTGTTACCGGAAAAATCATTGGCATTGCCGCCCGATGCACCCAAAAGGATGGCTCCAGCTTGCGCATTCTGATTTGCCGGAATCAATTTTACCGCGGCCGTTCCCGATGCGTTCGTATCTGCCTGGGATATCGCCATCACCGCAAGAGTTGTTGTCGTCGTTCCGCCCTGCCCATCCGATTTCGTAGGTACGCCCCCCGGGGCGACGTAAAGTCCAGCGCTCGAGATAAATCCAACGCTCCGATTGCCACCGGTAATTCCGTTCACCTCCCACGTTACCGCCGTATTCGACGTCCCAGTTACACTCACCGTGAACTGCTGCGTCCCAAAAGTTGCCACATTCGGAGCCGCCGGGCTCACCGTCACAGACACCGCCGACGTCGTCGTCGCCACCGTCACAATTCCCGATGCGGACTTCGTCGGATCCGCTTGCGATGTTGCCGTCACCGTAACCATCGCTGGATTCGGAACCGTAGCTGGAGCCGTATAAAGTCCAGTCGCCGTTATCGTTCCATTCCCGCTTCCGCCGGCCACCGTCCACGTTACCGCCATATTCGACGATCCCGTGACCGTGTCCGTAAACTGCAGCGTCTTACCAACCGCGACGCTCATCGTCATCGGTGTCACGAAAATCATGATGGTTTGCTGAGTCGTCGAGCTACCGCCCCCGCAACCGCCTAAGAACGCAAGCATACCTGCAGCCACAAAAAGCACATTTACACGTCGCATCAGATGTCCTTACCGGAGGGGTGGGTTCTCACTCGAGCAAGTCAAATCAACAACCAAAATTGTGCTCAAAAACCAAGATTCGATAGAGGCTTAAGTTGGATTAATGCGACGCCAAAAAGGGCTGCCTGCAGGGCTGCAGGGTAGCATTCGCAATGCCACGTCTAAATTTAACCCAACCCGTCGCTAAATGTAGCGTCTATTTAAGTCTTTTATTACAAGCGATTTATGAACTTACAAGACGACGTCGAGGAGACTTAGTCCATGTCCCGCCAGTTTGATCCAACCCCAATCTCCACCACCAGCGGCACCGCCAATTCATACACGTGCTCCATTTCGTGCTGTACTAATTTCTCCAACTCCTCGCGCTCATCCGCCGGCGCCTCAAACAGCAATTCATCATGTACCTGCAAAATCATTTTCGCTTCAAACTTCTCCGCCGTCAGCCTTCGGTCAATCGTAATCATCGCCAGCTTGATCAAATCCGCCGCCGTCCCCTGCAATGGAGAATTTAGCGCCGTTCGTTCCGCAAAATTTCGCAGCTGCACCTGAGGAGAAATAATCTCCGGTATCGGCCGAATCCTCCCAAACAAAGTTTTCGCCACCCCGCTCTTCCGCGTTTCCACCAGCACGTTATCCAAATACTCCTTCACTCCGCGATATCTCGAAAAATAAGCGCTGATAAATTGCGCCGCCTCTTTTTGCGGTATTCCCAGTTGCTGCGCCAATCCAAATGGCGAAAGCCCGTAAATGATTCCGTAGTTGATCGCTTTCGACGCTCTCCGATGCTCCGCCGTTTGCGCCATCGGCCCCACGCCAAACACTTCTTGCGCCGTCCGCGCGTGAATATCTTCGCCGTTCCGGAACGCCTCCAGAAGCACGGCGTCCCGCGAAAGATGCGCCATCACCCGCAACTCGATCTGCGAGTAATCCGCCGCCAGCAAAATCTTCCCCGGTTCGGCCACAAACGCCGCGCGAATCTGCCGCCCCAGCTCGGTGCGAATCGGGATATTCTGCAAATTCGGATCGGACGAACTTAGCCGCCCCGTCGCCGTCCCCGTCTGGCAAAAACTCGTGTGCAGCCGCCCGCTTTCCCGGTGAATCAATTTCGGTAACGAGTCCACGTACGTCGACTTCAACTTCGCAATCTCGCGATACTCGATAATTTTCGCCGGCAATGGATGCTGCGCCGCCAGCTCCTCCAGAATATCCGCTGCCGTCGACCGCACCTTCCCTTTCCCTCTCCGCACCGGCGCATTCAAATTCAATTTGTCGAACAACACTTCCGCCAGTTGCGCCGGAGAATTCACATTAAATTCCGCGCCCGCCATCTCCCAGATTTCTTTCTCCAGCCGGCGAATCTCTTTTTCCATCGCGAAAGACATCGTCTCCAGCGCTTTCGGGTCCACTCGAATCCCCACTCGCTCGATGCCTGCCAGCACCGCCGCCACCGGCAAATCAATCGTCTCGTACACGCTCGTTAGCTGCTGCTCGTCCACTGCCGCGCGCAGCGCCGGAGCCAGCCGCTGCAGATAATCCGCACGCTCGCCAGCGCCGCCGCCCAGCATCGCGTTAAATTGCCGCATCGCCACTTCCGTCAAATCGTGTTTCGACGTCGTCGGCCGCAGCAAGTAAGAATAAATTTCCGTGGCATGCTGGATGTTCGCGCCCCGCCCCGCCAAAATCTGCACCAGTTTCGGATCGTGCAAAATTTTCGGCCGCGTCGCATCCATCAGCACCGGAATCAGCGCCGCCAGGGCCTCGCCTTTTTCATCCATCCACACCGCGCGTCCTTCGCCCGCTTTCGACGACACCTCAATCGACGCCACTCGCGTCCCAAATCCTTCCTCTTCCCGTTCGCCTTCGCCCGCTTCAAAAGTCAGCCACACCGCCAGCGGCTGCCTTGGCGCCAACTTCCCCAAGTACTCCCGAAACTCCGCCACGCTCGCCAGTTGCGCATAATCCGTCGCCAAAACTGGCCCCGCGCTCGCCGGAGCAGTGCTCGCCACCACCTCCGCTCCCAACTCCTTCAGCAACGAATTAAATCCCAGCTCGCGATACAGCGCCGCCAGCGCCGCCACGTCCGGATCGCGCCTCCGCAAATTTTCCAACTCCCATTGAATCGGCACGTCCGTCGCAATTTTCGCCAGCTGTTTCGACATCATTACTTGTTCGCGTTGCTGCTGCAGCGCCTCGCGATAACGCTTATTCGGCACCTCGTCCGCATGGTCCAGCGCGTTTTCCACGCTTCCGTATTTCAAAATCAATTCTTTTGCGCCTTTTTCCCCAATTCCCTTGGCTCCGGGGATGTTGTCGATCGTGTCTCCCACCAGCGCCATGTAGTCCACAACTTTTTCCGGCGGCAATCCCAAAATCTCTTCCACTTTCGCCGAGTCCACAATCACATCCGATTTCGGCCCGCCAGACGCCGTGCGAATCGTCCGCACATTTTTTCCCACCAGTTGCATCATGTCCTTGTCGTTCGTGATCACCAGCACATCCAAATTCATCTTGGCCGCTTGCAGCGCCATCGTCCCGATCACATCGTCCGCTTCGTATCCCTGGAATTGCAGAATCGGCAGCCGCATCGCTTCGCACAGGCGGTTCACAAATGGCAGTTGCACGCGCATCTCGTCCGGCATTGGCTGCCGCTGCGCTTTGTATTTTTCAAAAAGTTTGTCGCGAAACGTCGGCCCAGAAGGGTCTGTGACAATCCCGATGTAATCCGGCTGATAATCCTTCGTCATCCGCCGCAAAATATTTCCAAACAAAAACGGCACATTCGTCGGCACTCCGCCCGGCCCCATCAACCGTTGCGGCATCGGCGCAAAAAACGCCCGGTAAATGTGCGCCATCGCATCCACCAAAAACAGTTTTTTCCGAGCAGTAGTCATCCGCGCGAGTATAGCAAAGCCCGCCGCTTCTCTTTTTCCCCACAGCTTTTTTCGACGCTATTCCTCGCCGACTTCCACCAGCCACGCCGGCTAAATCTTTTCGCACTTGGCGCCACACCAACAAAAAAAGGAGCGCAAATTGCGCCCTTTTTTCGCCCTCATCTTTTTTTCTTACTTCGTCACTCCATTACCTTTTCTTCTCTTTCAACTCTGACTCATCAACAACATCCGCGTCCCACCGCCCAGATGCACATTCTTCCCGTCCGACGAAATCACTGAAGTCTCCACATTGTTCGCCGTTCCCGTCGCCAGCTTCACGCCGTTAATCCCATAGACTCCCCGGCTTTTCGCGGTCAGTTTGTCCGGCGAATTCGTTCCGCCACCTGCTCCCGCACTCTCATCCGCGGTTGTACCCGCACCGCCCGCCGGATATCCCGAAGGTCGCGGGCTCGCCGTACTTCCCGTATTTCCTCCCATCGTCCGGTTTCCTCCCATGTTTCCGCCGCCCATATTCCCGCCTGAAGACGACGTATTCGTCGGTCCCGCCGATCCAGCAAAATCTCCCATTGCGTTCCCGCCGCTCGGCGCAGCAGCTAGCGCCTGAATCATCACCTTCAGCGGCATCTCTTCGCCATTCTTCAAAATCGCCTTGTCAAAATAAACTTCTATCATTGACTCCTGGTCGCCTTTCGATTTCGCCGCCGATTGCGTGATATGCCCAACCAGTTTCGTGCCCTTCGGCAAAATCACGCGGTCGTCACTGGACTTCACCGCTTCGCTCACATGCGCCGCTACCGTATCCCCAACTTTCGCCTTCTTCGAGTCCAGCGTCGAATCAAACTCCGCAGCGATCGCGGTTCCTGCCGCCAGGCTTCCTTCGCTCTGCCCGCTCCGCGCCTGCGGAGCGCTCCACGCCGCTCCCGCCAACGCAGCCACACCCAGGCCCAAAGCACTAGCCGCCAAAAGCAAAGCTTTAATTGATTTCATCGGAGTGACCTCTCAAGAATTAAGTATAAGAGGCTGGATTTACTTCATCTATTCGCTTATGTCCGAAACGCCGTTAGCCGGTGTTCCATCGGAATCGATCGCCGCCGGTGGCGGTTGTACCACCAGCAAAAGCCGCGTTCCGTTTTCCAGATGCATGTTCTTTTTCATCGACAGCAAAACCGTTCCATGTGATCCGTCTGAAGTCGGCGTGTAAACCTTTATATCCGGCCGCCCAAAAGCGCCTTTGCTGTCTGTCGTAAACAATCCGTTCTTCGCAATCCCGCCTTGCGGCGCGGAATCCGGCAGCGAACTCGCATCCCGCAACGTTCGAGACATATATGTTGTACTCATTACCGCCGCATTGCTGCTCGGCAAACTTCCCGTCGGCGGTTCTTCCGCCGGAATCACTCCGCGCAACGGTGTCTCTGGCGCATCCGCCGTATCGTTCCCGGAGTTATCCTCGGCCGATGCCGCCTCGAAAGACCCCACCGCCAGCGCCTGAATTCCTGCGTTCAAAATCACTTCTTGCCCATCGGCCAAAATTGCTTTATCAAACTGCACAAACAACGCGCTAGCCGTGCGCCCGTGCCCGGACGACGCGCGCACCACATGTCCCACGATCTTGGTCCCCTTCGGGAAAATCACGCTACGCTCGTAAGTAACGTTCTCCGTCACTTCCGCCACCACCGGTTCGCCCGCCCGGCTCTTCCGCGTATCCAATCCTTCCACCAGCGACGCATTGAACGCCGTCCCTGCCGACAACGGAGCCATCACCGGACCGGACGACGCCACAAGCTCCGGAGCGCCCTTCTTCACCGTCAACTGGGTCTTTGTTTGGGCCTGCAGTCCCGCGCCCGCAACCAAGAACGCGCCTGCGCAAACCAAACTAGCCGTAAATTTCAGCATAACGCGTCCTCCCTTCTGGAAAATTGTCCTTCTCAGAACCTGAGGGTTTGGCTGGAAACGACACCCACGGAAAACACCACCCTGCTACATGCAAGCCACCCACCAATACTAAGCACCTGTATATCAATAACTTACGCTACAAGTCTTCCCG
>DASXMB010000036.1:0-37576 GCA_036495905.1 Candidatus Acidiferrum sp.
TACCTCCCCAATCGCGGAACTGCATGGTCAAGGTGACGCTGCCGCCAGGATGCAAGCGATAGACGTCCTTGCGGCCCTTTTCCCAAGCGGGAACCTGATTGGGGTCGCCATTGCGGGCGAGGACTTGGCCCTCTTCGAAGTGAATGTGGATCGGGTGGTCCCAACCGCCGCCACCGTTTTTCAGCGTCCAGATTTCGCGAGTGCCAAATTTGGGAGCTGCAGAAACGCGGCCAAAATCCGCGGCAAGAGTATCGCCGTTGTCGGTGGCGATGCCCCACGGGCCCTGGAACGTGGTGACAGGGTTGTTGGTAGTCTGTCCGGCTCCGCGGTTGAACTCGAAGATTCGCTCGCGAGCAACCGGAATGGCGGAGAGATCCGGATTGGGGATCATGGTGGCGGGGACTTGGCTGACGTCCGGCTTGACCGGATCGCGCACGATGCGGAATTGCAGGAAAGCGCCTACGCAAGGGTCCGGAGAACTGCCGGACAGAGCCTCGGCGATGGTGAGATCGTCCGAGGGCTTCTTGCCATCTTGATGTTCGGCCAAGTTGACGAGAGAGACGGTTTGTCCGTTGGAGTAGCGCGAGAAATCGATGACGATGTCGTAGCGTTCCGCGATGCCCTGTTCGTCGAGCTGAGTTAGCGGCACGGGAACCGGGAGAAGGTTTCCATCGTTGGCGATTTGGATCATGGTGGAACCGTCGCTGAGCGCCAGCTTGAAGAAGCGAGAGACGCTGGCGTTGAGGATGCGGAAGCGGTACTTGCGGCGCTCCACCTCGAAGAACGGCTTGTAGGCGAGATTGACGGTCATGCGGTCGCCAAGGAAGCCGTCGAACTGGAAGATGTCCATGGCCAGCTGGCCGTTGGAATCCCAGGCTTTGTCGGCGAGCATGAGGTTGACGTCGTAATCGAGATTGCCGAAGTCATTGGCGGTGCCGCTGGGCAAGCGGAAGTTGACGCCGTCGTTGATGCCCTCGTTGCCGCGATCGAGAGAGCTGTAAATGTTGAACATGCCAGCGTTGCCCTTGTAGACGTTTTGTGAGGTAAAGCTGAACATGTGGTCGTGGAACCAATGCGTGCTCATGGTTTCGCGCCAATCGCCGGGAACGTTGTTGATGCCGCCGCTGCCATTGGGGCTGCCGGCGCGGGGATCGGTTGCGCCAGTGTTGAAGTTGTCTCGGCCAGCGAGAACGATGGGCCAGTGATAGTCGTAGAACTGGTTGGGATAGAAATAGGCTCCGGTGAAGCCGTCATTTTCGGCGCCGTGGTGGCCATTGTGTTCGTGAGTGGAAAGGGTGTGACGGCCAAAGCCACCGTTCTGGGTGATGTCCGCAGGGAGTTTGTTGTGATGGCGGAAAAGAATGGGTTCGCCGTAGCGGCCGACAACCAATTTTGGCGGGATGGTTCCATTGAAGGTCCACATCGCCAGGGGACCCTGTGTGGGCAAGCCGGGATGAAACTTAAACGGAATAGTTTGTGTGGGATCGATGCCGGAATTCAGACTTGATGGAACGGTTGGATTGTAGACGGCGTTTGAAGTTGCACCTAGCTGAGAGACTTCCACGGCAATTTGTGGCGGGAAAGTGGTGAAGCGTTGATGCGCCCAGATGGTGCCGGGGGGACGACCTTCGATCGGACCCATTTGGTTGGTTTGTCCATTGACAAGAGCGGGATCGAGAAGCTGTTGCGTCTGGTTAGACTGCGCCATTGGGGAGGGATTCAAAAAGGTGAAGGGATTGAGGTTTCGTTTTAGGACATCGAAACGCGGCATGGGTTGAGTGAAGGGTTGAACGCCGAAGAGCGGACTGGCGGGCATGCCGGTGGGAATGTCGTCAGCGAAAGCGCTAGGTGCGAAGGGACTTAGACCATGCAGGGGGATGAGTAAACCAGCGCTGGTGATGGCCCCCCACTTTATGAGGTCGCGGCGGGAAACACGTCCTTGAGAATAAGCGGCGAGTATTTCCTGACGATTCCTGCGGGCATTTTCAGCTTCTCGGATGCGGGCCTTGGATGAATCTTCGCGGAGAAAAAAACGTGGCTCGGGGACAGATCGTTTCATGGACGGCTCCTTTGTGGTCGGGATTAGGACTCCTAGATAGAGGTCACGGCGCAAACTGGTGTGAAGCTGTGAGAGTGTGATTAAACGAACGCCTGGGTGACGTCCAATCGCAGCCGTTAGCAGCGACGCTTAGTTACGCAATGGTTACAACGAGAGTCGGTATACTTTTACTTAATCTTGTTGTCAACAGGTATTTTGGAAAGTTACAAACTTTTTACAAACTATCCATGGCGGAAGCAAGTTTTCCACAGGATTGTCGTATGGAAGCGGCGCAGTGGCGCGGTCGCTCCAACTGAGGGGTTACTAGTTATCCTGCGATGACCGCTGCTGGAGGGCTAATAGTTTAATTGGATGAGGCACCGCTTTCATCGCCAGCGCAACTCAGCTGCAACTGATGCGGGAAACGTGGCAGGCGGGAGTCACTGTGCGAATATTTACGCTGTCGCCGCTTGAAGATACAGGGCTCTCCGATTATGCCCGCCACATTTTGTAACTGTTTCGAAAGATGATGCTTGCGATTCCGACCATAGGAGGGCCGAAGAGGGCGATTTTCATTGTGGCCGATTGAAAATAGGCCACTAGTGCTAGGGTAGTGCTTTACAGGAGGGAAAGTCCGTGTTACTGTGCTTTCCCGTACCGCCATCCTTGCGCCAGGCGGCTGGGCCTCTGATCGAGAACCTGCCAAACGTTTCGATCGACGACCGAAGTGTGGTCGAATCGGTCGGCGACCGTAACACGGTCGATTTGCTGCAAAGAACTCCTTCCTCTAAGGAAATAAAGCGCCGTCTCTTTTCGCGGAGTGTTGCGCGAAATTTTGGGAACGGCACTTTTCTGGGCAGATGTGGTGAAGCTGGTCTTTATATGGCGATAGCCGAGCACTTAAAGCGGACCAGCACGAGAAGGGGACAACTTGCTTAAGCTGCGAAAAGTAGAAATCGTGGGATTCAAATCATTTTGCGAGCGGACGGTGGTTACGTTCAGCGGCACAGGGACGACGTGCATCGTCGGGCCGAATGGGTGCGGAAAGTCAAACGTCGTCGACGCGATCTCCTGGGTGTTGGGCGAGCAGAGCCACAAATCTCTGCGCGCGGAGCGCATGGCGGACTGCATTTTTAACGGAACGCAGAAGCGGCCGCCGCTGGGTCTGGCGGAAGTGACCATCACCTTGGAAGACGCGGAATTGGCTGAAGCGGCGCGATTTGTGATGGAGGGCGCGGAGGCGGAGGCGACGGCTGAGCAAGAGGCGAGCGCCGCTTTGCCGGATGCGGGCGTTGAGACTGTGGAAGGTATTTCTGGACAGACGACGGAAATTTTGTATCTCGATCCGGCGGCGACAAGCGAAAGCAGCGAAGAAAAATGCGAAGTAACAGCTGAAGTGACGGCGGAAGAGAATAGGAGCAGCGGCGAATTCAAACTGCGGCGGCGCAAAAAGAATGCCGACAGACCGGTGCTGGCGATGAAACCCGGCGAGGTGGTGGTGAGCCGGAGATTGTATCGTTCCGGGCAGAGCGAATATTTGATCAACGGGCGAGTGGCGCGGCTGCGCGACATTCAAGAAATGTTCATGGGCGTGGGGCTGGGGCCGGACTCTTACGCGATTATCGAGCAGGGGCGCATTGGACTGATCTTGTCGACGAAGCCGATGGAGCGGCGGGCGATTATCGAAGAGGCGGCGGGCGTAACCAAGTTCAAGACAAAGAAGCGATTGGCGGAAGCGAAGCTGGAATCCTCGAAAGTAAATCTTTCGCGGGTGAACGACATTGTGGTGGAAGTGGAAAAGCAACTGGGGTCGCTGAAGCGGCAGGCGGCGAAAGCGCGGCGGTATTCGGAAGTGCGCGATCAGATGCGCGGAATTGTACGGCAAATGCTGGCGGGCAAAGCGCGCGAACTGGACGCGGAAGCGGAGCGCATCGCGAAACAACTGGAAGAATTGTGCGCCAGCGAAACACAACACGCGCAGGCGATACAGTCCGAAGAGGGCGAGCAGGATATTTTGAACCGGCGCATCTACGAACTGGATGCGGAGCTAAAGCAAAATCAGAATCATTTGAACTTGACGGCGCTGGAAGTGGACCGCGGCGAAAATCGGATTGTGTTTAACCGGCAGCGCGGCGAAGAGCTGGAAGGGCGTCGCGGACAGATCGGCGTGGAAATTACGGAGATGGCCGGGCAAGCCGCGGAATGCGAAGCGCGCAACGGGGAACAGCAGCAGACGGTTACCGCTCTGCGCGGAGAAACGGGAACGTTGAATGGGCGCGTGCAGGAATTGGCGGCGCATGCGGAATCGCGTTTGACGCAGATTCGGGAATCGGAGCTGCGGATTACGGCGTTGCGGAACGCGGCATCGGCAGCCGGAGCAAGTCTGTTGCGTTTGCATGGCGATCAGAAGCAGGCTGAAGAGGCGCTGGTGCATCAGGCAGCGGCTTTGCAAAAGCTAGAGGGAAGCGAAGCGGCGCTGCTGGAGTCTTCGATTCAGATTCGAGACAACGCGGATAACGCGGCGAACGAATGGGACGCGGCGAACGGACGGCTGAATGCACTGCGGCAAAAATCCGGCGAACTGCAAACCAGCGTGAGCGCACTGCGGCAGGAGCGCGAGACGGTGGCAAAACAGGCAGAAACACTGCGCGATTCGCTGGTCACGGTGCAAGCGAAACACGGAACGCTGATGCACATTTTGAATGACCGGTCTTACATGACGGACGCGGTGCAGAAATTGTTCGCGGCAAATGAACGCAACGGTAGCAAGGAATTTCGCGCAGTGGGCGTGCTGGCGGATTACGCAGAAGTTGGCGAGCAGCACGAAGCGGCGGTGGAACAATATTTGCGCGAAGAGCTCGAGTACGTTGTGGTGGAAACATTTGACCATGCGCGGGCAGGAGTTTCTTTGCTGCGCGAAGAAGTCGGCGGACGCGCGACATTTTTTGTGGACTCGCTGCGCAATCTGGGATTGGGCGAGTATGAACCGATCATCCATTTTCATGAGGACGAAGGGGTGATTTCGCGTTTGGATAAATTGGTGGAGTTTCGCGATCCGTTGGGCGCGGCGGCCAAGCAATTTCTTCCGCGACTGCGGGCGGCGTATTTGACGGAGAATGCGACGGCAGCGGAGAAGTTGGCGAGAGCAAATCCGCAGCATGCGTTTGTGACGCCGGACGGAACTTGCTATCAGGGGCGGATGGTTACTGGCGGGCGCGCGGATGAAGCGGGACCGCTGGGCATGAAGCGCGAATTGCGCGCGTTGGATGCGGAGATATTGGAATTGCAGGGCCGCAACAAGGCGACGAGCGTTGTGCTGGAAGCTTTGATCTCGGATTTTCAGGCTGCGGAGCTGGCGCTGGAGCAAGTCAACGGCGAACTGCATCAGGCAGAGCGCGACGTATTTTCCGCGAAGCACCGGCACGAGCAGACGCAGGCGGATTTGGCACGGCTCGGGCTGGAGCTGACCGTTTGCCAGAGTGAGCTGACACACGTTCGGCAAGCGGCGGCTGGGGCGCGGGAACGCGCGGAGATGGCGAAGCATCAACTGGCGGCGGCCGCGACGACTCGCGAAGAAGCGGAAGCGGAATCCGCACGGCTGGGCGAGGAGTTGGTGGCGCTGCGCGGATCGATTCAATCCGAACAGGATGAATTGGCCGCAGGTCGCGCAGAGTTAGCGGCGATGAACGAGCGGCTGGCGGCGGCGGAGGCCGCAGCGACACGGCTGCAGCAGGAACGCGCGGAAATCGGACGGCGAGAGGCAGCGTTCCGCCAGCAGGAGGCGTCGATCAGCGAAGAAAGCGCGGCGCTGGCGAAACAGAGCGAGGAATTGGCCGAACAACTGGCAAGTTTGCGCAGCGAGAAGATTCGGCTGGAAACGCGGCAAGCGGAACTGGAGCAAGAATGGAATGCGGGGCGGACGCGCATCGCGCAAATGGAAGACCGCTTGCGCAGCGGGCGGCAATCGCTGCAGGAACTGCGAGAACAACGCGGGCACGCGGAGGTCGAAAAAGCGCGGAATGATTCCGACCGGCAACACTTGCGCGAGACGTGCGTCGCGGAAGTGAACGCGCAACCGGAAGATTTGATCGCGTCCGAGACGGCGTTCATGAGCGGCGAAGAATTGGCGCTGGCGGAAGCGAATTATCGCGAGATGAAGGAACGCATCGAAGCTATGGGCGCGGTGAATATGATGGCGCTCGAAGAGTTCAATGAGTGCGACCAACGGTTTACCTTCCTGACGCGCGAACGCGACGACTTGCTGCAATCGATTGCGGACACGCAACAAGCGATCATGGAGCTGGATCAGGTTTCGCGCGAGAAATTCGAGCAAGCGTTCAATGCGATCAATCACAATTTTACGGAGGCGTTCTCCACAATTTTTGGCGGCGGCACGGCGGAGATGCGGCTGACCGAGGTGGACAGTTCCGGCGACGCGGGAATCGACGTGGTGGCGTCACCTCCGGGCAAGCGGCTGCAAAACATTCTGCTGCTCTCTGGCGGCGAAAAAGCGATGACCGCGCTGGCGTTGCTGATCGCGATCTTCCGTTATCAGCCGAGCCCATTCTGTATTTTGGACGAAGTAGATGCGCCGCTGGACGAAGCGAACGTGGGGCGCTTCACACGTCTGGTGAGCGAGATGAGCGGGCAGACGCAATTTATTATTGTCACGCACAATCGCAAGACGATGGAAACCGGCAGCGTGCTATACGGAGTGACGATGCAGGAGCCGGGCGTGTCGAAGCTGGTGAGCGTGCGCTGGGAAGGGCAAGAAGACGCGGCACCGAAGAAGCGTATGGCGGCATCGGCGGCTTAACGGCGGTCTGGGTTCGCAGAAAACTGGTGCATCGCGACTTGGCGTCGCACACCGCGCCGAGATTTTTCGCTGCGATAGCAATTTTAGATTTTCCGTTCACATTTCGTTCAACAGATTTTCCACCGCCCGCGTCTTGGACTTCACCACGCACTGCGCTAGAATGCTCCACACTTTGTCGGGGGTAATTTCTGGGCTCTGCAACTCGCGTTCTCCGAGAAACTCAATTCGCTGGAATTTCGCCCGTAGCGCGGGGGAAGGTCCGCGACATTTACGATCTAAACGACCGGTTGCTGATCGTGGCGACGGACCGATTGTCCGCGTTCGACGTAGTGATGCCGACACCGATTCCAGACAAAGGACGGGTGCTGACGCAACTGTCGCTTTTCTGGTTTGATTTATTGAAGGATGTGATTCCGAATCATGTGCTGAGCGCGACGGACTTCCCTGCTCCCTTCGATGTACACGGCGATGAACTTGCGGGACGGTCGATGGTAGTGCGGAAGACGGAGCCGCTGCCGATCGAATGCGTCGTGCGCGGCTACGTTTCCGGCTCTGGATGGAAGGATTATCGCGCGACCGGAAAAATTTGCGGAATTGCACTGCCAGCTGGGCTGCGAGAGTCTGACCGGCTGCCGGAACCGATTTTCACACCAGCAACTAAAGCAACTTCTGGCCACGACGAAAATATTCCGTTTGAGCAGGCGGCCGCGCTGATTGGGGCGGAGCTTGCGGAGCGGGTTCGCCGGGTGAGCATCGAAATTTACCAGCGCGCTTCGGCGCATGCCGCTCCGCGCGGAATTATTGTGGCGGACACGAAATTCGAATTTGGGTTGCTGAGGACCGGCGCGGGTGCGCCATCGGAATTGATTTGGATTGATGAGGCGCTGACTCCCGATTCTTCGCGCTTTTGGCCGGCGGCGGAATACAAGCCGGGCGGAGCACAACCCTCTTTCGACAAGCAATTTGTGCGTGACTATCTCGAGCGAATCCGATGGCCGAAAGTGCCGCCGGGACCGGATTTGCCTGCTGATGTGGTGGCATCGACTCGCGCGAAGTACCGGGAAGCGTATCGGATTTTGGCAGGACACGAATTAACGCAGTAAGGGCCCCGTTTCATCGTGGATTCTAGCGGAGCGTGCCAAAGTGAAGGACCAATTGGAAGGCTTGGTGGCGCAAATGGTGGAGCGCGGAATTCTGTTTGACGAGGCGGTTACGGAATTCGAGAAGCGTTTCATCAAAAAGGTGCTGGATCGAGCGGAAGGCAATCAGTGCCGGGCGGCGAAAATTTTGGGGATTCATCGCAATACCTTGGGGCGGAAGATTGAGGAGTATAAATTGGATCACCGGAGGGGCCGGTCGCGTTCCGCGTAAGTTCGGTTTGAAGTAGACCTCTTCTAGAAAAGGAAAACGGCTCTTCGTAGGTTGCCGAAGAGCCGTTTTCGATTTGATCGACCGCTAATGCCAGTTGCCGCTTAGTGCGAGCTTGGCTTTCTGGCCGCAGGGCGTCGGACTGGCGGCTTCTTGGTTTCTTTGTCCTTCGGAATATCTTCCGCGTTCACCTTGGCTTTATCGAAGTGCAGCATGAAAGCGGGATCGGGATCGAATGAAACCAGCGTGCCAGTGAAGCGCACGGGATTGTCTTTTTCGACGCGAGCGGCTTCCGGCTGACCGACGACTTTGACGTCCATATTCGCCACCGTGGCGGCCTGGAATTCGGCGTCACTGGTGACGAATGCGATTTTCATCTCGATCACGTCGGTGCCAGGAGTGCTTTCAATCAGCTTGCCGGGCACATCTGGAAATTCCAGTCCGCAGGAGGCGAGCCAGGTAGTTTTGCCTTTGTCGCCACCGGCTTTTAGGTCAGCAATGACGGAGGCGATGGTCATATCTTTGCGAGCGGCATCGAGATCGGCGGAGCTGGGCAGCTTGTAGCTATCCGGGCGATCCGCGGAGCTACCGGCGAGTTGCAGGAGCTCGTTGAGTTCGGCGTCGGTGAGATTGTCGCAAACATTGCCGCCCTGATAGTTAGCAATCAGCTTGCGCAAATAATCTTTCACCTGCTGCGACTGCTTCTGGTTGGCGCTCTTGGCGGTAACAGCTTTGGCGAAGGACCAGAAAGCGTCCATGGTTTGCGGCGGGTTCAAACTGTTGTAGGCGGTGCCGAGACGATAGTAGGTGACAGCGTCGTCGGGATTCAAAGCGAGGATAGCCTTGTAAAACTGGATCGCCGAAGGATAGTCCTTTTGATTGAGCGCAGCCTGCGCGGCGGTGCCATTGAAATAAAGCTGAATCTGTTTTTTCTGGGCGGCAAAAGCGTCGTCGGTCATGTTGTCGGGCTTCTTGAGCTGATCAAGCGCCTTCAAACCTTCGACGGCAGCGGCCTGCGCGGCCTTGGCGTCGGCAGGGTTGGTGGAGTTCATGGCGTTATAGGCGAAGGCACGGGCGTAAAGCGCCTGGTAGCGCACGCCGGGGTCGATTTTGTCGCCTTGCGCGGCGACCTTATCGGCGTACTCGATTACTTTGGCGTAGTTTTTCAGCGCGCCATAAGCCTGAAAATAGAGCGGGTAGACATAAACGAGGAGCGCGGAATTCGGATACTTGGAAACGAAATCGTCGAGTTCCTTCACTTGCTGCGCTGGATTCTTATCCGCAGCGGCAGCCTGATAGGCGTTGTATTCCGCCATGGTGTACGGCTGCTTGGCCTGGCCGGCGTCTTGCTGCCCCGCAGCGGGGGTTTGCGCGGCGACATTCACGGCGCTCCCAAGACACAAACCTAGCGCCGCGATAATCGCGAGACCCGCCATCTTCCGAGATCCATTCATTCCGATTTCTCCTCGCTCAGGCTACAGGCTGAGTTGTGTGTTTTGCGGTGCGTCCCGGCATCTGGCGCGCTCGGGAACTTACGTCCGTCATAAAACTTTGGGATTATAGGGAAGCCTAGCCACATTCGCAAGGCGGTACCCTACAGGGAACGGTGTATCTTCAGGCCATTTATCCATGATCTCAGCGACAAACCGACTTCATCCTAACGGTGGCGGACAAGACCCGTCCGAAAGCTCTCCTTGCTTGGATGCTAAGATGAGTGTCGCACAAAATTGGCCGCCTAGACGAGGAAGAAATCCATGACAAACACTAGCGGGCCGAGCGGCTCGAATGGGAAAAGCGCTCCGCTTGCCGGGGCGGTGGCGCTGGTCACCGGAGGAAGCCGCGGCATCGGTCGAGCGATTGCTTTGCGGCTGGCGGCAATGGGTGCTTCGGTTGGGATTTGCGGACGAGATGTGGAAGCTTTACGAAAGACGACGGATGAGCTGCAGAAAAGTTCTGCACGAGTGTTTTCGCAAGTTGCCGATGTGACTAGCGCTGGGGATGTCTTCGCGTTGGTGAAAAATGCCGAGGCGGCGCTGGGGCCAGTGACGATTCTGGTGAACAATGCGGGAATTGGACTCTTTGGGCCGGCACACGAAAAGAGCGAAGAAGATTGGGATCGGGTGCTCAACACAAATTTGAAAAGTGTTTTTTTGATGTCGAAGGCGGTGGCGCCGTCCATGATTCAGCGCGGCGCGGGAGACATCATTAATATCAGTTCGCTGGCGGGGCGAAATACTTTTGCGGGCGGCGGGCTGTATTGCGCATCGAAATGGGGCGTGCAGGGTCTTTCCGCGTGCATAGCGGAAGATTTGCGGGATCACGGGATACGCGTGAGCGTGGTGTGCCCGGGAAGCGTGGCCACGGAATTTTCCGGGCAAGCGCCGAAGAGCGGAACAAACTCTTTGACCCCGGAGGATGTGGCGCACGCGGTGGCCATGATCGCGACGCAAGGTCCGCGAAGCTTTTTGAGCGAAGTGCAGATTCGGCCGCTGCGCAAAGGCAAGAGCTAAGCGACAAATTTCCCTGTTGACATTGCTCGTTACAACGACTATCGTACGACCATGAGTATACGGAAGACGGCGCGCGGCAATCTCCCCCTGGAAGACCAAACTTTTGTGGCGCTGCAACAGGCGGCAGATTCACTGGTGCAAGAAGCGGCCAGCTTGCTGAAGGCGCATGGGTTGACCGGCTCGCAATATAACGTGCTGCGCATTCTGCGTGGCGCGGGAGCGGACGGGCTGCCCTGTAGCAGCATCGGCAGCCGGATGATTTCTCACGATCCGGACATGACGCGGCTTTTGGACCGCATGGAAAAGCGGGGACTGATTACCCGGCAGCGACAGACGCAGGACCGCAGGGTAGTCAAGACATGCATCACGGCGGAGGGACTGGAATTTCTGAAGCGCCTGGATCAGCCGGTGCGAGAACTGCACAAGCGCCAGTTTCGGCACATGCCCGCGGCGCGGCTGAAGGCATTGTGGGAGTTGCTGGCGGAGATGAACGCGGGGAGCACGAAGACAGCGCAGGACTGACAAATTTTGAAGTGGTTAAAACGTAAAAGGAGAGTGACATCATGTTCTATATTCTAAAACGCACGGCGCTAATATCGGCGGTCGCGATTTGTCTTTCGTTGCCAGCGGTTGCGGCGACATCGAACTGGCAAATTGATCCGGCGCACTCGGCAGCGCAGTTTTCCGTGCGCCATTTAGCAATTTCCACAGTGCGCGGCTCGTTCAGCGGCGTCAAAGGCACGGTGATTTTTGACGACAAGGACGTCAGCAAGTCCAGCGTGGAAGTGACCATCGATATGAATACGGTGGATACCCGCGAACCGGCGCGCGATAAGGATTTGAAGACGGACAAGTTTTTCGACGTCGCTCAATACCCGACCATGACGTTTAAGTCGACGAAAGTGGAGCAGACGGCCCCCGGAAAACTGAAAGTGACTGGCGATTTAACCATTCGCGGCGTGACTAAGTCCGTGGTGCTGGATGTGGACGGCCCAGCCGCTCCGGTGACCGACCCCTGGAAGAATCAACGCTCCGCGGCTACGGCGACCACGAAGATCAATCGTCAGGACTTTGGCGTGAAGTGGAACGCTACGATGGACAATGGCGGCGTGGTGGTGGGCGACGAAGTGTCCATCACGCTGGACGTGGAAATGGTGAAAGCAAAGTAAATTGTGAGCGAGGGCCGCTCTTTTCGCGGCCCATCGCCTGCAACTGACAACTACGCGCACAAAAGGGTCTCCGCGGATTTGACCGCGTGCTTTCCGTGTCGATTGTTATTCACTGTAAACGAAAGGTTCCATCATGCAGAAACCTGCTGTGACTGATGTAACGCTGAGTGAACTGATACGCCATCGCTGGAGTCCGCGCGCGTTTGCTGATAAGCCCATCGCGCCGGAAATATTGGTGAGCCTGTTCGAGGCCGCGCGCTGGGCGCCATCCAGCTCAAATGAACAGCCGTGGGTGTATCTGGTCGCAACGAAAGACGACGCCGAAAACTTTGCCAAAATGCTCAGCATCCTGGTGGAGTTCAACGCCAGTTGGGCGAAGTCCGCGCCGGTGCTGGCACTTTCCGTGGGGAACACGGTGGGGCACGACGGCAAGCCAAATCGCCACGCGCTGCACGATGTTGGCAGCGCTACCGCACAACTGACTTTCGAAGCTAACTCGCGCGGAATTTTTGTGCATCAGATGGCGGGCTACGATGTCGAGAAAGCGCATCGAGTGTTCGGCATTCCGAAAGAGTTTGAACCCGCCGCCGCAATGGCACTGGGCTATCCAGGCGATCCGGCGTCGCTGCCGCAGCGTCTTCAGGACCGGGAATTGGCGCCCCGTACCCGCAAGCCGCTCAGCGAGTTTGTCATGTCCGGCTCGTGGGGGCATACTGCTAGCTTCATTTCCAAGTAAGCGGCCGCGAAAAGGTTTCGTCTCGAGATCATGCACAGCACTTTAGAATTTGTCCTCCACCACGGATATCTGATTTTGTTGGTCTGGGTATTCGCCGAGCAAATCGGCTTGCCGGTGCCGTCCATGCCGCTATTACTGGCCGCGGGGGCGTTGGCGGGGAGTGGCCGGCTCAGCTTCGCCGCTTCCCTTTTCATCAGCACATTTGCATCGGTCGCTGCAGACACCATTTGGTATCAACTTGGCAGGCTGAAGGGCATCAAGGTTTTGCAATTTTTGTGCAAAATTTCGCTGGAGCCAGATTCCTGCGTGCGCCGCACCGAGGGCGTTTTTTCCAAGCAAGGCGCGCGATCGCTTTTGCTGGCAAAATTTTTGCCGGGCCTCTCGACGGTGGCTCCCCCGCTGGCCGGAATTTTCCATATGCGGCTGCGGCGGTTTTTGTTTTTCGATGCGTGCGGCTCGATTCTGTGGGCGGGAACTTTTCTGACGCTGGGTTATATGTTCAGCGATCAGATCGACCGCGTCGCGGAGCACGCGCTTTCGCTGGGCGGATGGCTGCTGGTCATTTTGGTGGGCGCGCTGGCCGGCTACATCGCCTACAAATTCATTGCGCGGCGCCGCTTCATGCGCGAACTGCGCATCTCTCGCATCTCCGTGCAAGAGCTGAAAGAAAAATTGGACGCCGGCGAAGAACTGGTCATCGTGGACTTGCGTCACGAGATGGATTTTGAAGCCGATCCGGAAACGATTCCCGGCGCGTTCCACATGGATTCTTCCGAGTTAAAAATTAAGAATGACCGGCTGCCACGCGACCGCGAAGTCATTCTGTATTGCACTTGACCAAACGAAGCCACCAGCGCCAGTCTGGCGCTGCTCCTAAGAAAACAAGGCATCAAACAAATTCGACCACTGCAAGGCGGGCTGGACGCATGGCGAGCGCAAGGCTACCCGGTGGCGACCCTGGCGCTGACGCAAATCCAAATCTCTAGCTAGCGGCGGCGCAGCGCCGGTTCCGAGACCTATAAGCGCGGCAAAACGATTCCGCCCTGCGATTGATACTTTCCCTTTTTGTCTTTGTAGCTGACCTCGCACTGTTCGTCGGACTCGAAGAACAGCACCTGACACAGCCCTTCGTTTGCGTAAATTTTTGCGGGCAGCGGCGTGGTGTTGCTGATCTCCAGCGTGACAAAGCCTTCCCACTCCGGCTCAAACGGCGTCACGTTCACAATAATTCCGCAGCGTGCATAGGTCGATTTGCCCAGGCAAATGGTCAACACGTTGCGCGGAATGCGAAAATATTCCACGGAGCGCGCCAGCGCAAACGAATTCGGCGGAATCAGACAGGTGTCTCCCTTATATTCCACCAGCGACCGCGGATCGAAATTTTTCGGGTCCACAATCGTCGAGTTCACGTTGGTAAAAATGCGGAACTCGTCGGCAACCCGGATGTCGTAGCCATACGACGACACTCCATAGCTGATCACGCCTTCGCGGACCTGGCGATCCGTAAACGGCTCGATCATTTTGTGCTCCAGCGACATGCGCCGGATCCATTTGTCTGGCTTAACGGACATCCACGCCTCCTCGATTAACTTTCGGAAACTGCGCCACACGCATCTGTAAAAAAGAAGCCAAGTGTAAAGTACCCTTGAAGTCTTGACAACCGGCAAGGCACCTTCTAGCATTTGGCGACGCAGGAAAAGCGGAGGAAGTTGTGATTAAGCTGGACATTGTAAATGCCGTGGTCACCACGACGAATATCAGCCGCACCAAGGCCGAGCAGGCTGTCGAGACGATATTCGAATCGCTGAAGAACGCGCTGGGCCGCGGGCAACGAATCGAACTCCGCCGCTTCGGCGTGTTCAGCGTCAAGCCGCGCAAGACCGGCATCGGCCGCAATCCGCGCACCGGCGAAGAAGTCAGCATTCCTCCCGGTAAAGCGGTGCGCTTCAAGCCCGGCAAAGAATTGCAGGGCATGGAAGACACCGGCAAGTAGCCGCGTCCTCTCCACGAATCCGCGAAGTTATCGTCTCTCGTATCACACATTTTGCCAGCATCAGTGGCACAAAATTCGCCGTTATGCTGTACTTATCTGGTCGTTTCGAATCGTTGCGAACTTTTGTGGACAACCCGCTTCCAGATAATCCCGTCAACGTTTATCCGACTCCTATCGATTGGCGGCCTCGCGATAGCGACGGCAGCTACTTGCCGGCGCCCGCGCAGCATCCGCCGCTGAAAACGCTGTTCATCGCTTTCGGTTTATTTTTTCTGACGCTTTGCACCTGCCTGATCGCCGGAACGCAGTTCGCCGTGGCTTATGCGAATAATCAAGCGGTTTCTTTCGACGAATTCGCGCGCGCCTTCACGCTAATCTACAAAAATCCCGCCGGACTTCTGATCGGCTTCCCTTTCGCCGTGACGCTGCTGGGCATTCTGCTGATTCACGAGCTGGGCCATTTTTTTGCGTGCCGCCATCATCGCATTCGTTCCAGCTATCCGTTTTTCATTCCTTTTCCCACGCTCATCGGCACGTTGGGAGCGTTTATTTTAATTCGCTCGCCGATTCGCACCAAACGCGCGCTCTTCGATGTCGGCGCTTCCGGCCCGCTGGCAGGCTTCATTGTGGCCATTCCTGCGCTGATGTTCGGCGTTCTGCACGCCAAGGTGGTGGCTGATCTGGCCGACCCCGCGCACGCCGTGGTCTTGGGAACTCCGCTAATTTTGCATTTTTTCGCGGCAATTCTGCGTCCAGGCATTTCCGCCGGCAGTTTGCTGCTGCATCCGGTGGGACGCGCTGCGTGGGTGGGACTTTTCGCCACGGCGCTGAATCTCTTGCCCGCAGCGCAGCTCGATGGCGGCCACATTTTGCGTTCGCTAAGCCCAGTGGCGCATCGCTATTCGTCCGCAATTGTGCCGATCGCGCTGATGCTGCTCGGATTTTTCCATTTCTGGAGCGGCTGGTACGTGTGGGGAGCTTTGCTCTTCGGCATTCGTTTTTTCCGCATTCTGCCGATTTACGACGCGCTGCCGCTCGACCCCAATCGTAAGCTGGGCGCATTGGCGGCGCTAATCGTATTCATTTTGTGTTTTATGCCGGATCCGTTCAGCGGGCTGTAGTTATTTTTTCGGAGCCGCCGGATTCGCGTTGGCGTCTTTCGCAATCGAGAGCAGCTCAACCTCAAACACCAGTGTCGCGCCCGGGCCGATATCGCTTCCCGCGCCGCGTTGCCCGTACGCCAAATCCGACGGAATAAATAGTTCCCACTTCGATCCAACTGGCATCAGTTGCAGCGCTTCCGTCCATCCCTTGATGACCCCGCTCACCGGAAAAGTGGCCGGTTCGCCGCGCTTGTACGAGCTGTCGAATTCCGTTCCGTTTAGCAGCGTGCCCTTATAGTTGCAGACCACGGAATCCGCCGCGGTCGGCTTGGGTCCCGTCCCTTCTTTCAAAATTTTGTATTGCAAACCGCTGGGCAGCGCGACCACTCCCGGTTTCGTTTTGTTGGTGGTCAAAAACGCCTCGCCCTCTTTTGCGTTCACACCGGACATAGCTTGCGCCTTTTCTTCTTGTTTCTTGCGCAGGTCTCCTTGCAGCACGATTATCGCGGCCTTCGCTTCGTCGTCGGTCATTAAAAGCTTGCCGCCGGCCATCGCGTCTTTCAGCCCGCGCAGCAGAATGTTTGGATCGATGTCTACGGAATCCTTGTGCATACCTTTGCCGATGTTCATTCCGATGGCGTAGCTGGCCTTGTCCTTTGGCGTTTTCAGAGCCAACGGCGTGGAGGCTCTCGCCGCCGTACCTTGTCCCGGCTTCGCGGCCGGCTTTTTGGCCGCTGGCGTCTGCGGAGTCCTAGCCGCGGGCGCGGGAGTTTGCGCTGGCGCAGGAGCTGTCGCCGGTGGTTGCTGCGCATTGGCGCTCGCGGCAAAAATTAGACCTGCCGCTAGAATGGTTGCCGCTGTGATGGATGTATTTTTCATAGCGGATATTTTCGCATTGGACGCTCAATTTCACAAATCGACGCGGGCGAGTCGCGTCGTAAGCACCATCTACAGCAGGCTGAGCGGGTCCACATCCACTAGCACTGCGGTTTGCGGGATTTCTTTTGCGTCGCAGTACGCCATCGCTCCACTGAGCAATTTTGTCAGCACCGAGCGCTTCGGCGACTTCAGCAAAAACTGAAACCGGTGCTCTTTTTTCAGCCGCGCGAGAGGAGCCGCGGCTGGGCCCAGAATCCGCGCCCCTTTTCCATCGTGCGGCGAAAAATATTCAGACAGTTTGCCGGACCAGCGGATCGCTTTTTCCAAACTAGTGTCGCGAACAATGACGTTAGCCAGCGAAGTAAACGGCGGATACGCCATCATCCGGCGAAAATGCGTCTCGCGCTCAAAAAAAGCGGCGTAGTCTTGGCGCACCGCATCCTGAACGGCGTAATGCTCGGGATAAAAAGTCTGGATCAGCACGCGTCCGGCTAAACCTCCGCGTCCGGCGCGTCCCGCGACCTGCGTCAGCAGCTGAAACGTTCGTTCCGCTGCTCGAAAGTCTGGCATGCTCAGCGACGAATCCGCGCTCACCACGCCTACGAGCGTCACTCGTTGAAAGTCGTGGCCCTTCGCAAGCATCTGCGTGCCCACCAAAATATCCAGCGCGCCGCTGGCGAAAGCGCCCAATGTCTCCTGATATTGCCGCTTGGTGCGAGTCGTGTCGCGGTCCAACCGTGCGATTCGCGCACCAGGAAACTCTTTACGCAGCCGCTCTTCCAGATGCTCGGAGCCTTCACCGAAAAAATAAATGTATTTTGACTGACACTTCGGACACTGCTTCGGCACGCCCTGCACATAGCCGCAATAATGACACTCCAGCCGGTTGCGATTTTTGTGATAGGTCATCGAGATGCTGCAGTTCGCGCACTGCACGGACGCACCGCAACTTCTGCACAGCACCGACCACGAATATCCGCGACGGTTGATCAGAATCAGCGCTTGCGTTCCGGCGGACAGGCACTCCGTAATTCCCGCGTGCAATTTCGCGGAAATTCCGGTGGCCTTGTGAGTCTGCTCAAACTCCTGGCGCAAGTCGACAACTTCGACCTCCGCTAAGGCGCGGTTTTCCACGCGCGAAGCCAGCGTCAGCAATTCGTATTTTCCAGTGCGAGCGTGATGGTAAGTTTCCAGCGACGGTGTCGCGGAACCGAGTAGCGCGAGAGCGTTCTCCGTCTTTGCGCGCACAATCGCCACGTCTCGCCCGTGGTAGCGTGGCGTTTCTTCCTGCTTGTAGCTGTTCTCCTGCTCTTCGTCCACGATAATCAAGCCGACATTTTGCAGCGGTGCAAAAATCGCCGACCGTGTGCCGACCACCACGCGCGCTTCGCCATTGCGCACTCGCCACCATTCGCGAGCACGCTCTACATCGTTCAGCGCCGAATGCAGCACCGCGACCCCTTCAAAACGCGCGCCAAACCAGGCGCGGCATTGCCGGCCGATCCACAGCGTCAGCGCAATTTCCGGAACCAGCACAATTGCGGTCTTGCCGCGCGCCAGCGTCTCCTGCACGCTCCGCAGATACACTTCCGTCTTTCCGCTGCCGGTCACACCGTGCAACAATTGCACGCCAAATTCGCCTAGCTCAAAGCGGGCGCGAATTTGTTTCACTACGATTTCCTGTTCGAGGTTCAATTCGTGCGCTGGCGGAGTGTAGCCAACGTCAAAGGGATCATCGGCGGCGTCGATGCGTTCTTCCCAGCTTTCCAGCAGTCCCGCGCGCAGCATTTTTTCGACCGCGGCGCGCGACACTCCTGCCAGCTTCAACAATTGCGCCAAAGGCAGCGCCCCGCGCTCCGTGGTAAGCACCGCGCGAACTTGCGCTTCTTTCTCCGACAATTCGCGGACTTCAGCGTCTGCCAATCCACGCCACGAAACGATTCGCTGCATCTTTTGCTTTCTGCCCAGCATCGTCTCGCGAACCTCGAGAAAATTTCGGCATCGCAGCCGCTCGATTAAGCTGGGGTCAAATAGCTTGTTGGCACGGTCAAACGGCAAGACACCCTCTGCTTCTAGTTTTCGCAACAAGTTCTTCTCATCATGCGCGACGGAAGACAACAGGTCGGTCTGCAACAAGTTTTGCGTACTGGCCTCAAGGGCCGCTCGCCCGGCCTCCGTGAGCACAATTTGCCGCTGGAAACGTACCTCGGTGATGGGCGGTAACATGGCCCGAAACACTTCGCCGATCGGCGCAAGATAATATCCCGCGATCCAATTTCCCAGCTCGACCAGTTTGGGGGTAAGCGCCGGCGTGAGTTCCAGCAATTTCGTCAGCGGACGAATCTTCGTGTCCGCGGGCGCGTTGTCTGTCAATTCGACAACTACGCCAACCAGCGTCTTCTTGCGGAATGGCGCCAGCACGCGGCTGCCCGGCTGCACCGTACCGCGCAAATTTTCCGGCACGGCATACGTAAACAGCGTTCGTAGCGGCACCGGCAGCGCCACATTGCAAAACAAAGAATCCATCGCGCCGAGTAGTGTATCAGCAGCGTACGAGAGTTCGCCGATTCGCATCGACACGCTACCGCGCACGACGACCGCGCTTCACCGGCTGATCAAATAAATGCCGCTAAAAATCGCTACGATCCCCGCACACTGCAACCGCGAAACGCTTTCACGAAGAAAAATCGCCGCCAGCGCCACGGTAATCGCGCCATAAAGCGAGCCCAGCACGCTCACCACCGTGACCTGCTCCAGCTGCATCCCGCGATTGCTGAGAATGAATGCGGAGGTGTCCAGCACGCCCATTCCCAAAACCATTCCTCGCACCTTGCCGCGTGGCAGCGCTATCGGCTGTTTCGCAATCAGGATCACCGCCGCCGTGATCACCACACAAGTCAGACGAATCATCCACACCGTTTGCGTGGCGCCCACTGCCGGAATAATACGATTCCCCAGCAGCCAGAACAGCGATCCGAATCCGACCGCCGAACAAATTGCCCACCCAGCGCCTTTGCTCCCGCTGCCCGATGTTCCATCACTGTCGCTGGCCGAAGAGTTTTCTCCGCGCACAACCAGGACCGCTCCCAGCAGCGTCAGCAAAATCCCGGCCGCGCGTGCAACTGTCAGCCTCTCGCCGGAAAACAGCGACAGAATCACCGTGAGCGCCGGATAGCTCGCTGAGAGCGGCGCAACCACCGTCATCTTGCCAATTTCGAAAGATCGATACAGCGTCAGCGTCGAGAGTGCGTTGATGCATCCGGCCAAAATTCCCCAGGCCCAAGGATGCCACCCGGAGCCATCCGCCAAATGCTTCCATCCGCCCATCCAATGCAGCGCAATGCTCAGCCAGATAAATCCGATCAATTGCATGTACAACATGGTTCGCAGCGTGCCGATGCGGAGGGTCGCGAAACGCGCCAGAAAATCCGAGCAGCCCCACGTCAGAGCCGTCAGAACGCCCAGCAGAATTCCCATATGCGGTTACGAGGGCTTGCCTTTTCTTACTTCCAGGCCGAGCACCGCCATCACTTTTTGCAAATCTTTCCAGACTTCGCTTTTCGCGGGCGGATTGCGCAACAGATATGCCGGATGATACGTAGCCATCAATTTTCTTCCGCGAAACTCCAGCCATTGCCCGCGAAATTGCGAAATGCCACGTGTGGTTTCCAGCAAAGTTTGCGCCGCCACGCTGCCCAAACACACGATCACTTTGGGTGCGATGGCATCAATCTGCCGCATCAAAAATGGCGAGCAAGCCGCCACTTCGTCCCGTTCCGGAGCGCGATTCTGAGGCGGCCGGCACTTCACCACGTTAGCGATGTAAACGTCAGCTCGCTTCAAACCCATCGCATCGATCATCTGCGTCAGTAACTTCCCTGCGCGCCCGACGAACGGCAGCCCTTGCATATCTTCATCGTGCCCGGGTCCTTCGCCGATGAACATCAGCTCCGCCTTGGGATTGCCATCGCCGAAAACAATCTTGTTACGCGTGGTGTGCAGTTTGCATCGCGTGCATTCACCCAAGTCACTTTGGATTTTCGGCAAAGTATCGCCGGCAAATTTCGGCGCCGATTCAAAAATGGAAGACTTCGGCGATATCGGCAGCGCATTGGTGTCCACGACCCTTGGCGGGATCGCTGACGCAGACTTGATTGGCTCCGGCTTTCTGGCAATCTTGGGCAAGTTGGTGTCCTCTGGGAAAAGCGTAACTGCCGCTGCGTCGGAGCTACCGAATGACGACGGTGTTACATCTGCGGATGAAAGCTGTTCGGCACCTTGTGTAGGCGACGCACTGACGGCGCCTTGAGAAAATCCGTATGCCTCGCCGCCACCGCGCTCGCGATAAAACAACTTTATTCCGATGTCGTCGTAAAAACTTAGCCGTGCGGAAAGCTTATCGCGAAGCGCTTCAGAAATTCGCTCAGCCATGGGTCAGACGGCCGACCGCGTAGCGCCCGTACGCAGCGCCGTTCGCAGGCGCACAATTTCGTCCAGAATCCGCTCGGCCACATCGCGCTTGCTCATCCGCGGCAAAGGCAAATCGCGCCCATCTCGCGCAAACAATGTGACCACATTTGTGTCGTGATCGAATCCCGCGCCTTCCGCCGTCACATCGTTCGCCACAATCAGATCGGCATTTTTCGCCGCCAATTTCTTCCGTGCGTTCGCCGCTACGTTATCCGTTTCCGCCGCAAAGCCCACCACCACCCGCTCGCCCTTATCGCGTGACACGCCGGCCAGAATGTCCACCGTCGGCTCCAGCGAAATCATCAACGAGTCCGCCGTCCGCTTCATCTTTTTCGCATGCTGCTGTGCCGGACGATAATCCGCAACCGCCGCCGCCAAAATCGCGATCGAGCACCCCGCAAACCGCTCCGCCACCGCGCGATGCATCTCTTCCGCGGTCCGCACGTCAACCCGTTCGACGCCTTCCGCCGCATCCAGCGCAGTCGGCCCACTCACCAAAATCACTCGCGCGCCGCGCCGCGCCGCCGCTTCCGCCACCGCGTAACCCATTTTGCCCGACGAACGATTCGTCAGATACCGCACCGGATCAATATCTTCGCAAGTCGGCCCCGCCGTCACCAAAACGGTTTCGCCTTCAAGGTCTCGCTGCACGCGCAAAACTTCCCGCACCGCCGCCACGATCGCATCCTGCCCAGCCAGCCGCCCCGCTCCGGTCATTCCGCACGCCAGATATCCTTCGTCCGGCGAAACAATCGTCACCCCGCGTCCTTGCAACATTCTTATATTTTCCTGCGTCGCCGGATGATTCCACATATTCACATTCATCGCCGGAGCCACCACCACCGGCGCCGTCGTAGCCAAATAAAGCGTCGTCAAGAAATCGTCGGCAATCCCGCGCGCAAATTTCGCCAGGATATCCGCCGTCGCCGGAGCCACCAGCAGCAAATCCGTCCGCTGTGCCACCGCGATATGCTCAATCGCGCTATCGACGTTCGCCTCGCCGCCGCCCTGCTCGCCAAATAAATCCGTAATCACTTTTTGCCCGCTGAGCGCCGCAAACGTCAGCGGAGTCACAAACTCCCGCGCCCCGCGCGTCATCACCACTTGCACGCTGAAGCCATCCTGCTGCAGACGGCGCACCAGTTCCGCGGCTTTGTACGCCGCCACTCCTCCGGTTACGCCCAGCGTTATTCGCATTGTCCCTCGGCCTGCTCGCTGCTACTTCCGTCGCTTGTTGCCGTCCTTATCTTCATCAATCGACGACGGCTCCACGAAATCATACTCAATCAAACTATTTTCCAGTTCTTCGCACGCGATTCGCGTCGCTTTCAATGTCCTCGGACTTTCCAGCAACGGCGGCGCTCCCGCCATGATTTGGCGCGCGCGCCTTGCCGCCAGCACCACATACGCAAACTGGCTCCCCGGAGCTTTCGTCAGCACAGTCATCTCAGTCTTTCCCTCCAAACGATGCCAGAAGTTCTTCCACTCTTCCCCGCCGCCGCGCCCTGGTGCAACGAAGCGCGGTTACAATCGCCTGCGCTTCCCGTCCCGCCAATTCCACATCTTCATTCACTACACAATAGTCGTAGTATTTTCCGAATTCCGCAATTTCGTCCCGCGCTTTCGCCAGCCGCCGTCCAATTTCTTCATCCGAATCCTGCCCGCGCCCTCGCAGCCTCCGCTCTAACTCCTCGCGCGACGGCGGCAAAATAAAAATCGCCACGGACTCCGGCAGCTTCTTTTTTACCTGTGCCGCACCCTGTACGTCAATTTCCAGCACCAGGTCCAGCCCCTTCTTCCGCGATTCCTCCAGCCACTTTTTCGGCGTCCCGTAGGAATGCTTGCCAAAAACTCTCGCGTACTCCAAGAATTCGTTGCCCGTCACCATCGCGTCAAATTGCTGTTCCGTTACGAAATCATAGCACTTCCCGCTAGCCTCGGTCGCCCGACGCCCCCGTGTAGTACACGATATCGACGGCATCGTTCCCGGCATTTCCAAAATTTTCTGCACCAAAGTCGATTTGCCGGAGCCTGACGGCCCGGACACAATGATCACCAGTGGTGAAATCCCGTTCCCCGCGCTCATTCGATGTTCTGCACCTGTTCGCGCAGTTTTTCAATCTCCGCCCGGATCTCCAGCGACAATCCGGTAATCGCCAGCGCTTCCGCTTCCACGCCCGGCGTCTTCGACAACATTGTGTTCGCCTCTCGATGCATTTCCTGCAAAAGAAAATCCAGCTTCTTGCCCAATTCGCCTTTCGCGTCCAGCAATTTCAAAAATTGCTGCACATGACTCCGCAGCCGGTCCAATTCTTCACTGATATCGCTGCGTTCCGCAAGCAGCGCCGCTTCCTGCGCCAGCCGCGACGGCTCGATCGCAATTCCGTTCAACAATTCTTTCAGCCGCGCCTGCAATCGCCGCGCAAACGCCGGCGTCAGCGCATCCGCCAGCCTCCGTACTTCTTCCGTCTGCCCGCTGATTCGCTCCAAACGCGCCCGCAACTCCTCCGCCAAATGCCGCCCTTCGTTGCGCCGCATCTCATCCAGCTTGTTCAGCGCCTCGCGCAAACATTCATCCAGCGCCTCGCCAAATTCGTCCTGTTCCTCATCAGTTTCCGGCAGCGGCGGCGCGATCCCTCCGATCACTCCCGGCAATCGCAGCAGAGACACCGCATCCAATCTCGCGGTTGCTTCCATTTTTCGACGCAGATCTTCCGCCACCGCCAGATACGCTTGTAGCAATTCGCGGTTAACCTGCACCGGCGCCTCTGTCCCCGGTTGCACATTTACGTTCACATCGATATGCCCGCGATGAATTCTCTCCCGCAAAATTTGCCGCATCCGCAATTCGTAAACGTCAAATCCTTCCGGCAGACGAAATCGCACATCCAGAAACCGGTGATTCACGCTCTTCACGCTGACGCGAATCGTCCACCCGTTCCGCTCGCCGCGCGCTTGCGCGTAGCCGGTCATGGACAAGCACTCGGCTTTCCTCGCCGCTTGTTCCACTGCCATTTTTTCTTTTCCGCTCATAAGGATTCAGCCGGTGCCGCAACATTCGACGGTCCACTCTGCGGAGCCGCCACCATATCTTCATCCGCGAACTGTAAATCGTGCAGCCGCGCGTACGTTCCGCCGCGCGCCATCAATTCCGTGTGCGTGCCGCTCTCGCGAATCTGTCCGTCTTCCAGCACCAATATTTTATCCGCGCGCCGAATCGTCGCCAGCCGGTGCGCAATCACAAATGTCGTTCGCCCCACCATCAAATTGCTCAGCGCCCGTTGTACGTACATTTCGGACTCGGAGTCCAGCTCCGAAGTTGCCTCATCCAAAATCAAAATCGGCGAGTCCTTCAGTATCGCGCGCGCGATCGCAATTCTCTGCCGTTGCCCGCCGCTCAGTCGCTGACCTCTTTCGCCCAGCATCGTATGGTATCCCTGCGGCAGCTCCACAATAAAGTCGTGCGCCAGCGCCGCTTGCGCCGCCGCCACCACTCGCGCTTCCGGCACGCCTTTCAGCCCATAGCTGATGTTGTTCCACACCGTATCGTGGAACAAAATATTTTCCTGCGCCACCATCGCAATTTGCTCGCGCAACGACTTAATCGTCACTCCGCCGATGTTCACGCCATCGAATTTTATCGCTCCCGACGTCGGCTCATAAAATCGCGGCAACAAATTCACCAGCGTAGTCTTCCCTGCCCCGCTCGATCCCACCACCGCGATCACTTCGCCCTTGCGCGCGGTCAGCCGGATATCTTTCAATATCGGCGCGCCATCGTTGCCGTAAGCGAAACAAACATCCTCAAACTCGATCGCCTGCTGAAATGCCGGCAACACTCGCCCGCCCGCTTGCTCACTCCGCTCTTCTTCCCGGTCCAGATACGCAAACACCTGCACGCTCGCCCCTTGCGCGATCTGAAATTGCTGATACACCTGCCCCATGCGCTTCAGCGGCATATACGCGCTGAACAGCGCAAAAATAAACGTCATGAAAATTCCCGGCGTCATTAAATGCATTTTGATCTGATCCCGCGCGTACAGCAGCAGCAGCGGAATCACAATCGCGCCCAGCAAATCCATAATCGGAGCTGTCGCCACCGCCGCCCGCACCCAGCGCATGTTCTCTCGCAATAATCGCCGCGCCGCGTCTCGGAATTTCGCAATCTCAAACTCTTCCATCCCGAACGCTTTCACCACCCGGTTTCCGGTTACTGTCTCTTGCAAAATCTGGCTCAGATCTCCCAGCCGCGTCTGACTATTTTCCGAAGACCGCCGGATCTTCCGCCCCAGCTTTCCCACCGGCACCACTACCAGGGGCAGCAGCACCATCGACCCCAGCGCCATCTTCCAGCTGGTGATAAACATCACGCTGATAAAAACCAGAAAACTGAAACTCTTCTGAAACAAATCCGCCAGGTATTCAGACAGCGCAATTCGCGTCCGCTCCACATCGTTGATCGTCGTGGACAGCAGCCGTCCCGTCGGATTGGTTTGAAAAAATCCAATCGGCTGCCGGATGATTTTCGTGTACACCTGATTCCGCAAATCCGTTACCGCCGCGTGCCCCACGTACTGAATTTGCGTCACGCCAAAATATTCCGCCACTCCTTTGGCCACATATAAAAACACCAGTGTCACCGCGAAAATCGTCCACACATTATGAAAATGTGGAAAAAACTCGTTAAGATAAATCGTCCGGTGGTACGGCAGCGTCACCAGCGGCAACTTCGATCCCACCACCGCCGGATTCAGCACGTAGTCAAACAGCGGCCGGATCAGCAGCGCCACAATCCCTTCGGACAGCGCCAAAAACGCCACCAGCAATATGCCCGTGGCCAGCCGCACCGAGTACGGCCGCACATATCCGAACAACCGTTTCAATTGTGGTGAGAACAACGACGCCACTCTTCAGGCTCCCGCAACATTGCACTTGGTACGCTATTCGCCGTGTCGCGGTGTGTCAAGTTTCCGGCGGCGCATTTGCCGCATTCTTAAACCGCGCTCACATCTCTTTTTACTTCTCAATATCGCGATGAAATACTTTCGACGAATACCCGCGCTTCTCCAGCGCCTTTTTGATCGCTTCGCTCATCATTACCGACCGGTGCTTTCCGCCCGTGCACCCAAACGCGATCGTCAAATAACTTTTCCCTTCGCCGATGTAGTGCGGAATCAAATACGTCAGCAAGCCCTCGATGCGCCGCAAAAATTCTCCAGTTTGCGGGAACGACCGAATATATCGCCGCACCTTCGGATCTTTTCCCGTATATCTCCGCAACCCCGGCACAAAATGTGGGTTCGGCAAAAATCGCACATCGAACACCAAATCCGCGTCCGTCGGCACGCCATACCGGTATCCAAAACTCACCACCGACACCAGCATCGGCCGCTTATCCGGATATTTAAATCGCTCCGTAATAAAATGCCGCAATTCATGCACATTGAATTGCGACGTATCGATCTTCACATCCGCAAGTTTGCGAATGGGTTCCATCATCGCCCGTTCGTGGCTCAAACTTTCCCGCACGCTAAAATCTTTCCCCAAAGGATGCGGCCGCCGCGTCTCGCTATATCTCCGTAGCAGCGAGTCTTCGCTCGCCTCGATGTACACCAGCGTAATCGGATGATCCCGCCGCAAAAGTTTCAGCAGCAGCGGCAACTTTTCCAGTTGCGTGCCTTCGCGCGCATCCACCAGCAACGCCGCGCGGCCAAAATCTCCTTCGCCCGCCGCATGCAGCTCTGCAAAAATCGGAATCAATTCCACAGGAAGGTTATCGACACAGTAGAAACCCATGTCTTCAAATGCTTTTAGGATGGTGCTTTTCCCGGAGCCGGATAGCCCGGTCAGAATAACCAGTTGTCGCCCTTCGGCGCGGACCGGCTTCTTCAAACTGGCCCGCTTGCTCAGCTTTTTACCCTGCGCTGATGTGTGCTGGGAATGCGCATATCTTCGCGATATTTCGCCACCGTTCGCCGCGTCACGTGAATTCCCGCATCGTCCAGCTTCTTCGCAATCTGATCGTCCGTCAGCGGCTTGGTCGAATCTTCCTCTTCAATCATTTTCTTCACCAGCCGTTTCAGCGTCAGCAAAGACATCGCCCCGCCCTCGGGCCCATTTACAGACTCGCTGAAAAACGACCGCAACTCCAAAACTCCCTGCGACGTGTGCGCATACTTGCTGGCCACCGCCCGGCTCACCGTCGAAGGATGCACGCCCACTTCTTCCGCCACTTCCTTGATCATCATCGGCTTCAGCGCGTCGTGCCCGTGATCCAGAAATTCACCTTGCCGCGCGATAATCGACTGGCACACTCGCAAAATCGTGTGCTTTCTCTGCTCGATATTTTTCATCAGCTGAATCGCCGCGGTAAATCTTTCTTTCACATAGTTGCGAACGTCGCGGTCGGCCGCGTCGCGCACCAGCAATCGCCGGTAAGTAGGACTCAGCCGCAACTGTGGCATGTCGTCCTCATTCAGAAACGCCTGCCACATATCATCTACTTTGCGGAAATACACATCCGGCTCAACCAGGCGCGGTTCCGTCTTGTTGTAGCGCAGTCCCGGCCGCGGATCGAGCTTCTTGATCACTTCCAGCGACCGCTTGATCACTTCCAGAGGACGATTCAGCGCCCGCGCCACTTCTTTCAATTGATTCGACTGCACCTGCTTCAAATGTTCGGAAACAATTTGCGCCGCCAGCGTATTCTGCGGGTCGAACGCCTTCAATTGCAGCAGCAGACATTCCCGCAAATCCCGTGCGCCCACTCCAATCGGATCGAAATCCTGCACCACCGCCAGCGCATCGTCCAAATCGTCTTGCGTATATTTGCCGTCTTGCATTAATTCTTCGTTGGATGCCGTCAAATATCCGTTCTCATCCAAATTTCCAATAATGCTTTCCACCAGCTCGTTCACCTGCTCGGAGCAAATCGTCACGCTCAATTGCCATGCCAGGTGATCGGTCAGCCCGCTCGCCGACGATAAAAATTTCTCAAACGACGGCCGCTCGGAAACTTCGCGCTCCTGCGACTTCCCGCCGTCTCCGCCGGAATCCAGATATTGATTGAAAAAACTTCCCACATCGAATTCATCGAATGGATTCGGTTCCGGCTTCTCTGGAACTTTTTCGGTTTCTGCTTTCAGGAAGGTTTCGTCACTGTAATTATCCGATTGCGTTGGCTCTTCACTTTGTTCTTCCAGCACCGGATTCGCAATCATTTCCTGGTTGATCATTTCCCGCAGTTCCAGTCGGTTGAGCGCCAGCACGCTCACCATCTGCACCAGGCCAGGCGTCAGAATCTGCTTCTGAGACACCTTTAGGTTGAGTTTAAGTCCCTGCCAGGCCATGGATTTTTTACTTCGCTCCCATTTTCAATCTCAATTTAATCGGAAATGATCGCCCAAATATACGCGGCGTACTTCCGGATCGTTGCTCAGCTCGCTCGGCGAGCCCTTCCGGAATATTTTCCCATTTCTAAGAATATACGCGCGGTCGGTAACACTCAGCGTTTCTCTCACGTTGTGATCCGTAATAAGCACGCCGATTCCAGACCGGCTCAAATCGCGGATGATTTCCTGCAAATCCTTCACCGTAAGCGGATCGATTCCAGAAAACGGCTCGTCCAGCAAAATAAATGACGGCTGCAACGTCAGCGATCTCGCAATTTCCAGCCGCCGCCGCTCCCCTCCGGACAGTGTATACGCCTTGCTTTGCCGCACCGTCTCCAAACCCATCTGCACCAATAATTCTTCGAGCCTGTCCCGCTGTTGCTCCGCGGTCAACGGCAGAGTTTCCAGCACCGCTAACAAATTTTGTTCGCTGGTCAGTTGACGAAAAACCGAGGGTTCCTGTGGCAGATAGCTGATTCCGCTGCGCGCCCGTAAATACATCGGCAAATCCGTGATTTCTTCTTCGTTCAGCAACACTCGTCCCGAATCCGGCCTCGCCAGACCCACTAAAATATAAAATGTCGTGGTTTTTCCCGCGCCGTTCGGACCCAACAGACCGACCACCTCACCCTGGCCGATCTCCAACTCAACGTCGTCAACGACCCTGCGTCCGCGGTAAGACTTGCTCAACTCGACGGCCTGGAGCTTCAGCATACCTCTTCACGTGCGACCGGTAAGCGGTCACGTCATTTCTGGACTCGGTGTTTCGTCAATGTCTGCGTGCCTTTTTCCGAGTCGACGATGATCGTATCATCCGCTAAAAAGAAGGTCAATTGACGTCCCGTGGTTGTTCCCGCGGAGCCATCATAAATTGTTGGATTTCCTCCGCTCATCACGAATTTCCCGTCCGCCGCGCTGTATTCTCCGCGCTCCGCCGTAGCTTTGCGCCCGCCTTCTTCCACCACCACGCCGCCCGTTCCCACCGCTCTGCTGACTTGTTGCGACCCGCTCCCGGAATTTTTCCCGTTCGCCGTCGTTGCTCCTCCAGTTGATTCGCTCCGCGTGAAATACAAATCCAGCACCGGACCGCGCATCCGCTGTGCAGCCGACTGCACTACCACATCCTTTTCCAAATGCGCACGTCCCTCCGCCTGCAAATACGTCAACACGCCGCAAGTCGCATGCCACAAATCCGTTTTCTTCATTGGCGCAATCGTCACCAAAATACTTCCTCCCGATTTCCCCCCGCTGCCACTTGCAACCGATGCTCCTCCCGGTTTTCCGGGCGCTGGCACGGCTGCGCGTCCGGGTGCGGGCCCGGGCACGGCCGGGACTCCGACCTGCGCCGCCGCTTGCGGAAAAACCGCCCGCACTCTCCCCGTCGCGATCAGCACGCCTTTCTCGCGCTGCATCTCGATCGATTCCGCCTCCATCACCGAGTCGCCCTGCCACAATCGCGCGTGTCCCGTGTACAGCGCCCGGCCACTCTTCGCATTCGCCCGCAAAGTATCCGCCGTTACATTCAACGGACCATTCGCCAGTTGCACTCCGCTCCCCTTCGCCGAGAAATCCGTCGACCGCACTCCGCCTTCCGCGTGAATTTCTCCGCTCGTCTGCGCAAACGTTATCTGTGGCGCTCGCGTTTCTGTGGTCGCATCTCGCACCACCGCCTGACCCGCCAGCAGCGCGGTCTGTGCCACGCGTTCAAAAACCGCGCGTTCCGCCTGCCCAGTGCGATCGCCATCCACCAATTTCACGTTTCCCTGCAAATTCATGCGAGACCATCCGCCTGTTTCCAGTAGTTCCGCCACTCCATTGTTCGCCGTCGCGGTTTGCACCGCATGCCCCGGCAGCGTTCGCTCCGTCTGCACATTTTCTGTCGCCAGTAATTGTTTCGCTTTTCCCTGCGCGCCAAAATCCATTTCCAATTTTCCCGCTTGCAACTTCGTTTTCGCGCCGCTCGCGCCCTGTCCCGCGCCGCCACGCGCCATTCCCTTTCCTTTTTGTCCCGTTCCTCCCGCGCCCGCAGTTTCTGCCGCGCTCGCAATTTCCTTCGCGCTCGGAACGTCCGTCCATTCCACCGTTCCAGCCGAAAGCGTCTCCGCCTTTTCCAACTTGCTCGGCTGACGCAATCGCGCCTCGCCAAATTTCATTTGTAACACTTGCGTACGCAGCACTCGCACGCTCTCTGCCTTCGCGATTTCCGTTCTTACCACCACATTCCCGCTCAAATTCATTAATTTCGGCTGACCAACTTTCGGCCACAAATCCACAATTCCCTTCTCCGCCGTCATTTCATTTTTTTCCGTCGCGCTGTCGCGCCAGCCATGAACTTTTCCGCTCGCTTCCACCTTCGCCACGTCGCCGCCCGCCGCAAAATATGCCGTCAGCACATCCGCATCCAGTTTCACTTGCGACGGCGTGCCTTGCGACACAATCACCGGACGCCCGCCGTTCCCGCCCGTGGCCGCAATCAATTTTTCCGCGTGAAAATCTTTATCCAGCGTCAGCGAAATTTCTCCCGCCGTTAGCCGCTCTCTTGCCGTCACCGCTTCCGTCGGACCATGCAGCAGCAACAATCGCGTGTCGCGTCCAAAATCCAGGCTCGCCGCCGTAACGCGCACTTCTCGCCCCGCTCCCTCTTGCGCCGACGATTCCGCGACCGCCTTGCTATTTCCCCCCGCTGCGTTTCCGCCACTCGCCGCTGGCTCCGTCAAACTAAACCGCACCGCCCGCATCAGCCGTACCGTTCCTTCGTCCGACTTATATTCCATTCCCACCGCGTCTCCGCTGCCGCCGGGAAACACAAACGTTACCGGCGCATCCGTCCGCGCCACTCCGCTTCCGCGATCAAAGGTAACTTTGCGCGTTTCCACATGTACGGTCAGCGCGCGCCCCGCCGCCTCATTCCCCGCCGTGCGTGCCGCATCCGCCGCGCTCAGCAAATCGATTTGCACATCTCCGCTGCAAGCAATTGCGCCATCCGCTTTGCTGTATCGGCAACTGTGCGTGTGAATCGTGTCGTGCCGCTCTTCGCTTTTTCCGAAAATCGTAATCTTCACTTCTTCCAGCAAACTCGCATCCTGATCTTTGAATTCTGTCGACCGCGACGCTTCCACCGCGAAAATCGTGCGATTCCCATCCACTTTCTTGAAATTAATTCCGTTCGATTGCCGCGAAACATCCACCGGCGCCGGAGGTGGCGCTTTTTTCCCTTCCAGATAGCGCCGCCAATCGCGGTTCAAATACACCACCACCGTCACCGCGGCCAGCGCAAACGCCACCGTCGCCGACCAGCGCGCGTACCGCGCCGCTTCGCTTCTCTTCATGAATGTAAGTTAAACAAACTTTCCGCTGGCTGTATAGAACACGCTCACGCAAACACACTCGCTAACGCAAACAACCTCGCCAACGCAAACAGACTTGCTCACGAAAATAAACTCATCGATGCAAACTCGCTTGCTGGCACAAGCAATCGGATGCGAGCGCAGCCATTCGCGCAATCTCAACTGAAAAATTTCCTCGGCGTTGGGAGGAACCACTTGCGTCTAACTCAAAACATTTTGCTCGATAATCTGAGAGAATCGTGCGCGCTAGCAGCACGCACTAGCCACTCGCGTCAATCGCACAAACTAACCGATCGCGCCAATTGCACGGACCAGCCGCCCCTACCCCGCCGACTCCGCGCTTGCCAGCGTATCCGGCAAAATTCCGATGTTCGCCGCCGCAACGCTATCGCGATTTGTATTCTTCACCAGATACATCGCTTCATCCGCCAGATGCAGCAAACCTTCTTTGGTCCGCGAATCCACCGGATACGACGCCACGCCCACGCTCGGTGTCACCGTAACGCTCAAGCCGTCCGGTCCCAGCCATTTCGTCTCGCGTATCAACTTATGCAAACGACGCGCCACATTCAGCGCATTATCTTTCGACGTTTGCGGCAGCAAAATCACAAATTCGTCGCCGCCGTAACGAAACGCAAAATCAATCAGCCGGCAATGCGTCTTCAGCGAATTTCCAATTTCCGCCAGCAACCGCGACCCCACCAAATGCCCATGCGTATCGTTCACTTGCTTAAAATGATCCAGGTCGATGAACACCACGGAAAATTCGTAGTTGTACCGTTGCGACCGGTAAATTTCCGTTTCTAGAATAAATCCCATGTGCCGCGCGTTATACAGCGTCGTGCAATCGTCGGTAATCGTCAGTTCATGAATTCGCTTGACGTGATGCGCATTTTCCAGCGCGATCGCCGCAAAGTCAGACAGCGCTTCCAGCAATTTCAAATCGCGCGCATCGAATCCATCGGGCCCGATGCAATTGATCAGCTCGATTACTCCCAAACATTTATCGCGAAACTTTACCGGCACCGCCACAATCGACTGCGTCTCCATTTTCGTTTTTTCGTCCACCTTCCCGAAAAAACGCGTGTCTTTCGACGTGTCCGGCACCACCACCGCTTCGCCGTTTTGCGCCACCCATCCGGCGATGCCTTGCCCGATCTTGACCCGCACATCTTTCAGCGCTTGCGAAGCTTTCCCGACCGCCAGCTCAAAATAAAGTTCCTGCTTCGCTTCGTCCAGCAGCAGCAGCGACCAATTATCCGGCCGCAAAAATTCGTCGATTTTCTCCATAATCGTCCGCAGCACTTGATCCAGCTGCAATGACGACGTCAGCGCCTTCCCCAATTCCTGGAAGACCGCCACCTCGCCGGCTTCGCGCTGTTCAAATGGCACCGTAGGATTACGGCGCCGGTCGACGACGGGAAATTGTTTTACATCATCCACGCTGGGTTGAACCTATAGTGTGATTCGCCGCCGACTCGTCTGCGCTCTCTCCGCAGCCATCCGGCTAACGTGATTCGGCCTGAATTCGCGAATCTCCGCCAGTATAGGCGTCCCTTAAAATTTCGCGCAACACGCTCGTGGTACAGGCGTTCCCATCTCGCCATCCTCCATGCTCGCCCGAAACCGCCGCTTCGCTCGCTCTTATTTCGACTTCAGCCCGCCACCGCGCCCGCCGCCTACCAGATCGAGCACCGCTGCCCTTCCGGACGCACCATCGCATCCCCCGCCTTGCAATCGAACGCCTGCCGAAACTCCGGCATATTGCACAGCGGACCAATCACCCGGTACTTGCTCACCGGATGCGGATTCGTGAGCACAAATTGCCGCTGCGCCTCGGGACGAATCTCGTCCCCGCGCGCTTGCCCCCACGCAATAAAAAATTGCTGCTCGGGAGTAAACCCATCCTGATTCGTCGGCCGCGGCTTCCCTTCCATCGACTTCTGGAACGCCAGGTAGGCCAGCTTCACGCCGCCCAAATCGCCGATGCTTTCGCCCAGCACCAATTTTCCGTTTTCGTGCAATCCGCCCGCCACGGTGTAACTGGAAAATTGGTCGACCACGCACTGCCCTCGCGCCTGGAATCGCTTGTAGTCTTCCGGCGTCCACCAGTTCTTCAATTCGCCGGACGCATCGTACTGCGCGCCCTGATCGTCGAACCCGTGCGATATCTCGTGCCCAATCACCGGACCAATCCCGCCATAATTCACCGCATCGCTGGCGGTAACGTCGAACATCGGCGGCAACAAAATTCCCGCGGGAAACACAATCTCATTCAGCAATGGATTGTAGTAAGCATTGGACGTGGGCGTAGTCATTCCCCATCGACCGCGGTCCACCGGCTTGCCGATTAGCTCTGCGTCGTCGCGCACCGCGAATCGCCGCGCCGCCACCACATCGTCCCAGTAAGAATCCCGAGTGATGGGCACATTGCTGTAATCCTTCCACTTGTCCGGATATCCCACCTTCGGATTGAACGTCGCCAGCTTGGCCAGCGCCTTTTGCTTGGTTTCGTCGCTCATCCAGGTCAGCGTGCCGATATCGTCGTGCAGCGCCGACAAAATATTTTTCACCATTTCTTGCATGCGCGCTTTGGCTTCTGGAGAAAATGTCTTCTCCACATACTTCTTGCCCAGCGCCTCGCCCAAATTCGCGTCCGTGGATTCCGCGCAACGCTTCCAGCGCGGCTTCATTTCTTTTGTTCCGCCCAGGTACGCCTGGTTGAACGCAAAATTTTCTTGGACAAAAGGAGCGGATAAGCTCGCCGCTGCAGAATCCAGAACCTGCCACGTCAAATACGTCTTCCAATCCGCCAGCGACGTTTCCTTCAACTGCCGCTGCACTTCCTGCAAGAATTTCGGCTGATCCACATTGATTGCCACGCCTGGTTCCAGGTGATACGCCGCAAAAAATTCCGCCCAGTTGAAATCCGGCGTCAGTTTTTGCGCATCTTCCAATTTCATTTTGTGATCGGTCGCATACGGATCGCGCAATTCCACATTGGTCAAAGACGCGCCGGCCAGCGCCGTCTCCATCCGCATCACCACCTGCGATTCCGCCGCCGCCGCTTTCGCGTCATGCCCCGCCAGCTCCAGCATTTTCGCGACGTGCTCCACATATTTCTGCCGGGTCTCTTTCGCTTTGGCGTCGTCCTTAAAATAAAAATCCCGGTCCGGCAGTCCCAGCCCGCTCGGCGCGGTATCCGCAATCACCTGCGTTGGATGGTGCGGGTCTTGCGAAGACCCAAACCCAAACGGCGTCGAAATCCCTTCCTCCTCCAATCGCGTGATGGCCCGCTGCAAATCCGCCACGCTCCCAATCGAGCCAATAATTTCAAACTCGCGCTTCAAGGCCTTCACGCCTTGCGCATTGATGCGCGATTCATCCATGCACGCCCCGTAGTAATCTCCAATCAGCCGGTCCACCGACTTCGGCGCCGCTTTCGCGGAGTTCGCCGCCGCTTCTTCCAAAATTCCGTGCAAAACTTCTTTCGTCGCTTCGCCCGCCGCCCACCGCTTGCTCCAAATCGTCATCGACGCCGGAATCGGATTCTTTGCCCGCCAGCTCCCATTCGCAAACTCGAAAAAGTCGTCGCAAGGAGGAACCTTGCGATCCAAATCGCTAACGTCAATTCCATGCAAAGGCTTCTCCTGCGCCCGCAAAGAACCCACCCCCAATCCCGCCCCAACAAAAATCCCCGCCGTCACACATGCCAGCGCCGCAACCCGCCACGCCTCGCCACTCTTCGCCATTCCAGCCGTCGCGCACAACCTAGCCATCACACCAAACCCCAGTTCCCGCATATTCACCTGAACCCTCCAAGACACCTATCTCCATCAACCAACGAAGCAGCCTATCACCACTCGAAGTTCCCCGGGCACGCCAAATGGTTCTCCATCCCGCGGTGTTCGCGGGATGAATCTCCCGATTGGCGCTTTTGACCCCCCACCCCCTGCCAAGAGCAAAAGAGTGTAGAAGTTGTTGAAAACAAAACAGGACGATTGCGCTGATGTGCACAAGAGCGGAGCAATGCCGCTAGGGGGACCACCCCACCCCGGCAAATTGTAAGGATGTGATTCGGAAGGGGTTGCAGGTAGAGCGGTTTGTAATGTGAAGATACTGGATGGTTTAGAAGAGCGGCGTTTTGAGGGGCGGTGAGCGGATGGACGGGTGGCGCGCTGGGATTACCGGAGGTTGCGGCGCGCATTGCCCAGACAGCATAGCAGTTTATTTAACTGATGTAAACATATACTTTATAGTATTCGAACGCTCCAGCAAGACGAGGGCGGCCAGCCGATTCTGGGCTCCACGCTTCGTGCGCGACCCGAAGTTGCAAGATCGCATCGTCGCCGAGAGGCGCGCCCTGTTGTCGGCGGTTCCGACATAAGTGCGCAGTCGCGCCGCCCTCCCGCGACCACTCGAAGAATCTACCTTGACGTGCAGTCTGCGTTAGATCGTCTGCGCGTGCGCTTGCACGGCTCGAAGATGCGGTGCAAGAAAGGCATCGCGGTCTTGCCCATGGTTCAACGCCATGGTTCCTCCCGCGGTGAGGAAGGTCGCATCCGTCACGCCGAGGAAGCCAAAAATCGATCGCAGATACGGCTCCACAAAATTGAATGAGGCCATCTGCGTTTGCGCGTCGTAGATACCACCCGTCGCGATGATGAATGTCGCCTTCTTGCCGATGAGCAATCCCTTCGGCGTTCCGCCTGCGTAAGAAAACGTCTTGCCCACGCGCGAGATCTGATCGATCCAGAGCTTCAGTACCGCGGGCACACCAAAGTTATGCATCGGCACGCCGAAGACGTACTCCTCGGCCTGCCCTAGTTCCGCAATCAGAGTGTCTGAAAGCGTGAGCAGTTTCTTCTGCTGCGGGGTGCGCGCCTCTTCGGGCGTGTACACGGCGCCGACCCATGCGGCGTCGACGGGTGGAATCGCGGTTGCGCTAAGGTCGCGGTCAATGATTGTTCCCTGCGGATGCGAAGACTTCCATTGCGAGACAAATGCGCTGGTCAACTGACGAGATACGGATTGCCCGTAAAGGGGGCTGGAATCGATTCTGAGAAGCGTAGACATGGCAAATTCCTCCTGTGCAACAATCGATGAATAAACAACACTTGTCTATTATATCCGCGCCCGGGAAAATAAACAAGTGTCTATTACACATCTTTTGGCGCAGAAGTGGTATAATGGGAGTGCGATGGAACAGACAGTTCAACCTGGCAACTCGATAGAGTCGATCGACCCCCGCATTGTTCGCAGCCGCCGCATGCTGATGGAAGCCTTGGCCAGGTTATTGATAAAAAAGGAGTTCGACGACATCTCCATCCAGGAGATCGCCGACGAGGCGACGCTGAATCGGGCCACCTTTTACCTTCACTACTCTGATAAAAATGCGCTGCTGCAGGCGATGACCGCAGCCCGCTTTGGAGAGTTAATCGCCCGCCGCAGCCTTTGTTTCACGGATTGTGATAGTTCGCTACGCGCTATCGCTTTGGGTGTTTGCGACTATCTCGCGAAGAGTAGCGAGTGCCCCGGTCGGTTGGCGAAAATGCCCCTCGAGGCCTCGATCATCCCGGTCGTGGAGAGTATGTTCCGCGAGGGGGCTCGTAATCACAAGGTGAGACCCGGGGCGGATCCGGAGTTGCTGGCAACTGCGGCGGCTTGGGCTATTTTCGGTGCCGCGCGCCGATGGCATCAGACACCCGACCGTGTGCCCGCCGAGGAAATGGCCGACAAAATTGAGGCGATGGTGA
>DASXMB010000037.1:0-2547 GCA_036495905.1 Candidatus Acidiferrum sp.
ATGCCATGTAATAGAGCCACTGTTCTTCGGGATCGACTCCGACAACGCTGATCACATCGAAAGGCCCAGCGGTCACGAGCCGCACCTGTTTTCCATCCCGCGAAATCACATAAACATGCCGCCAGCCATCCTGCTCGCTGACCCAAAGAAACTCTTTGCTTCCATTGAGCCATTTCAAGTCATCGACAACATCCACCCACGCCTTGTCCTTGTCGGTGTAGAGGTTCCGCACCGCGCCTGTTTTCACATCGGCCAGCAGTACGTCGTTCGTGTTCTGCAATCGATTCAGATGCTGCAGAACAAGGGAGTCAGAGTCTCCCGCCCATTCCATGCGTGCGATGTAGTTGTCGCTCGGGTAGCCCGGGGCTTCCATCCATCGCGTTTCTCCTCCGACCGCTGGCACGACTCCGACGCGTACGGAAGAATTCACAGTCCCGGGTTGCGGGTAGGGAATCTGTCGAACCGTGGGATACACGCCGAATTCTGGATAAGGAATGTTGGTCACGACCTTGTACGGTGCGCCCGTGTCGTAGATCAACGGGAAATTCTTGACGTTGCTGGTATCGAACTGCCAGTATGCGATGCGTTTTCCGTCGGGGCTCCAGCGAAATCCGTCGCGAACGGAAAACTCTTCCTCGTACACCAAGTCTCCGGTGCCGTTCACGATCTTTTCCGAACCGTCAGTCGTCAGCCGGGTTACTTCTCCACTCTCGAGGTCTTCCACGTAAATGTTGTTGAAGCGGACGTACGCTACCTTGGAATCGTCAGGAGAAAACTTGGCGAACATGAGAGACGACGGAGGACCCCCGTCCCCCAGCTTTCGTAGAGCCCCCGACTTCCGGTCAAGCACCCAGTAGTCGCCGCGCGTGTTCCCACGCCAGACCCGCCTGGAATCAGTGAAAATCAAGACGCGATTCATGTCGCCCGACCAGGCGTAGTCCTCGATTGCCAGCGCTTTATCTTTGCCGAGGGGTACGAGCTGCGATGCTGAGACCAGAACCTCGCGCTGCCCTGTGGCCGTGTCGTAGCGCACGATATCAGTCGCGCCTTCCGCCTTGGCAGAAGGCTCGAGAGTTGCATAAGACTGCCCTCCGTTAAGCCATCGTGCTGGCCCGAACGACTTGACCGCGAAGTCTTTGGCGATGAACTCGCGACGTAGAAGCTCAACCACGGCCGGGGATTGCGCGTGAACGGCAAGAGAGCCCAGACCCGCGACTGCGAACACGAATACAATTCGCACCGCCGGCCGCCAGTTCTGCCGGGCCGCGATCGTACGCGCTCCAATCATGTCTTCAAGCATTCAGGGGGCTCTCCAAAATAAATCCGGAAACAGAATCGCATCGGAAAAATCATTCCGCGCTCGGCAAGTCCGCCGCCTGGGCGGGAAAAGACGGCACAGGATCGCGCCGCCCAGTCTCGCGGATCAACAAGTAAATCGGAATGCCAAGCAACACAATTAGTAATCCCGGCCACGTGGTTGAGGGCCGATATGCGAACAGCACGACGAGGATTACTGTGGCCACAAAAATATAAAGCGCGGGGACGAAAGGATATCCCAGCGTGCGATAGGGGCGAGGCGCTTGAGGCCGCGTGATGCGAAGTCGAAATACTCCCGCCACGGTCAGTACATAAAAGATCAGCGCCGCGGAGATGACGTATTCGAGCAAGTTGCTGTAGAGGTTTCCCCAGGATCGAGTCGCAGGATCATAAGTGCGGGGCAGCACGAGAAGCGCGGCCCACAGTCCCTGAAGTCGTAGAGAAGAAGCCGGCACGTTCGCGGCGTTGAGCTTGCCAGCGAAAGGGAAGAACAATCGCTGACGGGCCATTGCATAGTAGACGCGCGCTCCTGTGAGCGTCAGCGCATTGATCGTGCCAAAGGTCGAGACCATGATGGCGGCGGCCATCACGCTCGCTCCGGCTCCTGGGAAAATAGCTTGCAAGGTCGCCGTTCCCACGCGATCCGATGGTGCGTGCTGGATCGCCGAAAGTGGGAGTGTGAACAGGTATGCCACATTTGCCAGCACATACAGCGTGATCACCAGAGTCGCGCCGATCACCATAGCGAGAGTGACATTGCGCTCCGCCCTTTTCACTTCGGGAGCGCAGAAGGCAACGTTGTGCCATGAATCGGCGGAGAACAACGATCCGGTCTGACTCAGGCAAATGGCGACGAGCAAACCCCACGCCGTGGTCGCGTCGAGGCCTCGTGCCAAAGAGTCAACGCCAGTCGGATGCCACGCCACGTGGAAGTTTGCCGACAAGATGCCGGTGTTTCGTCCGTAAAAAATGCCAAGCAAGATCAATCCGCCGAGCGCACCGGTTTTAGCAACAGTAAATACATTCTGAATCAGCTTCCCGTACCGGAGCCCCAGGGTGTTGCTGAATGTGAGTAAGAGGATGACGCCAATGGCCAGCGACTGTGCGGTTGAAAGTGAAAGGGCGTAACGGGTTGAGATGTGGATCGGCGCGATGAGATAGCTATTTTCGGAAACGACCGGCCAAAGCACTCCCGAGAAACGTGCGAACGCAACGGCTACCGCGGCAATC
>DASXMB010000038.1:0-14224 GCA_036495905.1 Candidatus Acidiferrum sp.
ATCGTGGAGAAGGCTGGCTGTTGACCCATCCGGAACGCGAGGAGATTACCCGTCGTTATTTGAAACATCAAAGACACTTGATGAGGGAGGCGTTGGCGCAATTGACCGAGGACGCCGAGGATCCAGACGAAAAAGCGGAATTGCAGGCGGCTGAAGAAGGCGTTTTGGAAGAGCGAATCAGCCTGAATCAACAACGGCTCACCGGAGTGTTTGGCACGCTGCGGCAAAGCGGGGCGAAACGAGTACTGGATTTGGGATGTGGCGAGGGCAGGCTGCTGGCGTTATTGCTGGCCGACCCGTCTTTCACGGAAATCACGGGAATGGATGTTTCTCCACGAGTCCTGGAAAAAGCGGCGATGCGATTGCGACTTGATTCCATGTCTTTGCGGCAGCGAGAGCGAATTCAACTATTGCAAGGTTCGCTGATGTATCGAGATGCGAGGCTGTCGGGCTACGATGCAGCGGCGATGATGGAGGTGGTGGAACATCTCGATCCCCCGCGTCTTGCTGCGTTCGAGCGGGTGATTTTTCAGCACGCGAGGCCGCGAATGGTGGTGATGACGACACCAAATTGCGAATACAACGCGAGGTTCGAGAGCATGCCCGCAGGGAAATTGCGGCATAAGGACCATCGTTTCGAGTGGACGCGAAAAGAACTCCAGGGTTGGGCTGATCGCGTGGCAGGCCAACACGGTTATGGAGTTTCGTTTTCCCCGATTGGCGCGGAGGATGCTGCTCTCGGAGCGCCGACGCAGATGGCTGTATTTCAGAGAACAAATTAGTCGGGCCATGAAAGAGAAATTTACATTTCCCAATTTGTCGCTAGTGGTGCTGATCGGAGCTTCGGGTTCCGGGAAGAGCACGTTTGCGCGAAAACATTTTCTTGCGACGGAGGTTGTATCGTCCGACTACTGCCGCGCGATGGTTTCCGACGATGAAAATAGTTTGGAAGCGACGGACGACGCGTTTGACGTCCTGCACTATATCGCGGCGAAGCGTTTGGCGGCAGGCCGGCTGACGGTGGTGGATGCTACCAATGTGAAGCCGGAAGATCGGAAGTCTTTTGTTGAACTGGCGCGGACATATCATTGCCTGCCGGTAGCGATTGTTCTGAACGTGGAGGAGAAAGTTTGTCAGGCTCGGAACAAAGTTCGAACCGACCGGAGGCTGGGCGAACATGTGGCGCATCGCCAACTGCAGAATCTAAGGCGTTCTTTGCGTGGGCTGGAGCGCGAAGGATTTCGGCATGTTTTGATTCTTTCGTCGCCGGACGAGGCGGAGCGAGTTGTTCTGGAGCGCGAGCCGCTTTATAACAACAAGAAAACGGAAAGCGGACCGTTCGATATTATTGGCGATGTGCATGGCTGCTATGAGGAGCTAACAGCGCTATTGCGAGAATTGGGATATTCGGGAGCGGAAAACGGAGGGGCCGCGAAGACTAACTTTGTGCCGCCTGCAGGCAGGAAGGCTATTTTTCTGGGTGACCTAGTGGACCGTGGCCCCAATTCGCCGAGCGTCTTACGTTTGGTGATGAACATGGTGGCGGACGGCTATGCGTACTGCGTTCCCGGAAACCACGACATCAAGCTGCTGCGCAAACTGCGCGGGCGCGAAGTGCAATTGACGCATGGAATCGTGGAGACGCTGACGCAACTGGAACTAGAACCGACTGAGTTTCGGAATCAGGTCGCAAAATTCCTGGACGGGCTGGTGAGCCACTACGTCTTCGACGGCGGCAGGCTGGTGGTGGCGCATGCGGGAATGAAGGAGGAGATGCAAGGGCGAGGCTCGGGAAAGGTTCGAGACTTCGCATTGTTCGGCGAGACGACAGGCGAAATCGACGAATTTGGTCTTACCGTGCGCTACAACTGGGCGGCGGACTATCGAGGTTCTGCCATGGTGGTGTACGGCCACACACCGATTCCGCAACCGGAATGGCTGAACAATACGATCAACATCGATACGGGGGCGGTTTTTGGCGGAAGGCTGACGGCGATGCGTTACCCGGAAAAAAAATTGGTTTCGGTTGTGGCTTTGCGGACGTACTACGAGCCGGCGCGGCCACTTGCGCCAGTCTCGGCGCCGGAGTTGAGCGCACAGCAAGTGCACGACGATCTCTTGGATCTGGATGACGTCACTGGCAAGCGATTTATCACCACGCGGTTGCAGCACAACGTGGCGATTCCAGAAAAGAATGCGATGGCGGCGCTGGAAGTAATGAGCCGGTTCGCCGTGAACCCGAAATGGCTGATTTATTTGCCACCAACAATGTCGCCGACCGAGACCACTAAAGAGCAAGGGTTGCTGGAGCATCCAGCGGAGGCATTCAAGTATTACCGCGGCGAAGGCCTGGCAACGGTGGTTTGCGAAGAGAAGCACATGGGTTCGCGAGCGGTGGTTGTGGCGTGCAAAAGCGAGGATGTGGCGCGAGAGCGATTCGGCGTGATTGGCGAGGGGATCGGAATTTGCTATACGCGCACGGGAAGACGTTTTTTTGACTCGCCGAGGCTCGAAAGTGAGTTTCTGGAGCGGATTAGAGTTGCCGCTGAACATGCGGGACTTTGGGAATTGTTGGAGACAGATTGGATTTGTGTCGATGCGGAATTGATGCCATGGTCCGCGAAGGCGCAAGAATTGTTGAAGAAGCAGTATGCCGCGGTGGGAGCGGCGGCGGTCCCGGCATTGCGAGAGGCTCTTGCTGGGCTGGACTTGGCGGCAGGAGAGGATATCGAAATTGGCGCGTTACGCGACCAGATGCGGGAACGCGAGGACCTGGCAAAGCTATTTGTGTCGGCGTACCGGCGATATTGCTGGCCGGTGAACTCGATTGAGGATTTTAAACTAGCGCCGTTTCACTTACTGGCCTCGGAGGGGGAAACTTACTTCGACCGGGACCATGTTTGGCACATGGAGACGCTGGCAACATTGTGCGCGGCAGATCCTCAACTTTTATTGGCAACGCGACACAGCAAGGTGGATTTAGCCGACGAGGAAAGCGAGCGAAAGGCGATTGAATGGTGGACGGAACACACCGAAAAAGGCGGCGAAGGCATGGTGATTAAGCCGCTGGGTTTTGTGGAAAGAGGGCGGCACGGTGTGGTGCAGCCGGCGGTTAAATGCCGAGGCCGGGAGTATTTGCGAATTATTTATGGGCCGGAGTATACGCTGCCGAAATATTTGGACCGGCTGCGCAGCCGCGGGGTGGCGCGCAAGAGATCGCTGGCGACGCGGGAATTCGCGTTGGGCGTGGAGGCGCTGGAACGGTGGGTACGTCGAGAGCCGTTGCGGAAAATTCACGAATGCGTGTTCGGAGTGCTGGCGCTGGAGACGGAGCCTGTCGATCCTCGATTGTAGGGTCGAGGCGGTGATGGGGGGAGTGGTGTATAGTTTCGGGCGCGGAGTTTCTTGGAGGAAAGTTTATGGGCGCATGGACGCGGCGGAAGTTTTTTTTGGCTTCGTTGGCTGGGAGCGCGGCGGCGGGATTGGCTAGTGTATTTGGGAAGACGGCGGCTGGAGCTGGGTTGGCGGGCGGCGCGGTCGGACTGGCTGCGGGTGGTACGGGCGGAAAAGTTGGATCGAACGGGGACGGTGGCAGCGGTGCGGGTGGCAATGGCGTCGGCAGGGTTGGGCTTGCGGGGGATGCGGCGCAGGCGGCCGCGAAAGCGGGAGCGCCGGGGAAACGGCCGCTCATAATTTCGAGCGCGAACGGCGTGCACGCTTTGGGCGCAGGGATGGACGTTTTGCGGAGCGGCGGCGACACCTTGGATGCGGTGATCGCGGCAGTAACGATTGTGGAGAACGATTCGAAAGACGATTCGGTGGGCTACGGCGGATTGCCGAACGAAGAAGGCGAAGTGGAGTTGGACGCGAGCGTGATGCATGGTCCAACCGGGCGAGCGGGATCGGTGGCGGGCGTGCGGCGCATCAAGAATGTGGCGCAACTGGCGAAAACGGTGATGGAAAACACCAATCACGTGATGCTGGTGGGCGAAGGCGCGCATCGCTTCGCGGTGGCGGAAGGATTTACCGACGAAAGTTTGCTGACCGAACATTCGCGAAAAATCTGGCTGGCGTGGAAAGCGTCCAGCTTATTCAATTGGCGGCCAGGAATTGATAGTCCGCAATGGAAGGAACATGTTTCCGCGCTGTTCGACGGCGACGAAACGAAGATTGCGTATGCGGAGCGGGTGATCGCGCATCCGCCGACGGGTACGATTCCGTGCATGGCGGTGAACGAGAAAGGCGATATTTCCGCGACGACGACAACGTCTGGGCTGGCGTGGAAGATTCCGGGGCGCGTGGGCGATTCGCCAATTATCGGAGCGGGATGTTTTGCGGATAATGAAGTGGGAGCGGCGGGGTCAACCGGAAAGGGCGAAGAAAATATCAAGATTGCAGGCGGGCATACGATTGTGGAAATGATGCGTCGAGGGAAATCGCCGACGGATGCTTGCCTGGAAGCGATGAGCCGGGTGGCGCACAACTACAAAAACGATAAGAAGAAACTTTCGACATTTCATATTTTCTTTTATGCGTTGAACAAAGATGGGCAGCACGGGAGCGCGTCTTTGTGGCGGAATACTTACAATAAAAGCCACCACGCGGTGTATGCGGTGCACGACGGGACGGAGTCGCGGTTGGTGGAGTGCACGCCATTGTTTGACGACATTGGCGGAGATGAATAAGGGTTAGCGGAACGGTCTTCACTGCGGCCGAGATAGCAGTTTTATTGTAGGGAAACGGGGAACGGTTAAAGTTTGTTCGCGGTCGGCGAAGTGTTTTATTCTTTTTAATCCATGGACCAAGCGAATATTTTAATTATTGGCGGCGGAGTGGTGGGCTGCGCGATTGCACATGCGGTTTCGCAGCGCTGGCAGGATGTGTTTTTAGTGGAGCGCCTGCCGAAACTGGGAATGGCGACGAGCACGCGCAACAGCGGCGTGATTCACTCCGGCATTTATTATCCGAAGGATTCCTTGAAGGCGCGGCATTGCGTGGCCGGCAACCGGATGATGTACGAATTCTGCGCGAAGCATAATGTGCCGCATCGCAAAACGGGAAAGCTGGTGGTGGCGGCAGACGCACATGAAGAAGCAGACCTAGCGGCGCTGCAGAAGAAGGGTGAAGGCAACGGGGTTACCGGATTGCGGATGATCGGTCCAGCGGAGATTCGCGCGCGGGAGCCGCACATTCGCGGGGCCGCGGCGCTGGAGGTGCCGTCGACGGGAATAGTGTCCGCGGAAGATTTGGTCAAGACATTTGCGCGGCTGGCGGCGGATAACGGAGCGAACATTGTTTCGCGCGCGCAGGTGACGTCATTGGAAGCGCGCGGCGGAATGATTCGAGTGGGATTGCGGATTGGCGACGCCGAAGACGCGCTGGAAGAAACGATCGAAGCGCGCTGCGTGGTGAATGCGGCCGGCTTGTATGCCGACGAAGTTGCGGGAATGCTGGGAAACAATTCGTGGAAAATTTATCCGGTGCGGGGGGAATACTGCGAAATTCGCGGCGCGCGGAGTTCGCTGATTAATGCGCTGGTTTATCCTCTGCCGCATGGGGGTGGATTGAGCCTGGGCGTGCACTTTACGAAGACGCTGTGGGGCACGGTTTTGCTGGGGCCGACGGCGAAGTATGTGAATGAGAAGGATAATTACGAGCGGGACCGGTTGCCGATTGCGGCGTTCGCGGAAAGCGCGAAGACACTGCTGCCGGAAGTCGAAGAGCGCGATTTGCAGCTGGGATATTCGGGATTGCGTCCGAAATTAATTGCGCCGGACGCGCAAGGGATTGGCGAATTTGTGATTGAGCGCGACGCACGGGTGCCGCAGGCGATTCATCTGGTGGGGATCGAGTCGCCGGGGTTGACGGGGTGCGCGTCGATTGCGGAGCAGGTGGCGGAGTTGGTGGCGGAGACGCTGGCGTAGGAATACGAACACAAATTATTCGATTACGATGCGGAGGAATTTTTTCTTGCCGGCGCGGAGCAAAAATTGGTGCGGCTTGGAGAAATCGAGTTCTTTGCGGATGTCATCGATGCGGGTGCCATCGATTTCTACGGCGCCTTGTTTGATAAGGCGATCGGCTTCGGCTTTGGAAGGAGCGAGTTGGAGTTCGACGAGCAGCGCGGTGAGTTTTTTTGGCGCGCCGGCCGGCAACTTTTTGATGGGAGCTTCGTCTGGGGCTTGGCGGTCGCGGAAGACACGCTGAAAATTTTCGGCGGCTTTTTGCGCAGCGTCGGGACCGTGGAAGCCGGCAATAATTTCCTGGCCGAGACGCATTTTCACGTCCATGGGATGAACGGTGCCGCTAGAAACTTCCTGTTTGAGAGCGGCGATTTCCGCGGGCGTGCGGTCAGTGACCAGTTCGTAGTACGGCCACATGAGATCGTCTGGAATCGACATGACTTTGCCGAAAATTTCGCTGGGTGATTCGGTGATGCCGATGTAATTGCCGAGACTCTTGGACATTTTGCGATGCCCATCGAGGCCGACGAGAATCGGCATGGTGAGAATGGCCTGGCTGGGCAAGCCGTATTCACGCTGGATTTCGCGGTGCACGAGAAGATTGAATTTTTGTTCGGTGGCGCCGAGCTCGACGTCGGATTTCAGGGAGACGGCGTCGAAGGCGGTGAGTAGAGGATAGAGCAGTTCGTGAACGGAAATGGGCTGGCCGTTGTCGAGGCGCGAGCGAAAATCTTCGCGCTCCAGCATTCGCGCGAGGCGATAGTGCGAGCAGAGGCGGACGACATCCTGCGACGACATTTTGCCTAGCCACTCGCTGTTGTAGCGGACTTCGGTTTTTTCCCGGTCGAGGATTTTGAAAACTTGCTCAAGATAGGTTTGCGCGTTGGCGTCGACCTGTTCGCGGGTGAGCGGCGGTCGCGTTTCGGATACACCGGTGGGATCGCCGATCATCGCGGAGAAGTCGCCGATCAGAAAAATCGCGGTGTGGCCCATGTCTTGAAAATGTTTCAGCTTGCGCAAGACGACGGTGTGGCCGAGATGAATGTCTGGAGCGGTGGGATCGACGCCAAGATACACGCGCAGCGGCACGCCGGTTTTCGACGACTCGGTCAGCTTGGCGCGGAGTTCTTCTTCGCGAATGATTTCGGCGACGCCTTTTTTTAGGTAGGCGAGTTGTTCGTCGACAGGTTTAAATATGTGATGGCCAGGCATGCTAGTTGTTCAGTCCAGTCGCTTTACCGTTTTCGTCGAACCACACTTCTCCATTGCCGAGCATGATGCCCCGCCAACTAGAAAACATATGGTGAGGCGTGGTCGCGGCAATGCTCTCGACAAAGTCTTTCGTGAATATCCGATCGTAATATCGGAGAAAAGCCGTGCGGTTGTCGGCGACCTCTCGCTTTCCCGCAATGTAGAACGCCAACGGGAAGCTCAGGCAGTCCGCAACTCGATTTCGGTCGCCGTGCAGGACCGCGTGGTAGAACGTTTGCACATTTTGTTCAACCAAACTCGGGTCTTTGGATCCAGCGAGCGCGTATTCCTGCTGGCCGACGTCGCAAGTACGCATTGCAACGACGTGAACGGGAAGCTGTCTCTTTCCATCCGCACCCACCCAAACACCGTCGAGGACTTCTTCCTGGAGCGGAACATCGGACTTGAACTCCGGTGACGATTCTGCAAAATGCAGACGGAATGCTCCTCTGACGCCGCCCTTGCCATCCGGTTCGTCAAGTTCGATATCACGGTCTCCGACGTAGCGGCCAGAAACCGGTATGTCCTTCAGATCCTGCCGGTAAAAGTAGAATCCCTGCAAACTTCCGGTCCGCATGAAAAGCTGCATCTGGATTCCGGTGTCAGCTCCCATTTTGCCGGCATAGTACATACAACCGCCCTCTTTCATCCGACCGTGCGCTGTGAACGAGAGGAGAAACATACTCGATAGAGCCAGAGAAATCCTCGCGAGATAATTCGCCATTGGGCCATATCTGGAGTTCATGGGTTTGCGACAACACGCCGCCCTTCGATTTTATACGTTCTTTCCAGAACGATGCGAACCGCTTCGGAATAAATGCGATGCTCTTCGGCGAGAATGCGCGCGGAGAGGGTCGCGTCCGTGTCTTCGTCGCGGACCGGGACGACGGCTTGCAGCACGATTGGTCCGGCGTCGAGATTTTCGTCGACGAAATGGACAGTGCAGCCGGCAAATTTCACACCGTATTCCAGAGCTTGCCGCTGCGATTCGAGGCCCGGGAATGAGGGCAGCAGCGACGGGTGAATATTCAGGATGCGCTGCGGAAAAGCGGCAACGAAATATGGCGATAGCAGGCGCATGTAGCCGGCTAGGCAAACCAGGTCAACGCGATTTTCCTGCAAAATGGCGACGACCTGACGGTCGTAAACTTCGCGCTCGAGACCCTTTGACGGAATGGCGCGAGTGGCAATTCCACGAGCGGCGGCGCGGTCCAGCCCGGGCGCGCCTTCGCGATTGCTAATCACGATCGCGATTTCCGCATTGGGAATTCTTGCGGAGGCGACACCGTCCGCGAGAGCTTCGAGATTTGATCCGCGCCCGCTAAGGAGCACGCCAATGCGTTTCTTCATGGATGAAGAAAATTAGCACATCTGGAGCGAGGCACAAAATGAGGAAAGCTGAGGAATGAAACGATGCGCCGGAAGCCCGAAGGAAACGGATGTTGCGCGGAGCACGTCTACCGATTGGCGCACGACAGCCACAATGCTTTGTCAGGTCGAAGCAAATTCGCGTTAAGATACCGTCGGATTTATGAGGAATTCATTTCAGGAGCGTGTCGCGTCATGACCATTTCTCTGAATAAAACTTGCCGCGCAGTGTGGTTGAGTCTGGCGGCGAGTTTGCTTCTTGCGGCGGCCAGCGCGCCGTCTTTTGCGCAGCATGCGACGCCGGCGGTGCCTCGCGATCCCTCGGAACCAGCGGTGCGGGTGCAACCGAAAATTGTGCCGCGGCCGGTAGGAGCGATTTCGCGGAAGAGCATCGACGAGAAATCGATGCAAAAGCTGGTGCACGATCAGGTGAGTTGTGGCACGCGGCTGACGATGTCTTCCTGGAGCGACCCGAAACGCGGAATCGGTTGCGGGCGAGATTTCATCGTCGCGCGGTTCAACGAAATTAACAAAGAGTGCGGCGGAAAGCTGGAAATCGTGGTGGATAAGTTTGAAATGACGGCGGAGCGGACGAAAGGCCAGCCGGTACCACTGGAAAATGTGTACGCGATTTTGAAGGGGACGGATCCAGTTTTGGCGAAGACGGTTTTTATCGTCGACGGCGATTTCGATTCGCGGCCCTCGAACGTGATGGATCCGGAAGCGGATGCGCCGGGAGCGGACGACGACGCGTCCGGCACGGCGGTGGCGGTGGAATCGGCGCGACTGCTCGGCAAAATTGCAGCGGCGGGGCACGGAGGTCGCGCGACGGTTTTGTTTGCGGCGCTTTCCGGCGAAGAGCAAGGACTGCTGGGCAGCACGCATCTGCTGGAATGGGTGAAGCAGCAGGGCTACACCGTCGGCGGGATGATGGATAACGATATTGTTGGCGCGGATTCGGCTCCGGGCGGACCGCATCGCGTGCGCGTTTTTTCTGGCAACGGCGAAATTGAAGATGACGATTCGCCTTCGCGCGAACTGGCGCGAACGATTGAAGAGATCGATGGACGCTCCGCGATTCGCATGATTTTCCGGCTGGATCGCTTTGGGCGCGGCGGCGACCACTATCCCTTCTGGAAGGCAGGCTATCCGGCGGTGCGCTTTACCGAGCCGCTGGAAAATTACAATCATCAGCACCAGACGCCACGCACGGAAAATGGCGTGGAGTATGGTGACTTCGAAAAATTTCTAAGCTATTCGTTCATCGGCGATGTGGCGAGGGACAACGCCGAAGTCTTGCGGCAACTAGCGCTGGCTCCCGCGGCGCCGGCAAACGTGAAACTGACCGGCGCCGTGACTCCGGACGCGAAAGTTTCGTGGTCTGCCGATGAGGATGCGGAGCGTGCGGGATTCGAGATTTTGTGGCGAGAAACGACCGAAGCGCGCTGGAGCGTTTTGCAGTTCGCGGCAGCTCCTGGGCAGACGGTGCTGAAGGATGTCTCGACCGACAATCACTTTTTCGCCGTGCGCTCGGTGGGGAAAAATGGAGCGCGGTCGATTGCGGTGATTTGCGAAGCGGAGCGGAGAGCGCCGCCGCTGCCGACGCCGAAGAAGTAGCGGGTGAGTTGCAATTGACAAAATGCGGACCATCGCGACCGACGATGGTCCGCTTTTGTTTTTGATTTAGCGGGCAGGTGGCGCGACCGGTTGCGCCAAGGTAATGAAGTGGCCAGCGGGATCCTGGACGCCGAACTCGCGCATGCCGTAAAAAGCGGTATGTAGCGGCATCACTATTTTCGCGTCTTTCATCGCGCTCAGTACGAAATCCAGATCGTCGACCTCCATATATAGATAGGTCGGCCCTTTGCGGGCGGCTTCGGCCATTTCCTTCGGAGCATCTTTTTCCACACTGGCGAATGTCTGGTACATCACCTCGGTATTGCCTTTTTGCAGAGACACAAAGACGAGTTTGTTGCCGTCGGGGATTTCGATGGTCTTGGTGAAGCCGAGACGATCGACCCAAAACGACAGCACCGGTTCGATTTCCTTGACCAACAGCACGGGGGTGATGCGCTTAACGTTCATGGATTTTTTCTCCTGTGATGAGTTGATTTGGGTTGCACTAAAAGCGAAAAACAGGGCGACGGCGGCGAGCGGCAAAGCGAATCGATTCATGAAGATTCTCCTTGATTTGTCTGGTAGTCTAAATTAGACTAGTTAAGTCTAGCGAAGAGCATACCGCCTGTCAAGGAGGTTCTTATGAGGGCAAAAGGCCGAAAGCTTGGCGACTTGATTTCCGTGGGGCCGGCAATGTTGCGCGATTTCGAGTTGCTGGGCGTTCACAGCGTGGCGCAACTGGCGAAGCAGGATCCGGATTTGCTCTACAAGAAATTAGGGCGAATCGCGCGTCAGCACCAGGATATTTGCGTGCTGGATACTTTTCACGCGGCGGTGGCGCAGGCCAAGAATCCGCGGCTGCCGACGGAGCAATCGCAGTGGTGGTATTGGAGCGCAAAGCGGAAGCAACGCAGCAAGGAAGCGACGAAGTAACGACATGGGGGAAAAAAACAGGCGTGACCGACAAGCGTTGACCGTCCCCGATTTGGTGCTGCTTAGTTTGCTAGCGGAGCGGGCGATGCACGGGTATGAAGCGAATCTGGAGCTGGAACGCAGGGAAGTACGCGACTGGGCGGGAATTTCGCGTCCGCAAATTTACTATTCGCTGGAGAAGTTGGCGCGCGGCGGATTTATTCGCGATACGCAAAGCGAAGAATCCGCAGCCGGACCGGAACGCCGCGTTTTCGCGACCACAGCGCCGGGCCGCGCGGCTTTGAGCGAAGCTTTGCAGCGCGATGATTGGACAACCCATCGCGAGCGGCCTCCCTTCCTGACCTGGATGGCGCTTTCGTGGCAGGCGCCGAAGGGCGTCTTCGAGAAGCAGGTCAAGCGGCGGCACGATTTTTTGCAAACGCAATTGCAGCGGGAGGAAGAAACTCTGCGGGGGATTCTGGCCGAGGTGGGACACCCTCACCACGAAGCGGTATGGATGGTGACCCTGATGATTGAGCAATTTCGGACGGAGATGCGCTGGCTGCGGAAGTTGGAGCGCGATGCGAGGAAACGGGCTCCGGCGCGGCATCCGGCGTATGCAGGGAGCTAGTTGGCTGAAGAACGCGCGCTGAAGACTATTGCAACCGGAGCAGAATTTAGATATTCAGCGATCCGGAATATTTTACGCAGGCTTTGCCGGAGTCGCCGCGTTCGATGCGGCCGATACGGAAGAATTTTTCGCGGCGGCGTTTGAGGTCAGCTTCGACGAAGCGCGCATTGGCCGCGGGAACAATCAGAATCATGCCGACGCCCAAATTAAAGGACTGCAGCAGTTCGTCGGTTTCGATTTTTCCAATTTTGGCGAAATATTTGAAGATGGGCGGCACAGGCCAGGCGGAAAGATCGATTTGCGCCCGGACGCCAGAAGGCAGCACGCGCGGCAAATTCCCGGGAATTCCTCCGCCGGTGATGTGCGCCAGCGCGGAAACCCAGCCGCGCGCGACAATATTCTTCAAAGTGGGCGCATAACACAGGTGTGGCTTCAATAGTTCCGCGCCAATCTTGTTGCCGATTTCCGCCACGTAAGTTTCTGGTTTGAGCTTGGCGACTTCAAACGCCAGTTTGCGCGCCAGCGAATAACCATTGGTGTGCAACCCAGCCGAGGGCAGTGCGATCAGCAGATCGCCGGGCTTCACATTTTTCCCGGTGAGAACTTTTTTGCGCTCGACCACACCCACGATAAACCCGGCCAGATCGTATTCGCCGGGCGGATAAAATCCCGGCATCTCGGCGGTTTCGCCGCCGATCAACGCGCAGCCCGCTTTGCGGCAAGCGCGGCCCATGCCGTCAACCAGTTGCTCGACCACATTGGGATCGAGCTTGCCCATCGCCAAATAATCCAAAAAAAACAGCGGTTGCGCACCCTGCACCAAAATATCGTTCACGCAATGATTGACCAGATCTCCGCCCACCGTGGAGTGAACACCAGTGGCCATGGCGACTTTGAGTTTTGTTCCCACGCCGTCCGCGCTGGAAACCAGCACCGGCTCTTTCCATTTTTTGCAATCCAGCGCGAAGAGTCCGCCGAATCCGCCGATGCCGCCAAGCACGCCCGGCGTGAACGTTCTGCTTGCATGATGCCGGATGCGCTGTTTGGCAGCGTCGGCAAGCGCGATATTCACTCCTGCATCGGCGTATTTCATGGCAGAACCTGTTTGCACCGTTTCTTGCGCGCTGACGAAAAGTGGCGGCAGCAATTTTCCGAGACAGATTAGATGCCGCAGCCGCGTGAATTTATTGCGCGTCTTTCTTGCGCAACGTGGCGAGCCCGAATAATCAAAATGTTTTGAACAAACGCTTCCAACGCACATTGCCGGGATGAATGATGGCGCTGGCGTAAGCCAGAAAGCGTTCGCCAATCTGGCCGGGCTCCCACGCATTTTCCGGCGCTTCCAGCGACATATAAATCAGGACGGGAGTTCCAATAATATCGTTGCGCGGCACGCAGCCCCAGAAGCGGCTGTCGTAAGAATTACGGCGATTGTCGCCCATCGCGAAGTAACAATTTGCGGGAACATGATACGGCATGGTCACGTCCGACTGTCCCGGCGGAGCTTGCCCCGGAGGCGCAGGCTCGCTGCTGCCCAGCGTATAAGTTTCCATCAGCCGATGTCCGTTGATCCACACCGCGCCGTCGTGAATGTCGACAGTGTCTCCGGGCAGGCCGATCACACGCTTCACATAATCCGGAGTGTCTGGCGCGAATGGCGGCTTAAAAATAATAATTTGCTGGCGTTTGGGATTCCGCCACAGCGGCACGTGCAGATTGGTGAAAGGAATACCTGCGTCGTAGCCGAGCCGGCTCATGATCAAGTGATCGCCCACCAGTAAAGTGTTTTCCATCGAGCCGGAAGGAATCACTCGTGCCTGGCCGATGGCGCCATTAATCAGCAGAAACGCCAGGCCGACCCAAAACCAGGCGATCACTTCGCGTTGCACCCGTTTGCCCATCGGCAAATTGGCGTCGTTATCTTTCTTCGGGTTAGCTTTCACGTTCTACCGTCACGGGACGCTCCGCATTTGTTTCTTCGCCGGGTTGCTCGCTTTGTTTGGCGGCGCCCTCCGGAACCTCCAGTTGCACCAGGTCCGTCGGGTACACGCCAGTGTAGCAAGAGGTACAAAAATCGCCGCGCGTATCCTGCACCGCTTCTTTCAGGCCGGCCATGGAAAGATAGCCGAGCGAATCCGCGCCCAAAAAACGACAAATCTCGTCAGGCGAATTGCTGGACGCGATTAATTCTTCGCGCGTGGGCGTATCCACGCCGTAGTAGCAAGGCGAAATCGTCGGCGGGCAACTGATGCGAACGTGGACTTCTTTCGCGCCCGCTTCCCGCACCATGCGCACAATTTTGCGGCTGGTGGTGCCGCGAATGACGGAGTCGTCAATGAGGATGACGCGCTTGCCTTCAAGCAGATTGCGCACGGGGTTGAGCTTGAGGCGCACGCCGAAGTCGCGCACGCGCTGCTCGGGCTCAATGAAGGTGCGGCCCACGTAGTGATTGCGGATGAGGCCGAGGCGGAAGGGAAGGCCG
>DASXMB010000039.1:0-138065 GCA_036495905.1 Candidatus Acidiferrum sp.
GATGGCCTTCTTTCGCGGAGTATTCACACATCGGAGAAACGGCGATGCGATTTTTCAGCTCAACTCCACGAATGCGAAACGGGGAAAACAACTTCATGCAACGCTCCTGGAATAATTTGCTTCGGCTGCGACTGACATTCGGTTACTGAGGATGCGGCGCTGGCCGTGTGCCGAATAACGCGGTGCCGACGCGCACTTCCGTTGCACCTTCTTCGATGGCTACTTCAAAATCGTGAGACATGCCCATCGACAAGACGTTGAGCGGCCGTCCGGTCGACTTCTGAAGATCGGTGAGAACTTGGCGGAGGCGCTGAAAATAGGGACGAACTTTTTCTGCCTCTTCAAGAAAGGGTGGGATACACATGAGGCCAGCGAGCTCCAGGTTTGGGAGGGTCAGCACGCGCTCGGCTAGTGCGGCGGTGTCGCCGATGGCGACTCCACTTTTGCTTTCTTCTTCCGCAACGCGCACTTCCAATAGTATTCGCAATTTTCCGGCGGAATCCAACGGCTCTCGTGCGCGGTCCACTCGCTGCGCGACTTCAAAACTATCCACGGAATCCACGCTGTGGAACAGCGTCGCGGCGCGCGCGGCTTTGTTGCTCTGCAAGTGTCCGATCAAGTGCCAGGTCGCGCGCAAATCGTCCAACTCTGCGCGCTTCCCTTCCCACTCTTGCACGCGATTTTCTCCAAAATGGCGCAGGCCCGCTTCGTAGGCTTCGCGAATGAGTCCGGCCGGGTGCGTTTTGGAAACGGCGATCAACGTGATTTCATCGGGTCGGCGTCCGGAGCGCTTCGCGGCCGCAGAAATGCGCTCCTGTATCTGCGCTAAGTTTTCTCGCACGGAGTTCTGCATGATCGATTTTCCCGGACAAAATGGAATCGTAGCATGCGCGGCGTTGCAGCGCCGAGGGTCTGCGGTTAGACTGGCTTTCCACCGGTGCAACCAGTTGGGTGCCGGCGCCTAAATTGACGATGACCTCTCGCGGCAAGCTGATCGCTTTGGAAGGAATTGACGGCAGCGGCAAGCGCACGCAGTTGGAATTATTGGAAAAGGCGCTGGCGGCGCACGGTCATGCGGTGTACTCGACCGGGTTTCCGCAATATGGATCGTGGTTCGGCAAGATGGTGGGACAATTTTTAAATGGCGAATTGGGCGCGCTGGAAAGTGTCGATCCGCACTTCACGGCGCTGCTTTATGCGGGCGACCGATTCGAAGCGAAAAGCAAAATCGTCGAGGCGCTGGAGCAGGGGAAAATAGTTTTGGCCGATCGATATATCGGATCCAATCTGGCGCATCAGACGGCGCGCGCCGCTGCGGAAAAACGCGCTGACTTTATGGCCTGGATTGAACATCTCGAGTACAAAATTTACGGCTTGCCGAAGGAAGATTTGGTTTTGTATCTGCAAGTGCCGCCCGAGGCGGCGCAGGAGTTGGTCACGAAAAAAGCGGCGCGCAGTTATACGGCTTCGAAACAAGACATCTTGGAAGCCAGCTTGCGTCATCTGGAAGATGCGGCGCAGATATACGATCAGTTGTCGCAGCGAGCGTCGTGGGCAAAGATTCCGTGCTTCGATTCCGCGCAAGGTGCTATGCGCACTCCTGAAGAAATCGCGGCAGATGTGCTGGGCGCAGTTGAGCGTGTGCTGAAAGCGAAAAATCGCCAGCCGTCCGGAAAGGCCGGGGATTAGCGATGGGCTTTTCTGAATTTCTTGGCAATGAACGCATTGTGGCGGGTCTTCGCGGAGCGCTGCGCAGCGAGCGTGTGCCTCATGCGTTGCTTTTCACCGGGCCGCGTGGAGTGGGCAAATATACTTTGGCGCGAATGTTCGCCCAAGCCGCCACCTGCGAACGATTAAAGGACGACTTTTGCGGCGAGTGCGAAACCTGCAAGCGAGTGGCGCTGCTCGCCGACCCGCAGCCGCTGATCGACCAAGGTCTAGCGGAGCGCGGCGAAAGCGCGGATGCGGCGATGATCGAGCGGATGCCGCTGATTTTGCAGTCGCATCCGGATGTTTGGGCTTTGGTGCCCGATCCGGTGCGGCTCAAGAGTCCGGTGGTGCGTCCGGTAATGCGGATCGGGCAAGTTCGGGCGGTACAGCGCGCGGCTTATTTCAAACCGATGGGACGAAGGCGAGTTTTCATTCTCGATGGCGCAGATACTATGCGCTGGGACGTGGCCAACGTTTTTTTGAAAATTCTTGAAGAACCGCCGAGCTCAGCGATTTTAATTCTTACCGCTCCAACGCCATATGCGCTTTTGCCGACCATTGTTTCGCGCTGCCACCAGTTTCACTTCGCTCCGCTTCCGCAAGCCGACGTGGAAACGATTCTGGCGCAAAAAGCCGATTACACTCCGGCGCAGCGCAGAGTGGCGGCGCAACTTGCCGAAGGCAGTCCCGGCCTGGCGATTGAAATGGATATCGAGCGTTCCACAGCGCAGCGCCTGGATGCCCTGCGCATTCTGGAACGAGCGGCGCGGGGCGAAGGCTTCGCACAGCTTTTTGCGAGCACTTCCGCGATGGCGAAAGATAAGGAATTTTCCTTTGAGGAACAGCTGGGCGTATTTTACGGCTTACTGACCGATTTGCTTGAACTCACGTCCGGGATAAAGAATCCGGTGTTGCGCAATGCGCCGCTGCTGAAAGAACTGCAAACGCTGGCCAAGGTGGTCACTCCAGCGTGGGTAATGCGCGCCATCCACGGCCTGGATGAATTGCACGCCGGAGCGCGGCGCAATCTCAACCGGCAACTCGGGCTCGACGCATTGGCGGCATCGCTCGTGCCGGAGGCAGCCTACCGTACAGACACAACCACGTAACGCGCATATTATTTTCTTAAATCTCCGCGGCGCTGTAACCCGTCGCGCGCCGCATGCATCATAAGGATTGATATCATCACCCGAGCCATTAAGGAGCAGTCATGGTGAACCGCCGGATGTTCCGTCCGGGTTTTGCGGACGTGAAGGACCCAATGCCGCCGAGGGCGCAGCACAGTAACAACGGCCCGGCGCCCAGTAAGAAACCGGCCCCTCCAGAATTAACTCACGCGGAAAATTTTTATTGGGTAAAGCAGATGCAGGCACGCACGCCGATGGCGGTGGTGCTAGAAGACGGCGAAATTTTGCGCGGTACGATCGAGTGGTACGACCGCGATTGCCTTAAGCTGACACGCAGTGGATCGCCGAACATTCTGGTGTTCAAGCGCGTGATTAAGTATGTGTACAAGGACGGCGAAGAGTCAGCCGGTGGCGGCGACGAGTAGTTGACGAGTATTTATTGTCGCGACTCTGAGGATTTTTGCAGCGAGTGGCCGCTGGCCGCTCCGAAGGTTAGCAGCGCCTTAGCAGCCAGGGCGCCTTTGGCGTCGAAAATCTCACATTCCGTAACCAGAAAATTTCGGCCCGCGCGGAGGACTCGCGCGTCTGCTTTTATCCTGCCACCGGGAACCGATTGCAAATAATTGATCTTGAGTTCGATGGTGGCCAAGGCCGCGCCCGCGGGAATCTGGGTATAGGCCGCAATTGCTGCGGCGGTGTCCGCCATGGCCGCTAAAATCCCTCCGTGCACCACGCCGTTCAATTGTTTGTGATGAGCTACTGCGTTCATTCGCAGGACGGCTCGGCCAACTTCCACGTCTTCAACTTCAAAACCGAGCCAGGATACCGCGCGGCTTTTCTTCATGTGCTTCCGGGTGGCGGCAAGCAGGAGTTTTTTGGTTTTTGTTAATTTTGGCGGCATGCGGCGACGGTCCTCTAAATTTTGCGTCAATTGGCGTTAATAGGCGGAAAGCCCGCCGTCCAAGGGGATCGCTACGCCGGTCACCCACGACGATTCGTCTGAGGCTAAAAATACGGCCATATCGGCGACATCCATGGGACGCCCCATGCGGCCTATTGGAATTTGCGCTATTCGCGTGCGGCGGAGTTCTTCGCCCGCCGAGCCGGCCTCAAAAAGTTTGCTGACGAGTTCCGTTTCCACAATCGACGGGCAAATGCAATTGACGCGGATATTTTCATGGGCGTGATCGAGGGCCATGGCTTTGGTCAGCATGGTGACGCCGCCTTTGCTGGCGGTATAGGCGGCGCGCGCTTTCATCGCGACGAGACCTAAGATCGAGCCGATATTCACGATTGCGCCGCCGCCTGCTTTGCGGAATTCGGGCAAGGCTGCGCGAGACATCAGGAACGGTCCTTTTAAGTTGACGCTCATCAAGCGGTCCCAATCGTCTTCGGAAATAGTTTCAATCGTGGAGACGCTCAACGCTCCGGCGTTGTTCACCAGAATGTCTAGCCGGCCAAAACGCTGCACGGCTTCGCGTACGGTACGTTCTGCGTCGCGCGACTGCGCCACGTCACATTCGCAGGCGAGGGCTTCGCCTCCCTGCCGGCTGATTTCTGTAACGACCTCTTGCAATTTATCCCTTCGCCGCCCAGCTATTACGACGGACGCGCCTTCGCGGGAAAAGGCCAGCGCGATGGCCCGGCCGATGCCCGTGCCGCCGCCGGTGATCAACGCGGTTTTACCTTTCAGCCGTGTCACGGATTCCCCTGTCTCTGCGTCTAATGGAGTGCTCAGAAGCGTGCAGCCGCTTGGGCGCAAGTTGGCGACTCTAGCATTCTGATAGTTGGCTCGCAAGGTGACTGTGCTATCTGGGGGTTTTGGCCGGAAAGCGTTCCGTTAGAGTTGATGTAAGGTAGCTGCTACAAAATTTCATCCACGAACGTGAAAGCAGACTCATGCGCATCGGCATCACCTGTTATCCCACTTACGGCGGCTCTGGAGTTGTGGCGACGGAACTTGGCATGGAATTGGCCGCGCGGGGGCACGACGTTCATTTTATTAGCTACGCGCCGCCGATACGCATGAACGCGGCGGATCCGCACATCCACTTTCACGAGGTGGAAGTGGCGTCTTATCCGTTGTTCGACCATCCACCGTACACTTTGGCGCTCGCGACAAAAATGCTCGAGGTTTTTGAGTCGCAAGCGCTCGACCTTTTGCACGTTCACTATGCGATTCCGCATTCCGTCAGCGCATTGCTGGCCAGGTCGATGGCTGCGCCTCGTCGCTTGCCTTTTGTTACTACGCTGCACGGCACCGACATCACGCTGGTGGGCAGCAACCTTAGCTACCTTCCGATTACTCGGTTTTCTATCGAGCAGAGCGACGGGGTCACCGCGATCTCCAAATACTTGCTGGATCAAACGCTGAAAGAATTCGATATCAAGCGCCCCATCGAAGTGATCCCTAATTTCGTGAATTGCGATTTGTACACACGCACGCCGCAGGAAGCGCTGCGCTCGACCTGGGCGCCGGGGGGCGAACCGATCCTGATGCACTTATCGAATTTTCGCCCGGTGAAACGGCTCACGGACGTGGTGGAAATTTTCGGAGTGGTGCGTGCCAAGATACCCGCAAGACTGGTGCTAATCGGCGACGGGCCAGATCGCGGCGCCGCGGAATATCTGGTGCGCAAGCGGAAGCTGCAGAAGGATGTGTTTTTTCTCGGCAAGCAAAATAATGTCTACGAGAAACTCAGCGTCGCCGACCTTTTTCTGATGCCGTCGCAGCTGGAATCGTTTGGGCTGGCTGCGCTGGAAGCCATGGCTTGCGAGGTTCCTGTGATCGCTACGAATGTTGGCGGCGTGCCGGAAGTGATTGAACACGGCGTGGATGGATTTTTAGTGCAACCTGGCGACGTAAAGGAAGCTGCACGCTACGCTATCGAATTGTTGTCGCGCGCGGATCGCGGCCGCGAGATGGGGCACGCCGCCCGTATCAACGCCAAGAAAAAATACTGCTCCAATGATGTAATCCCGCAGTATGAACGCTACTACCAGCAAGTTCTGGAGCAATCTTCCGCATCAGCGCGAGCGTAAATCGCCGCGACTCGCAGATTCGACCTGCGTCCGAATGTGGGTCAGCACCCGCATGTGAATCCGGTGAACGATGTAGTCGCTCCATAACCGCCAATATCCGGCGGGCCAAATCGTATTGCGATACCAAGTGGTGCCTTCCAGTCGCGTGCGGCCATCCGGAAGCGCGGTCAGCACGAATTGCCCTTGCTTGGAAACAAAATAACCGTGCAGGTGGCGCGGCTCAATGTGACCGTACGGGGTCAGTTCATTCAGCGGCGAAGGCGTCTCCGTGACTCCAAATTTCAGCAATCGTGGCTCGTCCCAGATTTCGATGGGCTCGACGAAGGCTCCGGTTGAAAAAATACAGCGCCTGATTGCTCCCGGCCCTCGTCCTACAATCTCCGCGCGGATGGGATAAGCGACCCCTGACTGGAACAATAATTCCGTAGGCGGCGGGATTTGCGCGAAAGCAATCACCTCTTGCCATACTTTTTCAGGCGGCGCGTTCACTTCAATCGACGAGCGCACCATGAATGTGGGCGGTTGCAATGCTGCCCCATGCTCAACGCCGAACGACAGCGGCATCATCAGAAGCACCGCAGACAAGAATGCGGGCGCATTGCGAGACCGCCAATGTCTTACCTGGATGCGATATCCCAAGGCTCCGCCAATCGCAGCCGGAATCAGCGCCACGGGCGCTGCCATCAACACACAAATGAGGCCCTCCACGGCGACGGCAATTAACGAGAGTCCGAGAATTACAATCGGAAGCAGTGCCACTTGCATGCACGCAAAGAAAGTTCGTTCCTGGTGATAGCTATAAAGCAGCGTCGAAAATAATCCCAGGCAAAACGGAAGCGCCACGAATAAGCTCCAGCCATACGAGCCAATGACCATCGCGGCAAATAGCGAAAACACCAAACCGATCGCGGTCGTCACCGCGATGGCGACCAAAGCACTGGTCCATTGGCCTCTGGGAATAAGCCTACTCAACGGCCGCACGTCCGGCCATGGCGCTGCTTCTTCGCTTATTTCGCGTTCTTTCGGAGGCAAAAAACACAGAAGGAGGAAAAAAGCCAGGTTCACAAAGGGCAGAAAAAATAGCGTTACCAGCCAGATCGGCAGGCCGGCGTCTCGCAGCCTGCGCACGGTCATCGCGACGCCTACCCACAGGAAGGGCAGAGCTAGCAAAAGTATGGTGAGAAGATATTTCGATTCCGAGGGCGTCAGGTGGTTCAACCGGGCGGCTTTATTCAGTGGAGCCCAGTAATTGAAAAAAATATTGGGAAGGTTAAACTTGTAAACACCAATGGCGCGATCTAAATTTTGCTTGATCGCGACCCCTATGAAACCTACGAGGGCATAGGTCGCGCGACTGACCTTGCCGTCCCACTTCCACAGGTTCAAAGGTTGATTCTCCACGGATGCGCACCTCGCTGGGATTTACCGGCTGCATTTCACACTTTCGCAATTTCGGCTGGCAGCGATGGCTCGATACGGGTCTGGCCGTTCCGTCTCAAACTTCGGTTGATTCTCCAGTGGCGAACCAAGTCTTCGGCAGCTGCAGGCCATTTCGCAAATTGAAATGTGAAACCCGATTCCAAAAGACGCCGCGGGACAACCCGCCGACTCTTCAAAATCAATTCGGTTTCGGTCGGCAAGAACACGGCTCCGATCTCCAGCATCCATCTCGATGCCGGAAACCCGAGCTTCGCGCCCCAGGCCACTCGCAACGCACGCATGAAATCGCGATTCGGCAAAGGTTGTGGCGCGGAAACGTTCACACTCCCTTGGAGTTCCTCATGCTCGATGAGAAATTCTAGGGCGCGGATGAAGTCCGCCCCGTGAATCCAGGAAACAAACTGGCCGCCGTCACCAGCAGCGCCTCCTAGTCCGAGGCGGACCATGCGTAACAGAGTGTCGAACGCTCCGCCAGGCTGCGGGATCATCACCATCGCGCTACGAAGCGCAATCTTGCGCGTGTTCCGTGTCTCGCAATTAAAGAACGTGCTCTCCCACAGTGTTGCCACCTTGATACTGAAATTCCAAGATGCGGGAACTCCTGATTCATGGCCGCCAAGCTCTCCGGAAATTTCATCCATTTCTCGATCCAGGGAGTGACGATAGATGGTAGCGGTGCTCGAATTTAGCCAGATACGTGGCGGTTTCGCGATTCGCCGAATTGCTTCACCAATCGCTTGGGTACTTTCTACTCGTGATTCCAAAATCTCGCGGCGGTTTTGCTCGTTATAACGGCAGTTCACGCTTCGGCCCGCGAGATTGATAATCAAATCTGCTCCGTCCAACTCCTGTATCCATTCGCCACAATTCTTCCCGTCCCAAAGGACCTGCGGGCAGGGCCCAGTCGCCAGCCGCCGCGATAAAACGACGACGGAATGCTGTCGCGAGCAAAAGTACCTGGCGAGCAGCGTGCCGAGATGGCCACTCCCGCCCGCCAACACGATGCGAAGCTTGGTGCCGCGCGCGATTGAATTGCCATCTGCTGAGTCCATCGTCATGTTTTGTGAGGCTACCGGCTGCATTTCACACTTTCGCAATTTCTGTTGGCGGCGATGGCGCGATAGGCGGCGCGCATGGCGTTCATTGCGCCCGGCACTTTTGAGAGCCACACCAGCGGACGCGCCCACCAGATTTCTTGGGCGATCGCTACCGCTGCGTCCGCGCCGCCACACTCGCTTCCGTTGGGGCGCAGGAAGTGCATTTCGCGCATCAAGTCAGCCTCCGGCAATGCGAGCAGCGCGCTGACGCGGGGATCCTGCAACGCTGCTACGCCTAGTCCTCGCCGCCGCAAAATGGGAGTCAGCCATCGCGCAATGCGCGTGCAGAACCCGCATTCCGCATCGAAGAACAGCCACCCTCTAGCGTGCTGTCCTTTGCCATCCGTGAATTCCGATGCCAGCGAAATCATTTCTTTCGTGCCCCGTGTAAAGCTGAATCCGTTGCCGGTCACTCGCCGCTTGCTGCTGCTCTCTTTTTCCCCAGCAACGTAATCACTTTGCCGCGCAGTTTCACTACGCTTTTCAATGCGCCGGTCGGCATCCGCAGAATCTCTTCAAACAATCCGGTCATCGACGTCAAAAATTCCAGCATGGATTCCAAGCGCTCCCGCGTGTAGGCATCGGCCTCCGGGTTGGCCTTCAACTCCGCAACGCACTCGGCGATCACCCGTAGCGTCGGATCGATCTCGCGGCGTTTCCTTTCCTTGGAAACAATCCGGAAAATTTCCCAGACGTCTTTGATGGACTCGAAATGGTCGCGGCGGTCGCCCAGAACATGCACCACGCGCACGATGCCCCAGCCCTGGAGTTCGCGCAAACTGGTGCTCACGTTGGATCGCGCCACGGCCAGGGTCTCGGCGATTTCGTCCGCCGGTATCGGCTTTGCGGCCAGAAAGAGCAGCGCATGCACCTGGGCCACAGTGCGGTTGATGCCCCATCGGGTGCCCATTTCGCCCCAATGGAGGATGAATTTTTGGGTAACGGGAGTGAGGGCGGCTTTTGTTTTGTCAGTCATTTCTGTATGGACAGAATATACAGAATTCCAGGCTGGCTGTCAAGCTCTAAATCGCTGTCCCTGCCCGGTCAAACGTACCGCCCCGTCCAACCTCACTTCCCTTTCCTTCCCTCCGCAGTCCAAATACACTGCACTCGAGGTGTCTCTTGCTAATACGTATCCTCATGGGTTCTCTATTCATCATCGTTGCCGCTTTTTTCGCAACGGGATGCAACCAGCCGGTACAAATCACTCAAGATCAACTGGTGCGCAATACTCAGGAATTGATGGATGCGGTCGCACCAGGCAACTCCGCGCCCTGGAAAAAATATTTTGCGGAGGATGCCATGTACTTTGACGAAAAGGGGCGGGCCATGGACAAAGCCGCGCTGCTGAAAGATCTGTCACCCATGCCCACCGGTTATTCCGGCACAATTAAAATTGTTCATCCGCAGAGCCGCATCGTCGGCAACACGGCAGTGCTCTCGTACGACATGGATGAAACCGAAACCGTATTCGGCCAGCATCTGGGCGCGCGCTATCACGCGACCGATACATGGATGTTCCGGAATGGCGAGTGGCAGATCGTCGCCGGGCAAGTTCTGCGCTATTACGAAGACCCGGCGGCGGCCATCGTCGACCTCAAGAGTCTCGACCAATATGCCGGCACCTACGAATTGGCGCCGGGCCAAACGCTCACTATTTCATCCAAAAATCACACGCTGTACGCGCAGCGCGGAGACCGCCCGGAACAAGAACTCGTGCCTGAAGCGAGCGACATCTTTTTTCGCAAAGGCGTCGAGGGCCGCTACCTGTTTCGTCGCGGATCCACGTCGAAAATCGATGCCCTGATCGACCGGCGCAACAACGAGGATTTGATATGGAAAAAGGTTAACTAGACTAGTTTCACGGGTAACACTTTTTGCGTGGCTCGAAGTTTGAAAGCTTTAGTGGCCGTTGCTACTACCACACCGTCTGCATCGTGGACACCAATTCCGGAATCTCGATTCGTATTAGCGTTCCTTTTTCCGGCAAGCTCTCAATCTCCAACCGGAAGTCCGTGCCGTACAACACGCGCAGACGCTCGCGCACATTGCTCAATCCGATTCCTTCGATGTAAACGTGCGGCATTCTTTCTTCAGAGATTCCGACTCCGTTGTCTTCAATTTCGATGCGCAGCCGTCCATCCTGATTGGTTGTTCGCAACTGAATTCGCCCGCCTTCCAGTTTTGGCGCAAGCCCATGTTTCAAACAGTTCTCAACGATCGGCTGCAGCAGCATGCTGGGGACAAACGCTTCCAGCGCTTCATCGTCGATGGCCTTAATAATTTCCAGATTGTCGCGGCCAAAACGCGCCACCTCAATATCCAGATAATCGTCGATGAAGCGCAATTCTTCCTTCAGCGGGACAAACGTCTCGTGCTTGCGCAGCAGGCGCCGCAAAATATTGCTGAGCTTCAGCACCACGCCGCGCGCCATGTCTGGATCGAAGCGAATCAGCGACGACACGGTGTTCAGCGTATTGAACAAAAAGTGTGGATTGATCTGGCTGGACAGCGCGTCCATGCGCGCCTTGAGCAGCAATTGCTGATGCTGCTCCAGATTCATTTCTATGCGCGTGTTATTCCAGATTTTCAGCGGAGCAGCCACCGCCATCGCGGTCGCCAACACAGAAAGCAGCAACCACCAATTAAAGTGCGGCTCGACGGCGAACAGCCACTTCGGTTTGGTGGCGTCCACCAACCCTACGCGGCCCAACTCCAACCCCACGCAGGCCATCAACGGCAGCAACTCCCAGGACATTTTTGCGTGCCGCACCAGGCGCACTACGTCGCGCGGAATATTCAAAAATGTAAACGGTCCAAAATTCCACAATTCTTCCTTGTTCGGAATCGCTTGACGAATCAGGCCGCCCAGCAATCCCGCGGTCGACGCCGCGGGCATGCCCAGCCACTCATGATTCATCAGTGCGGGAATGGTGATGATGGCCCCGCCGATCGGGCCCACCACGCGGCCACCCAGCAGCCCCATCAAAAACGCGCCTTCCAATGACAAATCGGCGAAACGGTACGGAAATCCCACCAATCGCAACGCGACGCCCACAACCAGCGGCGGCACCATGAACAGCATCAATTTTAATTTTTGGTCGGGATCGCGTTCTTCGGTGAACAACACGCGTCGAAAAGTATTCCAGCGTGCGAGCAAGGCCGCGAACGAAGCCGCCACGCTAACTTTCAGCAGCAGCGTAAAGAGCAAATCTTTAACTGAGGTCAGCGTGTCCATCGTTGGTCAGGGCATTCTACTCTTTCCCCGGCTGGGTCTGCTCTCGTTTTGCACGGGCATCGCTCCGCCCAATTTCAGACGATTTCGCATCCTTGCTATACTTTTGCTACGCCTATGCCCAAAAAATCGCGCGGACAGCAGCAATCAAAAAGAAAAATTTCCGCGGTTCAAACCGTCGCACATGCCAACCTGCCATCCCGTTTCGGCCAATTCACCATTTATGGGTTCAAGGGCAAAGGACCGCAGGAAGAAGCCGTGGCCATGGTGCGCGGTAATTTGCGGGGCAAGACCGCGCCTCTGGTGCGCATTCATTCGCAATGTCTTACGGGAGACGTCCTCGCCTCGTTGCGTTGCGACTGCCGCGCGCAGCTGGAGCTTTCGCTGAAAAAGATTGGCAGGGCGCCCTCGGGGATTTTGCTGTATCTGCCACAAGAAGGCCGCGGCATCGGTTTGATGAATAAATTGCGCGCCTATCAGCTCCAGGACAATGGCATGGATACGGTCGAAGCTAACGAATCGCTCGGCTTCGCCGCCGATGCTCGCGACTACGATTTTTCCGCGCAAGTGCTCAAACAACTAGGCGCCAGGAAAATTCGCTTGCTCTCCAACAATCCGGAAAAAGTTCGCCAGCTCGAACAAGCGGGCATTCGCGTGGTGGCACGCGTGCCGTGCCAGCCGCGTATCTCGAAGACTTCACGGGCCTATCTACAAACCAAGAAGAAAAAAATGGGACACTTGCTGGAGGGACTCGAAAATTAGGCTCACGCAATTTTGCTGCGTCTCGACAATCAATCCGTAGGCCGCAGCGCAGCGCTAACCGCCGCCTACGAATTGCACGATTTCGTAGCGATCGCCCGCTTCCACACGTGTTTCAATCCATTTCGCTCGCGGCAGAATTTCCAGATTGCGCTCAATGGCCACGCGTCCGTGTTCCAACCCTAACTCGCGCAGCAAGTCTGCGACCGAAGCGCCGATGGCCGCGCCGCGCTCTTCCCCATTCACCGAAATTGCGATTTTTTGTTCCGTCGTCATTATTTCGCCGACAAATCTTTCTGCTTTGACCGCAATTGAAATCGCAACTGGCTGCGCGATCCACCCTGCACCGCCGCAATCACCAATGCAGCCTCGGCTGAAGCCAGCGCCGGCATCTCGAATTCCAGCAGCACGCGGCCGTCGCCGCCGGTCGTCCCGGAAAACTCGCTGCGGACCGCTGCGCCTTCGATTTGCGCCGTCACCACAGCGCCGCTAATACCCACACCGCTTTCTCTCCGCTTTACAGAAACATGCAGGGTGGCGCGCTTCCCCGTGAGCCAAGTTCTGGCGTTCAACAATTCCAGCACAATCGCAGGGAGGGCCGCAGCCGCCTGCGGCATTGTCGCCGAACCGCCAGAAGTATTCCCCGGCTGCGTTCTGGCAGGTTGCTGGACCGGCGCAAGCATTTTCAGCGTTCCCGCCTTGATCTCCGCCACCACCGCGCGATGCTGCTCGTCCAATTTCTGCTTAAGAGCGTTCTCCCGCTCCCCGTCCAGCGGCAATAATTCCGAATAACCGCTCGTGCGCCGGTGCAACACCTGCCCGCGATAGTGCACGGTCGTATCGATCACAGCTTTTGTGGCGCCGCGATCCTCAGTCTGCACGTGGTAGACGATTCCGTTCGCTTCCACGTTCGTGTTGTAGCCGAACAACATTCCCTCAGCACCTCAACGCAACGCCGTAAATCCGCATCGCGCGCTCTCAAATATCTTTGTATTTCGTCGCCGCCGCATTTGACCGACTGGCGGTGGAATAGTTATTATAGCGCGTCGCCTATGAGTAGCTCCGGCCTACATGCTTTCGCTCCGCTTCTTTTATACCTGCTGGTGGCCGTCGGCCTTGCTGGCATCCTGACCACGCTTTCCATTTTAATCGGCTGGCGGCGTCCCAATCGCGCCAAGCAGCAAGCTTACGAATGCGGCGTGGAGCCTACCGGCGACGCGCGCGCCCCCTTTTCGGTAAAATTTTATCTGGTGGCCATGATTTTTATTTTGTTCGACGTGGAAGCAATTTTTCTGTATCCCTGGGCCTACATTTATCGCGATATGTTCCGCATTTCGCATGCCTTTGGCGTCTATGGCTTCGTCGAAATGCTCGTGTATGTCGCCATCCTGCTGGTCGGATACATTTATCTTTGGAAAAAAGGCGCGCTCGACTGGCATAAATAGTCGCCGCCTCTGGGGATTCGGTACCTGTGACCGAAAATAGCAGTCCAAACGCTACGCCCGCAGCCAAACAATCGGCGACGGTCGAAACCATCCGCAAATGGAGCCCGAACGCCATTGAGGAAGTGATCGAATTTCGCGGAGAGACCACCATCGTCGTCTCTCGCAAAGTGCTCCGCGCCGTCGCCGAACATTGCCGCGAAGCGCTGCAATTCAATCTGCTCACCGATGCCACCTGCGTCGACCGCTTTCCCATGGAGCCGCGCTTCGAAGTCAATTACCACCTCGTCTCGATTCCCCGCCGTGATAAAGTGCGCCTGAAAGTCCGTCTGGCCGGCGACGATCCCGTTATTGATTCGCTCGTTCCAGTCTGGCCGGGAGCCAATTGGCTGGAGCGCGAAATCTACGATTTGATGGGCATTCGATTTACGGGTCACCCGGATCTGCGCCGCATTCTGCTTCCCGACGATTGGGAAGGCCACCCGCTCCGCAAAGATTATCCGGTCGAGGGTTACCGAGACATTCCAGCGATCGCCACGAAATATACGAGGTCGCGCCCATGACCACGGTGGAAACCGCCACTGGCGCCGCCAAAACCATGGTCCTCAATATGGGCCCGCAGCACCCGTCCACGCATGGTGTGCTGCGTATTCTGCTAGAGCTCGATGGCGAGACGGTCGTAAAGGCGGTTCCCGACCTCGGCTATCTGCACACCGGCATTGAAAAATCCTGCGAAGACAAAACTTATTCGCAAGCGATCACCCTCACCGATCGCATGGATTATCTGAATCCGCTCGGCAACAATCTCGTGTATTGCCTGGCTGTCGAAAAACTTCTCGGCATCGAAGTTCCCAAACGCGCTCAATACATCCGCGTGCTGCTGGTCGAATTGCAGCGCATTTCCTCGCACCTCGTTTGGCTTGGAACGCACGCCATTGACCTCGGCGCCATGACCGTCTTTCTTTACTGCTTCCGCGAGCGCGAAGAAATTCTCAAAATTTTCGAGATGATCTCCGGTCAGCGCATGATGACCAGCTATATCCGCATCGGCGGGCTGGCTCTCGAGCCGCCGACCGGCTACCTCCAGGCTATCGACCGGTTCGCGAAAGCGATGCCTAGCCACATCAACGACTACGAAACTTTGCTCACCGAAAATCGCATCTGGATCGGCCGCACCAAAGGCATCGGATATATTTCCGCGGAAGACGCGGTCGCCATGAGCATGACCGGCCCAACCCTCCGCGCTGCTGGCCTCGCGTACGATAATCGCAAGCTTTTCCCGTATTCCAGTTACGAAGAGTTCGACTTCGACGTACCCACGCGCACCGATTCCGACTGTTACGGCCGGTATCTGATCCGCGTTGCGGAAATGCGCGAGAGCCTCAAGATTATCCGTCAGGCCATGGCCAAAATTCCCTCGGACGGCCCCATCCGCACCGACGCGCCGGGCATCATTCCTCCGGGCCGAGAAAAAATGAAGACGGAGATGGAAGCGCTCATCTACCACTTCAAAATTTTCACGGAAGGGTTTTCTCCGCCGCCCGGCGAAGCCTTCGTCACCGTGGAATCTCCGCGCGGAGAACTTGGCGCTTTTGTCGCCAGCGATGGCTCGCCAAAGCCTTTGCGTGTACACTTCCGTTCCCCTTCGTACATTAATTTGCAGGCGTTGCCGAAATTGATCGAAGGGCAGCTGATTTCGGACGTCATTGCGTGCATCGGTACAATCGATATCGTGTTGGGAGACGTTGATCGATAAACCGCGAATCGCGACCGCGGCTAGTCACCAAATATAAAATGGAACTGACCCCACAACTCGCCGCCCGCTTCGAGACCCTGCAAAACCGCTATCCCTTCAAGCGCAGCGCGGTCATCCCCATGATGATGTACGCGCAAGACGAGTACGGCTCCGTGAGCGACGAAATGATCGGAGAAATTGCCGGCCGCCTGGGCATGCGCACCGTTGAAGTGGAAGAAACGCTCGCCTATTACTCCATGCTCCATCGCAAACCGATGGGCAAGCACCACGTGCAAATCTGCACCAACGTTGCCTGCATGCTGCGCGGCGGCAAGGAACTTCTCGAGCAAGCCAAGAAACGCCTGGAAATCGGCCACAAAGAAACTACGCCCGATCACGTCTTCTCGCTTGAAGAAGTCGAATGCATCGGCGCTTGCACCGGCGCTCCCGCTCTTCAGGTCAATTACGATTTCTACGAAAATGTCACGCCGCTGAAATTTGAACGCATCATCGAAGACCTCGACGCTGGCCGCAAACCCGCTCCCGAACCGGTCACGTCTGGCGCATTGCACCCGCGCGATCCCGCGGAAACTCCTGTAATCAGCCGTCGCTGGGGCATCAAGGATTCGCACAAGATCGACGTCTATCTGCAGCACGATGGCTATAAAGCGCTCGAAAAAGCTCTCAAGCAGATGACCCCGGAAACCATCATCGACGAAGTGAAAAAGTCCAGCTTGCGCGGACGCGGTGGCGCCGGCTTCCCCACCGGAATGAAATGGTCGTTCGTCCCCAAGGATTCGCCGAAACCGAAATACGTCATCTGCAACGCGGACGAGTCCGAACCCGGCACCTGCAAAGATCGTCCGCTCATGGAAATGGATCCTCATCAAATGATCGAGGGCATCATTATTGCCGGACGCGCTATTGGCGCTCACAAGGGTTTCATTTACATTCGTGGCGAATATCGCTACGTCCTGGATATCGTGCAAGGCGCTCTGGACGAAGCCTACGCTCGCGGTTATCTCGGCAAAAATATTTTCGACTCCGGGTTCGACTTCGATCTCATCGTGCACACCGGCGCTGGCGCTTATGAATGCGGCGAAGAATCCGCGCTGATGGAATCGCTCGAAGGCAAACGCGGCTATCCGCGCATCAAGCCTCCTTTTCCCGCCGTGGTCGGCCTATACGGCTGCCCCACTATCATTAACAATGTGGAGACGCTAAGCACCGTGCCGGCCATTCTTCTCGAAGGCGGCGAGCACTACGCCAATCGCGGCACGCCGAAAAACGGCGGCACTCGCGTACTCTGCGTCGCCGGACACATCAACAAGCCGGGCATTTACGAAATCCCGCTCGGCATGAACATGAAGAAATTCATCTACGAAACCGCCGGCGGCATCCCCAATGGCAAAAAACTTAAAGCCGTCATTCCCGGCGGCAGTTCCTGCCCGTTGATGAAAGCCGACGAAATCGATATCCCCATGGACTATGACTCCGTCGCGAAAGCCGGCTCGATGCTCGGCTCCGGTGGCATGGTGGTGATGGACGAAGACACCTGCATGGTCGATATGGCCCGCCGCATCATGCATTTTTACGCGCACGAATCCTGCGGCTGGTGCATCCCGTGCCGCGAAGGCACCGCCTGGCTGCGCAAAATGCTGGATCGCTTTCACGCCGGCTTCGGCCGCCCGGAAGATATCGACCTGGTCGGCGACCTCGCCAAAAACATGCTGGGCCGAACTTTCTGCCCGCTGGGTGACGCCGCCGCGCTGCCGACCATCAGCATCGTGCAAAAGTGGCGTAACGAATTTGAAGATCATTTACATGGACGTTGTGCATATAAATCCGCTGAAGCATTAGTCGGCTCGCGGTAGGACCTGATGCCGGAACAAACGACGGAACAGAAACTAGTCTCGCTGAAAATTAACGACCGCGACGTGCAAGTACCCGCCGGCACGCTGGTCATTGAAGCCACGCGCCGCATCGCCACGGAAGTGCCGTCCTTCTGCTACTACCCCGGCCTCGCGCTGCAGGCCGCTTGCCGCATGTGTCTCGTCGAAGTGGAGAAAATGCCGAAGCTGCAAACCGCGTGCACTCTGGTGGCCACGGAAGGCATGGTGGTCCGCACCGAATCCGAGCAAGTTAAGAACGCGCGCAAATACATGCTCGAATTTCTTCTCACGAACCATCCGCTCGATTGCCCGGTCTGCGACAAGGGCGGCGAGTGCGAACTGCAAGACATGGTTTTCCGCTACGGCGCCGATTCCAGCCGCTTCGTCGAAGAAAAAATTCATCGCCCGGAAGAAAAGTGGTCGGACCTCGTCTATTACGACGCGCCGCGCTGCATTCTCTGCTTCCGTTGCGTTCGCGTCTGCGACGAGGGCATGGACGTCAAGGCTCTCGGCGTTGGCATGCGCGGCGCCAACAGCGTCATCATTCCCAATGCCGGCGATCATCTCGATTGCGAAGAATGCGGGATGTGCATCGACATCTGCCCGGTCGGCGCGCTCACCAGCGGCACCTATCGATATAAAACTCGCCCATGGGAAATGGAATACGTCTCTACCGTTTGCACCCACTGCTCGAACGGCTGCAAGACCACGCTCAGCGTCCGCAATCACGAAATCATGCGCGCCAACAATCGCGACATGTCTGGCATCAACAAGGATTTCCTTTGCGTAAAGGGCCGTTTCGGTTTCGATTTCACCCAGCACAAAGAGCGCATTCGCCAACCGCTGCTCCGTAAAGGCGACCAGCTTCTCCCCGTATCCTGGGAAGAAGCCGCGCAAGCCGCCGCCACCAAATTAAAACAGATTCGCGATGCCAACGGCGCGGACTCCATCGGCTTCATCGGCTCTAATCACACGTCCAACGAAGAAAACTATCTCTTTCAGCGCCTGGCCCGCGCCACTTTCGGTACCAATAATATCGATCATCATCGCACCGCCGACTACACCGGACTCATCACCGCTCTCGGTGACCGCGCCGCCGATTCACTGCTCACCATGGAGCAGCTCTACGAATCGAAGGCCGTCCTGCTGATCGGCAACGACCCAACCAACCAAAATCCGCTGGCCGCGTGGCAAATCCGCACCAACCTGCGCCACCACGGCAGCCAACTTTTCATCCTGAATTCGCGCGAGATCAAACTCCATCGCAAAGCCGCCCAATTCATCAAGCTCAGCGAAAATCAAGAAGCCACGGCAATTCGCTTCCTCGCACACGAGCAAGGTCAGCTCGCTCCGGAACTCGTCGAGCAACTCGTCAACCTCAAAGCTGCCCTCGACGCGCAGCCCAGCGTCGCCATCGTCTTCGGCGCGGAAATTTCCGGAGCTACCATCGCCCAGCTCGTCGCTTTCGGCTCCAAACTTCAGGGCAAAGTTCGCTACATGGCCCTCGGCGATTACGCCAATTCTCGCGGAGCCGCCGACATGGGCGTCCTACCCGATCGCCTGCCCGGCTACGCGTACGCCGACAACGCCTCCGCCCGCGAATCGCTCGAAAAACTTTGGGGCAACGTGATCCCCTCGAAATCCGGCCTCAACGCGCAACAAATGATCGACGCCGCGCAAGACGGCAAACTCAAAGCCCTCTACGTCATGGGAGCAAATCCGATCCCCCATTTCGGCAAAATCGGCAGCGGCAAGGGCCTCTTTTACAATCGTGGGAAACTCGAATTCCTCATTGTCCACGAAATGTTCCTCACCGAAACCGCCAAGCAAGCCGATATCGTTTTCCCCGCCGCCTCCGCCTACGAAAAAGACGGCTCCGTGACCAACACTTCCGGCGAAATCCAATCTCTCCACAAAGCCGCCGAAATCATGGGCCCGCGCAGCGACTTCGATCTTTTGCGCATCATCTCTCATCAACTGGAAAAACTCGGCCTCGGCAAAGCTTTCCACTACAAGAATCCCGCTGCCGTCTTCGAAGAAATTCGCAGAGCCGTCTCCGGCTACAACGTAGCATCCATCGGCTTGCTCACCGGAGCCGCGGAAGCCACCCGCATGCACGTCGCCGGCAACGGCCACGCGCCCTATGACGTCCCTGTCGGCCTGATTCGCTCCGCCAACGACACTCTTTTCACCAGCGGTTCCCTCACCCGCTTCTGCACCATGATGGAATCCCTCCCGGAGGCCGAAGCCAAGCCGTGATCGACTTCCTCAACGCCCACGCCGAACTCCTGATCAACCTGGTGAAAACGGCGTTGTTGCTTTTTATCGTGCTCACCGTGAACGCTTACCTCACCTGGTTTGAGCGCAAAGTCGTCGCCCACATGCAATCGCGTTGGGGCCCGCATCGCGTCGGCCCGCACGGTCTGCTACAGCCGCTGGCCGATGGCGTAAAATTTCTCTTCAAGGAAGATCCCACTCCCGCGGGCGTGGACAAGTTCGTCTATTACATGGCGCCACTGCTCGCGCTGGCTCTCGCGCTTACGTCTATCGCCGTGATTCCGTTCGGCCCAGACCCCATTCGCGTTTTCGGACGAGACATCTACCTCGGCATCACTGACCTCAACATCGGCATCCTCGCCCTTTTCGCCATCACCGCTCTCGGCGTTTACGGCGTCGCGCTGGCCGGTTGGTCGTCCAACAGCAAATATCCGCTGCTCGGCGGCCTTCGCAGTTCCGCTCAAATGATCAGCTACGAGCTTGCCCTCACCATGTCCGTAGTCGGCGTGCTTCTCATGGCTGGCAGCTTTAGCCTTCGCGACATTATCGCCAATCAGCAAAACACTCCCGGCCTTTTCGGCTGGCACGGCATCTTCAGTTGGAATATTTTTGCTGGACCGTTCCCGCAAATCCTCGGTTTCCTTTGCTTCTTCGTAGCCGCCATCGCGGAAACCAATCGCGTGCCTTTCGATCTTCCCGAAGCCGAATCCGAACTCGTCGCCGGATTCCACACCGAATACGCCAGCTTCAAGTTCGCCATGTTTTTTATCGCGGAATACACCAGTATGATCACCGTTTCCGCGCTCTGCTCCATCCTGTTCTTCGGTGGCTGGCTCTCTCCCTTTCCCGCGGCGTGGACCTTCACGCACTATTTGCCATCCATCATCCTGATTCCCTTCGGCTTTTGGGTAATTTGGGACGGCATCCGCTACGAAACGGTTTTTGGCCGCATCATTCTTCCCGGCATCGGCACGGCCATGGCCGCCGTGGGCATCGCGCTGCTCCTTTTCCCCACCGTCAACGAGTTTATCCAGGCGCCCTTCTGGCTGCTCTCCAAAATTCTCGTCTTCCTCTTTATCTATGTCTGGATGCGCGGCACTCTTCCTCGCCTCCGCTATGACCAGCTCATGGACTTCGGCTGGAAGCTTCTGCTCCCCGTTTCGCTGGCCAACGTGGTCATCACCGCCGGCGCCATTCTCTGGTGGGGCAAGCCATGAGCGTCGAGCTGATCGTTTTCTTCGCGCTTGCTGCTCTCGCCGTCGGCGGCGCGCTCAGCCTCATCTTCCAGCGTCATCCGATTCACAGCGCGCTCTCGCTGATCGTCGTCATGATCGCGCTCGCCGGGCTCTATCTTCTGATGGGTGCCGAATTCGTCGCTGCCGTCCAGATCATCGTGTACGGCGGCGCCATCATGGTGCTTTTCGTTTTCGTCATCATGCTCCTCAACGCCGGGGTCGAAGAGCGCACCAACATGTCCAAGCTCGCTGGCTACGCCGGAATCCCGTTGGCGCTCGCGCTCACCAGCTTCCTCGCTGCCGCCCTTACCCGGTCCAGCGACGCCGTGCAAGCCTCCGCCGCCACCGGCACCGCCGCGCCCACCAAAGCGCTGGCCATGCTGCTCTTTCAGGATTTCGTCTATCCCTTCGAGCTAACCTCCTTCCTCATTCTCGTAGCTATCCTGGGCGCCATCGTACTCGCCCAGAGGGAGACCAGCCGATGATTCCGGCCCATTACTTCATCGTGCTCAGCGCCATCCTTTTTGGCCTCGGAGTTGTAGCTTTCATTTTCAAGCGCAACATCATCTCCATCTTCATGTCCATTGAGCTGATGCTCAACGCCGTCAATCTCGCTTTCGTTTCTTTCAGCCAGACCTGGGGCCAGCTGAACGGCCAGATTTTCGTGCTGTTCGTAATCGTGGTCGCGGCCGCGGAAGCCGCCGTCGGACTTGGCATCATCATCCTGATCGCCAGCAACCGCCAATCGCTTAACGTCGAGCGCGTCGACCTGCTCAAACTCTGATGCCCACTTATCCCATTCTCGAATATCTCTGGATCATCCCGCTGCTGCCGTTGTTGGGCAGCGCGACCAACGGCCTTTTCGGCAAAACTTGGTCGAACAAGGTTGTCAACGCTGTCGCTGTCGGTTCCACCGGCCTTTCTTTCCTCGCCGCTCTCGAAGCGGTCCGCGAATTTTTCCAGAGCGGCCAGCAACTCTTTCACAAGGAATTTTTCACCTGGATCGCCGCCGGAAACTTCCGCGCCGGCTTCGATCTGCAGATCGATCAGCTTACCGTCGTGATGCTTCTCGTCGTCACCGGAGTCGGCTGGCTCATCCACATTTATTCCACCGGGTACATGGCGCACGAAGGCGGGTACTACCGCTTCTTCAGCTACCTCAACCTCTTCATGTTTTTCATGCTCATTCTCATCCTCGCCGCTAACTACGTTCTCCTCTTCGTCGGATGGGAAGGCGTCGGCCTCTCCAGCTATTTGCTGATCGGTTTCTACTTTCTTCGCAAATCCGCCACCGACGCCGGCAACAAAGCCTTCATCGTCAATCGCATCGGCGATTTTGGTTTCATGCTTGGCATGTTTCTGCTTTTCCGAACTTTCGGCACGCTGGACTTCCAAACCCTTTTCACCGCCGCCTCGCAGCCTGGCGTTGCCGTCGAAAACATGGGCCAGGTCGGCGTGCTCACCGCCGCCTGCCTGCTGCTCTTCATGGGCGCTTGCGGTAAATCCGCGCAGCTTCCTCTCTACGTCTGGCTGCCGGACGCCATGGAAGGGCCCACGCCCGTCAGCGCTTTGATCCACGCCGCCACCATGGTCACTGCGGGAGTCTACGTCGTCGCCCGCTCTCACGTTCTCTTCATGCACTCGGCCACCGCGCTGCTTGTGGTCGCCATCGTCGGCTGCGCCACCGCTCTTTTCGCCGCCACCATCGGCCTGGTGCAAACCGACATCAAAAAAGTTCTCGCCTATTCCACCGTCAGCCAGCTTGGTTACATGTTTCTGGCTTGCGGAGTCGGCGCATTTTCTGCCGGCGTCTTCCACCTGATGACCCACGCTTTCTTCAAAGCTCTGCTCTTCCTCGCCGCTGGCTCCGTGATTCACGCCATGGGCGGCGAGCAAGACATGCGCAAAATGGGCGGCCTGAGCAAAAAAATCAAGTGGACCTACGTCACCATGCTCATCGCCACTCTGGCCATCGCCGGCATTCCGCCGCTCGCCGGATTCTTCAGCAAAGATTCCATCCTGCTGAACGCGTTCCAAAGTCAGAACGGTGGACCCAACGTCGGCCACGTTCTTTACGCTGTCGGGCTGCTCACGGCGCTGCTGACTTCCTTTTACATGTTCCGCCTCATCTTCCTCACCTTTTACGGCAAGCAGCGCTTTGACGAGCATCACGTCCACGTTCACGAATCGCCCAAGAGCATGCTCATTCCGCTCGGCATTCTTGCCGTGCTCAGCATCATTGGCGGCTGGCTAGCCGCACCCGCGTTCTGGGGCTCGCCCGATTATTTCGCCAAGTTCCTCGAACCTGTCTTCGCACAACCCACCGCTGGCGAATCTGGCGCGGCAGAAGCCGCGGTACACGCTCTCGAAACACCGCTAGCCATCGTCGCGGTAATCACCGCGCTCATCGGACTCTTCATCGCCTGGTGGCTCTACGCCAAATCTCCCAAGCAACCGGACAATCTCGCCAAATCCATGCGTCCGGCCTACAACACTTTGCTTAACAAATATTACGTCGACGAACTCTACGCCGCCGTCATCATCAAGCCGCTCGTTTGGCTCTCGCGCGTGGTCCTCTGGCAAACCGTCGACGTTCGCGGCATCGACGGCGCCGTAAATGGCATTGCCCGCGGGGCTACTGACGTCGGCGACGGCTCGCGCCACACCCAATCCGGCAACACCCGCAGCTACGCCGTCTGGGTGGTCATCGGCGCGCTCATCGTCATCGCCATAATTTTCTGGCCCTATCTCACCGCCACTTCCGTCGGGATGGTGCGCTGATGATTCACGGCGGCTACCTCCTTACCACCATCATCTTTTTCCCGGCCATCGCCTCGCTCGCGCTCTTGCTTCTCCGCGCCGAAGATCACGTGTGGATTCGCCGTCTCGCGCTCACCATTTCCGTCGTCGAATTTGTTTTCTCTCTTTTCCTCATTCCCAAAGTTCATTCCAATATCGCCGGCTATCAGCTCCAGGAATTTTCCCGCTGGATCAACGTTCCGCCCATCAACTATCACCTCGGCGTCGACGGCATCAGCATCTTCCTCGTGATCCTCACCGCTTTCCTCACGCCCATCTCCGTGCTCGCTTCGTGGAACAGCATCCACCATCGCGTCAAGGAATTCTTCGTCCTGCTGCTGATGCTGGAAGTTGGCGTCATCGGCGTTTTCCTCTCGCTCGACCTTTTTCTTTTCTTCCTTTTCTGGGAAGTGATGCTCATTCCCATGGCCCTGCTCATCGGCATCTGGGGCCACGAGCGCCGCATCTACGCCGCCGTAAAATTTATTCTGTACACCATGGCCGGCTCCATCCTCATGCTGGTCGGCATCATCTGGCTCTACAACGTCACCGGCACTTTCGATCTCCCCACCATCCAGCTCAAGCTCCAGGAATCTTCCAGCCTGGTGCTCACCAGCCATCAAGAGATGTTGCTGTTCCTCGCCTTCTTCGTGGCCTTCGCCGTCAAAGTGCCGCTCTTCCCGCTGCACACCTGGCTGCCGGATGCGCACGTCGAAGCTCCCACCGCCGGTTCCGTCATGCTCGCCGGTGTGCTCCTGAAACTTGGCACTTACGGCATGATTCGCTTCTGCCTTCCGCTCTTTCCCGGAGCCGCGCATCGCGCCGCCCCGTGGGTCGCCGTGCTCGCTATCATCGGCATCATTTACGGCGCGCTCGTCGCCATGGTTCAGCCCAACCTTAAAAAACTCGTCGCCTATTCCAGTGTCAGCCACTTGGGTTTTGTCGTTCTCGGCATCTTCGCGTTCCAGAATATTTCCATGCAGGGCGCGGTCTATCAAATGCTCGCTCACGGCATCTCCACCGGCGCGCTGTTCCTTCTTGTCGGCATGCTTTACGACCGCCGTCACACTTTCGAAATTTCCGAATTCGGCGGACTGGCCACTCCCATGCCCCGCCTCGCCGCCTTCTTCCTTTTTGTCGCGCTTTCTTCGCTCGGCCTGCCCATGCTCAATGGTTTCGTCGGTGAATACTTGATCCTGCTCGGCACCTATCAAACGCATTGGCAGTGGGCCGCATGGGCCGCTCTGGGAGTCATCCTCTCCGCCTGCTACCTCCTGTGGTCCTATCAGCGCGTCTTCTTCGGTGAAGTCACTCACGACAAAAATCGCGCTCTGCCGGACCTTTCCGCTCGCGAACGCTTTATTCTCGTCACCATGGCCGTGGTCACGCTTTGGATGGGCATCGGCTCCACTTTCTTTACCCATCGCTTCGCGCTCTCTTCCCAGACCGTGCTCGACCAAATGCAGCGCCAGCAACCGCAAGAAGCCGCCGCGCCAAAAAAATGTTTTGTTCGCGTAGCCATGGTGCACCCGGATGCAACCCCGGCCGATAAACAAATTTCACCCGAAAGGCTAGCGACCCGCTAAATGATTCCCAGCCACGACGACCTGATGCGCGTTCTGCCGGAAATCATCTGGTGCTCTTTCGGCGTTCTTTGCATGCTGTTGCAGCCCTTCACGCGCAATCGCCACGTTTTCACTTTCTTTGCGCTTGTCGGCGCTCTCGCCGGCACCGCCGCATCTATCTTCGGCGCATCGATTGGCGGAGTCGCCTTCCACGGCCTCATCCAGTCGGACCCCTTCGCCTTCTTTTTCCATCTCCTCGTCGGCGTGGTTTCCGTCCTCGTGGTCCTCTCCGCTGAGCCTTATCTCGAACGTGAAAATCTCGCCTCTGCCGAGTTCTACGCCCTCATCCTTTTCGCCACCGCCGGTATGGGCGTCCTGGCCTCCGCGCAAGAGCTCCTCACCGCCTTCATCGGCCTGGAAATGAGCTCCATCTCCAGCTACGTCCTCGCTGGATACCGCCGCGACTCTCTCAAGTCCAGCGAATCCGCCATGAAATATTTCCTCCTCGGCTCTTTCGCCACCGCCTTTTTTCTGTACGGCATCGCTCTCGTCTACGGCATCTCCGGCACCACCAATCTCTCGCAAATGCAATCCGTGGATTCTTCCGCCGTCCTCCTCAAACTCGGCCTAGCGCTCATCCTTATCGGCCTCGGCTTCAAAGTCGCCGTCGCGCCATTCCAGATTTGGACTCCAGACGTCTACGAAGGCGCTCCCACTCCCGTCACCGCGCTCTTCTCCGCCGGACCCAAAGCCGCCGCCTTCGCCCTTCTCCTCCGCATCTTCGCGGGCGTTCCCGCCGCCACGCACTATTGGTTCTGGGCTTTCTGGATTCTTGCCGCGCTCACCATGTTCGCCGGAAACCTTGGCGCGCTCGTGCAAACCAACGTCAAGCGCATGCTGGCCTATAGCTCCATCGCCCACGCCGGCTACATCCTCGTGGCTTTCGCCGCCGTCACTTACATGTCCAATAATGACGACGCCGGCGCAGCCGCCGCTTACGCCGCCATTCTCTTTTATCTTCTCGGCTACGCCCTCGTAAAACTCGGAGCCTTCACCATCGTTTCTCAAATCGGCGGCCCCGGCGAAAAGCATCTCTCCATCGACGACTACGCAGGCCTCGGCCAGCGCCAGCCAGTAGTCGCCGCCGTTCTCTCGCTGTTCCTCCTTTCTCTCTTGGGACTTCCGGTAACCGCTGGCTTCTTCGGCAAATTCTACATCTTCAAAGCCGCTGTAAACTCTCACCTGATTTGGCTTGCGGTCCTTTTGGCCATCAACAGCATCCTCGGCGCCTACTACTACTTCCGCGTCATCGTCGCCATGTACATGCGAGACTCCAATCCTGAAACCTCCGCGCCCACAGCCGCCTTCCCCGTCACAGTGACCATTGTCCTAACCGTAACCGCCGCCGCCACCATCTACCTGGGCCTCTTCCCCAGCCGCATCCTAAATTTTCTCCTCCAACCCACCCTCCTCGGCAAATAACCCCGCTGTCGTTGCCGGCCCCGCTGTCGTCTCTCGGTGCGCCCCTCTGCCTCCGCGTTTAGCTTCTGCCGCGGCTATTGCCATTGCCGTTGTAGAGGCGGGGCTTCAGACCCGCGTTTTTCGATTCCAATCCGATTTTTCGTTTTTCCTCTCTCTGCGTCTCTGCGTTTAATCCTTCCGTCCCTCCATCCCGTCCGGATTGAACGCCAACGCCGCGCAACGATTTTCGAATTTCGCTTTTCGAATTTCGTCTTTCCTCCATGCCAAACAAAAAAGGCCCGGAAGCTTCCGCCCCCGGGCCATCCCTATAAAACTCTCTAAGAATTACGCCTTCAATGCCAGCATCGCCAGTGTGAACAACACCAGCGTCTCGACGAACACCAGCGCCAGGATCATCGCTCCGCGAATCTGCCCCGTCGCTCCAGGATTGCGCGCGATTCCTTCACAAGCTGCCGCACCGATTCGGCCCTGGCCCATGCCGCAACCAAAAGCCGCGATGCCCATGCCGATTCCAACCGCCAGCCCCAGTAATCCCTTGCTGCCACCACTGGCTGCCTGATCCGCGCCTTGCGCAAACGCCGCGGGCGCCAGCAACATCACCGCCGTTACCGCCGCCAACCATGTCGCCAACTTCTTCATCGCTTCCTCCTCTGGATTGCTGCCAGGAGGTGGTTCCCGGACACCGTGCAGCCGGTCTCACACTGGAGCAGCAACTTGCCGGCTAAACCGCGGCCGGCAAATATCGTTTAGTGCTCGTCCGCCGTCGCCAGTCCCAAATACACCGACGGCAGCACCGTAAACACATAAGCCTGAATTATCGACACGAAAATATGCAGTCCGATGAACGCTATCGGAATCAACGCCGGAAAGATTCCCAGTATCACGCCCATCACCGGCGATTTTGACCAACCCCACGTCGCTCCGCCCGCGAACAATCCCAGAAAAATCACGTACAGCAAATCGCTGGCAAACATGTTCGCCCACAACCGGACCGTCAGCGAAAGCAACCGCGCGGTAGCGCTCAAAATTTCCACCGGCAAAATCAATATCGCCAGATACCATTTCACGCCCGCGCTAAACGATTTTAAGTACCCCACTGGCCCGTGATGCCTCACCCCATGCCAGTTAAAATACATAAACGTGATAATCGCGCACGCCAAAGGCACTGCCACCGTGCCCGTCGGCGCGCTAAGAAACGGAAAAGCTCCAAACAAATTCGACAACAAAATGAAAATTCCCACCGTCCCTACGATATTCAAATAGCGTTTCCAATCGTGGCCGGTGTTTTCTTCCAGGACGTCTCGAATTCCAAATCCCACCGAATTGGTAATCAGCAATTCCGCGGTTTGTTGCAGCGCTCCCGGATTTTCCACCGATAGCTTCGAACGCACCAGCAACGCCAGCAGCGTGCCCACCACCAGCACCGTCAATCCCATCACCACGTATTCCGGTATCGGCGTTTCCGGATGGCTCGGCGCAATATGCAGCGCATTCAGCAGCGCCATCGCCGCCGCTCCCAGATAGTGATTCACAAATGCTGTCAGCCAGCTTACGTGGTATTCCATCCTCGTGTAGCCCGGTCAGGCCGGGATCAGCTCCCTGATTTTATTGGACGAAAAATTTCGTATACGCTTGCCGCCATCACCGCGGCTCCCAGAGCGCAAAGCCCAACCACCATGCTCGCCAAGGGAATTCTCAGATACTTAAAAATAACATACGCTACACCCGCTATCAAGGCGTAGCGAAACACCAGTCCGCCCGCCGCACCCCCGGGAGCCTGCGGCTTTTCCACTCCCGCCTGTGCTCGCCCGGACGCCACAATCGCATCCACTCCCCGCCGCAAAAACCAAAAATTTATCCATCCCAACGCCGTTCCAATCAACAAACCAATCGCCCACTCCCGCGCCCCCAACAAAGACGCCGCCAGCGACGCCCCTGCCCCCACAATCAACGTCAACCACCCAATCAACCGCTCAGTCCGCATCGCCGTCTGCCCGCTCTCGTTCGCATTCCACGTGGCCGCCATCAATCGGTATCCGGCACTCTATGTATCGCTGCGCATCCTGTCCGCCCTTGCCCGACACGTCGCCCCTTGCCTCACGCGAACACGTTACCGAAAATTGTCATCCCGTGGGTAGCGCGCGTTTTTGCGCGCTACCCACGGGATCTGCTGTCTGCCACGCCACCTACCAACCGTCCACAAAAGTGCATCACACCATCGGCAAAACACCGAGCAAAAATACTTGCCACTACCTCATTGCTTCCTCACTTCAATCTCCTAACCACTTCCCGCACCCCTCCAGCAAATCCCAATCCACCCAAGATCAACATAAACACCGGCTTCGTATGTATCCAGCGATCCAGAAAAAATCCCAGCAATCCGCCCAGCAAAACCGCGCCAACAATCGTAAACGGCAACTCCATCGCCAGCGCCGAGTTCGTCCCCACCTTGCGCGCCTTTTCCACTGCCTCCGATTCTCCGCCCCGTTTTTCCGTGTCGCTGTCCAATGTTTCTCCCCCGCTCGGCACATGAACATTCGCCACTCACACTACCATACCTAATTCCCTCCGCCCGGCGCGCTCGCCCCGCACAATTGCCATCGCCCGGCACAACCGCCGCGCATCGGCTAAGCTCTAATCAAAGGAGCACCCCACGACATCGTGCCAACGCCACGCTTTCACCAAGCTCTAACTCTCTCCGCGCTCCTCTTGACGCTCCCCGCAACCTTCCCGCCGCAATCCGCCCACAGTCTCCCCGCATCCGCCCAACAAGCTCCCGCCGATCCGACCGGTCCGCAACCACCCTGCGCCCGCGAGCCAATTCCTCCCTACCCCGCACTAGCCGACGCCGCCTCCATCCAATCCTGGAGCAAATCCGAATTCGGCCGCGACTGGATCCCGCCCGCCTGCACCGGCTGGACCGAAACCGGCTTCACCACCCTCATCACCGCCTCCGCCCGATTTTCCCACACCTCGGAATCTTCCGACCTCCTCCGCCGCGTCGGCGCAATCTCTGCACTCACCGGCATGAAGTATTGGTCCGTCACCCACAAACGCTGGCAAACACTAATCGTTGACTCCCACGCCCTCACCGACGCCGACCCTCATCACCGCCGCGCCGACTTCACTCCCGCGGAAATGACCGCCGGCCAGGTCCTCTATTTCGAGCAGGCCGACAACCTCTCCGGCAAAGCTGTCTATCGCATGCACATTGTCGAAGCGTCCGACAACCGCATCGTCTTTGAAGTGGAAAACGTGAACACCATCCGCTACTTCTTCATTCCCGTGCTGCACCCCGGCGAAGTGCAGTCCATGTACTTCCTCGATCGCGAATCAGTAAATCTCTGGCAGTATTACGCCATCGTCCGCACCAAAAAAACCGCCAACGGCCTAATCGCCGGCAACCAATCTTCCGCCATCAACCGCGCCGCCGCCTTCTACCGCCACCTCTCCGGCATCCCCGACACCCAAGAACCCCCCGCCGCCCCATAAAAACTCCCACCCAACGTTGGGGGTTTTCCCGCACACAGCTAAATGCCGCGCTCATGACGGCACCGTCAGGGCACGGCTTCAACCGTGCCACAAAACAACCAAACCAAACCGGCTTCAGTTCACCCTGCAGAACGAAGACTCGCTGAGGCCCCTTCCCCGTCCCGACCACAACACCACCAAAAACCTGTCATCCCGGAGCATGCCTGCGCTTTCCGCAGGCATGCTCCGGGATCTGCTGTCTGAAGACTTCACCCAAACTTTTACGTTCTCCCCAAGAACGAAGAGCCGCCTCCCCCGTCAGGCCGCCGTTGTCGTCACGCCACGGCCGCGTCACGTCACGGTTTCAACCGTGCCACAAAACAACCAAACAAAACCGGCTTTAGCCGCTGAGGCCACACTTTCCACTCACACGCAAAACCTGTCATCCCGGAGCATGCCTGCGCAATCCGAGACATGCTCCGGGATCTGCTGTCTGAAGACTTCACCGCAAACTTTTGCGTTCACCCAAAAAACGAAGAGCCGCCTCCACCGTCAGGCTACAACACCACCAAGAGACTGTCGTACTGTTCGCCCTCCGCTTTATCCATGAGTCCCTCAGTGGTACGCTGTCCTCACCAAAAAAGTTCGTCCTCTTTACCTGGGCTAACCGATCCGAAGCTCTATTCAAAACCATGGCCCACAAGAGCAAATTGAGAGAACAGCCACTCACTCCTGCTGAAATCGTTTCCTGGTATCGCTCGAAGCAACAGTCCCTGGAGAGTTCGCCTGTCTCCCTGATTCAAATCCGAGAAAGAACAGAACACCTGCCCGCGGCAGCCGCCGACTTCGAGAGCCCCAACGCGGTCGGTCGAATAAATGCTTGGGTATCCGGAGAATTTGATTTCGAGGTGATCCGAGTCTCGGATGGGAGGGACATTTTCTGGCGACACATCCAGGTCTCTGTGCTTGATGAGCTTGATGTCGTGTACGCCGAATTTCTTCGGTGCCTGCAGAATTTCGGCACACCTACATAGAACAACTCATGGACGAAACGAAAAACCAGCGCGAGCTAAGCATCAAACGGCACAAAGAAGCCCTGGCAGAATTAATGCGAGATCTTCGCGTACTTGGCTATGATATGGAGTCTCTCGATAGTCTCCGACGTTCAGGAATAAAGTATGATTCCGCGATTCCGGTCTTATTAGATTGGTTGCCCCGCGTATCCCTGCCTGACGCTAAAGAATCTATCGTCCGCACTCTTTCTGTGCCGTGGGCAAAGCCCTCGGCTGGCCCCATCCTTCTCAAAGAGTTTGCTAACGCGCCGACAAACGAAGAGTGGTATCCCCTTCGCTGGGCCATAGGAAATGCCATTGAGGTGGTAGTGGAGGCTAAGCTCTTGCCAGAAATAATAGAGATTGTGTCGAATCCGGAAAACGGCACCGCCCGACGAATGTTCGTTTTGGCTCTCGGAAAAATCCGCGATCCGAGATCCGTCCCAGTTCTGATCAAATTGTTGGAAGATCAGCAGGTCGCCGGTCACGCCATCGTGGCTCTCCGCAAACTCCGGGCGCCGGAAGCACTAAATCATCTGGAGAGATTTGTGGATCATCCTATGGCATGGGTCCGAAAAGAGGCGAAGAAAGCAATTGCCAGCATAATGAAAAATTACGAACTGTCTTGAACTTCGGGCTGCCAAGTCCGGACTTCCGCCCGCTGATACCTGCCTCAATGAGTCCCTTGTTCCGCCAGTTCGCCGCCGAGTCGCGACGTTTACGGTGCGCTGAGCAGTACCACCCTTTCTATTCGAAACTAGTACCCTATATCTACTATTGACATTGAGTAATCTACATGCTATACTCCACCCACCATGCGCGGATTTCTGTCCACAGAACCCACCGCGCCACTCCCTCACCCGCTCGCAGTCCGTTTTGCAACTCCCATAGAATCTGCACATTACAAACTGCCTCACGCTCAACTCCTTTGCAATCACATCCTTACAAATTGCCGGGGGGTATACCCCCCAAGCTCTCCGTCCGCCCCACTCTCTCCGCGCACAACTCTGCACAACCGTGCAATCGCCCTCTCGCATTTTCAATACGTTACGCACTCTTTTGCTCTTTATAGGGGGTGGGGGGTACAAACTTCAGCCGGACAATCCGCTCAGCCAAACCAACTAGTCGTGATTACCGCCGTGCAAAACATGCATCGCGTGCGGCAACAAGTGCGCCACCGCTTCCAAAGACTCGGCCGCGCCCTTCGGACTGCCGGGCAAATTCACAATCAGCGTTTTTCCGCGCACCGCGGCCACCGCGCGAGACAGCACCGAGGTCGGCGTTTGCTCAGCGCCTTTGCGCCGCATCTCCTCGGGAATTCCCGGAATCAACCGGTCCGCCACCGCCTGCGTCGCCTCGGGAGTGTTGTCCCGGGGACCGATTCCCGTCCCGCCCGCCGTCAAAATCGCGTCCACTCTTCCGGAGTCCGCCAGTTCCCGCAAATGTTCGCGAATCCCCGCCGCATCGTCCGAAGTCCGCAGATGCCCCACAATTTCCCAGCCCAGCCCGCGGCAAATCGCCACCACCGCGGAGCCAGACAGATCCTCGCGTTCGCCCCGCGAAACCGAATCGCTGATTGTCAAAATTGCCACACGCATAAAAATCGGAAGAAAAACTTACTGCGTCTCCACCGCGTCGCGGCTGGATTCATCCATCAGCCGCATCGCTTCCATCAACAATCCCGTCGTGGTTTTTGTGGTCGTGGTGCGCGTGGAAGCGTTGGCCGCGTTGAAATCGATTTCAAATTCGCCCTCGGTCCACAAAATTACTTTGTACACCGCTTCGTCGCCATCGATCGCGCCCATCTTCGCATCGCGGCACTGTCCGCTGGCGAAATACATTTCGCACTGTTCGCCCGCCTTGCGCACCACCAAGCGGCAGGATTTCTGCCCCATTTCCAGCGATTGCAGCAAATCGGTCATGCTCATTTCTTCCAGCCGACCTTGAATCACTCCCGGACGCGATGCCTTCTTTTGCAATTTTTCCAGATGCAAACGGTCCACCACTTTTTTCGTGATGCGCACCAGATCTTTCACCAAAAAAGGTTTGGTGATGAAATCTTCCACGCCGTCCACCAGCGGCCGCAAACGTTCTTCAATATCCGCGCGGCTGGCCATGAACAAAAATGGAATATGCCGCGTTTTTTCCCGGCCGCGCAATTTTTCAAAGAGCTGCCGTCCATCGAGACCCGGCATTTTGTAGTCGCACAGAATCACATCGGGGGGTTCGTCGATCACTTTCAGCAGCGCGTCCGCGCCATCCGCCGCGATCACCACTTCGCAGAAAGGCTCCAGGCCCTTGCCGATTAAATCGCGCACCAGCGGATTATCGTCCGCCAGCAGCAGCGTCACGCTCTTCGGTGCGGCCGTGCTCATCGGGAGAAACTCCGCGTGCTCATCGCGCACTTCTCCGCGCCGCGCGTTTCCGCGAAGTACCGCGGCGGAAGTCTCCGCTCTTGCCGCCCGTCTTTTCGAGCAGATAAATATCTTTAATTTCGATTCCCTTATCCAGGGCTTTGCACATGTCGTAGACCGTGAGGGCTGCAGCCGTGACAGCGACCAGGGCTTCCATCTCCACGCCGGTCTGGGCGGTCGCCATTACCGTCGATCGAAGTTCCACGCCATTCTTGCACAGCGTAGCAGTCACATCAATGTGCGTGAGTGGCAGCGGGTGACAAAGAGGTATCCACTCCGCCGTGCGCTTGCAGGCCGCGATTCCCGCGATGCGCGCGATTTCCAGCGGATTGCCCTTGGGATTTTTCAGCTTTCGCACTGCGGAAACCACCGCAGGTTTCATGGCCACAAACGCGTGCGCCACCGCCGTCCGCGTGGTCACATTTTTTGCGGACACGTCCACCATGCTGACTTCGCCGGAATTCCGGTAGTGAGAAAGTTTGCCCATTTTTGCGAGCCGCTTGGCTTTCACCGCGCGCCCAGTTTCACACCGCGCATTTACGATACGTCTTTACCCCGCGTTTTGTCTGTACGATTTGTCGATACGATGCGTTTTTCGATTCGCAAAAGCTTGTTGTTTCGCGAAATGCCCTCACGCCACATCTTTTCGCAGCAACACCTTCACGGTTTCGCCGGCTTCCAGCATCTCGCGATCCGCGGGAACCACCAAAAAGCAATTCGCCTGGGCCAGCGCAGCGATGTCTCCGGAACCTTGCCAGGGCAACGCCCTCACCTGCGGCTCGCCGCCGGGCCACGCGATCCGCGCCGGCAGAAAATGCGTTACTCCAGTTTTTTCGCGCATCTGCGCGCCGAGCTTGGCTTCCAACAGCGGCAATTCGCGTGCTTCCGCGCCATTCAGCAAATCGATCGCGGCGGTGACAAACAACTCAAATGTCACCATGGTGGAAACCGGATTGCCCGGAAGACCAAAAACAAAAGTTTCACCGCAGCGTCCGAACACCGCCGGCTTTCCGGGGCGAATCGCCACCGCGTCAAAATAAAATTCCGCGCCCATATCGCGCAAAACCGTTTCCACCAAATCGTATTTGCCCATGGAAACGCCGCCGGAGAGCACCAGAATATTTTCTTTCAGTCCAAGCGCAATCTTTTCGCGCAAATCATCGACGCGGTCTGCGGCATTGCCGAGCACGACTGGTTCGCCTCCGGCCAGTTTTACTTGCGCGGCAAGCGAAACGCTGTTGCTATTGCGAATCTGAAACGGTCCGGGCGTTTCTTCCGCAAGCACCACTTCGTCCCCTGTGGACAAAATCGCGACGCTTGTTTTCTTCGCGCAACGCAGCGTGATTTTTCCAACTTGCGCGGCGTTGGCCAACTCCGCGAAACCCAGGCGCGTTCCGGAGGCAAGCATAATTTGCGCGGCTTTCGCTTCGCGGCCGCGCGGCACAATATTCTGCCCGGATTTTGTAACGCGATCGAATTGCACAAATTCGCCGTCGCGTTGCGTGAATTCGATCATCACAACAGAATCAGCGCCTTCCGGCACTGCTGCGCCGGTCATGATTTGCACACAGGTATTTTGCGCCAGCGATTTCGTAACGGTGTCGCCCGCTTTAATTTCCCCGGCATAGCGCAACTTCGCTCCGGCAATCGCTTCGCTGGCGCGCACGGAGTAACCATCGCGGGTGGAGCGGTCGAACGGAGGATACTCGCGGTCCGTGCGCACTTCTTCCGCAAGGACGTAACCGAGCGCAGCCCACACGCTCAAATTTTCCGTGGAGCGCACAGTTTTTCTTTTTGTAACTTGCTCGATGACGGTGCGGCGCGCTTCCTGGTAAGTAAGCATCTCAGAGAACCACTGCTAGAAAATTACAGCCAACTGGCCAGCAAAGTTCCTTCGGGAACAATGGTGGCGTCGCGTTCCGGGCCGGTGGAAATCATGCCAATTTCCACTTGCAGAAAGTCGGCAATGAAACGCAAATAATTTGTCGCCGCTTTGGGAAGCTTGCCGCCATCTTTTACGCCGTAAGTGGATTCGCACCAGCCCGGCAACGTTTTATATTCGGGCGTGACGTGTTCGTATTCTTCGGCGAGCGCGGGCATTTCTTTCAGTTCGCTGCCTTTGTATTTGTAGCCGACGCACACTTGAATTTCGCGCTGGGTATCGAATACGTCGAGTTTGGTCACCACCAGCGAATCGATGCCGTTGATCATTTTTGCGTAACGCAACAACGCGAGATCCAGCCAGCCGCAACGGCGGGGGCGGCCGGTGACAGCGCCGAATTCGTTGCCGCGTTCGCGGAGCTCCTGGGCTTCCAGGTCGGGCATTTCCGTGGGAAACGGGCCGCCGCCCACGCGGGTGGTATACGCTTTGGAAATTCCCAGCACGTGTTTAATTTTGGTGGGAGGAACGCCGACGCCAACCGTCGCGCCGCCGGAAATCGCACTGGACGAAGTGACGTAGGGATAGGTGCCATGGTCGATGTCGAGCATGGTTCCCTGCGCGCCTTCAAACAACACGGATTTGCCGTGATCCAGCGCGTGATTCACCAGTTCCGCGGTATCGCAAATATACGCGCGAATTTTTTCGCCCAGCCGCAAAGTTTCTTCGACTTCGTGGGAAAAATCGATGTCGGCGGCGTAAGCGCCTTTAGCCAGGCGATTTTTTTCGGCGACGACTCGGGCGGCTTTTTCGCGGAACAGCGAGGGCTGCAAAAGATCGCAGGTACGCAGGCCACGGCGTGCCATTTTGTCTTCGTAAGCGGGACCGATGCCGCGAGAGGTGGTGCCAATTTTATTTTCTCCGCGCGCGGCTTCCGCGGCGCGGTCCAGTTCGCGGTGATAAGGAAAAATCAGGTGCGCGCGATTGCTGACGTGCAAACGGCCGTCCACTTTGATTCCGGCTTTCGCAAGAGTTTCAATTTCCGCGACCAGCGCGGCGGGATCGATCACCACTCCAGTGCCGATTACGGCGTGCTGCTGCGGACGCAAAATTCCGCAGGGAATAAGCTGCAGGACATATTTTTCTTTGCCGATAATAACGGTATGGCCCGCGTTGTGGCCGCCGGCGACTCGCGCGATGTAATCGAACGAACCCGCGAGATAATCGACAACTTTGCCTTTGCCTTCATCGCCCCACTGCGCGCCGACCACCACAACCGATTTCATTCCTTCCGTCTCCTTGCAAAGCTAAAATCTGGGTGAAACTCGCACCCTTCCCTCAGCGGCATAAAACGAGGGAAATTTAGGCGGGAACACAGACCAAACCACAGATTCAGAATCGTACGCTGGCAAGGGTTGCAACGCAAGCGTGGGGTGAGCGGGTGGAATTTTCGGGAGGACAAGGGAAGTGGCGAAGTGAAGCGAAGTAGAAACTGGCGAAAGTGGTTGCGAGATTTGGCGTGAGCTATCCTGTGAAATCTAAACCCCCAGGTACAGAACCGGTCCCTGGGGCACCCAAATTCATCGGAAACGGCAACGGCAAATGCGTCTGCGGAAATTGCAAGTACGAAGGTTGCTTCGCGTTAGGGAGTGCTGAGTTTGCGGTAGCGGAAGCAGTCTTTGGTATGGTCGTTTACGAGGCCGGTGGCTTGCATCAGGGCGTAGCAGATGGTGGTGCCGACGAAGCGGAAGCCGCGTTTTTGCAGATCCTTGCTGAGGGCGTCGGATTGGGGGGTGCTGGCGGGAATTTTGGAATGTCTGGTGAGCGCGTTTTGCCTGGGCGTGCCACCGACGAATTGCCAGATATATTTGTCGAAGGAGCCGAAAGTTTTTTGAATTTGCAGAAAGGCTTTGGCGTTGCCGATGGTGGCGGCGATTTTCAGACGGTTGCGAATGATTCCCGGATCGCCGAGAAGTGCACGAACTTTTCTTGCGTCGTAACGAGCGATTTTTTCGGGATCGAAACCATCGAAGACTTCGCGGTAGCGGTCGCGTTTTTTCAGAACGGTGTCCCAACTGAGACCGGCTTGCGCGCCTTCGAGAGTGAGGAACTCGAACCAGATTTCTTCGTCATGAACGGGAACGCCCCATTCGGTGTCGTGATAGGCGATGTTCAACGGATTGGTAGCCCACCGGCAACGGTGCAAAATTTCGCGAGGCGAATCGTCTGCTTTGCTTTTGGCCATCGAAAATTACTCCACGCGTAGCGTGACGTCGACTGTAAGTGTATTGCGATCGGGACGCACGGTGGAAATCACGCGGGGATGGGAGCCGAGAACGGGGAACATCACGTTCGTCTCGAATTTCATCAGATACGAGGCGTCGTAAATATCTGTTTGCTTCATGGGCCATCGGTCTTTCAATTTGTCAGCAGTGGCCGGCGGCACACCCGCGATGGAGAGATTGCCCATGTGATACTGCGGTCCCTCGGAAATCGCGACTTTATAACGAACGGAATGATTGGGGTCGTCAAAAAGGGGTTCTGGCCGAATGGCGAAATCCATGTATCCGCGGCTGGTATAGGCATTTTGCAGAGCATCCCATCCATGATCAATCTTGCTGGCGTCGGCGCGTTGGCCTGATTTCAAGCCCATAAGCTCTGTTAGTTTCTTGGCGGCAAGTACTTGATTGCCGTTCCAGTCCGGTTCTTGCCAATCGTATGCGAGGCCTTCGGCAATGGAGTACGCGACCTCAACTTCGAAATCCGCACTGCCTTCGAGGTGCTTGGTGATTTTGGAGGACGGCGCGGCGAAACTAACCTGTAGAAAGCCGCGATCTTTATAAATGGATGTGAACGTTCCGTGAGCAAACAATCCGCTGTCGATGCTGGAATAGGTTCTGGTCAGTAGCGGCTGGGCGGCTCGGCGAAGCAAGCCTTCGTCGAGTTGTTTGACGCCCTGGAATTGCAGGCTAGAGATTTTGATTACTGGTCCCTTGGTAACAAACATGAAGGACCAGTTGGAATCGCCGAGCGCGCCGAAGTGCGTGCTTTCGACCGGGTAAGGGACACCATGGGCGCGATTGAATCTTCCGAGGGATGCGGCGATTTGGTCGGCGAAATTGCCGGCGTCTGGAGCGAATCCGTCGTAAAGAGAAATTTCTTCTTTGAGGTGATCTTGCAATTCCTGGTCAGCAGCCCAAACAAAATTATCGAATGTGCAGCGATGAAATTTTGCGGCTTCTTTTACCGCGAATTCGACGGTTACCTTGCCGGAAGAACTTTTGTAGGAGAAGGTGACCTCTTCGAACGCGCCGGTTTCACCGAGTTTTTGCGTGGCGGCGTTTAAGGCAAACAGCTCGAAGTTTTGACCGACTTTAAGTCCACTGGCGAGGACGATTTGCGATTCGGTGTAACGCTTTTGGCCTTTGACGTGGATGGCGCCAATTTGAGTGCCGTCGGGAACTGGCACAGCGTCGGCCGGGATCAAGAAAGGCAGCAGACTGAGAAACGGCAAGATGTACGATTTGAGTATGTACATAGTGTGGGCGGGAATTCTACACGGGGAGAAGGCAGGCCGCAAGAACATGGAAATGAATAAACCTAGAATGCATGAAGGCTACGCGGGGGATCATCGTGCAGAGCTGGGCGGAGATAATACGGGGTGTCGGGGATTGGTTGCCAGCCGGGGGTGAAGTTGGCTACGGCAGGATTTTTTGTGAGGGTGGCGACGGCGCCGGAGGTGGCGAATGCGTTGAAAGCTTGTTGCTGGTGTGCGGAATCGGCGCGGAGGAAATCGGGGATATTGCGTTCGGGAATTTCGGCAATGATGCGGACGTTGGCGAGATGGGCCCAGTAGGCGTCCAGGCCGGTGCCGATGTAGGCGACCTGGCTTTGCGCCGGAACGCCCAATTTGTGGAGTTGCTGCGCGACTTGCCACTGTGTGAAGTTTTTGTGGTTTAGGGTGAGGGCGTCGCGTCCGGCGATGCAGAGAAAAGCGAGCATCGGAGCGATGGTGATGGCCAAGCTTGCGCATTGCTTCCAGCTCGCGCTGGGCGCAGGGGCGTGGGGGGCTATGCGGACGGAGGAGAAAATCCAAATCAGCAGAATGAAAGCGAATCCGCCGACGTAGCGCTCTTCCACGTGGACGAACCAGTACAGCAGAAGGGCGGCGGCGGAGGGCAAGCAAATTAGCCAGAATGCCGGAGCGCGAAATTGCCAGCGCGTCTTTGGCGCCGACACCAGTAGCGCGACGAAAATAATGTAGAGAACGCCGGTGCGTGAAAACATTTTGAAGTACGCGCCGAACCCGCTCCAGAGAATGCGGGCCTGTCCTTTGATCGAAAAATGCGGAGTGACTCCTTCGTACCAATAGGAAGGATCGCGCCAGGGGGGGTAGCTGCCGGGGATCGGATGCGAAAATTCGTAAACCGGCGGATTGGCGAGAATTTTGCGCGTGGGGTGAACGGGGATGCCAGTGCCGGCCGGCTCACCTTGCCAGTGTGTGGAAAGCGGAGCACCGTCGACATATTCGGTGTAAGCGATTTTCCCGGCGTCACCGAAAGTGAAGCGGTGCTTGGAATGGAAAAGCGCGGAGATAAATGGAGCGGCGACGATGACGAACACCACTAAGGCGAGGCAGGTGCGCGGGATGGCGCGGCGAAGAGAACGCTGCGGGGAAATTCCGGCGAACAAACTTGCGGCGAGGAAAACAAAAGCGAGCGGGAACATTGCGGCTTTGGCGAGGTAGGCGGCGCCGAGGACGACTCCGAGTGCGGCGTAAAGAAATGTGCTGCCGGGTCCGCGATAAATGCGAAGCAGGATTGCGGTGGCGAGATAGGCGAACGCGGCGACGAGTAAGTCTGGAGAGACGGTTGCGGCGCTGAGCCAAACGACATTTACCCAGAAGAAGAGTGCGTATCCGTAGTTGCGCATCTTGCTGGGGGAAAGTGGAGTGCGGTCGGAACCGGCCGCTTGCTCGATTTTTTGCGCGGCGATTACTTCGTTCAGAAAAATGCGGAAGCAGGCGAGGTTGAAGAGGAGGATTGCGAAATTTGTTAGATGAACGACGGTGAATTCCCAGTAGAGCGATGGATGAAAAAGCCGGAAGACGACGCTCAGGAGCGCGGGATAAAGCGGACTCCAATAGGCGTTAACCAAATTTCTGAAACCATGTTGCGCAGTGGCGGAAGCGATTTCGATGTAGGAGATTCCGTCTGGCAGCATATCGTTGCGGCGAGCCCAAGTTTGCAGGGCGAGCAGAAGGATGGCCGCGCACACCAGGGCAAAATCGATGCGGTGTTTCAGGCGAACGCTTCGCGCATCAGTCATTTTCGCTTCTTGCGTCACATCAGCCTCTGGCGGCACGGCCACTTTTCGAGGCGCGACAACTTCTTGAGGCACGACGAAACCTGGGAGTCATTCGGCTCCAATCGATCGCAAACTGTGGCGCACAAAAAGGCGCGCCGCGATAGTAACCGCGGCGCGCGAGTTTTGCACCGAGTGTTTCGAATGCGGTTATGCCAGATGGGGGGTGAGCGCTTTTACGATTTGATCTTTGGGCACGGCGCCGACGATTTGCTCCACCACTTGCCCGTTTTTGAAGACGAGGAGCGTGGGAATGCCGCGGATGTTGTAGCGTCCGGCGGAATTCATGGCTTCGTCGACATTGAGTTTTACGACTTTTAGTTTACCGGCGTTGTCGTGCGCAATTTCGGCCACGGTGGGGGCGAGCATGTGGCACGGGCGGCACCATTCGGCCCAAAAATCGACCATGACGGGCTGCGAGTTGCTGGCCGTCAGGACTTCAGCCTCAAAATTTCCATCGTTGACTGCTGGGATGCTATTGTCAGCCATGTTGTTTGTCCTTAGTGGCTTACCGAACAGAGGCCACTTAACCTTTCTTCGACCAAGTTAATTAGATGTTGCAACAGGTTTCTGGTTACGCGCCGGGGACGGCGGCGAAATGCCGCGCAAGGCCAACGCCGAAGTGTAAACGGCTGAATATTCCTGCGCAGCGGACTTCCAGGAAAAATCCCTGGCCATACCGTTTAGCTGAATGCGCTTCCAGATACGTTCGTCCGTGAAAAGATGCAGCGCTTCCTGAACGCAACGAAGAAGGGCTGCCCCTGAATATTCCACGAACTTGAAACCAGTGCCGGTTCCGTGTTCGACATCGAACGGCTCAATCGTATCATCGAGACCGCCGGTGGCTCGCACAATCGGCACCGTACCATACTTCAAGCTGTAGATCTGATTCAAGCCGCAAGGTTCGTAGCGCGAGGGCATGAGAAACATGTCGGCACCGGCTTCGATTTTGTGAGCGAGAGCGTTGTCGTAGGCGATTTTGACGCCGACATGGCCAGGATAAACGGCGGCGAAGGAGGTGAACAATTCTTCGTAGCGACGTTCGCCGGTTCCGAGAACGACGAGGGTTAAATCTTCGCGCATGAGTTCGTGAGCTTTTTCAGCGATGAGATCGAAACCTTTTTGGTCGGCGAGGCGAGAAACCATGCCAATGACCGGGCGCTCGAGATGTTCGCCGGGAAGTCCGAAGGATTGCAGCAGAGCTTGTTTGCAGACTTGTTTTCCGGACAAATCCTTGGCGGAATATTTCGCGGCGATTTGCGGATCTTTTTCGGGGTTCCAGGCGGAGTAATCGACGCCATTGAGGATGCCGGTGAGGCGATCAGCGCGGCTGCGGACGACGCCGTCGAGACCGTAGCCGAAATCGCGAGTCTGAATTTCCTGCGCGTATTTGCGGCTGACGGTGGTGAGGAGGTCGGAATAGACGAGGCCCCCTTTGAGAAGATTTACGTTGCCGAAGAACTCGATTCCGCCGGGATGAAAGGCGCTGAAAGGAATTCCGGCGCGTTCGAGGACATCGCGGCTGAACTGGCCTTGATAGCCGAGATTGTGAATAGTGAAGACAACGGGAATATTTTTTAGCGCGGGATCGTCCGCGTAGGACGTGCGAAGAAAAACGGGAAGAAGAGCGGTTTGCCAGTCGTGGCAATGGATTACGTCGGCGGGCCAGAGGTGTTTGATGATTTCAATGGCGGCTTTGCAGAATTCGGAATAGCGCTCGGCGTTGTCCGGAAAATCGCCGGAGGGAGTGCCGTAGATACCGTCGCGATCGAAATAGTCGGGATCGTCGACGAAATAGTATTGGACGCCGCGGAGGATGCCGCCATCGGCAACGGAAGGAAAGCGCAGGCGGGAGCCCATGGGAATGGTGAGGCTGGCGCGGACGGTGTCTTTGGTTTTTGTGGAGCGATAGCGTGGGAGGACGACAGCGACTTCTTGGCCTTGCGCGGCGAGGGCTCTGGGGAGGCCTTCGATGACGTCGGCGAGACCGCCAGTTTTGGAAAACGGCAGGCCTTCGGAGGCTACGAAAAGGATTTTCACTCGGTGTCCACCGTGATTTTCGGATTTATTTTACGCTATTCCGAGTTTTGATGCCGGTTTGGGCTGTGGGCGGCGTCAGATGCCACGAAGTCGGCAAGGTTGCGGTCACGAATGGAAATGTCGGCTTATACTCTGGGGTAGAGTTAGCCCGTTGGCACGGAGCAGTAGACAAATGCGCTTGAGGATTGCGATTCTCAGTTTGGCTTTTGGCGGGATGGCGGCTTGCGGTGCCGCCATTGGTGATGGCGGCTCGAGTGCTCTTGATTTTCGTGAGGTGACGATACACGTCGGCAAAGGGCCGGGGCCGATCGCGATTGCAGATGTGAACCACGACGGCAAGCTAGACATCATTGTCGCCAACGTGGACGATGCCACGGTTAGCGTGCTTTTGGGTGACGGTCAGGGGCATTTCACGACGGCATCAGGTTCTCCGTTTCCGTGTAATCGGAATCCCAACGACATCGCCGTGGCAGACATGAATGGCGACGGCAATCCCGATCTGGTGATCGCGAACCATCAAACTCCCTACATCACAATTCTGTTGGGCGACGGCAAAGGAGGGTTCCGGCCTGCGGAACATTCGCCGTTTACCACACCGTCGAATCCTCATCCGCACGGTGTGGCTGTCGGGAATTTCATGGGCGATGGGAAACCAGCGGTGGTCACGGATAGTTGGGGAACCGATAAGATCCTGCTGATACCAAGCGATGGTCGCGGCAACTTGATCCTTCCGGGAAAGCTTTTTCCAGCCGACTTGCACACGGATTCGGGCGTGCGAACCGCGGATTTTGATAAGGACGGGAATCTGGATGTGGTGACGATCGACCAAGCCAGGAACACAGTTGGCCTCTTGCTAGGCGATGGCAAGGGAGGATTTCGCAAGGCGCCTGGGTCGCCATTTCCCGGGGGTGATACTCCATGGTCTTTCACCGTTGGCGATATAAATGGGGATGGGAGTCCCGACGTGGCGGTGATTCCCTACGAACGCGATATTCGAGATCCTAAGAAACTTGGCATTACGGTCCTGCTGGGTGATGGGAAGGGCGGCCTCTCAACGATGCGTGGTTCGCCTTTTTCTTTGGTTGGTTGTACGGGGCCGGCCCGCGTGGCAATCGGCGACGTGAAGGGAGATGGAATTCGGGACATGGTGGTATCGTGCGCGCAGAATGACAAATTGTTTTTCTTTATGGGCGCGAAGGATGGCATGTTTCAAATTTCGAGCCGAAGCATTCCGACTGGCTGGGGCGGGCTTGCCGCAGCGGACCTTAATGGCGACGGCAAGGATGAAATAGTGGTATCGAATAATAAAATGGGGACGATCACGATTTTGTTTAGCAAATAATCGAGGTTGCGACTGAGCGCAATCGTAAAGGAGCGGGAGCCGGACTCCCGCTGGATCGGGCTGGGCAGGTTCAGGGCTGCCGCACCTCTCTAGTGGTGTGGCGGCAGAAAGCAAAGGTCCGGTGCGCGGCGCACCGGATGGGCGCAGCAGTGCTGACGCCCCTACAACGGCGGAAGTGCTTCTGCGTGGCGAGAACGGACCTGGGAGAGACGTAGGGTTGGGCTGGGCTGGGAAAACCCCCACGTGCAAAATCGGCCCGTGGGGCGCCCTGAGGCAAATCCAAAGCAAAATCCGCAACAGAGTCCAAGCAACGCCGAAAGTAAAGGTCAAAGTCAAAGCAAAGTCAGGGCAATCGTAGCCACGGCCAATCGCCCGGCTGCTACACTGTTGCGTTCATGGCGCGACAACGACTGGGACAGCATTTTCTTGTCGGTGACGAGTGGCGCGAGCAGATTGCGCGGGCGATACGGGTGTCGCCGCAATCGCTGGCGCCGTCTGGCGATGCGCGCGGGAAGGAGTATTGCTGGATCGAAATTGGCGCGGGACGCGGAGAGATGACGGAACATCTGGCGGCGAGCGGGGCGCCGGTGATTGCGATTGAGCTGGATCATTTGTTGATTGGGCGATTGCGGAAGCTGGCGAAACAATTTTCTAATTTGACGATTGTCGCGGCAGATGTGCTGGAGACGGATATTGCGGGGCTAGCGGGAGCCGGACGAAGGGTAAAGATTTATGGAAATTTGCCGTACTACATTACCTCGCCGATTTTGCAGCATCTTTTTGCGAGCGCCGAAGTAATCGATGAGATTCATATTGTGATTCAGACCGAAGTGGCCCGGCGATTGGCGGCGGAGCCGGGGAGCCGAGATTACGGATATTTGTCCGTGCTTACGCAGATGTACAGCCGGCCGGAATTTGTGTTTGAGATACCGAAGGGAGCGTTTGAGCCGCCGCCGGAGGTGACGTCTGCATTGGTGACTTTGCGCTTGCCGGGGCAACGGGCGAGTTTGAGATTGACGGATGAGGCGGGATTTTTGGAGTTTGTAAAATTGTGTTTTTCGCAGAAGCGAAAGACGCTGGTGAATAATTTGCGGCCGGTGAAGAATGCGGAGGTTACGCGAGAGGCGTTAGAAGACCTGGGTTTGAGAGTGGATGCGCGGGGAGAGCAGTTGTCGGCGATGGATTTTGCGGGATTGTACCGGAGGTTGGGGTGACGATGAGGGGCGGAGGAGAGTTTAGGAGTCGGCTTTTTTTTGCATGGCTACGATGCGGTCTGGGTAATCGCTCATGATGCCGTTGACGCCGGCTGCGATCAGGAGGCGCATGTGAGCGGGTTGGTTTACGGTCCAGCAGACAACGTGGAGATCCTTTTTCTTGGCTTCGGCGAGGAGAGCGGGGGTAACGAGGTCGCCGCGAACGGCGAGCTGGCGGGCCCCGACATCGAGTGCGGCTTGAATGGGAGTTTCGATTCGGCCATCGTGGAGCAAGCCGGTCATCACGGTGGGCTCGATGCGGCGGAGGGCTCCGAGGATGGCGGCATCGAACGAGATGACGATGGTGCGGGCGATTTCTCCGGATTCGCGGAGGGCGCCAATTAGAGCGTGTTCGCCGCCCCACGAGCCGCCGGGTTTTAACTCCAGGTAGAAGACGGCATCGTGCTTTTTGGAGAAGTCCAGGATTTCTTCTAGGGTGGGAATGTGTTCGCCGGCGAATTCGCTGCCGAACCAGGAGCCGGCGTCGAGCTTGCGGAGTTCCGCGAGGGTGAGATCGTGGACGGCACCCTGACCGTTGGTGGTGCGATTGACGCTGTCGTCATGGATGGCAACGAAGCGGGCATCGCGTGAAAGCTGCAGATCGGTCTCAATAAAGGTGGCGCCTAGCGCCAGGGCGCGGCGGAAGGCGGCCAGAGTGTTCTCTGGGGCGTGCCCGGAAGCTCCTCGATGTGCAATTACCAGCACGAAATCCTGCCTTTCATAGTTGCGCCGAAGTGCGGCGCTTCGCGGCTCGTTCTGGGCCCGATTTTGGAGCTGTCCGACCACTTCACGGCACGTAGTCCCATGCTAGCACCGCTGCGGCGGCTGGACGGGGTGCAGTCGATTGCGTTGCCTCGTGAATCTAACTGGTAGAGTTCCGCCTTAGCGGCGCAGGACTCGGATTGAGGAGAACTTTATGAGCAGCACATACCGGACTCGGGTCACCCCGTTGTTGGCCGCCGCGCTCTGCGCGTTGAGTTTTGCAGCAGCGAGTGCGCCAAGCTATGCCCAAAATCAAGAACCGCAAGCTGAGCAGAAGATAATTAAAGAGGTGCGGCACCAATTGGTGATGCTGCCGTATTACTCGGTATTCGACAATCTGGCGTTCCGAGTGGAAGGCAACAAGGTGATTTTGGAAGGACAAGTGGTGCGGCCGGTGTTGAAGTCCGACGCGGAAGCAGCGGTGAAGAGCGTGGAAGGCGTGTCTGGCGTGGTCAACAACATTGAAGTGCTGCCGCTTTCGCCGATGGACGACCAACTGCGGCGCGCGTTGTTTCGTTCGATTTATGGGTTCTCGAGCCTTTCGCGTTACGCGGAATCGGCGGTGCCGTCGATACATATCATTGTGAAGAATGGACACGTGACGCTGGTGGGAGTGGTGGATAGCCAGGCGGATAAGGATACGGCGAACATACGGGCGAATAGTGTGCCGAATGTTTTTTCGGTGGAGAACGATTTGAAAGTGGTAGGTAACTCGAAGTGACGGTTAACGGAATGGATAACGGCGGGCCCCCAGTGTGCCGAGGCGGTTAGGCGGCTTCGGCGAACTGTATGGGTTGATCTGGGCAGTAGATTTCAAATAATGATGCCTTGAGGCGGCGTGGGAAATTACTCGCCGATGAAGTGGAAATTTGTCTCCCGGACAAAGTGGAGGTCCCTTGCGGAGCTAGGAGCGTCCTCTATCTATATGATGCTGCGCGGCTTACGGTGGCGTTGGGAATGGGCGTTGGCCACCCAATTGCGACATCTTGTGGCTGAATGGCTTACGTGTGGGCCAAAGGAAGGGATTTAGCGGAACTTTCATCATGGCTACGTCTGCAATGAGACCGAGAAACGGCAGGCCTTCGCTGGGCGACCGCATCGCGCCAGTGAATACGGCTCCTGAGGGCTTCGACGGAGTGCGGGATTTACCGAGTGGATTCATGGATTTTCTGGCGCCATTGCATGCGGGGTTGACGGCGCGGCAGAGAGCGTTTGTGGCGCGGCGAGAATGCGCGCTGGCAGAGGCGCAAGCGGGATCGTTGCCGACTTACCTGCCGCCGAGTGTACCGACGACGAGTGCGTGGCGAATTGAGCTGCCGGAATGGTGTGCGGATCAGCGGAATCAGATGACGGGTCCGGCGGACGATGCGGATCTGGTGGTGAAGATGCTGAATTCGGGCGCGCCGGGAGTGATGCTCGATCTGGAAGATTCGACGGCGAACAACTGGGGAAATTTGCAGCGCGGCGTGCGAAATATTTTGGAGGCGCTAGCTGGGCGATTGACGTTTGAAGATCGGAAACGCGGCAAGACGGTGGGTATCCAGCCGAGCAAGACGGTGATTTTCACGCGGCCGCGCGGATTGCATTTGCATCAGCTGGGCGTGATTCCGGGAGAGGCGATTCCGGCGTCGTTGTTCGATGTGGCGTTGGTGGCTTATCAAGTGGATTTTGCGGCGCTGAAACATCCGCTGTGTTTTTACATTCCGAAGTCGGAGTCCGCGGATGAAGCGCTGTGGTGGCGCGATCTTTTCCAGATGATTGCGCGGGCGAAAGGATTGCCGGCGAACGCGATCAAGTGCATGGCGCTGGTGGAGTCACATCCGCTGGCGTTTCAGATGGAGGAGTTTGCCTGGAATCTGCGGGACCACATTCTGGGATTGAATTTGGGCCGCTGGGATTACATGGCGAGTTTGATTCATTTCAACTTGCAGAATGCGGAGTGGGTTTTGCCGGATCGGAATACGATTCCGCACAACGTGGCGTTTTTTCAGAATTTGCGGAATTTGATGCCGGAAATTTGCCACAAGCATGGATTGCTGGCAATCGGCGGGATGACGGCATTGTATCCAAGCCGTGAAGACGCGGAATTGAATACGCGGGCGCTGGCGGTTTTGGCGGAAGACAAGAAAAATGAGGCGTCTTGCTTGATGGACGGTGCGTGGACCGGGCATCCGGACCAGAACGAGATTGCGGTGTCGCAATTCCCCGCTCCAAATCAGATCGATGCACGTCCGAAAAATGCGGACACACATCCTTGTCTGCGGCCGCTGCCGAAGGGCGTTGGCAAGAGGACGGTGGCGGGGACGCGTGCGGCGGTGCGCACGGTGATTCGGTATCGGAATGGGGTGCTGCACGGACGAGGCGCGAGTTTGTTGGATGGGTATATGGAAGATCTGGCAACGGATCGAATTTACAGATTAATGATTGCGCAGCGGATGCAGCATTCGAGCGCGGTGGAGATTGCTGGCGAAGATGGGCGTCCGGTGCGACACACGGCGGAATTTGTTCATGCGCTTTTCGATCAGGAACTGGAGCGATTGATCGGCGAATTGAAGACGAAAGACGATGCGCAGGCGGTGGCAATGCTGCGGCAGGCTCGGAACATGAGTGAAGAAATGATTCGGCGTGGAGAGTTTAATCCGAGTTGAGAAAAGCAGAGGTAAAGAAGTAAGGAAGTAGCGAAGTAACGAAATGACGTCGGTGGCAGTGACGGCGGGATTTGTGGATGAAGTTTTGGGATTTGGTTTGAGTCTTTGAATTTAAGGAGAGGGCACTATGTCAGTCAACGGAGCGGTGAACGGCAACAACGGACACCAGGACTCGACGTCTCATGCTGATTGGACTACGGAACGGTGGTCTGGAATAACGCGGCCCTATTCGCACGCGGATGTGCTGCGGCTGCGCGGCTCGGTGCAAATCGAATACACGCTGGCGCGGATTGGCGCAGAGCGGCTTTGGAAATTGATGCACAGTGAGGCCTATGTGGCGGCGCTGGGCGCGCTGACCGGCAATCAAGCGATTGAAATGGTGCAGGGCGGACTGCAGGCAATTTATGGCAGCGGGTGGCAAGTTGCGGCGGATGCGAACACGGCGGGCGACGTTTATCCGGATCAGAGTCTGTACCCTTGCGACAGCGCGCCCGCGCTGGTGAAGCGAATTAATCGCGCGCTGATGCGTGCGGACCAGATTGATTCGGCGGAAGGCAAGCAGGGCGCGACATATTGGTTTGCGCCGATTGTGGCGGACGCGGAAGCCGGATTTGGCGGATCGCTGAACGCTTACGAATTGATGAAGGCGATGATTGAGGCCGGAGCGGCGGGTGTGCACTTTGAAGATCAATTGTCTTCGGCGAAAAAGTGTGGTCATCTGGGCGGAAAAGTTGTCGTTCCGATTCGCGAGTTCATCGAGAAGCTGACGGCGGCACGGTTGGCTGCGGACGTTTGCGGAGTGCCGACAATATTGATTGCGCGGACGGACGCGAATTCCGCCGGACTGCTACTTTCCGACGCCGACCCGCGCGACCGTGAATTTATTCACGGCGAGCGAACGGCGGAAGGCTTCTTTCAATTTCGCGGCGGCATCGATGCGGCTATCGCGCGTGGGCTGGCGTTCGCGCCGTATGCCGATATGTTGTGGTGCGAAACGTCGACGCCGGATTTGGCGGAAGCACGGAAATTCGCGGATGCGATTCACGCGAAATTTCCGGACAAATTGCTGGCGTACAACTGTTCACCTTCGTTCAATTGGAAGAAAAAACTGGATGACGTGACGATTGCGAACTTCCAGCAGGAACTGGGAAAGATGGGCTACAAATTTCAGTTTGTGACGCTGGCGGGTTTTCACGCGCTGAATATGAGCATGTTCCATCTGGCGCGCGGTTACTCGCAGTCCGGCATGACGGCTTATTCGAAGCTGCAGCAACAGGAGTTTGCGGCGCAGGAGCTGGGCTACCGGGCGGTGACACACCAGCGGTTCGTGGGCACGGGATATTTCGATGAGATCGCGCAGGTGATTTCGGCCGGGGCGTCGTCGACAACAGCACTGGCGGGATCGACGGAAGCGGACCAGTTTCACGGGCACGACGGCGCGGAAAAGCATGGCAAGGCTGAGGATGGTAAGCCCGGTGTGCGGACGCCGCTGGTGGCTTCGGCGGGAGCGGATTAGTCAGCGGATCGCCTGATTAGATTGGAAGGGCTTAGGAGGACCGCTTTGGCGGTCCTTTTTTTGTTGATGACCTGTTTTCGGCCGTTCGATTCCGGCATTGTGCATCCCAATATCGCGCAGAGGGTTGGCTGGAGCTGTGAGGCTACCGGTCGCAATCGATTGACATTACTGTGGTTGCGCGCGCGAAGTTATGGCTTTGAATTTGCGCTGAGTGCTTGACGCTCGAGGTGTGCCGATGACGACGCTGATGCAAAATCTCAGGTATGCGTTTCGCGCTTTGATCAAGAACCCGGCCTTCACGCTGGTGGTGATTGTGACGCTGGCGTTGGGGATCGGGGCGAACACCGCGATTTTTTCGGTGGTGTACGCGGCGTTGCTGCGACCATTGCCATTTCACCAGCCGGACAGATTGCTGGCGCTGGGAGAGTCTCGCAAACAACTGGAAAATACCACGGAAATGGCGGAGGCATCGTACCCGGATTATTTAGATTGGATGCGTTCGGCGAAGACGCTGCAATCGATTGCGGGTTACGGGGGAGACGCGTTCACGCTGGCAACCGGGGGCGAGCCGAAGAACATTTTTGCCGGGCAGGTGACCACTAACTTTTTTTCGACGCTGGGCGTGAAACCGGCGCTGGGCCGAGATTTCGTGGATGGCGAAAACCAAGCCGACGGGCCGCACGTGGCGATCTTGAGCGATGCTTTCTGGCGCAGCGAGTTTAGCGCCGATCCCAATATTGTGAACCGGGTGGTGCGCCTGGACGGCAAGCCAGCGACGATTATTGGGGTGCTGCCGCGCAATTTTGAATTTGCGCCGGCGAATTCGGCTCCGGTGTGGGTGCCAATACATCAAGGCGGAGATTTCGTGGAGCGGAGAAGTTTGCGGTGGCTACGCACGATTGGGCGCATGGCGCCGGGAGCGACGGCGGATCAAGTGCGCACAGAGATGCAAGGAATTACGGCGCAACTGTCCCGGGCGTATCCCAAGGAAGATGCGGCGACATATTTTGTAATGGAACCGCTTGCCAACAAAGTGGTGGGCAAGGTTCGTCCGCTGCTGCTGACGTTGCTGTCGGCGGTGGGGTTCGTGCTGCTGATCACGTGCGCGAATGTGGCGAATCTTTTGCTGACGCGGTCGATTGGGCGACGCAAAGAATTTGCGGTGAGAGCAGCGCTGGGCGCGAGCCGGAGAAATTTGCTGTGGCAGCTATTGACGGAGAGTTTGCTGCTGTCGGCATTTGGCGCGGCGGTAGGATTGGTGATTGCGCAATGGGGAGTAGGGCTGCTGGTGTCCGCGATTCCGGAAGCGCAGTTGCAGTCGATGCCGTATTTGCGGGCCGCGGGAACAAATGTGCCGGTGCTGCTATTTTTGTGCGCGATCACTTTGCTGACGGGGATTTTGTTTGGCTTGGCGCCAGGATTGTCAGCCTCGAGGTCTACGTTCAACGAGATTTTGAAGGAAGAGTCACGCGGGGGGACGAGTTCGGGCCACGCACGATTGCGGAACACGCTGGTAGTAGCGGAAATCGCGACGTCGCTGGTGCTGCTAGTTGGCGCTGGATTGATGCTGCAAAGCTTGCGGGCGCTGCTGGGGCAAGACCCGGGGTTCGACGCGCATAACGTTTTGAGTTTTTCCGTAAATCTTCCGGACACGTCGTATCCGAGCGACAAGGCGTACCCGAACGATAGCGTATCGGCAATACAATTCGATCATGAATTCACCCGCCGAGTGCGAAGTCTGCCGGGCGTCGTGGATGTAGGGGCGAGCGCGGGCATTCCAGATAGCGGCGGAAGCGGAAGCATCCGGTTTTTGGAGGAAGGACACCCCAAGGAAGTGGGCCAAGAGGATGAGTGCAGTATCTTGCCGACAACTACAGGATATTTTTCCGCGATGAAAATTCCACTGGTTGAAGGGCGAGAGTATACGGAAGGCGATACGCTGAAAACTCCCCGCGTGGCGGTGGTGAATCGGTCATTCGCGAAAACATTTTTCCCCGACGAAGAAGTGGTCGGCAAGCGGATTCGTTTTACGTTCAACCCCAAGGAACCCTTCCGGCAGATTGTGGGCGTGGTGGGAGATACAGTGTCGATCAATCTGGACGAAGCACCGTCGCCGATCATTTACGTGCCGAACGATCAAGGCTCGATGACTTACCTGTCGTATTTGGTGCGGACGGTGGACGACCCAGCGGGATCGGTGAACGCCGCGCGCGGGGTTTTGCATGGCATGGACCCGCAGCTTCCGCTGATTGAACCGAAGAGTCTGGAGGCTATCGCGAACCAATCGCCGTCGGTATTTTTGCGGCGATATCCTTCATACCTGATTGGGAGCTTTGCGGCGCTGGCGGTAATTTTAGCGATGGTGGGACTGTATGGACTGATTGCGTATATGGTGCAGCAACGCACGCGAGAAATCGGGATTCGTGTGGCGCTGGGGGCGCAACGACGGGATATTTTGCAGATGGTGTTGCGTCAGGGAATACGGTCGTCGCTGGTGGGAGTTACAATCGGCGTGGTGGCAGGATTGGGGCTGACGCGTTTGATGGCGAGCTTGCTGTATGGAGTGAAACCTGGGGACGGATTTACGTTTGCGGGAGCGGCGATGTTTTTGGTGCTGGTGGCGGTGGCGGCGTGTTTGATACCGGCGCGGCGGGCGGTGCGAGTAGATCCGGTGGACGCATTGCGCCACGAGTAGCGGGACGTTTGCCGCAGGTGGTGCATGCGACGGCGACACCGCGATAGTGTAATTCCCTTCCCGAATTAGGCTTTTGAATACTCGCGGAGTCCGCGACTTTGCGCGTTTGCAGTCCGGCAAACGGGTTAGAATCGATGTATGCAGCGAAAGATATTTTGGATGACGTTCGGCGCTTTGGGTCTGGTGGCCGATCTCACTCTGCCATTTTGGTGGGCGATAGGGGCGACGATTCCCTTGCTGTACCTTAGCTGGTGGATTGCTTATCGAAGCGACTGGTTTTAGCGGCAAGTTGCATCCAGCAGGATAGCTGGCAGATCGAATTTAGGAGATTCAAGAATGTTATCGCGGTTGGGCGGTTGTTTACTGGCGGTGTTGCTGACAGGGAGCGTCGGGTACGCGCAGCAAAAAACGACGTACTCCATTGTTCCGAACAAAAGCAAAATTGAAATTAATGTTTACAAAGAAGGGTTGTTTAAGGCGTTCGGGCACGACCATATGGTGACGACGAGCGAGATTTCCGGACAAGTGCAGTACGATTCGCAAAAGATCGAAAATTCTGGCGTGGAATTGAAGATTGCGGCGAGTTCGCTGTCGGTGACTGACCCAGGTGAATCGGAAAAGGACCGGCAGGATGTACAAGCTGCCATGCGCGGCGAGAAAGTGCTGGATGTCGCGAAATTTGCGGAAATCGCGTTCAGTTCGACTGGCATTTCGGGCGCGAAACAGACACCGGAGGGTTGGGATATCACGCTGACCGGCAATTTAAGGCTGCACGGGGTGCAGAAGGCGGTTACGTTTCCGTTGAAAGTGCGTGTGGAGGGCGGAGTGCTGCGGGCTCATGGGGAGGTTTCGATCGCGCAAAGCGACTACGGCATTACGCCGGTGAAGGCGGCGGGGGGATCCGTAACCGTGAAAGACAAAATCAAAATTACTTTTACTATTGAAGCGGCTGGGCACTAGCTCTCATTCGGAAGGGCGGCGAGGAATTGCGTCACTCCAGCACTGCTCAGCTGGTCATCTGGTTCTGGCTTTGCCGCCGCGGAACAAATGCAGGATCAGGGCGATTAGCGCGAAGATGAGCAGCAAATGAATGAACGCGCTGGCGATGTGGTAGACGAGAAATCCGCCGACCCAGAGCATCAGCAGCACCAGGAATAAAGCAAGAAACGCGCTGAACCTCATAAATGGCCTCCGGCAATACACGGCTGGTCCGAAATTCCTGCGCTTCTCGAACCATACAGGAGTGTGGCATCGATGTCATCGCGGCGGCCAGCTTGTCCGGGCCGTTGCGCTTCTTTTCTGGAAATTGCAGCCACTCTATCGGACAATGAAGTCGATACTTTGACCATGAGCGAACCCGACCTGTATTCGACACCTGACCCGCAAAATCCGGCACGCCAAAAACTTATCACGCTGCGGCTGACGCTGCTGCGATTGCACAAAGCCCTGCTCGAAATGGAGCGCCAGGAGTATGAGCGAGTAAACGGGAGGGTCTCGACCGGAGAACTTTTCCGGCTGGTAATCGATCACGCGCAATTCGCCTGGCTGCACAATATTTCTGAATTCGTGGTGCGTTTGGATGAAAGCTTGGCTGGGGAGGAACCGGTCACTGATGCAGATGTGCAGCGGGCTATCGCGGTGGCGAGGAAGATGTTTACGCCGTCGGAATCGGGCGACGCCTTTCAAAAAGCGTATTTTGATGCGATTCAAAAAGATCCTACCGTGGTGATGGAACATGCGGAACTTGCTCGCCTTTTTGCAAATGAGCCGTCCGACAGCGCAACAGTCTAGAACGCAAGACAGAGGTCACAAAAATGATGGGACCCGCGCAGTTTCCGTGCCACCGCAATGGAGTAAGAATTTTCGCGGCTTTGGTTTTGCTTGGCGTCGCAAACTTGGTGGCCGCGGGCGGAAATGCCTCGCAGAACCGGTCTGCGGCGGTTCCTCCGGCGGACTCGCAGAGACAGCAGGAACGTTTGTCGGCGAAGGATCGCAAGAGTGTGTTCGAGAAGGTCTGGAAGGATATTCGCGATTATTACTACGATCCTGCGTTCAATGGCGTGAACTGGCGCGAAGTTCACGATCGCTATGCGCCGCTGGTGGAGGGAACCAAAACGGATGCAGAGTTTTATCTGCTGATGAGCCGGATGACGTCTGAGCTGCACGACGCGCACACGCGATTTAACTCTCCGGAAGCGTGGAGCAATCGCAAGAAACAGCAGCGGGTAGGTGCGGGGTTCGCGGCAGGTGAGGTCGACGGAAAGATGGTGATTACCGAGGTCGACGCGAACTCGGACGCAGCTCGGCGCGGAGTTTTGCCGGGGATGATCGTGCTGCGCGTGAACGATCAGCCGGTGGACGCGCAGCTTGCCGAAATCGTGAAGGCGGCGACGGCGTCTTCGACGGAACGGGCGACCCAATTTTATATTTATCGCAGGTTATTTGGCGGGCCGGCAAACAGCGCGATCAAACTGGGATTGCAGCGGGCGGATGGTTCGGAGTTTGAGGCCAGCTTGACGCGCCAGGTGTTTTCGGATGCGCCGAGTGTGATCTCCAGATTGCTGCCTTCGGGGAATGCGTACATCCGGTTCGATGGATTTGAACATCCGATCGTGAAGGAATTTAAAGAGGCGTTGACGAAATTCCGCGACGCCCCGGGATTGGTGATTGACTTGCGAAAAAATGGCGGCGGCGATTTGTCGGTGATCCTGCCGCTGGCGGGATATTTTTTCGATAAGAAGACGCTGTTTGCCAAGGACTCAACACGCAGCGGCCGGCCGCTTTCGGAATTCGTCGGATTTTTCAAGGTGCCGCTGGAAATAAACGTTGGCGGAGCTAGTGAGCAACTCTTTTCTGGCCCGGTGACAATTCTGGTGGATGCGCGGTCGGCAAGTTCGTCTGAAATTTTCGCGGCGGGAATGCAGGATACGGGACGGGCGAAGATTGTTGGAACGCAAAGTTGCGGATGTGTGCTGGGAATTGCGAAGAGCCGGGAAATGAAAGGCGGAGGAGTGTTGGAAATTAGCGAGGTAGTTTGGTTTTCGCCGAAGGGACGGAGATTAGAAGGGAGCGGAGTGTTGCCCGACGAGACTGCGGCTCCCACAATTGCGGATTTGCAGCAGCAGCGAGACCCGGCACTAGCCGAGGCGGAAAAAGCTCTCGGTGCAATGGGGTTGGCGCAGCGAGCGGCAGCGCAGGAGTCGGTGAAAGGCCAGGGCAAGGCCCAGTTTTAGCTGGAAGGCGAAGCATGTTGCGGCCTCTGCAAATTGTCCGGCGGATTCTTGGCGGGCTGGTTTTGGCTGCGGCGCTGGTCTACGCGGGGGATTTTCTTCTTTTACATTTGAGGATGTCGTGGCCGAGGACGGGGCCTGCGTTCGGCACGGTGACGATGGATCGGTTGTACGCGATTGCGCAGAACGGCGGAAAAATCGATTACGAATTCGATGTGCAGCGGCCACAGGAAAACGTTTCATGTGTGCGCTCTATATTCCCACATTCCGGTTATCGGCCATGTTGGTATCTCGAGAGGAATCAGCACACGCCGATACCAATGACGCTTTGGCTGGTTGGCCGGGATATTTGAAAAGCCGGTGAATGCACGCACGAAAGGCGTAGGGACCAATACAGGAATTTGGCATGGACTGTACAAAAATCGGGGTATGGAGAGAAAAGGCGGATCCTGCGAGTATGCACGTGCGGGCTGACAAGTTCGCAAAGTCGAAGAAGAAGGGGATACGTGGTACGCTTCCAAAAGAAGCGGTAGGGCTGGGACGCGTCTTCTCTTCTTCTTCCTCTAATTCCTTCGCGACAATTCCATACATTTTAAAAGCAAATCATCGGGAAGCGGCGGCGTTTGTGTGCGTCGAGGACAATCTTTCGGGCGTTTGTCCGCAGAGTGCCGCGAGGATTGGTGTCGCTTGAAGAAATTCAGGCAAACCGGCAAGCAGAGAAAATTTGCCGACCGCGCAGGGGTGGCTTCGACTAGCGGGCGGAAGGTGGGGTTGGCGCGAGCATTGTCGAAGCTGGGATTTTGCTCGCGGGCGCGGGCGACTGTGTTGATTCGCGGAGGACGGCTGCACGTGAACGGCGCGGTCCGACGTAATCCTGAGACACCGGTGCACGTCGGACTGGATCGAGTCGAGGTGGATGGCCGGGTGGTTGTGGCCATGGAGAAACTCTATTTTGCGTTTCACAAGCCGCGTGGAATCGTGACAAGTGCGTCGGATGAGCAGGGTCGCGCGACGATTTACGATTTTCTGAAAATGGAGCCGCAATGGATTGCGCCGGTGGGGCGACTGGACAAGGCCAGCGAGGGTCTGCTGCTGTTGACGAACGATTCGGAATGGGGCGCGCGCATTCTTGCGCCGGAGACGCACGTAGAGAAAATTTATCACGTGCAAATTGGGGGGCGGGCGACTCCGGAATTGTTGGAGGCGCTGCGGCGAGGGGTGCCAGCGGATGGCGACACGTTGCGGGTGAAGCGAGTCGAAATCGTGCGGGAGGGCGGGCGTAGCTGCTGGCTGGAAATGGTATTGGACGAGGGCAAAAACCGGCAAATTCGGCGCATGTTGGCCGGCCTGCGGATGGAAGTGTTGCGGTTGTTTCGGATTGCTGTGGGACCGATTCTGCTTGGAGAACTGGGCAAAGGGGAATACCGTGCATTGACAGGAGCGGAAATGACATCTTTAGAGGGCGCGACGGGTCTTCACTCGGAGCGTTCGCGACAAACGACTGGGCGGAACAAGCATGAAATCCGTGACAGCGAAGCGCCGAGTTGGGCAGGGTGGCCCCCGCGGGATAGCTTGCGTTATTGAGGAGCGATATTATTATGGTTTGCGTCAAAGCAATGGAACCGCAAGCTGATAGCATCACGAGGTACGTCCTTTCCCCATGCGATCGCGTAAAAGAGCGCGGACAGCATTTGCGTCAGCCCTGATTTTATTTGTAGTGAGTGGCATTGCGGCCACGATCACCATCGAGCGCTTTTCGCAAAACCAAAAGTGGATGTTCCACACCGACGATGTGGACAATGCCATCACCAGGGCGGACACCGTGGTCTCGATAGCGGCGCGGGAGAGAACGGCATACATCGGGTCTGGCGACCCGCAATCGTTGGAAAAATACATAGCTGCGACGCGAGATATTCCCGTAGTTTTGCAACATCTGAAACAGCTGACGGCAGACAACCCGAGGCAGATGGCGCTGTACCTCCGCTTGGAAGAAATTACCGCACGGCGGATGAGGTTGCTGGAAAATTCCGTAGAACAAATGCAGAAGGCACCGATTGACGAGCACGCCCAACTGGAGCTTTCGCAACAGAGCGCGGCACTTTCCGCGGAAGCGGCGTCAGTGGTTAACGCCATGCGACAAGCAGAAGATCAGTTGTTTCAGGAACGCAGGCGAACTTCCCAGGATCTATATTTCTTGTTGCTGGCGATTATGGCGCTCACATCCGTGCTGGCGGTTGTTTTGTTTTGCGTACATTACCGGCTGATCTCGCGGCAAGTGGTTGACCTGGAGCAAACGGAAAAAAGGGCCGTGGATAGCCAAGAAGCTTCTCGACGGCTGAGCGCACGGTTGATGGTGCTGCAGGACGAGGAGCGGCGAAAGTTTTCGCGAGAATTGCACGACAGCCTGGGGCAATATCTGGCAATGGTAAAGATGGATTTATCGCGTTTGTCCGAAAATCGGATTGTGAGCGGATTGTTGGCCGATCCCATTAAGTACCTGGATCAAGCGATTGGAGAAACGCGGACGCTGTCGCATTTGTTGCATCCGCCGCTTTTGGATGAAGTTGGATTTGCTTCGGCGGCGACGTGGTATGTGGAAGGATTCGGACAGCGCAGCGGGATTCAGGTAAAGGTGGATGTTCCGGAGGACCTGATTCGTTTGCCCGGTCCCATCGAGTTGGTGTTGTTCCGGATTTTGCAGGAAAGCCTGACCAACATTCACCGTCATTCCAACAGTGCGCGAGCGGAATGTTCCGTGACAGTCGTCAATGGACAAAACGCGCAGAATCAAGTGATTTTGAAAATCAGGGATTACGGCAAAGGAGTATCGCGCGAAGTATTGGACGGATTCCGGAACACCGGAGAAAACCTGGGCGTGGGTCTGGCCGGAATGCGAGAGCGAGTTCGCGAGTTGGATGGGGCGCTGGAAATTCAGTCGGATGGAAGTGGGACGACGGTGATTGCGATACTGCCATTCCGGGCGGCGGCTACTGGAGTGGAGGCGGCAGGGAGGCTTAAAACGGCGCCGAGCGCCAAGGGCGGCAGTGGTTCTCCAGACGGTGTTTAGGGTGCTGGCGTTGAGTTTCTTCGCGGTGGAAATTCACGGCTCAAGATGACATCGCCTCCGGGTAGGTCGAGAAATTTAGAGAGGCTAACTGGGCGGCTTGCAAAGATGGGCTGGAGCATCTACTCTTCTCTTCGTTCATGCCTGACATTACACCAGAATTATTAGCTTACGGTTTCATCTGGTACGTGGCGTTCTTGTTTTCCACCACTTGCCATGAGGCGGCGCACGCCCTGGTGGCAAAAATTGGCGGAGACGACACAGCGGCGCTGGGCGGGCAGGTGTCTTTGAATCCGGTGCCGCATATTCGGCGAGAACCGTGGGGCATGGTGGTAATCCCGATTCTGGCTTTTTTGTTTACACGCAGCATGATTGGATGGGCTAGTGCGCCGTTCGATCCGCTGTGGGAACGGAGACATCCGCGGCGAGCGGCGTGGATGGCGCTGGCAGGACCGGCGGCAAATTTTTCTTTGATGCTGTTGGCGGCGGGCGCTCTGCGGGCAGCTAACGCGATGGGTTGGCTGCATAGGAATCCGCAAACCGGGCAACCGGATTTTGCGACCATTGCGCTGTACGCGTTTTTTTCCTTGAACCTGCTGCTAGGGACATTCAATTTACTGCCGGTGCCGCCTTTGGATGGAAGCACCGGAATTATGGTGTTTATGAGCGAGAGCCGTTCGCAACGTTATTTGGATTGGCTGCGCGGGAACAGCTACGCAATGCTGGGATTGTTACTGGGATTGATGGCGTTCCGGTATTTGTATGGACCAGTCGAAGCTTTTGCGACCGATTTGTTGTTGAGAAGCCACTTTTAGGAAACTACGGTTACCGCCCCGCGCGGCGCACTTGTCATTTGATCGGTCAGGCCTGGCAAACCTCCATACTTTCAGTGGAAAACAATCAGGCTCGCGCAAGCGTGATGGTTGTGGTTCAGATGTACACACTTTTGTAAGTCGTGTCGCTATGGCACACAAACCGAGCGATAGCCAACTCCAATAACAAGCTATATTTCAACGAGTTCCGAGGATGAGGGCTGGCCTTTGGCCTGCAAATTAGTGAGTAGGTGATTAGCGATGAACTCGTGCGTGGAACGCCCGGTGACTAATCTTTATCGGGTAGAGATTTCGGGATGGGACCGAGCGGACGAATATTTTGTGGAACGCGCGGAACTGGAGTGGGACGAGCAGACCGGAAAGACGGTAGCGCTGAAGCGGGCCTTGAACGAGGGCGCGGTTATCTTTGTGCGGTTGCTGCAGCCTGCGGCGATGGATGCGGCTCTTCCGGTGGCGTATCGGGTTGAGGGCGTCAAGAATGAAGATGGGTTGCACCGATATCGACTGGATCGGCTGGCACCCGTATTGGGGCGAGAGGCTGAGTGTTAAAACGGAACAGTGGCCCGAAATGGGTTGGGTTTTGAGAGGAAATTGAAGAGGGTTGCCAGAGGCATGTGGGAGCGGGCGACGATAAGGAAAGTGCAAATCACTGGAAAGAAGCATGTTATGTGCGTCTTGCAAATTGTGTAGCGCAATTCGCCGAATTGAAACGTTTTTTTGCGAGATGGCACACGGGTTGCGATTGTTGGTGGTATGGGACATGCGTATTCGAGAACAGCAGTAGAAGTTGCCGCACCAAGAGGTTCACTTACCCCCTGCATATTGGACGACGATCCGGCGCAGCTGGAAGTGCTGTCCGAACTCATAGCGGATATGGGATTTGAGTCGATTCCCACATCCGATCCAGAAGAAGCGTTGAAACTGGTGCGGCTCGGGCGGTGCCAGCTGGTATTGGCCGATGTGCACGTACACGGGATGAACGGGTACGAGTTTCTGGACCGGGCGCTGAAGAGCGATCCGGGGATACACGTGATTGTGATGACCGGGGACTACACGCTGGAGTCAGCGCTGGAAGCGATCCGCAAGGGCGCTACGGATTTTTTGCCCAAACCGATCGACCGAATACGCTTGAAGCGCACGCTGGACGATGTAGCGGCCCTCTATGACCAGCGCCGGCGGGTGCGGGCGCTGGAGGAACAGCTTCTAAAGGACTTGGAGTTCCACGGAATCGTGGGGAAAAGTCCGGCGATGCTGGAGGTTTTTGATTTTGCGCGGAAAGTGGCGCGGCATTATACGAATGTTCTGGTGGTTGGGCCGACCGGGGCGGGAAAAGAATTGGTGGCGCGAGCTATTCATCAAATCAGCCCGGTGAACCAGCAGCGATTGGCGGTGTGCAACTGCTCGGCATTGGTGGACACGCTGCTGGAAAGCCAGCTTTTTGGGCACATGCGCGGTTCGTTTACCGGGGCGACTGAGACACGACCGGGAATTTTTGAATATGCCAACGGCGGGACAGTGTTTCTGGATGAGATTGGCGAAACATCGGTGGCCATGCAGGCGAAATTGTTGCGGGTGATTCAGAACCGGGAGATCCAGCGGGTGGGGTCGCCAGAGGTGAAACAGATCAATGTACGTCTGATCGCGGCGACGAATCGCGATTTGCGAGCGGAGGTGCTGGCGGGACGCTTTCGAGAAGACTTGTTTTACCGGCTGAATTCGATTCAGATTCGAATTCCATCGCTGATGGAGCGGCTGGAGGATATTCCACTGCTGATGCATTTTTTTCTTAAGAAATATAACGACGCCTACGGAAAAAGCATTGCGGGATTGACGCGACGGGCGCAGGCGGTGCTGCTGCAACATCCGTGGCCGGGGAATGTGCGGGAATTAGAGAACGTGATTTCCAGCGCTTGCATTACGGCCACCGGGGATTTTATCGATTTGGCGGATCTGCCGGAACAGCTGCAGCACCGCGGGAAACGAGCTGCGGAGGGCAACGATTGGAGACCGCTGTCGCTGGATGAAGTGCGCAAGCTGCATATACAAAAGGTACTGGAACTTTGCCAGGGAAACCGGTTGCGGGCAGCGCAAATTCTGGGAATTGGCCGCACAAGTTTGTACCGGTATTTGAAGCGGGATGGGATGGAAACGAACGGACACTGTGCGGCTTCGGGTGGAGCGGCAGCTTAGGTTGCGGCCGAAGCCCGCAGGCAGAGTCAATTTGGAGCCAGCGCTGTTTCGGACAGGCACAGTTTCCCGCGTTGAAGCAGGTTGAGATTTTTCGGAATTCCGCAAAATACAGAAAAAGAGAGGGTTGCGACTGGATGATTTGGCATCCGCCATGCATTAAAGTATGGAGTAACGCCGAAGAAGTTTACTGGCAATTAAGAAATGGCACGGTGGTGTTGTGACAGATTGTATTTCGCGAACAGGGAAGAAAGATGAAATTGGCGTTCAAAAAGCTTAAACAGAATTCCGCGGAGGTTCGGCCAGCTTGCATTGTGGAGCCGGATTGCCGAATGTCCACGGTTCGAGTCCCACCAAATGTAGTTCCGCAGTGTTTCCACGTCCAGCCCGCCTAGATCCTCCGAGCGCCATGTGACCGTCTCTGACGGAAAGCGTGGCGCTCTTTCCTCCCTTAACGGCAATAAAATCAGATTGTGAGTCGCGTCACTTGGGTGGGAAACCGCACATCGGTGGGAATCAGTCATGCAAGAATGCGGATGCTTCCTGTAGGAAGAGATCCAGTTGGTCGTGGTGCACCCAGTGACCGGCATTGGGCACAGTGATCAGGCGGCGGTTACGGATGGCTTGATAGCGGGGATCGGCGTCAGGCACCGGGAAAAAACTCTCGAGACCCCAGAATAGCAACGTTGGACAGGCGATTTGGTTGAACATTTCCACGGCGTCGGCGATGTGATGCCCATACGGCGAGATAGCGCGGGCGTAATTGTCGAATTTCCAGACGAGTGAGCCGTCAGAGTTCCAGTTGGTGCCGTGCAGCGTGAGATGGCGGGCAACTTCATCGGAAAGACGCGGATTCGCTTCTTTCATGCGCGCGATGGCGGTTTCGAGGTCGGGATAACTTTTGGGATGGCGTTTTTCGAGTTTGCGGACGTCTTCAATCCAGCGGCGAGCGCGTTCAGGAGCAGGGCCGTGCAGCCGGTGGCCGGGAGGAAAGCCAAGACCTTCGATCGATATGGCTTTGTGCACGTTGGCGGGATAGAGGCTGGAATAGAAGAGGACGATGCCGCCGCCGAGCGAGTGGCCGATCAGCCGGATGGGAAAATCGTTGATTACGTCGAGAAGAGCAGAAAGGTCGAGAGCGTGTTCGGCGACGTTGTACATAGCGCCGGGCGCCCAAGCACTGTTGCCGTGACCGCGGAGGTCGAGAGCGTAAACGTGGTAATGCTCGCGGAGAGTGTGCGCGACCCAGTCCCAGCTGCGAGCGTGATCGAGACCACCGTGAACTAGAACCAGGGACGGTTTGCCGTCTTGGCCGTAGTCCCACAGCTGGAGTTTCAGGCGGTCGGAGTAGAAGAAGTGAGAGATGGGTTCGACGTGAGCGATTTCGGTCATGTGCTGATTGAGAAAGTACAGGATTTTGGGGTGGTTGGCCAGTGGAGTGGCTGGTGGCGCTGGTCCTGACTGGATACTTGGCGGCAGCTGAGATTCTTCGGGCTGCAAAAAGCGCAGCCCTCAGAATGACAACCTCCCGAAACAGGAAAAAAATTGACGGCGCAGACACTGTTTCGTGATTGCGCCGCCCTAAATACAAGTTCGGTTTTTGTCGTTGCGAATTAGCTGTCTAGTTGAACCTGGAGGATTTCTCCTGGGAGGCTGACTAGTGTCGATTTGATGTTGGGACTCACGGAGGGCACCAGACGCGCCGAAGGCTTTGCATTGTGGACGGTTGAGGTTGCTGGAGTGGCGGCGTCATTCGCCGACATTCTCTCGATGCGGATGCCGAGAGTGCGTTCGAGCTGGAAAAGCTCGGAGCGCTGCTCCCTGGTGAAAAGTGTGGAGGCCAGGCCGTGTTTCCCGGCGCGGCCGGTGCGGCCGACGCGGTGAATGAAATTTTCCGCAACTTCCGGCAGGTCAAAGTTGATGACGTGGGCGATGTCTTGGACATGGATGCCGCGAGAGGCCAGGTCCGTGGCCACGAGAACGCGGAAACGTCCGTGCTGGAAGCCAGTGAGAGCGGCAGTACGCTGCGATTGTGAACGGTCACCATGAATCATGGTGGCGGAAAAGCCGTCACGATTGAGATTTTTAGCGATGCGATCCGCGGAACGCTTGGTGCGCGCAAAAACCAGGCAACGGCCGGTTTCCTTGGCGAGCAAACGATTGAGCACTCCTTGTTTGCGGTCGACTGAAACTTCAAAGGCCTGGACGCGAACGTTTTCGGACGGCTTGAGAATCGAGCCGAACGCCAAGCGCACGGGATTCTTCATATAGTCTTTGACAAGATGAACGACGGAGGCTTCCAAGGTCGCGGAGAAGCAGAGAGTCTGGCGTTCCTTGGGCAAGATCGCGGCGATGCGGCGAATAGCGGGAAGGAAACCCATGTCCAGCATGCGGTCGGCTTCGTCCAGCACCAGGATGCGGAGATCGCGGAAATTGAAAAGGCGGCGATCGAGAAAATCTTCGAGACGCCCAGGAGTGGCGACGATGAACCGCGCGCCCTTGCGAATGGCGCTGAGCTGCGCGCCTTCGGAGAGGCCGCCAACGACGAGAGCTGCGGGCGTGAGCTGCTTGCCACGGAGGGCGTTGTATTGTTCGACCACCTGCATGGCGAGCTCACGGGTCGGAACGAGGGTGAGTGCGGCGATGCCTGGAGTATTGTGCTTGAGCAGTTGCTCGATGACAGGGATCAGGAACGCAAGGGTTTTGCCAGTGCCGGTTTGCGCGGTGGCGAGAACGTCTTTGCCTTCGAGCGCTTGCGGAATGGCTGCGGCCTGGACCGGAGTCGGAGTTGCGAAACGAGCGGACTGCAATCGCTCCTTCATATAAGGAGAGATCGGTAATTCGGTGAAACTTTGCATTCGGTAGTACTTTCTTGCTGGGGCCGGAGCGCGCACACCCGGAAAGACAGGGTTACACGTCAACCGGCTAAGCCAGCCTTCGATTAGATTACGCTGAAAACGAACGGAGAAAACTGGAGGCGGGTATTCTCAAACTTGCTTTACTTAAGAGGAGCCGCACTACACAACCGAGGTAATAAGCGCAAAAGAAGTATACCACAGGCTCGCTGCGAGAGCGAACGTGCTGAACGGAGTGCGCTAAAGGTACTGGTCGTTCCCGGGACCTAGAAATGGCGATTTGGAAAGAGGAGAGATAGACGCGAGAGCGTGACCACTGCTAGATTGCTAAACGCTAAAGCCTGACGGGCCGTCATCGAGTCAGGCGACTTGGCTGGAAACGGCGAAGCTTCGAACCGGGTGTGTTGTGGAGAGAAAAAAATAAATGGAGGGTGGATATGCGAAGGATATTGATGGGGGTTGTGGCGGTTGCGTTGGCGACAATGAGCGGCTCGGCTGTGCGGGCGCAAAGCGCGGCGGTGTCTCCGACAGATAAGGAGAAAGCGCTTGCCTATTTGGAGTCCACGAAGAAAGGCGTGCTGGAGGCCACAAAGGGATTGTCGGAGGCGCAGTGGAATTTTAAGCCAGGACCGGAGCGGTGGTCGGTCGCGGAAGTGATGGAACATATCGCCACGTCTGAAGATTTTTTGCGTGGACTGGGCGAGAAACAGGTGAAGGATGTACCAGTTGGAACTCCTTTGCCGGAAGCGGACCAGAAAAAGGATGACGAAATGTTGCTTAAGGGAATGCCGGATCGCACGCAAAAACACCAGGCGCCGGAACCGCTGAAACCAACTAACAAGTATGGGTCTGGCGAGGCGGCGCGAAAGCATTTTATCGAGAGCCGTGCAACGACGGTTGCGTTTTTGAAGGACACTCCGGATTTGCGTGGGCACCTTGCGGACAGCCAGATGGGCATGAAGATGGACGGCTATGAGTGGGTGCTGGCGGTGGCGGGACACAGCGAGCGGCACACCAAGCAAATACTGGAAGTAAAGGCTGATCCGAATTTCCCTAAAAACTGATTTCAGTTATTGAAGCGGGAAATTCGAGGCGAGGCGTGAAGATGGAATGGAGCATTGACGATGATGTTCCATTTTATTTTTGCGGCGTGTTGGCGTGGAGATGATTGCGCCGGCGTCGCTGTGCTAAACTTTTGTTTGCAGACGCGAGAAGAACGCGACTGCCGGAGAGTGGAACTTCGGGCTCTGTGCAACGAGGTCCCGCGAACCCCGCCAGGCCCGGAAGGGAGCAACGGTATCGGGATCGCCTCGGGTGCCGCAGATCACCCGAAGTTCCTCTCACCGCGGTGCGGAAAAATTATTCGATCTGGAGACGCACATCGCTATGATGTCCGCAGCCACGATGAATCACAGTTGAAGCGGTCGAGTTTTTTCAGTCAATTTCTATGAGCTATCAAGTTATTGCGAGGAAGTGGCGTCCACAGACATTCGATGATCTTGTGGGGCAGACGCATGTCACTGAGACGCTGGCAAACGCGATCCAGAATGAGCGCGTGGCGCATGCCTATATTTTTTCCGGAGCGCGCGGCGTGGGGAAAACCACGGCAGCCAGAATCCTGGCGAAAGGATTGAATTGCGCAAAGGGTCCGACTGCGAAGCCCTGTGGCGAGTGCGATTCCTGCCTGGAGATTGCGGCAGGGACTTCTCTCGATGTGATCGAAATTGACGCAGCATCAAATCGCGGGATCGATCAAATTCGAGAGTTGAGAGAGATGGTGCGGTATGCCCCCGCGGCTTCGCGGAGCAAAGTGGTAATTCTGGACGAAGCGCACATGCTGACAGGGGAAGCGTCGAACGCGCTGCTAAAGACGCTGGAGGAACCGCCGGACCAAGTGATTTTTGTGATGGCGACAACCGAGCCGGATAAGCTTGCGGATACGATTCGTTCGCGATCTCAGCATTTTCATTTTAGGGCGCTGACGTTTGCCGAGATTACGGGCCGTCTGCAAGAAGTGGCCGCAAAAGAAAACCTGCAGATTGAAGATGGAGCGCTCGCAGTGATTGCGCGCATGGCCGAAGGCAGTTTGCGTGATGCGCTGTCGCTGCTGGAGCAGGCACGGGCGTTTTGCGGCGAAACGATCCCAGACAAAGAAGTGCGGGAATTGCTGGGAGTGGTGCCGGATGATGCGCTGGAAGAGTTAATGGGCGCGATTGCCAGCGGATCGGCGGAACGGGCTCTTGGGTTGGTCCACACTTTTCAGAAAGATGGACGCAACCTGCAGCATTTTTGCCGTGAAGCAATCCGGCATATGCGGAATTTGTTGATTGTGCGGGTGTGCGGAGCGGATTCCGACTTGGTTGCGGCGACGCCGGATCAAAGACCAGCGCTGGCACGAGCGGCGGCGCAGTTCAGTGAAGAAGATTTAACGAGATTTTTTCAGATTTTGCTACAGACGGACGAAGATTTGCGGAGGAAGCCTGACGCCCGGGTCCATCTGGAGATGGGACTGTTGCGACTGATTAATGCGGCGCGGTTGGCTCCCCTGGAAGAATTGATGACGGAACTGCGTGGGAGCGGAACCACAACTGCAGCGGCGGCGGGCGGAGTACGAGGGACCTCGGGCGAAAGCGGTAACGCTTCCCTGCCCTCCTTACAGCGTCGCGACGCTTTTAACGCAACTCAGGCAGTGAGTTCATCGCCCAAGAGTTCGGCGGCCGGAGGCGCTGCGCTATCGTCCGCGGTTCGAACGAACAACATAATCGAAACGGAAACCAAGCCGGCAGCAGTACCGACCTTGGTAACGGCACCGAAGGCAAATGGGAATGCTGCTCGGACAGCGGAGCTGCGGGTGATGAACGCAACCGCAGAGGAAGGGCTGGCGCGCCAAAAAGAAGCGACCGCGGCAATGCCTCAGATCAGCGGGATTACGAAGGAGCAAGTGGCTGAAATTAAATCGGCGATTCAAGCACAGCAGAAGTTTTTGGGTGAATTGTTAGAACAGAGTTTGCGATGGGAACTGGAAGGCGCGGAGTTACGAATTTATTTTCCACTGGCAAAACGCACTTTTGCGGAAATGTTGGAAGGCCGCGAATCGTTGGAAAAAATTCGCGCAGCTTCGAGCAAGGCGCTCGGACGACCGGTACGAGTCTGTGCTAAACTCGATTCAGTTGCGGCTTCGGCTGCATCGGCTAGCGCTGGAACGAGCGCGCAGGAAGTGCGCGGACAGTTCGAGCGCGATCCGATGGTGAAGTCGATGTTGCAACGCTTTGGGGGAAAAATCTCCGAAGTGAAGCAGCGAACGGGGGAATCCTGATGGAAGTCAGCGCTCTCCAACAAATGCTATCGAGGTTTAAAGACCTGCAGGAAAATTTGCAGCGCCAGGTAAATTCCGTGACGGTGGATGCAACCGCCGGCGGAGGAATGGTGGCCGTGAAGATGAACGGTCAGAAACAGATTGTGGAGTTGCGCATCGAGCCGGAAGTGTTTGCGAGCAAGGATCAGGAAATGTTGCAGGATCTGGTGCGAGCAGCGGTGAATGAAGCCTCGCGGCGAGTGGATGAAGAATTGGCCAGCCAGATGAAAAATTTGTCCAGCGGAATACCGGGAATGGCTGGGTTGAAAATTCCGGGACTGTTTTAATTTAGGTTGTGCTTCTTTCGGCAGCCATTCGGTTGCCTTCAATAAATACTTTCGACCATATCCCAGGGAATTGTGCATCGCTTGGCCTTTGCCACTGACTTTTGGCGGATATTTGCGCGGGATGCTGTGCTGTGCTAAACATCTTGCATGCCTGATTTCGCTGGACCTGTAGAACGATTGATTGATGAGCTGAAACACCTGCCCGGAATTGGACAAAAAACTGCGCAACGGCTGGCGTTTTATTTACTGAGAAGTTCGCCAGAGAAGGCGTTGGGACTTGCGGACGCAATTCGGGACGCCAAGGAAAAAATTCGGGAATGCTCGGTGTGCCACAACATTACGGACATCGATCCGTGCCTCTATTGCGTCGGACCCACAAGGAATCGTAAGACGATCTGCGTGGTGGAAGAGGCACACAACATTCTGGCAATCGAAAAGACGCGAGCGTATGGGGGGATGTACCACGTGCTGGGAGGGTCGCTGTCGCCGCTGCAAGGGCGGGGACCGGAACAGTTACGGATCAAATCCCTGGTTGAGCGACTGAAAGCCTCCGGCGTGGAAGAGATCATAATCGCTACGAACCCGACAGCGGAGGGTGAGGCGACTGCCATCTATTTGTCGAAGTTGCTGAAACCACTGGGGGTTAGGGTGACGCGGATTGGGGTGGGGATACCCGTTGGCGCGGATCTGGAGTATGCGGATGAAGTGACGATGTTGAAGGCGATGGAGGGTCGTCGGGATTTGTAGGCCAAAGAGCGAAGGCGGCTTTGGCGAATGGCCTCTAGAGTAGCGGCGGAGCTTATCGCGTGGCATCAAGCCACAAATTCCAGTACTCTCAGGACTCTCTGGCGGTAAAACCGATTTAAGTATAGAGTTCCGATTCCGTCGCGAGGAATTTCGTTTCGATGACCGGACCGCGCGAGCATGCTCTCGCGAGCGCGAAGCGTCTGTCGTTTGTCGAATGCTGGAAAGATGCCGGAAACTTCTGCCAATCCGAATACGGACCTGAGAAAGCGCCGAAGCACGCGAATTGTGCAGGCGGTGCCACTGCAGGTGATGGGTGTCGATGCTTTGGGACGTCCTTTCAATGAACGCACATCTTCGCTGATCATTAACTGCCACGGATGCCGGTATCAATCGAAACATTATGTTCTAAAAAATATGTGGGTGACGCTGGAGATTCCGCATTCGGAAGCGGGGCAAGCTCCGCGAACGGTGCGAGGGCGGGTGGCGTGGATTCAGCGGCCGCGAACCGTGCGACAACTTTTTCAAGTAGCACTGGAACTGGAAACTCCTGGAAATGTGTGGGGAATTGGATTCCCGCCGGAGGATTGGATGGCGCCTCCGGAGGCTGCGAAGTCCTTTGCGGCAGCGGCGGGCACGGCGGCGGGGTATACGGCATCGCAGGATATTCCGCGCACAGCAGCGTTGGGACCGTCGGAGGGAATTTCGCAGGGGATGCCGGCAGAAGACGTACGGAACTCGCAGAGTGCACAGAGCGAGAGTGTGCCGACTTCAGCGGAACGGATGAATACAGGACCTTTATCCGATCTAGCGCCAGCGATTGGGACGGACAATGTGCGAGTGTTCCCTTCCCCGACAAGCGCGACCGATGCGTCTTTACAACTTGCCAGACAAATGGCACGGCTCTTGAGCGATGCGCAACAACAAATTCAGGCGACAGTACGAGAGACGGCGGCGCAAGCCATTGCGGCAGAGCGGCACGCGGACGCGCAGCAGTGGGACCTGAAAATTGCGGCAGCGAATGCGGCTGTGTCTCAAGAGGTGGCGCAGGCGATCGAATACGTGCAGAAGGAAGTGAGTCAACGAAGTCGCGACGCACATAAGGCTGCGGCGGAAGCTTTGCAAAAAAATTTGCCTAGGTGGCTCTCTCCGCAACTGGAAGAACTGACGCGTCAGCTGACGAGGAAACTCTCTGAAGAAGCTGCCGCACGACGCACCGAGCATGCACGACAAGCAGCGGCCGAAAGGGAGTCGATTCAAGCTGCGGCCAAGCTGGCAGATGACACCGTTGCGCGAGTGCGGGAGAGCGCTGAGCGCGCGGCCGAGGATCTTGCCGCAAAGGCGCTGGAGCACGCAAAGACTGTTGAAGACGCTGCGCGGCGTCAGCAAGCTGCTTTCGCAGGGCAACTGGAATCCCTTAGTGCTGCTGCCGGTGAAATTAAGCAACAAGTGGGTCTAGCGCTGAGCGCCGCACAGGCTGCGTGGCAAAATCAGATGAAGGGCGAACTCGAAGCAGCGCAACTACGTTGGCAAATCGCTATCGATAACGCTGTGGCCGGAGCGGAGGCGCGTGCCGCAACTTCGCTGGACGGGAAGGCGCAAAGCGTTTTGACCCAATTTCAACAAGAGGCAGAACGCCTAGCGCTGGAGATTCGGAATTCGACAGAAGATTCGGCCAACGAGCGCCAGCGGCTGATAGCGCAGCAGCTCGAGGCGGTTCGGGGACAAGGCGAACGTCTGGATTCAGTATTAACACAAGCGGCGGGTGTAACGGAGCGTCTGGAACATTTTTCACACCGGATGGAAGCCGTACAACATGAGGCAATCTCAGGATTTCAGGCGCAGCTCGACGATGTGTTGAGTTTGCAACGTAATGAGTTACATCGGCGATCTGAATCGCTGTTTGCGGAGATTAACGGCAGAATTCGGGCGACATTTGAGGAATCGAGCCGGGAGGTGGCTGGGCATTTCGCGCGACATCTAGAGTCGATCGTTCAGCCGGAGATTTCCAAGGCCGAAGAAGTGTTGCAGCGATTGGCCAATGGTGACTCGGCGCTGGATGCATCCCTGACCGCACAGCAGGAGCGGATTCGTGCGTCGACGGATGCGGCCTTTGCGGAGGTGTTGGCGCAATTCCGAGGAAATTTGGGAGGAGTCGAGCAATTGCTGCAGGAGTCTTCCGAAGCGGTGGTGGGACAGAGCCTGGCGGACTTGGAAGCGCGTGCGGAAGCGGTGAAGCATGAAGCGATCGACGACTTGCGGAAGTCCACGGAGTGGTACGAGAAAAAGGCACAGACGCAGATTCATGCTCTAACCGAGAGAGCCAGCGAGCAAGCAGGCATGAAACTGCAGGAAAGAGCGTCGGAGGTTGCGAACACTTTTGCCGGAGATCTCGATCATTCGAGTCGGGGTTTTTTGGGCGATACGCAGAGAAACATGGAAGAAGTAGTGCGCGACGCATTCGAACGAACTCGCGGATTGTTTGCGGAAGCGGCTGAGACGACTTCGGCGGCGTTTGTAGACGAGATTCAGCGAAATGCGCGGCATGAACTGCGCGGGCTTGAAGATGAGATGCAAAGGACGGCGAGCGAGACGCGGACGCAATTGGCGGCAGCACATGCGGATCTGACCCAAAAAGTTACGGCAGAACAGGAACGATTCCTGCGGCGGTTTCAAGAGGCGATGAACGGAGCGCTCGACGCAGGAGTCGCGGACGCACAAACCCGAGTGAAGGCTGGATTCGCGCCATTGCTGGAATCGTGGAAGTCTGTAACGGATGAGAATGCGACCGCAATACGGAGAACTTGCCGAGAGATCGGTGATCGGGCTGCTGAGGAACACAAGGCGCGATTGGAGAATGTGTCCACGCAATGGCTACTTGCAGCAGCGGCCTCACTGGATCATCGGTCTCGCGATGTGATTGACAAGATTACTTTGAGCGCGGAAGAAAGATTGCGGGAAACATGCTCGGCGGTCTTTGCGGGAATTGGCGACGCCTTGCGGGAGCGGTTGCAGAAGGTTGCATCAAATTTGGATACGCCCACCCCGCCAAAGACTTGATGCGAAAATAGGTATGCCGTCCTGAGGACCGCTGCTTGTAGCGAGTGGCCGGATTCGCCTGTTCTCTCTTACCCCGGTATAATTCCAAGAATATGGCCAATCACGCTTATCTACGGGTGTGGACGCGAGATTTTTCGGAATCAACGATGATTGCGGAATTCGCTAGATTTCTGGCAAGCACGCCACTTTCGGCCTCGAAGAACACATTCAGCGAGCTGGTCGTGCAGCCAGTGAATGCGACTGAACCTTTTATCGCCGAGTGGGACTTGCGAGACGAGGAATACGGCGCAGCGGAAGTGGCAGCGCTGGCCGCTCAACATCTGCATGCAGACACAGCGTACATTGCGACGGGCGCGTGGGATTTGTGGAATTTGGACATTGAAGTATTGAAATGGCAGCATCAGCCGCAGCCGTTGGTGTTGACGTGTCACGGAGTGGACTATGACGAGGGTCTGGCGGCAAGCGCCGGGCATTTTCAAGCGGACTTAGGTTTTGAGCATTTTTTCACGGGCCACGGTGGACTGCTAGCTCCTGGAGCGGCGGCGAATCCGTTTGGAACGTCGGACCATCCGTTAGAGCATACTTTCCAGCAATGGATGCGCGCAGGTGGGAATCTGAAGGAATATCACGCGAAGACGCGCGAGAACATCCAACAGTTGTTCCGCTGGGTGGCAGCGGTGGAGCAGGCGTTGCCCGTGGAGCGGAGTGAATTGTGGTCCGAGGGCGAAGAGAATTTTGAGGCACGGTTGGATGCGATCCTGGGTCAGCGTTAAGACGAGGAACGAGACGGCGCTTATGCTTTCAAGAATAGCTGGCAACAGATAGAATTGACGAGGTTCGCGTAACTGAATCACAAATCGGCGGATAGTGGCGGCCCGGGAGTTTGGGCAAAATTTAGGCGAGGCGGATTCTGTTTCGCCGTTGCTGACAGAGACATACGACCGGCCCGGAGAGATTTGGAATTTGCGAAGCTTACGAGGTGACTGTCTGAGAGTGCTGGCGAGCGTTATGGCGGTAGCGTGCATTTTGACAGGTTGTGGACAGGGGTCAGCCCCGCAACCGACACCTCCCACGGACACTAAGCCCGCTGTTCCAGCCGTGCCGGACGAGATTCAATCGGCGGCGCAGTCTCTATTGGGCAAGGAGAGTCAGGTGCTGTTGTTCGGAGACTTGGCGAAAAATGGGAAGCGTCAATTTCTGGCGGCGAATGTCGTGCCGAAGACGCCGAAAACGATGACCACGGGGACGATTGTGACTCGTGCGGTGATCGCGGAAGAAGACGGCGGCAAATGGACGGAGATTCTTCGCTGCGATGAGTACCTGAAGAATCCCAATGGCTTTCTGGCTTTGACCCCGCTTGCCGGTGTGAATGGCTGGCGCGTTCAATATGAGCAAGAACCCGACAAGGGTTTGCAACTTTATCTGACCCCGATGAACGGCACGGGAGATACCCACGTTTTGCCAATTGGGGTGAGATGGAATCCGACCGCAAAACGTTATCAATCGCTGGACCGCAATTTCGAGCATTTCCTGTCTGAATCGCCGTCAGTAGGAGCCGCAAAATCTAGGCTGGGATGAGCACAAAAGCCACAAACACGAAAGTTGATCCGTCTGGACGCACGCAGGCAACGAAACCCGCGACGGCGGGGAATAATCTACTCGGACTTACGCCCTATCTTGGGCGCTACAAAGGCGCGATCGCCCTTGGATTGATTGCTTTGGCATTGATGGGAATTTTCGGAAATGTGATTCCGCTGGCAACTGGAATAATCACCGACACCTTGACGGGCAATCCGGAGCCTTTTCAAACCAGCGAACATGGGCAGGTGGTCATCGGAGCGACGTGGCTGAGCAGGAATATTCCGTACTATGCACCGCACAGCCATCAGACCCTGGTCATTTATTGTTTGATTCTAGTAGCCTGCGTAATGCTGAAAGGACTTTTGTCGTTTTCTACGCGGTGGATTCTGATTGGCGTATCGCGGGACATCGAGTATGACATTCGCGGCGACTTATTGAGCCGATTGTTGCTACTGGAACCGGAATTTTATGTACGTAACCGGACCGGCGAATTGATGTCTCGCGCGACCAACGACCTGAACAACGTTCGGATGGTGCTAGGTCCGGGAATCATGTACAGCGCGACGACATTGGTAACGATGGTGTTGGCGATTAGCGTGATGTTGAAACTTTCCGCGTCGCTTACGTTATGGGTGCTGTTGCCGGTGCCGATTGTTTTTTTCGCTGTGCGGCACTTCGGGAAAATCATTCACGAAATGTACGAACAAATTCAGGCGTCACTGGCTGCGCTGTCGGCAAAAGTTCAAGAGAACCTTTCTGGAGTGCGAGTGGTCCGGGCGTACGCGCAGGAGGAGGCGGAGCTGCGGGCGTTCGACGAGCCGAACCGCGAGTATGTGTCGCAGAACGTAAAGCTAATTCGGACGTGGAGCTTGTTTATGCCCTCGCTACAGGCATTGATCGGGACTTCGTTTTTGATCGTGCTTTGGCAAGGCGGGCACCAGCTTTTGCGAGGGCAGATTTCGCTGGGCGCCCTGATATCTTTCTATACGTACCTGGGCATTTTGGTTTGGCCAATGATCGCATTGGGATGGGTTACGAATATTTTTCAACGCGGGGCGGCATCAGTGGGACGGCTAAACTATATTTTAGAAGCGAAGCCGCGAATTGATGACCGCAACGCGATCATTCCGCCGCAAACGACTATCGAGGGCGAAATTGAATTTCGAACTTTGACGTTTACGTATCCTACGAATCGGTCTGGGTTGGACTCGAATAATGGAACACGATCGAACGGAAATGAACCACAATCGATCTTGCGCGATATCAATCTGAGGATTCCGGCGGGCTCGACTCTAGCCATTGTTGGTCCTACCGGTAGCGGCAAGTCAACACTTGCCGCGCTGATTGCGCGGTTGTGGGATGCACCTGAAGGCGAGGTGCTAATCGATGGGCGGCCGATTCGCGAATGGCCCTTAGATACCCTGCGCCGGTCGATCGGATACGTGCCTCAGGAAACCTACCTGTTCGGCGAGACGGTTGGCCGGAATATCGCGTTCGGTTTGCCGAAATACGATTTGAGCCAAGTCCGAGCGGCGGCAGAGGTTGCGAGCTTAGATAGCGATGCGGAGGCGTTCGCAAATAAATACGACACGGTGGTAGGCGAGCGCGGTATTACGCTTTCTGGAGGACAGAAGCAGCGCGCTGCGATCGCACGCGCGGTGATACGCGATCCTAGGATTTTAATTCTGGATGATTCGCTGTCCAGTGTGGATACGCAGACGGAAGAGCGAATCTTGACCGGATTGCGCGGCGTGATGCGCGGGCGAACGACAGTCATGATTTCGCATCGGACATCGACTGTGCAAGACGCAGACCAGATTGTGGTTTTGCGCGAGGGGCGTATCATCGAACGCGGCACGCACGACGAACTGCTGAGGCGTGCAGGATATTACGCCGACTTGTATCAAAAACAGTTATTGGAAGAAGAGCTCGAACGGGCATGAGCAACACACACGAAGAGGAAGCGTTAGGCAAGGCGTACGACGCGAGAATACTGCGGCGATTGCTGCAATATATGCGTCCGTATCGCTGGAGAGTCACGCTGGCGCTGGCGTTGGTGGCAGTGGTGACGCCGCTGGAACTGGCTCCGCCTCGCGTGTTTCAGATGGCCATCGACAAGTATTTTGTGCCTGCGATGGGCGGTTCGCTGGCCGAGAACGAAGCGTGGCACGGGATCTTACTGCTCAGCGTGGCCTTTCTCGGCGTGCTGATTTTTGACTTCCTGGCGCAATACATACAAATCCGAATCATGCAACGGGTCGGCCAGCAGACGATGTACGACATGCGCGGCGAGATTTTCGGACACTTGCAGCGACTGCCAATGACCTACTACGACCGCAACCCAGTGGGACGCTTGGTGACACGGGTAACAACGGACGTGGACGCTTTGAACGACTTGTTCGCCGCGGGCGTCGTCACGATGATTAATGACTTCTTCTTGCTGGCGGTAATGGCGGCCTATCTTTTTAAGATTGATCGCAAACTGGCGGTGGACGCCTTGGCAGTGCTGCCATTTATTCTAGCGGTGACCTACGTTTTCCGTAAATTCGTGCGTGATGCAAACCGGAATATCCGCACTGCCATCGCGGGGATTAATGCCTTCCTGCAAGAATATATCTCCGGGATGAGCATTGTGCAACTGTTCAATCGCGAAGAGAAAGCACGGGCGGAATTCGGCCGACGTAATCAAAACAACATGCTGGCATGGCGCGACGCGATTCTGGCTTTTGCGCTGTTCTATCCCGCGGTGGAAATACTCAGCATCGCAACGATAGCGTTGATCTATTGGGCGGGCGGGAGTCGGGTGCTCGGCAGCACTCTGAGCCTAGGGGTGCTTACGGCATTTACAATGTATGCGACGCGCTTCTTCCGGCCGATCCAGGATCTGAGTGAAAAATTTAATATTTTACAGTCGGCGATGGCGGCTTCGGAACGGATTTTCAAGCTCTTGGACGAGCCGGTTACTGTGCAGTCAGAATCTGGAGCTTTGCGTCTCGATGGCCCCAAGGGAGAAATTGAATTTAGGAATGTGTGGTTCAGTTACCGAGACGTCGCCGAACCGACGGACGAAGATTGGGTGCTCCGAGATGTTTCGTTCAAGGTGATGCCTGGACAGACGATAGCGATCGTCGGACATACCGGTGCTGGGAAAACGACCCTGATTTCCTACTGCTGCGGTTCTATGACGTACAGCGCGGCCAGATTTTGCTGGACGGCGTAGATATTCGGCAAATCAATATACAGGATTTGCGCAGATTGTTTGGCATCGTGCTGCAGGACCCATTTTTGTTCATGGGAACGATTGAATCGAACATCCGGCTGGGAACCCCCGGGATCGATCGCGTTACGGTGGAACGGGCAATCGAAGAGATTGGACTGGGCGATTTCATACGCTCGTTGCCGGAAGGAGCCTCGGCATCTGTGAACGAACGGGGCTCGACACTTTCGGTAGGGCAGCGACAATTAATTAATTTTGCTCGGGCAATGGCTCACAATCCCAGATTTCTCATTCTGGACGAGGCCACTTCGAGCGTGGACACCAAGACCGAGTTTCAAATTCGCGAAGCCCTCGACCGTTTGCTGAGCGGAAGAACCGCGCTGGTGATCGCGCATCGGCTTAGTACTATTCAACACGCGGATTGCATTTTGGTATTCCACAAAGGTCGCTTGCGGGAGCAGGGTGCGCATCAAGAACTGCTGGCGGAACGTGGAATTTATTACCGCCTGTACCAGTTGCAGTATAAGGAGCAGGAACTGCGTCTGCCTCCGGGTACTGAAGAGAGAGATTTATCGCGAGAGTCCCGATCCGCACCGCTGCCGGCGCCACTGCCGGCCAGCGACTGAACGATTCCACACTACCGTATGCCACCTCTTTCTCTGTTGCTTTCCGCAGGTGAAGCCAGCGGGGACATGTATGCAGCCCGACTGGCCAAAGCGCTAAAGGAGCGTACCGACGTCTCGATATTTGGGATGGGTGGCCCGAAAATGCGCGAAGCGGGGGTGGACATCATCACTGACTATTCGGAAGTGTCCGTAGTAGGGATTACGGAGATTTTGGGGCATTTGCCTTCGCTGATTCGCGCGATGAGAGGTTTGGTTTCTGAAGCGGAGCGGCGAAAGCCAGACTTTGCCGTCCTGACGGATTTCCCAGGCTTTCATTTGCGCCTGGCGCGCAAACTGCGACGGCGTGGAATTCGAAACATTTATTACATCTGCCCACAGTTTTGGGCATGGCGGCCCTGGCGCGCTCGATTGGTGAAAAGGCGGTTCGCGCTCGGGTTGTGCATCTTCCCTTTCGAAGAGAAATTCTTCGCCGACGCCGGCGTGCCTGTGAAATTCATTGGGCATCCTCTGGTGGGAGAGGTGAAGGCATCCGTCGGCCGCGAAGAGTTCTGCCAGCGTCAGGGGTTAGATACTGCAAAACCAATTGTCACCATTTTGCCGGGTAGCCGGGCAGGTGAACTGCGTCACCATTTGCAGACCTTGCGGGACGCGAGCGTGCTGATTCATCGCGAAACTGGCGCGCAATTTGTATTGGCGGCGGCACCGGGAACTGGCTTGGCAGACTTACGTGATGGATGGGATTCATGCCTGGCTGTTCGAATTGCGGAGGCGCAGACATACGACGCACTTGGGGCTGCAGATGCGGCAATTGTGGCAAGCGGAACAGCGACGGTGGAGGCTGCGATGTTGGATGTGCCGATGGTAGTGGTCTACAAGGTCGCGCCACTGACCGCACTCCTGGCCAAGCCACTGGTGAGAACCCCTTTTTTCAGCATGGTTAACCTGATCGCCGGGAGAAGGGTGGTTCCGGAGCTGATCCAAAAGGACTTTACGCCAATGCTCGTTGCCGGAGAGATTGTCACGTTATTGCGCGATTCAATGGCGCGAGAATCATTGAGAACCGGGTTGGCGGAAGTTCGAAAGCTTCTAGGACCCCCAGGGGCAGTCGAGCGGGCGGCGGACGCCATAATCCATCTGGCGAAAAGCCAGCTTGGCAACGCTAAATGAGGTCTCTGCTATCCTATATACAGCGTCCGTCTACATAAAGCTAAGTCGAACGAGCGAAAGGGGTCCGATGACCCGCTGCCGAAAGTTTAGAGTTGTGTTGGCACCGTTGCTTGTAATGCTGATGGCGAGTTATGGCCTTACGGCCCGGGCTCAGGCGCCGCAGTCGCTGCCGTTCCTCGCGGAACATTACGACGTATCGGCCACGCTCGATCCGATCGGCCAAACGATTTCCGCTGTGGCAAAGGTGGACTTTAGGGCGCAGGAAGTATCAAGCACAATTCGGGTGGAACTACATCAGAATTTAGATTTGAAAGAAGTTAAAGCAGCCGATGGCAAGGCGCTGAGCTTTGTCCGAGACAACCAAAACCCTCTCGCAGTTATGGTGACGCTTTCTGCTCCAGTGGCGGCAAATGGCCACGCTACTCTCACTTTTACTTACGCAGGCTTGCTGGCGAATGAAGAAAATAGTCCCGTGCCCGGAGTGCGAGTTGCATCCATAAACAAAGATGGTGCGTATCTGTTGCTGCCATCACGGTGGTTTCCGCTAACAAACTATCCTTCGAATCGCTTTACCGCGACGTTTCATATGAATGTGCCGGACTCGTTCGCCGTTGCTGGAACTGGAAAGGCATCTTCTCCACAGCCGTTGCCTGCAAAGGGTAATTTTGGCGGCGGACGCTTGCAGTACACCTTCCAGTGCAACACTCCTGCTCCCAACGGAAGTTTCGTGGCCGGCAATATTCAGTTGAATCCCAAGGAGGCGGAAGGCGTAAGCGTGGCGGTGTACGCGCCGCGTGCAATGTCTGCAAATGCGGGTGACTTTGCGAATGACGTGGCGCGCTCGGTGACCATGTTCTCCGACATGTTCGGCCCGCTCGCAGACCCCGACATGACCGTCATTCAGCTTCCCGACGACACACTTAGGGATTTTGCCGCTCCAGGAGTGCTGATGCTGAGCAAGCGGATCTGGGATCCGAAATTGTCGGACCGAACGATAGCAAGGCTGGTGGCTTCACAGTGGTGGGGCAACGCGGTTTTGCCAGCCACCCCGGGTGATGTGTGGATCAGCGACGGATTGGCGCGCTATTCAGAGGCGCTGTATGCGGAGCAAAACGCCGGTCGCGAAGCGGGATTACGGGTAATCGACGAGTTTGCGGTCGGGGCGCTGATGTTTGAAGATGCTGCGCCAATCGCGCAGGCAGCGCGGCTGGTTCCTTATTCGGCGGATTATCGCTCTGTGGTCATGAACAAGGGCGCGATGATATTCCATATGCTGCGCGCGCAAATGGGCGACGCAGCGTTTAGGGCGCTTCTGCGCGATTTCTACGCAAAGTATTCCGGCAAGACGGCGCGTGTGGATGATTTCATCGCGCTTACCCAGCAGCGGGTCCAGGCATCCGCGAAACCTGGCGAGCCGCCGCCAAGCGTTGGCGGGTTTTTTGCGCAGTGGCTGAATTCCACGGGAGTGCCGGACTTTACTATCGAATATACGGAATATCGTACCAAGAAGGGTTTTCGCGTTGTTGGAAAAATCAAACAGCCCCTGGAAACCTTCAGTATGCCGGTGGAGTTGCGGATCGATACGGAAGGAAATCCGGAAACCAAGATGGTGGACGTTGTGGGCACGGAATCTTCGTTCACAGTGGAGACTTTTGGCAGGCCAAAACCGAATGGAATCAAAATCGATCCGAATAACGTGATCTTGAAGGGCAGCACGCCCTTGCGCGCTCGTGCAGCAATTGCGCGCGGAGAGGAGTTGGCGGAGCAAGGTCGCTATTACGACGCAATCGGACAATATCAGAAAGCGCTGACCATTCAGCCGGGCCAGCCACTCGCGAATTTCCGGATGGGCGAAGCATTTTTTTATCAGAAAAACTATCAGGCGTCCGCGAATGCCTTTCGAGAAGCATTGCAAACGGTGCCAGAGCCTTCAGAAAAGTGGACGGAAGTGTGGGGCCACATCTATTTGGGGAAGCTATTTGACTTGTTAGGGCAGCGGGCGCGGGCCGTCAACGAATACAGCAAAGCGAAGCAGACCAATGATGACACTGGCGGCGCACAGCAGACTGCTGAACTCTTGTTGAAGAAACCCTACACGGAAAACGGAATGGTTGCGGCATCTCCAGCGACGGGGACTGCGACGCCTCCGCCGACGGCTACGCCTGCACCGGGAGCAGACGACAAACCAGTATTGAAAAAGCGTCCTTGAGGTTAGCCTTCAACTTTGTTCGCTAGCGCTATTCAAAACAGAATAATTGAGATGGATCAGGAATTGTGCGACAGCTCCGCGCGAATACGTTTCCAGGCGCGAGAGAACACATCGCATGTCTGTTCGTCAAAGAGCACAAAATAGATCTGATCCAGAGACGTTGCGGTTTGCATGTGCTGGGCAGCCTCTCGGAGCATGATTTCCGCGCACTGAGCAACGGGAAAACCGGCAATGCCTGTGCCCACCGCCGGAAAGGCAATCGTTTTCAGTTGACGCTCGGCAGCGATACGAAACGCGTGCGCGGTTGAGTGTTGGAGAGATTCCGGAGTCGTAGTGCCACCGAGTTGCATACTCGCGGCATGGATCACGAAGCGCGCCGGGAGTTTCCCCGCTCCGGTAATCGCGGCGTAACCCACGGGAATACTGCCGATGGCTGTACACTCCCGCTGAATCTCTTCTCCACCTTTTCTGCGGATGGCACCCGCGACACCCGCGCCAAGGACCAGATCATTGTTTGCAGCGTTGACGATGGCATCGGTATCCATGTCGGTCAAATCGCCTTGGCAGATTACAATTTTTTCGGCTAGCTCTTTTATGCTGTGCTTGTCCATGTTTGAGGCAATCGATCTACCTAGTCGTGCAGCACGCCCTCGCTAGCTTTCGATAAGCATCTTCATCATAGCCAAGGACAATCTCGTCGCCGGCGATTACGACCGGTCGCCGGATTAGATTTGGTTCGCTGGCCATGAGCTGGATGGCTTCTGCGCGACTAGGCGGTTTATCTTTCATGTTTCGGCGTCGATATAGCTCATTACGCGAGCTCAGGAAAGCCTTGTAATCGCGTTCACCGATCAAGGCGTTTATCTCATTTTTGGAGAGCCGCTGCATATCCAGATTTCGAAGTTCGAGCTCGACGCCCAATTTTCCGAGGAAAGCCTTTGCTTTTCGACAAGTCGTGCAAGAAGGCTTCTGGAGGAATTGGACTCTAGCTTTTGAAGTGGGCGATTTCTTGACCACTAGTACCGCGGCACCTGTGGATCAATTTCGACCGACCAGCGGTCGATGCCGCCTGCCAGGGACCGAGCATGTTCGACGCCTTGGCTGCGCAGCCAGAACGTAACGTCCAGGCTCCTGACACCTCGATGGCAGTAGCAGACGACGTTCTCGTCGACGTCCAAAGCTTGGAGACTGGCGGGAATCGAGCCCATGGGAATCAATTTCGCACCTTCAATACGGCAGACATCGAATTCCCAAGGCTCTCTGACATCGACCAGCAAAAGATTTTCTCCCCGGTCTTGTAACTGTTTCAAAGCCGCTGGAGTGATTTCCAGATCGTCCATTCACAATCTCCAAGAGCAATTTTTGCTTTGCGCCAAGCGGAACCTGCCGGATATTCACTTACCTTGAAACTGTGGCTTGCGCTTCTCCATGAACGCTCGGATGCCTTCAGCGCAGTCGTCAGAATGAAAGCATTTCAGTTGCTCTTCCACTTCGTGTTCCAGAGCTTTCGATAGAGCTTCGCGTTGACTGCTGAAAAGCAACTGTTTCACGGCGCGAACTGCCACGGCCGGACCCTGCGCAATTTTTTGCGCAAGAGCCATGGCAGCCGATTCGAGCTGATCCGCAGGCACGACGCTGTTCACGATACCGAAACGCAGCGCCGTCGGTGCGTCAATCATTTCGCCAGTGTAGAACATTTCCGCAGCTCTCGCGGGTCCCACAAGCTGCGGTAGAAAGAATGTGCCGCCGTAATCAGGAAATAGACCGACTTTGGCAAAATTTTCTCCAAATGTCGCGGCTTCTGACGCAATCCGGAGGTCGGCAGCCAGCGCAATGTTCATCCCGGCGCCCGCAGCCGCACCGTTAACGGCAGCGATCACTGGCTGTCGCATAGTCCGAATCTTCAATACGACCTGCATCCCGGCGCGAAGAATCGGCTCCAATTCCGTCGTGTCGTTTTGCTGGCGACCCTTGCCGATTGCACCTAGATCCCCACCCGCACAAAACGCGCGACCCGCGCCGGTGATCACAATTGCGTCGATAGTTTTGTCGGAACCAACCCGCCCGAGGGCCTCGTTTAGCGCGATCGTAAGATCCTTGTTTAACGCATTCATACGATCAGGCCGGTTCAAAACCAGTGTAGCGACGCCCGTTTCTATCTTTTCGAGGACCAGTGAGTTTTCTTGCGCGGGTTGTGCCGGTGTGCTCATGTTGACTCCAGGTTACAGAGCGGGAGATTCGCGCTCAGTCTCGATGCGCTTCAATAGCTGTGCGAGTTTGCGAAAATGTTGCAATCGTTCGCTCTTGTCCTTTGGAGCGGACATAGTTACAGCAGGCAAAACAAATACACGGGCGCCGTAGAGACGCTCCTTTTGCAGGCCGTATTTGCATTTACGCTGAGCAAACTGTTCGTACGGCAATTTACCGTGAAACGCAACCACTCGCGGCGCAAATTCCTCCAACTTTTGCGACAGCACGATTCTCCCCTCGGCAAAATCTTCGCGACTTAGCTCTTCTGGGCTCTTGGATGGGCGCTTGACCAGATCGGTCAAGCCGATGCCAAATTCGATGACGCGTTTGTCATCGTGATAGTCGAACGGCTCTGGCAGGACGCCACCTTCAAAAAGCATCGGCCAGAAAGGATTGTCGCGTCCGGCGTGATAGTGCCCCACGCGAACGGAAGACTCACTGGGGCTACAGCCCACAATAATGAGCTTCATTCCCTTCCGAAGGTGGTCTGGCAGTGTTCGCATGTAGCTAGCTTACCCGCTGCGCGGTTCTTGTGGTGCAAAGTTCCGCACGGCATCGCAAAAAACACAACACCGACGGCATATCACCTGCCTTTGAAACTTGCCGGGCGCTTTTCCACGTAGGCAGCCAGGCCTTCTTTGGCGTCTTCGCTAGTGAAAAGCAATTGTTGCAACTCGCGTTCGATTCCCAAGGCCTCACCGAATCCGACTTCCGAGCCAGTTACTACCGCACGTTTGATCAGCCCCACTGCACGAGAGGCCTTATTGGGTGGACAGAATTGCTTCGCGTACGTCATTACCAGCTCCGAAAAAGTTTCTGCCGAGTAGATATGATGAATCAATCCAATTTCGAGAGCTTTCTCAAAAGCAAAGGTCTGGCCCGTAGCCATGAGCTCAAGCGCTTTGGCTCGTCCAATAACCCGTGAAAGCCGCTGCGTCCCTCCGGTTCCCGGTAGAACGCCCAAATTAACTTCCGGTAGACCGATCTTGCCTCCATCTTTTTTGGCGATGCGAATGTCGCAGGCCAGGGCTATTTCGAGCCCTCCGCCAACTGTATGACCATTGAGGGCGGCGATCACTAGCTTCGGCGTTTGTTCCAAACGGCAAAGCGTTTCGTTGGCGTGGAGGCAGAAGTAATATTTGAAGTGCGCGTCGGCCTTGGTGAGCATGGAAATGCTGGCGCCGGCACAAAAGAATTTCTCGCCCGAGCCTCGAATTACGATCACGTGGACGTTTTCGTCCATGCGGGCCTTCAGAATGCACGCATCAAGTTGCAGCATCATTTCGTGGGAGTAGGTGTTGGCGGGAGGCTCGTTCAGCTCGAAGATCGCGACACCATCTTCGACCCGATATCTCACCAGTTCACTGCCTGCTGCTTGCGTGGTTGCCAATTAGCTCTCCTGGAGGGAACTCTGAATGCTAACCTTCGCGAGTTCAATTATACCGGCGCAACTCCTGCTCGGGTTCATAAAAACATACGCCAGAACGGTGAACGCCCGTTGCAAACATCACGGTAGCGGGGCGGCAACGCCATCGGACCAAAACGGCAGTTCCCTACCCAACCCTCTTTCGCAAGCGAGCTTATAAACCTTCATCGCGACCGCTAGATCCCACGACGCGATACCATTCGATTTAAACAAAGTGACTTCCGCGTCGCTGGTACGGCCATTGTTTTTGCTGGCGACAACATCCGATAATTTCTTCACTCCGGTCCAGCACGATTCATCGCCGCGGAACGCGAGAATCAGGTCGCCCGCTTCCTGGCGCGATTGTTCCACGGAATCGACTACGATGACGTCTGCGCCAGCTACCGCCTCATCGTCTAACTCGCGTTTGTGAGCGTGATTCGCGCCAATGGCGTTGATGTGCAGTCCCGCACCCAAGTCGGCACCGCTGATTACCGGAGCAGAGGCGGTGGTAGCGGTGCAGATGATGTCCGCATCCCGCGCCGCTTCCGCCGCGGACGTCGCAGAATGCACCGGGATGCCGAGGCGATCCGACATTTCATTGCAAAAACGGTCGCGGCGTCCCTTATCTCGGCCATACGCACGCGCCGATTGAAGTTTCCGAACAGCGGCGACCGCTTCGAGTTGTGTACGCGCTTGTCCTCCCGTGCCGATGATCGCGGCCACCCGCGAGTCCTTTCGAGAGAGATACTTTGTTGCAACGCCTGAGGCCGCGCCGGTACGCAGTTGACCCATGTAGTCCGCTTCGATCATTGCCACGAGATCCCCTGTGGCAACTTCGTAGAGCGGAACCAGAAATCGAATCCTGCGTTGCACATAGGTGTATTGTTTCATCGCTAGAAAGCCTGCGGTCGAATCTATAGCGGCCATGTAATGAAAAAAACCGCCCGCAGGAAGCTCGAAGCGCCGGCGCGGATGAACAAGCACCTCTCCGCTGGCTTGTCGGCGCGAAATTTCCTCGACGGCTTCAATCGCCAAAGGCATCGTGAGCACGGAGCGTACTTCCGCTTCGCTGATGTGCAGTGTCATTCCGAACGCTCTCCGAGATCCCAATACGTTATAGGCATCGCACGACTCTCATCTGCCCGAATGCTTGGCGGGCGCACGCCTCGTCGATTTCTGCGCCGAGGTTGGTTCTTGACGGATCCTTCGAACCACCGTTTGAATCAATCTGTACACGTGATCTTCATTATCGCCATCCTGAACATAGAATCGAAATTCCGGCTCGCTCTTCGGTCCTTTGGTTAGCCGAATGGGAAGCTTGCCGCACAAGTTGTTTTCAATAAAAGCGGTCTCATAGCGAGTTTTTTTTGGATTCCAGGTGTAAACACGAAGGGTCGTAAAGTCGCACGACTGGCCCTCAGCTCCGTGAGTTCCGGCAACCAAATATTGTGGTTTGTCTCCTGCTGGATCGTTGACGCGGTTAAGTTCGAACCACGCAATTGGGCGAACGTTTGCGGAGTTTATCCCTTCGCGCACCGGCTCAGGCAGGTCCAACTCTACGAAACGCGCCACTACCCAGCCCGCGATCGGTGTCGTTGAATCCCCAGGTTGAGTTGTCGCCGAAGACTCAGCAGTTCGCACCGGGGATTCTCCTGGCGGCCGTGTTGCAACGCCGCGAACCAAAAACCAATCTTCTTTTTTTGTCCCTTGCGGCTCAGTGGCAGGTTCTTTTTCGTCCGCAACCTGGACCCAATTTTCGACCGCGCGACCCACAATTTCGACCTGCACTCCGCGCCCGAATTGATAGAGACGGCGGGCAGTGCGGCCCGGCTCAACACGTAGATTTGTTTGCACCTTGGTGCGCCCGCGCGCCTGAACAGGCATCACTTGCGCGTCCTTGAGCAGCTTCTCGCTGCGCTGCCATAGAATCGGCTCCATCAGTAAACGCCCGTCGACCCAGCCAACCTCTCCGTTGGCTGTTCGAACCTTGGCGCTGTCATTGCGGCGCGACATCACATCCACACGATCGCCGTAGTGAAGAGTGCCAATCGGCTGCCGCACTTGAGCGACACTGCTCCAAAGCGTGACACTGCGTTCGCTGATGTAACCCTCCGACAACGATTCGCGTTTGGGCCGCAGGAACCATGCCAAGAGACCGACCAAAATGAGGAGAGGAACGGCAACCAGAAGCTTTTGCTTCATGCACAATCCTCGAAGCCGAGGACAGCCCAAGCTTGTATCCTGCCAAGCAACAGGAACCTATTCATAGTTCAGCGGCCGCCACTTTCTGATTGTACCTGAATCGACAGCCCCGCCAGAGCCACCGGAGGAAGCTTGGTTTCTGCTACAATTTTGCGCCGGATGACACCTCAAAATCCTTCCTGGGAGAGCCAGCGTGAAAGCTCTGAATTCTCTGCAACCTTTATCACTATTATTGCTGCGAGTAGCGCTTGGCGTGATCTTTATTTTTCATGGGTATCCAAAGCTGGCGCATTCGAGCGCGGCGATGCAGAGCGTTTTTCAGCAACACAGGCTGCCCGGATACTTTGTTTACGTTGCCGGAGTATTAGAAACCTTTGGCGGTGGTCTGTTGATTGCCGGGCTATTTACGCGATTTGCCGCGCTCCTTTTAGCGATCGAAATGGGAGTAGCCCTTGCGAAAGTACACAGTGTTCACGGTTATATGGCCGTCCACGAATATGAGTTTCCCCTGGCTCTGGCCACTGCGTGTTTTGTTTTGGCTACAGTAGGAGCGGGTATGCTCTCGGTGGATTACCCGTTATTCGAAGGAAACAAGGGAAAATCCCGGCCGCCGCGAGATCCCAAGAAATAGACGCAGCGGGGACACGCTAACTCCTAAGTTTCTAGGTAACGATGGGCGCCGAGGTATTCATTACGCCTGCCGGCGCAAGCGGCAATGCAATCCACAAAATGATGTAAACCAATAGCCCAGTTCCGGCGCAGAAAAACGCGAGCAACCAGCAGATTCGAATAATGGTCACATCGAGATCGAAATAATCGGCTAGACCAGCGCAAACGCCGGCGATTTTCTTGTCGACGCTCGAACGCATTAGCCGTTTACCGCTACCGGAATTCGAAGCAGGAGCGGAGTAACCGGGTGCGGCTTGTTTTGCGCCGCAGTTGTAGCAGAAATTGGAGTTATTCGCGATTTCATTTTGGCAATTGCTGCAGACCATCATGCCCTCCTCGCAATGCTTCCGCGCTTAGCTTACCTTTAGATACGGGATAGGACACCAAAAAGTTTCATGAAACGCCGGCGACCAGTAGCCCACCAGTCTGTGGCCTAGTACTCCAATATCTGCCTGACGGCCGCCGTCACGTGCTCGGTTTGAGGCAGAATCACGTCTTCCAGTTTAGGCTGGTATGCGCAGAATGTGTCCATTGCGGCGACGCGCTTCACCGGAGCATCAAGCTCGCTGAATAGCTCGTCCGCAATGCGAGCGGCAATCTCCGCACCGTAGCCCCAACTCAGCATGTCTTCGTAAGCAACAATAACGCGATGCGTCTTGCGCACCGAACTAGCAATCGCTTCCCAGTCGTACGGCGAAAGTGAGCGCAGATCGATAATTTCAACCGATGTACCTTCGCGCTCCAATTGCGCTGTGGCCACCTCGGCGCGATGCACCATGGCGCCAAAGGTGACGATAGTCGCCTGCGATCCTTCTTTCACAACGCGCGCCTTACCAAAGGGGATAGTAAAGTCCGGTCCGGGATATTCCGACCGATTGTATGGTTGGCGATACAAATGCTTGTGCTCCAGGAACATCACCGGATCGTCGCAGCGGATGGCCGTCCGCAAGAGTCCGGCAACATCCAGCGCCGTAGAAGGCATGACAACGCGCAGGCCCGGACAATGGGTGAAAATCGACTCGCCGCTCTGGCTGTGGTAAACCGCTCCGCCGGTAAGATAACCACCGATCGCCACGCGTAACACTACCGGACACTTGAACGCTCCGCCCGAACGCCAGCGAAGAACGCACAGTTCGTCACGAATCTGCATCATCGCCGGCCAAATGTAGTCGAAAAATTGAATTTCAGCGATCGGCTTTAAGCCTCGAGTGGCCATGCCGATGGCTCGACCCACAATGCTTGCCTCGGCCAAGGGCGAATTGAATACCCGGTCCGGACCGTACTCGCGCTGCAAGCCCGAGGTCGCTTTAAAGACACCGCCCTTCCCCTTGACGTGTTTTAGATTTTCGTGGCGGCTGGCATCGGCTACGTCCTCGCCGAACACCGTGATGCGTTCATCGCGAGCCATCTCGTCGAAAATCGTGGCGGAGACCATCTCTACCATCGTCTTTGGTCCGCCGCTGAACTTCGGTTCCGATTCGAATGCGGAAGATTCTGGATCGATGTCCGGCGAATACACCCCAACAGAAATCGACTCTACCGACGGGACCTCCGCCTCCAGCGCCGCGTCGCTCGCGTCTCGTACTTCACGGTCGACATCCGCTTCCAAAGCTTCAATCTCTTTTTGATTTAGCAAGCCCTCGCGCACCAGAAATAGAGAAAACTTCAATAGTGGATCGCGCTGGGCTTCTTCGCCCCGTTCCTTGGGCGTCTTATAAAGTTTGTCATCATCGGAAAGCGAGTGCGAGTAAGGACGCACCACGTGCGCATGAATCAAAGCTGGACCACGCCGCTGACGGCAATATTCGACCGCCTCTTTTCCTACCGCGTAACTCTCCAATGGGTCCGTGCCATCGCATTCGGCGACATGCAGCCCCGGAAAGCTGCGGGTAAGTTGCGAGATGCTTCCTCCCGCGGTTTGAACCTCGACGGGAACAGAAATCGCGTAGCCGTTATCTTCGATCAGATACAGCACCGGCAATTTCTTGGTGCAAGCGCTATTCAAAGACTCCCAAAATTCGCCTTCGCTCGTCGCGCCCTCACCTGCCGAAACATAAACAATCTCGTTGGCATCGTGGCTGACGTATTGACCCAGCGGGGCTTTTTTCGCCTGGGCCAGCGCGTTTTTTCGGTCGTCATAGTACAAACTACTTTCCGCCGCGCCCACTGCTTGCAAAAACTGCGTTCCGGTGCATGAAGATTTGCTGACAATATTCCACTTGGGATGCCCCCAGTGAGAAGGCATCTGCCGGCCAGCGGAAGCCGGATCATCTTTGGCGCCCACGGCCTCAAGCAGTGTTTCCAGCGGCGTCACCCCAAGCATGAGGCAAAGCACCCGGTCGCGATAATACGGGTATGCCCAGTCCACTCCCGGGCGCAGCAACATACCAATCGCGGCCGTAACCGCTTCATGTCCGGCGCTGGATATTTGAAAATATATTTTATTCTGACGCTTCAGCTGGATTTCGCGGTCGTCCAGTCGCCGCGATAAGAACATCGTCCGGTAAATTCGAATCAAGGCGTCTCGATTGAGCCCATGATATTTCGCAGCATCAACCTTGCCGTTTTTGGCGCGAGTTTGTACCGCCATTCGCTGTTCCCTCAATCTGGAGTGGGACTGTCTACGTCGGAAAACCTATTATAACGGAAAATCGACCGGATGCAGGCGGCAACTGCTCGCCTATTCGAGAGCCTCAAATTTTGTCAAAATCTCGGTAAATCCCGGTTCGCCCTCGCGGATCACCTCGGGTTCAGCCTCGCTGAAAGGCTCCTCAGACGGGATGCGATCGATCCAGCGCTGCTCGGTGAGCTTCTCGTGCGCGGAAAAATAGAGGCGCACGAGGAGTTTGACGTCCACGTCACACTCCTCCGAACTCTCGCCGGCCTTCTTCCCTTTTGGCTTGGGCTTTGCCTCGGATTCTGCCGCTTCTGGCGTGTCGCCATCGGCGCGATCAAACTTGAATTGTAGCTTTTTATCGAGCCGGAAAGCCTGCTTCCAGCCTTGCAACTTATGGTGAGCTTGCTGAGCTTTCTCTTCGTCAGTGCCAAAATCGAAAACCATATAAATATGAGCCATACAGAAAGTCTGCGATGACCTCGCCGGCAAGTCAAGGCTACGCTGGCACTCCCGCGAAATCCGCGCGTTCTCGAACGACTGCAGGTCCTGACGATCAATTTTTGTTTGGGCCAAAAGCGGAAAAGGCTTATGATTCGGATAGTCAGAAAGATAGCTACTTGCGACGCGCGAATTCAAAATCCTTTCGAGTCTTCTCCGCTTGGCTGTGTCTGGCGGCCACATTGTTGCTGTACGCCCCGTTGGCCGGAGCGGCGGACCGGGGCCAGAGGATGGAATGCTGCAAAAATGGCCAGTGCTCGATTCCACAGCACCATCACAAAAACCCGGCAAAGCAGGTCTCGCACGATGATTGCGACCACGGGTCCGGCGGAATCAAAGACTGCTTGATGTCTTGTTGTCAGGACTCAGATCATTCGGTTGTAGTTGCCATTGCATTTGTCGTATCGCCTTTCGTCGACGCGTCCGTCTCCGTGATCGCATCCGGCATCCCCGCGATTGGCCAAGAAGAAGAGCTCCCTCGTTCGATTGAACCGGCATCACCTCCTCCCCGCGCCACTGAAACACTCCGCTAAGACTTCCGCGCATCTCGAATCAACCTGTAGCACATTGACCACGGCTCATCCCGTGCGTCCCACCCGTTCCGGGAGAAAAGGACCGTATGTTGCGTCATGTTTCTTGGCTGGTGATTTCGCTTCTTGCGACTAGTTTGGCGTTTGCTAGCATCTTTGGCACCGTCCGTGGCATCGTCCACGACACTCAGCATCACCCAATTGAAAACGCGAAGATCACCCTGCAAGCAAAATCGCAGGATTGGAGCAAAGAAGCGACCTCCGACGATCAAGGCCGCTTTCAGTTTGACGCCGTTCCGGCTGGAGCCTACACCATCCGTATCTCTCGAGATGGCTTCCGCGACGCCGAAAACACGTTGATCGTCGCCCCAGATACCGCACCCCTGCTGCACTTTCCGCTGGAAATTGCCTCGCTCAACGAAAAAGTTGAAGTTAACGACACGCAATCCTCTGTGGACACTAGTTCGTCGTCAAGTTCTTCAACCCTTACCCGAGAGGACATCCAAAATACGCCCGGCGCCTCTCGTACCAACAGCCTCGCATTTGTCACCGAGTACACACCTGGAGCGTATATGGTCCACGACCAGCTGCACGTACGCGGCGGACACCAGGTCTCTTGGCTGATCGACGGCGTACCCGTCCCCAACACCAACATCGCATCCAACGTTGGTCCGCAGTTCGACCCTAAGGACATTGACGTCGTTGACATCCAACGCGGCGGATACTCGGCCGAATACGGTGACCGCACCTACGGCGTCTTCAACGTGATCCCCCGCTCTGGATTCGAACGCAACCGTGAAATTGAAGTCGCGGCCAGTTATGGCAGCTTTCATTCAACCGATAGCCAAATCAGCATCGGTGATCACACTGATCGCTTTGCCTATTACGCAAGCATCAGTGCCAATCGGACAGACGTAGGCCTGATGACGCCTGAGCCGGAAACGCTCCACGATAACAACAATGGCGTCAGCGGCTTCGCCTCTCTAATTTTCAATGCAACGCCTAACGACCAGTTCCGCTTGGTGACTTCCACCCGCGCGGACTATTTTCAGATCCCCAACACGGCCGACCAGCAACTGGCCGGGGTTCAAGACGTGCAACGGGAACGCGATTCGTTTGCAAACTTCTCCTGGATCCACACCATCAACCCAGGAATCCTTTTTACGCTTGCGCCGTTTTTCCATTGGAATCATTCCGCCTTCGATGGCAGTGAAGCAGATACGCCCGTGATTCCCACTGATCATCTCGACTCAAAATATGAAGGCGGTCTGACGAACCTGGCGATAACGAAAGGTCGCCACAACGCTCGTTTCGGCATTTACGGTTTTGTCCAACAAGACACCGCACTGTTCGCCCTGGTGTCGAACGTTCCCCCGGATAGTCCGACTCCGCTGCTGCGGCAAACCGAGCAGCCAACGGGAGGCCTGTTGGCACTGTTCGCGGAAGACCAGTTCCGGCTTACAGACTGGCTCACATTGAACGGGGGCGTGCGCTACACCCACTTCTCCGCCAACGTCACTGAAAACAAAGTTGACCCGCGTGTAGGTGCTGCCTTGCGCATTCCCAAGCTCAATTGGGTGTTCAGGGCTTCTTACGGACGCTTCTACCAAGCGCCGCCCCTGCAAACCATCAGCGGTCCCCTGCTTCAATTCGCCAATGCGCAAAACTCCGGCTTTCTGCCGCTGCATGGCGAAACCGACGAACAGCGCGAATTCGGACTTTCAATTCCCTTTCGCGGCTGGATTTTCGACGTCGCCAATTTCCAAACGCATGCGCGCAACTTTTTCGACCACGATGTGCTTGGCAATTCGAACATTTTCTTTCCGCTAACCATCGATCGCGCTCGCATTCACGGTTGGGAAGTGACCGGCCGTTCCCCCAGGCTGGCGCATCGCGTTCAACTCTATATCACGTATTCCCATCAATATGCGGAAGCTGCTGGTGCCGTGACGGGCGGCCTCACGGACTTCTCGGCGCCCGATTCCGGATTCTTCTTCCTCGACCACGATCAGCGCGACACCTTGAGCGCGGGTTTCCACGCCAATCTGCCCTGGCAAACCTTCGCCTCGGCAAATATCGGTTACGGTTCCGGGTTTCTGGACGGCGACGGTCCGCAGCACCTGCCCGACCACAAGGAATTTGCTTTCTCGTTGGGTAAATCGTTCGGCGAACGCTTGAGCGTATCGCTCAGCGCCCAAAATATCGGCGATTCTCGTTACCTGCTGGACAATTCCAACACCTTCGGTGGAACACATTTTAACTATCCGCGTCAAATCACCGGAGAAGTTCGATACCGTTTTCACTTCTGATCGCACGGCCAGATGGAGATGGGTAACATCAGGGGCGGTTTGCTCTTGTGAGATAAAAACAAATTGCCTAAACTAGTGATAGAGACAAATTTAGGGCGATGGAGTTCGCCATAACCGTTTCGGTGATAATTGCCGAATCTGATGACTCCTGGCTGCCAAGTGGCGCCAGGAGTTTTTTATTGTCTGGATTGCAACCACTCTTGCCAGCAACATTTACCAACGCCCTCGGGCGGGAATCGGAGTAACTCTTGCGTTTACTGCTGATTGCATTTTTTGGGGCTGCAGGAACTTTGGCCCGTTACGGCCTGCAAGGTCTGGTGCAAGTGCGCACCGGCGCAACTTTCCCTTACGGCACCCTGATAGTCAATTTGACGGGCTGCTTTTTCCTGGGCCTGATCGGCCAATTCCTGTTGAATCGCATGGTCATTCCGGTCGACTGGCGGATTGCCATCGCGGTCGGCTTCTTCGGCGGCTACACCACCTTCTCGAGCTTCGGATGGGAAACCGCCAAACTGCTGGAAGACGGAGAATGGCTCCGCGCAACCAGCTACGTCGCAGCCAGCGTGGTGGCCGGCTTGCTGCTCTCGGTTGCGGGAATTCGCCTAGCCAATAGGTTTTAGGAGAACGCGATGACCCACGAAAAATTCGAAGGCGAGCGCACGCTGATGCGCATTCACCTGGGTGAATCAGACAAATGGCATGGCAAACCGCTCTTTGAAGCGATCGTCCAAATGCTGCGCAAGGAAGGATTTTCAGGAGCAACTGTATTGCGCGGAGTTGCGGGTTTCGGCGGCTCGAGCGTTTATCATACCGATAAAATCTTGCGGCTATCGCAAGATTTACCGATCGTGATTGAAGTGATTGAACTTGCGGACCGCATCGATAGCATTTTGCCGCGACTGGATGAGATGGTCGACGGCGGATTGATTACCCTCGAAAAAGTGCGCGTGATTCTCTATCGCGCCGCGAAAACGCGCTAAACACAGAACCGGCGAATGCTAAGTTCGCCCGATTGCAATGCTATCTTAACGGAGTCCAGTCCATTGGTGACGAGGCCCTTCTGATGAAAAAGGATTTCGGCGACAATGCCCAGACGAACGGCTGGCTGAACCGGACCGTTCTTGGCGTTGGACTCACCAGCCTTTTCAGCGACTGGAGCCACGAGACCGCCACTGCCGTGTTGCCGGCGTTTTTGGCCGCACTTGGTGCAGGGCCGGTTTGGCTGGGCGCAATCGAAGGCATTGCCGACGGACTTTCCAGTTTCACAAAACTAGCCGCTGGCCATTACACAGATCGTCTGAAACATCGCAAACCCCTTGCGGTTTTTGGTTACGCACTGACCGCGTTGGCCACCGCCTCGTTCGCATTCGCCACGCTGGCCTACCAGATACTTTTTGGACGGGTAATCGCCTGGCTGGGTCGCGGCGTCCGATCACCCGCTAAGAAAGCTCTGCTCGCTGCTGACGTGCCGCCCAACGCCTACGGCCGCGCGTTTGGTTTCGAACGATTGATGGATACGGTCGGCGCCATTGCCGGGCCACTCACCGCACTGTGGCTCCTGGAAAACACACATCATTCCTACCAGAAGATATTTTTGTGGACTCTGCTTCCTGGGCTCGTCGCCGTCGCCATTTTCTGGCTCTGCGTTCGCGAACGGCCCCTTGTCAAACCTTCCTCTCACACCTTCATCTCGGGTTTGCGCGCCTTGCCGCCGGATTTTCGGCGTTTCCTCGTCGGAGTCGGCATTTTTGGTGCCGGTGACTTCTCGCACACGATGCTGATCCTCTACGCATCGCGGATGTTGTCTGCGCAGTATGGTCTGGCCCGGGCTTCAACTATCGCCGTCGGTCTATACACACTGCACAATGTTTTCTATGCGGCATCCGCCTACGCAAGCGGTTGGCTCAGCGACCACGTCAAGCAACGCAAGTTCGTTCTGGCCGCTGGCTACTGCATGGCTGGCGTTACCGCCATTCTTCTTTGCGCCGGTCCTCATTCTTTGCCACTCCTCGCGCTGGTCTGCGCCCTAGCGGGCATATATATAGGTACCGAAGAAGCTCTCGAAGATTCGGTGGCAGCAGAACTCGTCTCGAAAGGGCAGCACGGCATGGCTTTCGGAACGTTGGCCGCCGTAAACGCTGCCGGCGACTTTATTTCGAGCCTGCTAGTCGGTTTTCTATGGAGTTCTTTTTCCGTGCAAATTGCTTTTGGCTACTCGGCATTGCTGTTTTTCGCGGGAGCCGGTTTGATCCTTCGACTGCGTCCATCCACCCGTCCACAATAGAATGCTTTTTCGATTTCTGTATTGCCTCGATAAATGCACCGTGCTAGGCTTGGCGAACAAAAGGCGAATCAGCGAAAGGCACAACATGCCAGAGTCCCTTGCCGTGCGCATGGCATCTTCATCAGCACCAATCAAGAACGAAGCCGGCTCTGCAGTCGTTACTCGCGTTCACGAAGCCCTCAATGCCTTTGCGGAGCGAGATAGCCACGGCGAAATTCTGACCGCCGTTCGCCATTTTCCAGCGCGTGAAGCGCAGTGGGCAGACTTCCCTGCCTGGGTAAATCCCAAGCTGGCTGCGGTTTACGCTGCCAAGGGCATTCGAAAACCCTACAGCCATCAAGCCGCATCGGCCGAAGCAGTGCACTCCGGGAAAAACGTCGTCATCGTTACGCCCACGGCTTCAGGAAAAACTCTCTGCTACAACCTGCCGATTCTCAATTCAATTCTGGAAAACTCGGATCATCGTGCTCTTTATTTGTTTCCGACCAAGGCCCTTGCGCAAGACCAACTCGCCGAGCTCTACGATCTTAATCAGCGTCTGGACAACTCTTTTGGCGTCTTCACTTACGATGGCGACACCCCCAGCGATGCCCGCAAGGCGATTCGCGAGAAAAGTCACATCGTCCTCACCAATCCGGACATGTTACATACCGGCATTCTGCCGCACCACACTCGCTGGACTCGGCTGTTCGAAAACTTGCGCTACATCGTAATCGATGAACTCCATACCTACCGCGGCGTGTTCGGCAGCCACCTATGTAATGTTTTGCGCAGACTTAGGCGCGTGGCAAAATTCTATGGACGCGATCCACAATTCATCTGCTGCTCGGCCACGATTGCAAATCCCGGCGAACTAGGATCACGCCTTCTCGAATCGGAAGTGAGTGTCCTCGATGCAAACGGCGCTCCCGCCGCGGAGAAGACGTTCGTTTTCTATAACCCGCCGGTAGTGAGTCGCGCCTTGGGTATTCGCCGCAGCTATATCAATGAATCTTCGCGTGTTGCACAGGAGTTATTGAAACACGACCTGCAGACCATGGTCTTCGCCAACTCTAGGCTGCACACAGAAATCCTTCTGAAGTATCTGCAAGAAGCCAATCCAAAAATGCCCGGAAAACCGGAAACGATTCGCGGATATCGCGGCGGCTATCTTCCGAATGAGCGGAGAGAAATCGAACGCGGTCTGCGCGATGGCAGGATTCGCGGAGTAGTGTCTACGAGCGCTCTGGAGCTTGGTATCGACGTCGGCTCACTGGACGCGGTAGTGATGGCGGGATATCCAGGGACCATCGCTGGTAGTTGGCAAAGGGCCGGGCGCGCTGGGCGCCGCAGCGGCAGTTCGTGTGCCGTTTTGGTCGCGTCTTCCGCGCCGCTTGACCAATATATTGTTCGCCATCCGGATTATTTCTTCGGCAGTACGCCGGAACATGCCTTCATTCAACCGGATAACCTGGAGATTCTGCTCAATCACTTGAAATGCGCAGCGTTCGAATTGCCCATCGCGCCAGACGAGCGTTTCGGCGATGTAGATGTACCAGACCTTTGTGCCCGGCTTGCAGAGGCGGGCTTCCTGCACCGCGCAGGCGAACGTTATCACTGGACGCACGAAGCCTACCCAGCGGACACCGTGAGCCTCCGTTCCGTTACCAGCGATAACTTCGTGATTGTCGACATCACCGGAGAACCGAACATCATTGGCGAGGTCGATTTCTCTAGCGCTCTCACCACCGTCCATGAAAAAGCTATTTATCTTCATGGCGGACAGCAGTTTCACGTCGAACATCTGGACTTCAAAGAGCGCAAGGCGTACGTCAAGCAAGTCGAGGCCGACTATTACACTGACGCTATTCGTTACACACAGGTCCGCATCTTGGAAACTGCCGAGCACGCCCACGCCAGCGAATCGCAACCGGGAATGAACGCCTCACGCAGTCATGGCGACGTCTTGGTGCGCTCCCAAGTGATTGGATTTAAGAAGATTAAATTTTTCACCAACGAAAATGTCGGTGCAGGCCAACTCGAATTGCCTGAAAACGAGATGCACACTACGTCTTATTGGATCACCTTGGAGCGCCCGCTGCTGGAGTCGCTGCCGTATAGCGTGAACGAACGGCAGAGCGGCATGTTCGGTCTCCTGCATGCGATGGAATCCGTGGCCACATTGCTCCTAATGTGCGATCGTCGCGATCTGGGGACCGCCATCGGAGAAAATCCACCTGCCTGCCGAGGGTCGGTGCCGGGCCACAATCCCAACGGGCACGGCTCGGCCGTGGGAGACGGCGAAGATTTCGCCCCCATGCGTCTTCAAGACGTCGTTTCTGCCAACGCCAAGGAATTTTTCGAACCGAATCTGTATCTTTTTGACGCGTATCCGGGCGGGATCGGCTTTTCTGCTCCGCTGTTTCGTGCACATACGCTCTTAATGCAACAAACACGCGAGTTAATCCTCACGTGTGGGTGCGACCAAGGATGTCCATCGTGCATTGGCCCGGCCGGAGATCTTGCCCCTCGCGCCAAGGAAGTCGCTCTGGCAATTCTCGACAGGCTGTGTGCCTAGATGGCGGCACTGGCGGACAGATTTTCCCGGCTCGCGGCCCTAAAACCAGCCCGCGCAATGCCTTCGCGCCTCACCCCCTTGCGAGAACCCAACGAAGGTGACGAACTCTCACGCATGGTGGGTGCCGGGGTGGCAACAAATCAGTACGGAGAGCACTTGTGCGTCCGCAACTGGTTCTCCAAACCCGAATTTGTGGAACCATCTCACCCTGCGCTTGAATTGCTTTCGCGAAACCGCGACGAATCTCTTTCCAAGCGCACGCATGCTGCCCTTAGCGATCCCTCCAAGTGGCTCTTTCTGGATACGGAAACCACCGGTCTCTCAGGCGGTGCTGGGACGTACGCCTTCCTTATTGGCATCGCCTGGTGGGATGCTGGAGGTTTGCAGGTCGATCAATTTTTGATGCGCGATTTTGCGGAAGAGCATTCCATGCTTCAGGAGCTTGCAGCGCGAATCGCGGAGCGCCCTGTACTAGTCACCTTTAATGGTAAGTCCTTTGATTGGCCGCTCTTGGAAACGCGTTTCACCATGACCCGAGCAATTCCCAAACCGCAACTGGCTACGCATCTGGACCTTTTGCATCCCGCCCGAGCGCTCTGGAAGCTGCGGCTGGGCTCGGTACGATTGGTCGAACTCGAGCAACATGTGCTGGACCCTGTGAAGCTCGGTTGGCACCGCGAGGACGACGTCTTATCTTCGGCGATACCTCAGCACTATTTCGATTACCTGCGCGGCGGGTCAGCAAAGCCACTAGCGGACGTTCTTCGCCACAATCAGATGGATTTGCGTGGCTTAGCTGCGCTTTTTGAGAAAATTGACGCCCTCTTGACCACGAGCGATGCCGTCGGGTACGCAATCGACGGTCTCGATATGTTTGGCCTTTCGCGCTATTTGCAGAAGCGGGGTGATTCACATCGTGCGAGGTCTGCGTGTGCGAAAGCCATCGATTTGGGACTTCCTGTTGAACATCGCCGCCAAGCCAACCGAGAATTGGCCGCGCTGACCAAGCGCCAGGGAAATCATGAAGATGCGGCCGCGCTGTGGCACCAACTCGCGGGCGGCAGCAATTCTAGCGATCCGCATAGCGTACATGCCTGCGAGCAGTTGGCGATTTACTATGAAAGTCGGCTCAAGAATACTGCTCGAGCGCAGGAATTCACGCAATTAGCGCTTTCCAAACTTAAACTTACGCGGATTGCATCGCGCGATCCTTTCGAAGCAAACCGCACGTACCGGATGGAAGATCGTCTGCAGCGCCGCATAGTCAGACTGAACAAGAAACTAGTCGCCAAGCGCAAGAACCAGATGATGCCTCTGATCTTGCAAACCGACGAATCGCTTCGGGCGGTCCACGGCAAACGTCCGATTTAATGAATCCTTCGGGGCCGAACGGCTTTCTTTACTGTCGCTTCCCCGCTGCTTCGGGCAGCGCACTCCAATTAAGCGATTTGTTCAAGGCCACAAACATTGTGCGATCGCCGCCTTCGAACGTAATACACTCTTTTTCCACGCAGCGCAGAAATACTCCTCCATCTGGAGTATCGAACGACAAAAAACTGGAAAGGTCAACCGTGTTTGTGCGCTGCGGATGCTTTTTCTGCAAAGCTTGCGAATATTGGCTGAAAAACTGTCCCGCTTGTTCTTCGGTGGCCAGCCTTTCTCTCGTAATCAATAGCAGGCGCTTGGATTGCTTCTGTTCGTAAACAATGTAGCGGTCGCCATCCCATCCCGCTGACAGAGTCTTCGCATTCACGTCGCCCAAAAATTGCTTAAAAACTTCTCGCCATCCAAATTCTCCCATAAGGTTGTCTTCCAGCTTCACCCATCCGTCACCCAGATCCTTGTCCATGGAGGGCAGGGATAGTGGCATAGGCACTTTTCCGGAACGATACATTTCCGGATGCAATATCTGCTGCGTGGACACCGGTGGTTTGGCGAAAATCCCCGGCAAAGCGCTCCATCCCTCCTGCTTTAAAACAGCAGCGGAGAAAGTAAGTCCTCCAAGGTACGGAAAAACCAGCGCATCTCGAATAAAGGGCGGTGCTTTCTTCAACATAGGAGTGCTGGTCATGTCACCCACCAGCATTGAAGGATCAATGTCGGGTAGATCTTTCAGCGACCTGCCGGTTCCACTCAAGAGGTATTCAACCATGGCGGCCATCGCGCTACCTTCCAGCACTGCGTCTCGCGCCAGCTCCGCATCGTCGTTCGGCCTCGCAGCCTTTACCCACGCATCTATTTGGAAATGTTGATCTTCCAGAGCATGGGTCAACTCATGCGCCATTACCATGCGTTGATCGGCGATTGGAATCCAGTCCGCAACATAAAATTCGTGCGCTTTTGGATCGTAGAGGCCCGCAATTTGTTCCGTAAGCAACTCAATCATAAAGGAATCGAGATCAAAACCCTTAGGTAAGAGACCAAACGCCTCCGCACTCCGCTCCCCTGCATAGCGTTCCTTCGGATCCTTTTCGTCATTCATCTGCTCAATGACGTGCGCGCGAATTTCCTCGCGGGTGCGCAGACTCTTCTTGAGAGGCGTGCGCAGTTTCAAAGCGGTGATATCGCTCATCTGTTCAAGAACTTCGTCGGCCGCAGCAGCAAACTCGCCATTCTTAGCATCATTGGATTGGGGAGGGGCCGCAGGAGGCTTGGCTTGCTGTGCCAAAATGGAACATGCCCCCGCGAGACACAGAACCACAATGCCGATGAATCGGCCGAACAAATACAGTTGCTTGCTAAGAAGAGCCATCATATTTGCAGAATAGCAGATTCCACTGACCACTGCCGCGCAACAAAAGCGTACCCAAAGCGGTTAATTATCGAAGGTACGTTCCGAATCCTTAACAAACTGGTAATTTTTAGTGTACGCTGCGTGTATCGGTCCCCTTCGCGAGGAAAAATGAATCCCGGTCTACATCTGCGCCAGGCCCGTGAGCGGTTAGGTCTAACCTATCGTGAGGTGGAACGCTCCAGCTTTGAATTGGCTTCTCAGCGTGGCCGTCCTGAATTTATTCTGCACATCAGCCGGCTGGCGGATATAGAAAATCGCAGCGTCGTACCCAGCTTGCACAAGGTCTATACGCTGGCGGTCATCTATCATCTCAATCCACTGGACATCTTCCGGTGGTATGAAGTCCCTGTGGATGAATTCTTTGGGGACGGTGCAGCGTTTGACGCGCCTCGAACGCACCTGATGTCGCCCCCAGGCTCCCTACGGATTCCGCTCCATTTCGATCCTGCGTTTGATCCTAAGCGAACGGAATTCTTGTCTCGCATGGTGGAGCAATGGGGACGGTTCGAGGGCGTGCTGACCAGGAACGATGGTCGCCATCGCTATGGGTATATAGGACTTAGCGACCGCCGGATGACTCCCATATTGCGTCCCGGCAGCATCGTGCTGCTGGACATAAGCATGCGCCGGATTGATGAGACAGATTGGTCAACGGAGTATGACCGCCCGATGTATTTTGTCGAACTTCGCGACGGCTACCGCTGTGGCTGGTTTCACAAGGATGGCGCGAAACTGGTGATGCAGCCGCATCCCCTCTCTCGATGCTTGCCCGAATCCTGGTGCCTGCCTAGCGAAGCCGAAGTGGTCGGCCGGGTTATTGGCGTGGTTACGCGCCTGAATGAACCGTGGAAAACTCTTCCTCGAGAATCGTCAACAGTGCGCGAAGATTCGAGCAAAAGAGTTCTTTGAGATATTCCGGCGACCGCACTGGAACAAGCATTCGATAGGCCTCAAACCGCTGCCAGTGTTTGGCGGCCGTGCGCACTCCGCCATCCATTTCCGCAAAACAGCCGCGCAAGTCCTCCTGCTGTGCCTGCAACGGCGTTTCCAATATCTTCTCAAAAACTTCTTCGTGGCACTGCGCGAGTGCTTGCTGCACCGGTTCTTCGCTATATAGGGCGGACAGCCCTGCATGCTTGTAACGCCCACTCGACAAATCACGTAGCGCCGCCAAATGGATGAGCCGGGCGAACTGGCTCGGAATCACCGCAAGCGTGGTTGTGGTGAAGTCGTGGATGATCCGGCGATTCTGCTGTAGTTGCGTCAGCGTTGTCATTTTTTCGCTGTTCCGATCACAGAACTTTTCAAAGCGCGAAATTCCCGTCGAGACGGTGTCCCTCACCTTGAATGCAGGAGGGGTCACCCGATGAAACAGACAAAAGTTTTTTCCGCTTTAACAGCTCTTGCAGTGTTGCTTATGGTACTCCCGGTTGTTAGCTTCGTCAACATTACAGCCAGTAAGCATCTAACCGCCGTTGCGGTGTTGGTGACGGACGGCTCGCCGCCGCCGCCGCCCACGCCGCTCCCGGTACCGCCGGGCGGCATGCGGAACGACGCGATCGCAAACCTGTCCGTCAACACTTAATTGTCGGCGGCTCATCATTTTAGGGACTGCCGCCGGAGACGGTCGCGGTCCCTAACAACTTGAGGGTGGTGTTCCACGCTTTTACGCAAACCCCTAACATGGGCCAGCATGCCGAGGTTTGTTCCACTCGGCAACGATTAGGGCCTTCTAATCCCCTTCGGTTTCCGGCACTCTTCGAAAAGCGGCGCAAGAACGGTTTACCGTAGAGTTACAACATGCTATTATCCGCCGGATCATGGCGGGTTTAGCTCAATCCATACAAGTGCTCTGGGCTGCGAGTTTTATTGTCCAATGCATTGTGTGTTGGTTCGTGGTTTATCGAGGCCATTACCGTCGATTTGCGTTTTTTTCCGTATACGTTGTCCTTAATTTCTGCCAAGCAATCTTCTTGGCGACGCTCTATTTGCGGTTGGGTATTTTCTCCGATCAAGTGTTCTTCATTTACTGGAGCTCTCAAGCGATTATCTTGGTCGCCAAAGCTCTGGCCGTGACCGAATTGCTGCGAAATGTGTTGAACCATTATCAGGGCATATGGGCCATGACGTGGCGGCTGCTCATGGTCGCCTTTGGCATTGTCGTCGTATATGTAGCTGCGGAAACCAGGGCCGGTTTGGCCATTGCTCCGGGACAGCAGAACTTGGAGTGGATGGTGATCACGATGGACAGAGGCTTCCAGATGGCGTTTGCGCTTGCGCTTATTGCAAGCTTGGTATTAGTCCGCCACTACGCTCTCCCAATCGAAACGGTGGATAAGGTCTTACTTTCTGGATTTTGCTTTTACGCATGCAGCGGCGTCATTTGCACCACGGTGCTGCAAGTGCTCTATCTACACCGATATCCGGGCTACAGCGACATTTCGACAATGCTGGGGCTCATGGCGTTCATTGCCGTGCAGGTGAGTTGGGCTCTGGTGCTATGCAAGCCATTGGTCGCAGCCGGACCACGCCCTCCGCTGCTACCTATCTCCACTTACGCTCAGATGTCTCCATCGATTAATACGCGCCTTTGGCTGCTAAATGAACAACTTGGCAGATTTTGGAAAACGGACGTGCCCCGCCGATGAACTCGTCTTTTTTCATTTACTTTGGCGCAGTCCTTGCAACTCTGGTGCTATCGGCGCTCGCCTGGACTCTTCGCCGCCCAAGTAAAGTATCCAAAATTGCGTCCCTTCCACTAGACAGTCATGCACATTCTCATGCATATCATTTGCCGCAAATCGCACGCGCACTAGCGCCGACGGACTTCAACTATCTGTCATCCGTCGGTCTAAACGTCGTTGCTCGCCAATTGCGACAGGAGCGGCGACGCATCGCTCTGGCTTATCTTCCGGCGGTGAAGCATGACTTCGACAGATTTCTCCGCTTAGCGCGTATCATTGCCGTACTTTCCCCGAAAGTGAAAACAATGGAGGAGTGGGAGCGCCTTCGGATCACAGCGCAATTCAATTTGCACTATCAATGGATCCGGCTGACTGTGTTCTGCGGACTGGCGCCTTTGCCGCAACTAAATGGCCTCAGTCAGCTCGTCAGCGGGCTCGCCATTCGAATGGACTCTGCACTAAAAGATCTCGGAGAACGTGCAGTCATGGCCCAGGAAATGGCGTCAATGCTCGATAGGCGAGGCGTAAACGTCACTTAGCGCGGCGTCAATCGCAGCGAGCAATTCGCTCGCTTCAAACGGCTTCTGCAGGGAGCGAATATATGTTGGGCCGTCCACACCGACGCTGTCACCGCCATCCTCAAGATTTCCAGACGTAAACATTGTGACCAGTCTTCCGGCGAGAATCGGCTTGTGGCTTGCCAACCAAGCCTGCAGTCCTTCGCTGCAAAATTTTTTGGCTATTTCTGCATCGGCAAGTACGAGATCGAATTCTCCGGTCTGCAGCGACGCTTTGGCCTCGGCTCCGGACTTTACCGTTACCACGAGATGCTCGCGCCCGCGCAATATGGCACTGACGGCCTCCAAAATAGAGTCGTCTTCGTCGGCTAGCAAAATCCGCGCGCCACGGCCGGATAAAACGACCCCATTGCCGCTTGGCGTGCCCGCGGTCGTCGCGAGCTGGAACGGGAGTTCCATGCGAAAACAAGCTCCTCGCGGCGGCAAATTGCGGACCCGAATCGTCCCTCCGTGCTCAGTGACAATTCCGTAGCAAATGCTCAATCCGAGGCCAGTGCCCTTGCCGACCGGTTTGGTGGTATAGAATGGGTCGAATACGCGAGACGGGTCGTGGACACCTGCACCGCTATCGGTAAATTCGACGAACAGGTAATCTCCACTAACCCCTGACGTAACCCAAATTTCTCCCTCACTGGATCGTTCCAAAACCGCATCTACGGCATTGTTTACGAGGTTCAGAAAAACTTGCTGAAGCTGATGCGGGTCCGCCGCCGTCACGGGCAGCTGTGATGCCAAATCCATGTGTACACGAACATTGCTCATTCTTAGATCGTAATCGCGCAACGCCAGTGTATCTTCCAAAATCTGATTGATTTGAACGGCCATCCGTTCGGGTTTGTGCTGGCGCGCCGAACTCAAAAGGTTTTGGACAATTCGGTGAGTTCGTTGGGCTTGTTTGTACAGCTTCTCGGCGTATTCGATGCCCTGCGTCCCCGTTTGGCCGCTCGAGATGAGTAATTGGCTATAGCCCAGAATAGCCGTCAAAGGATTGTTAAGTTCGTGAGCCACGCCTGAAATGAGCTGCCCCACCGCTGCCATCTTTTCGCTGTGCAGCAACTGTTCTTGCGTGCGGCGCAAGTCGTCATATGCCTGACGAGTTTCCTCGTGTAGCAACGACCGATCAATCGCGCTGGAAATCTGACTGCCTACCGCGATCAGCAGGTTGATGTCCGCGGGCGAGAACTCGCGGGCCATTCGGCTGGCCAGCACTAAGCCGCCAATCACCCGGTCTTTAGACCATAAAATAACGACGAAGGCAGATACCAAGCCTTCTTTGCGCAGCGCCTCGCGAAACTCCGGCGGAAACGGCAAGGCCTGCGCCGAAATAAACGTCGCATGCAGCATTCGGATCTGCTGAAGGAGCTCGGCTTTCAAAGCCATTTGTGGTGAAGTCCGAGCGTGTTCCAGGCGATGTCCAACCGCCGCAATTCGCCGCACAATCGATTTACCGGTGTCGAACAGATAAAGCGAAGATGCATCCAGGCCGAAGAGCTCCGTTATTTGTCGCAACGTTCGATGCAGGGAATCGCTAAGATCCATCGATTCTGTAAGCGTTTGCGAGATGGAATTCAGCACCATCAGTTCCCGATTGCGGCGCCGGATTTCCTGCTCGGCGCGCTTGCGTTCCGTAATGTCCAGCACGAAGCCCTGAATCGCGGAGACATTGCCGTCGGAATCCCGCACCGCGATCGAGGATTCCATCATGGTACGAACTTCTCCATCTCTGCGTCGAATGTCAAATTCGTAATCGCTGACTGCACCGTGTTCCTGCAGCAGCTTTTTGAGGCGCTCGCGGTCCGCTACGTTCACGTAAGTGGACGGGATGTCCAGACCGAGCAATTCTTCACGGTTTTCGCATGCTACCATACGCATAAATGCGACATTGAAATCCAGAAAGCGCCCCTGCGGTGTAGAAATAAAAACGCCTTCTTGCACATTGGAAACAAGGGTTCGATATTTCTCTTCCGCCCGTTTCCGATCCGTAATGTCTTTCAGTGCATGCACAATGCCCAGTTGCCGGCCTACCGGATCTGTAAACGTAGAATTGGAAGCCAGAAAATAGCCGGATAACCACGGATCCGGATCGTCGCCTTCGCCCGCAAGTCCCTCACAGTAAGGGCAATTTTTATAGCTAACACCCTTGCGAGGCAACAAATCCGAGACTCCCCGGCCGATCAACGCTCCGCCGTCCCGTCCCAGCAGATGATTGAGCCGCAGATTGGTCCTCAACACACGAAATTCCGTGTCGTGCACGAAAATTGGATCGCCAATCGAATCAAATGTGTAGGCCCACTGCTGTTGAACGGTATCCACCTGTTCGAACAATCGAACGTTTTGTAACGTCAAGCCCAATAGGTTTGCAATATTCACAAAATACGAAATCTCGTCGGCCTGAAACCTTAGGCTCCGAGTCAAGCCCACGGCCACAATGCCGAGTGGACCGTCCTTCCCGGGTAACGCAACGGCAACAACCTCGGTGACTCCAGTCTCCGCCATTCGAGCTAATTGGCGCGGTTCTGCACTGTCGTCAAACTGAATGAATACGCAGTCTTTTTGAAGCGCACGCTGTATCCATGGTTCCGAAGCTGGAATGCGCGCGTGCTGCTCCAAATACCTATCGCTAAATCCTACCGAAGCCCGGGCCACGAGTTGCGCCTCCTTGCCGTCACCTTCGAGCATTCGCACTATGCCCTGACTAGATCCCAGGCTCTCCACCAGATTCGTCAACACTTGGTGGAGAACCTCCTTAACGCTGAGGGTTTGCGTGCTTGCGGCGGTCAGCAGCGTGAGGCGCCGCATCTTGTCATTTAGTTCTTCGGTGCGAGAGCGAGCACCCTCCAAAACAACCACGACCATTGCGATTCCCAGGGCCACCCCAAGCAAGTGGTCGAAGGCTACGCGTAGGAGAAATAGTGGGTGAAGCTGCCATATAGGGCGATCTATGCAGTGCAACCCGCTGACAAGCAACGCCCCCGCTAGTAGCCGTGTTCCATGCCCCTGCTGAAATTTCGCCGCGCGCCAAAGCAGCAGGCCAGCAGCTAGAGAAATCACAGCTTCCAAAATTGAAGTTTCCCAACGAACGGATTCGAAAACCGCAGATGGAAGGCGCTCAACATAAATAACACCCATGAGCAACACGACGCCAATGGGTAAGACCGGCCAATTGCGTATCTTTGGACCAACGGTGAGTTGAACCGCTGACGCCAAGAAAATAAGAAAAGCCGCCATGTGGGCTACAACGGCGGCCAGTCTCAGATTTGGACTCTCTTGAACCGCCAGGCCGACTTCGAACACTGACGACAGTGCCAGGCAGCACCAACCAACAAACCAAGAACGGAAATATCCGGTGGGATGATCGCGTCGCAAAAGAAAAAAGAGCACGAGCAGCACGATAAAGGCTGTCGCTTCAAAAAACGCGATGGCAAGCAGGCCTTGATTCTCGAACACGTTAGTACAGTCTCCCAGCCGACACTGCCGCTACTGGGCGGCAGGGGAACAATGCCGCGTCGTGTGAACGGCCACGCTTCAGTGAAAATACCGTTCTATGACGCTAACACGCTATTTTCTGACTAGGCAAGGCCATCACATTAGTGCTGTGCCGTCCCGTATAATGACTGCTGGGAGCCAACCACCGTGGAGATGGAAAACGTTCTGGTCGTGGACGACGAAGAGGCGATTCGAGAAGTTGTCTCGACGATGCTCGAATCGAAGGGGTATCACTGCACGGCGGTTAGCAACGGACGCGCTGCGCAAGATCAGATTAAGAGGACGACTCCCGACTTAGTCCTCAGTGACATGATCATGCCGGAAATGGACGGCATCAAACTGCTTGATTGGATCCGGCAGTACGATCCCGAAGTGCCGGTCATCATGGTCACCGCGATCCACGATATTTCTACTGCGCTGGAAGCGATTCGCCGCGGCGCTTATGACTACATTTTGAAGCCCTTCGAAAAGGATCAGCTCTTTCTCGGAGTTGGCCGAGCGCTGCAGCATCGTCGGTTGATCATGGAAAACCGCACCTACCAGAGAAACTTGGAGCAGTTGGTGGAAGAGCGGACAGCTCAGCTGACGGGCGCTCTTGCGCAACTTGAACAATCTTACGACGATACGCTAGAGGCGCTGGGGAGTGCCCTGGACCTTAAGGACGCGGAGACGGAAGGACACTGCCAACGAGTTACGGCATTTTGCATTTCGATTGCCAAGGCCATGCCAGTGCCCAATCCGTATCTCCCGGTACTGGCGCGTGCGGCATTTCTGCACGACATCGGCAAAATGGCGATCCCAGATGGCATTCTTCGCAAGCCCGGTCCACTAAACGACGACGAAAAGCAAATCATGCGCAAACATTGCGAAATCGGCTATAACATGCTGATTCGCATACCGTTCTTGAGAGACGCTGCCGAAATCGTGCTGGCCCACCAGGAGTTCTTCGACGGCTCAGGCTATCCGCGCGGACTGCAAGGCGACCAGATCCCCCTAGGGGCCCGCATCTTTACAGTGGCGGATTCCCTGGACGCCATGGTCAGCGACCGCCCCTATCGCAAAGCCCTGCCGCTTTCCCATGCCCGAGGCGAAATCAAACGATGCTCCGGCACCCAGTTCGACCCTAAGGTAGTCGAGGTCTTCCTTTCCATCCCTGAAGAGCACTGGAGCGACCTCCGCGAAAACTTGGGCTCGCCGTTCCGCCTGGCCCACCTCAAGAACCTCTAGCCCGATGAAGCTCCATGGCTTTTCGGGGGCTCTCATTGCAGCACGCATGGACGGATCGACTGAGTCTTAAGGAACCTCCGACGCGCCAACAAGATGTACAAAAGGGCGCCTCTCGCGAGGCGCCCTTTTGACTTTTACTTGGTTAGAGTTAGAAGTAGAACTTGGCCGCCAACTGAATGAGACGTGGTCCGGCATCGCTGGTGACAAAACCAAAATTGCCGGAATTTACGTTCGAGTTAGGAGCACTGAAGTTTACATGATTGAAAGTGTTGAACGACTCAAGACGAAGTTCAAAACGCATCTGCTCGGTGATGTAGGTATCCTTCATGAGGGCCAAATTCGTTACGTTGATACCCGGTCCATGGAAGGAATCCCTGCCGGTATTGCCGAACGTACCAAAAGCAGCGTGAGCGAACGACGCGGGAGCAAAATAGTAGTTCCCTGCATGCTTCGTACCCGCAGCGTTGGCGAGGTTCTGGAACTGGCGAGGATCAAATATTGTAAGAGCTGATACCTGGTTGGGGTTATCTGGGCAGCCGTAAAACGTTGCGTTCCAGCAGGTTAGGGATGTTAGGGCCGAATCAGATAGATTGATCGGGAAACCTGTCTGGAACGTTGTGTTTCCAGCGACCATCCAGCCTTTGAAGATTTTACTCATAATTCCGGAGCTCATGGAGCGAAGCACTGGAATTCGATAGGTGTAGCTAGCCACCAATCGCTGACGAGCGTCAAACCCAGAGTCTCCAACATTTAAGCCGGGGATCAGCGGATTTGTCCCGCGTGTGCCAAATGAGGAATTCTCCAAGCTGGAACCATTGTCTATGGCATGAGAGTAGGTATAGGAAATTAGGAAGTCCAATCCGTGCGATACTCGCTTCGTCAAGCTTGCCTGAAACGAATGGTACTGTGAGTTCCCGTCCGTTGCTTGTTGTCCCAGGGAACCAAACACAGTTGGATCAAACTTGAAGTTACCCGGGAAATCAAATCCCTGATTTCCTCGGTCAGCGACACACGACGGAGTCGCCGCGCACCCGGCAGGATTGATCGCCGGGTTGAGTTCGAAGGCCCGTTCCTCGTGGCGGCCCGTCGCTCCCACATACCCGAATTGGAGCACCATCTGGCCGGGCAACTCTCGCTGCACGGTCAAGTTGTAGTTGACGGAGTAGGGGACAGCAAACCGTGGATCGAGTAGATTCAAGGACAATGGCTCAAAGAAACTGAAATCTACGTTACTCCCCGGCGGCGGTGGTAAGAACGGATATTTATTGCCAATTGTCACGGGATTTATCAAGGGGTTGCATCCCGTTGTTATGCCCGGGGGGCAGGGAGCCGTAACCGGATTGGTCGCACCGGCTCCATTAAATGTCGTTCGGCTGATGGTCGTTGTGTTGATAGAAGTGAAGGGAGACGCGAAATTTGGATGGCCCCCAACATCTCCAATGCCGCTATCCGATATCTGGAACGGCGGGGCCGTTAGGTTTTGCAGAGTGAGTTCCTCTTCCGACTGGTTGTAGTAAATACCTGCCCCCGCGCGAATTGACATCTTGCCCGGTCCGCCGGAGATGCGACCGAGGTTCGGAGACCAAGCCAGACCCAAACGAGGCGCAAAATGTGTGAATCCAGTGTAGTAACCGGACGCTGAGCAGCCGTTATCTCCTGGAAACACCAAGCCGGCTGGCGCTGTCGGAAAAATTGCCGACTGCTCGCCAGCGCGGAAGCAATTAATTGCGCGGTCGCCGTTGAAGTGGTCGGTAGTGGGAGTGTTAATCTGCCAGGCGATCCCATAATTTACTGTCACGTTAGGTCGTACCTTCCAAGAGTCTTGAGCGTAGGTGTATGCCATCTGACCGCTGGCATCAACGAAGCCACCGCTGCTTTGGGTAAAGCCGTCTGGAATCCCCAGCAAGAAATCAGCCCCTGGGTCGTGAGTGCTGAACACGCCATTTCCCCCAAAGCCGAATGATCCATTATTAACGGCATTAAAAGGGTTCGTTACATGAAAGCGTCGGCCATCAAAGCCAAACTTAAAGGTATGGCGACCCATGACCCAACTAAAGTTGTCATCGACCTGATATGTTTGGTCAATTCGTGGCTGCGGACCGTTGGTACTGAACCCAAGAGTAAAGAATCCAGTCAATGCAACCAGCGGCAAACCCGCACCGGCCGGGTTCTGGGGGTTAATACTAAATCCAGCGCTCGACGGCAGCACTGGAGTCTGTGGTTCAACAGCCAGAAAATTAAAGCGCGTATAACCAAATCGCAGTTCGTTCAAAACGTTCGAACTGAACACATGGTTCCAAGACGCAGTAAACTGTTTCGCATGCCGTTGGTCTATTTCTGGAAATCCTGGCAGGCTCGCACCTGTAAAAGGCAGGATCTGGGATGTTGGGTTAGACTGCAGGAAGCCATATGTCCTGATGGAGTCCTTCGAATTGAACGTGTGATCTATCTGCCAGAGATACTGGTCGATTTTATTTGGCAACGTCGCATTAAACGAAAAACCGTTGGTGCCGGAGTTTGGCAGAGGCACAAAGGTATTCATTAGACCAAGCGCCACATTGTTGAGATCCTGCGTAGGAATGACGCCCGTGCTGAACAATCCATTCGATACCAAAGCTCCGCTATTGTCGAACGTCTTACCAAAGGGCGTCCCTGGAGCGCACTGCACTCCACTCGAAACCGGGCACGGAGAACTCGCATCGCCAAATAACGCCACCGGCGATACGTTTGGGTTGACAGGCGCACAGGTTGGATTCTTCGCTGGGCATGGGGTTGCTGGCGGCGGCGTGCCATTGAAATTGAAATCACTGAAATTCCCGCCGCGCTGGGCAGCCGTAAATACCGTATTCACGGCAGTAGTCTGCGGCGTAATCGCTCTTGTACCCTGATAGGAAAAGAAGAAAAACGTATGATTCTTCCAGATAGGGCCGCCCACCGTTGCGCCAAACTGGTTCTGGTGGAAGATAGCCGGCTTGCGGGTAAAGAAATCAGACGAATTCAGGAAGGTATCGCGATAGAAATCAAACACGTCGCCGTGAAAACTATTGGTCCCAGACTTGATGGCCGCATTCAAGATCGCGCCTGAATTTCGTCCGTACTCGGGGTTGATCGTGTTCGTCACCATACTAAATTCCGCAATAGCGTCCGGGCTGGGAATGATCAAGGGAGTGTTCAGCGGCAAGTCATTGGAATCTTGACCGTTAATCAAAAAACTGTTCTGCTGCGTCTGGCTGCCATTTGTCGAGAAAGTGCCAAAACGATCAGAAGAAGACATAACGCCGGGTTGAAGCTGCTGCAACTGTGTCCAGTTCCGGCCATTCAGCGGCATATCCACAATCGTGTCACCGCTCACTACCGTGCCCAACTGGGTATTCACGGTTTCCACTTGCACGTTGCTAACTTCCACTCGCACCGTGTCCGAAATGGGACCCAGTTCCATTTTTACATTCAAGGAGTAAACTTGGTCGACCGCAAGTTGAATATTGGTCGCACTGAAAGTTCGGAATCCCGATCTTGTAACCTCAACCTTGTACACCCCGGGCGGCAAGTTTATTAGTACATAGTTGCCACCGCTACTAGTGACCCCCTCGTAGGTCAGGTTGGTACCGACGTTGGTCGCGACAACCTTCGCGCCTTCAGCTGATGCTCCCGTCGGGTCCGTTACCGTTCCTTCGATTTTGCCGTACAAGTTGTCGGCATATGCGGATGGAAGGCACAAAGCGAAAAGCAACAAAAGTCCCACAAACGCGGAAAGCCGTCTTATTCTCACGCTTTACCCCCAAGAAGATTTAGAGTGAACGGTGAAAACACCAGCACGCAGAGACCTCCCCCTTCGAGATATCCCCGGGACGTGCCGATCAACCACCACAGAACTCTTGGTCACCTCAGTAAGCAAATATACTGCCATTTCTTAACATAAATTAAGTCCTTGCACACGTTAAGTATACGTGAAGTTATATAAACTTGATATGTTCTGGCTTTATTGGATACAGTATTTCCATACCAGTTCTCATATTTTAATCTGATCTAGACGTCGCAGCACCTCGCCGATGTTTCGCTCTCTAGAGTATGCCCTGTCCGCCGAACGAGCGGCAGGTTTGATCGAAACTCGCCTTCGGGATTGGGGTCTGGAGAATTTCCTTAACACCTGGTCGAGTCGACACTCGTGGGCGGGGAAGATGAATTGCGAACTGAAGAAGAAAGGTCTCAGACACCGGGGATAAGCGGAGGGCCAGCGGCGGCATGCCCTACCCGGCAATGAGCCTTGCTGCCTTCCGGATCGCGACTGGCCGTCGGTCGTTCGCAATCTCACCAAGAATGTCATTCGGAACACAACGAGCGACCTTCCGGCAATCGTGCGGTCACAGGTCGCGACTCATATACGCTTGAATCTTGCAGCGATCAATAAAGAGAAAAAAAACGGGTCCAGGCGAAACGCCGGGACCCGCGGTTAACGATTAACAGCTACCTCTCGCTAGAAGTCGTAGCGGATGCCGAACTGCATTTGCCTTGGGGCGTACCCCGTTTGGCTGGTGGTGATTTGGCCGAAGGTACCATCAAAAACGTTCGTGTCCGGCGAACCAAAATCATTATGGTTCAACAGGTTAAACGCTTCCGCGCGGAATTGAAGAGTGTGGCCTTCGTGCCAAGGCATTCTGAAGTTCTTGAGCACCGCAGCGTCCACGTTCCAGAAGTTCTGGATGCGATAGTCGTTGCGGCTACCAGTCGTGCCACCCAAGGGAGCAGCTAGAGCGGCCAAGGCAGCAGTCGAACTGCTAAAGGCCTGGATCGCGTTATTGTTGTCGGTGTGGATGTTGGTCGCAAAAGCCGACTGCGGCCCAATGATCAGGTCGTTGCCCGGCACGGAGCGGCTAATCGGAGTATCCCCGGCGCCGAAGCTAACCGGGAAGCCGGTGTGCCATGTCCAAATGCCGGACACCTGCCAGCCGCCGACAATAGCGTCTGCCCAGCGAGGCATATCCTTAAAGAACATGCCCTTGTGTCCGATTGGAAGCGAATAGAGCCAGTCCGAAACCACGTTGTGTCGCAGGTCGAAGTCGGAGCTTGCACGGCAAGAACGCGCATCGCGCAGGTCGCAAACTACGCCACCTGTCACCGTGTTTGCCACGCTAGACTGGTTGTCCAAGGCATGCGAGTAGGCATAGTTGAAGTCCATCTGCAGACCATGAGAAACGCGCTTGTGAACCGAAACCAGCAATGCGTTGTAGCTAGAGTTGCCGTTGTCTGTCACGTATGCGGCAGATGAAAACTGGCCTAGCAACCCGATATTTGGGTCGAGTACGCCGGCTGCGTTCAGAGTCCTCACGACGTTACTCAAACTACCAATTCGAGTTGACGTCGGCGCCTCTGCCGCGACTAGCTGCGTACAGCTTCGGTGAAATACGGTCACGCAGCTTTGCCCGGGGCCAAAATTTTCTGCGACTGCAACGTTCATGAGGTTTTCCCAGAACGGCTGATTTGGAACCGCGGCCAAAGCTGCGACAGCATTCGGAGCACGCGCTGCCAAGGTCAGCGGTACCAATGCTGCCTCCAGCGTTTGACCCGACGTAGGATCTGTAAAGTTTACAATCTGCGCCGCGTCCGCCTGGGCAAACAACCTATGTGCGAATCGCCCAACGTAGTTTATTTCCAGTGTGACTCCGGCCCGCAATTCCCGCTGAATGCCAAAATTCAATGTGTATTCGTACGCCGGCTTGAAGTTTGGATCGACAAGGAAGTTGAGTTGGTCCTCGGCTTCACCTACGAGCGTACCGTCAGACAAGACGTTAGGCGTGACAGGACGAGTGTGAACGGGAGGGACAACAACCCCTGGACTAGTTGTAGCGTTGACAAAGCGAGGGGAACTGGCGATCAACTGCCCTGGGGTAGTTCCTGATCCGAAGTTAATGCCTGCGCTGTCGTCAAACAAAAAACTAGCTTGATCAGCGATGAACGTCACGTTAGAAAGCGAGTCATAGACAATCGAGCCCCCAGCGCGGATCGACGTCTTGCGGTCTCCAAAAAGACGGCCCAAAATCCCGTCGTGAAATCCCGGATTCCAAGCGATTCCCAGACGTGGACCAAAATTTGTCGACGTAGGGTTGAAGAACGAAGGAGCATGATTCGCCTTGCCCGCCAGATCATAAGTGAACAATGGAGCCGCTGTATTTCCTCCAATGCCAGCCGCACCGTTCGCTTGCCGAATTTGGAATAGATTGTCCAAACCCACGTTGGGAATGGCTTCGAATCCATTTACTTCGTATGGAGGCGTGTAATAAACCCAATTTGTGCCAAAGGTCAAGGTCAGGTCACTGCGCATTCGCCAGCTATCCTGCCAGTACGCTGCATACTCGTCAAATTTGAAGTCGCGCACCTTTACGCTTCCCGGACCTAGCGGTTGCAGGTTCGGGCTGTAGTTGATGTTTGCGCTTTGATTGCTGTACACGCCCAAAGTATAGGCAAGTTGGGCGTCCCAATTGGCAGTGGCCGTGCCAGTGGTGTTGATGTTCGGTGGCCGCAAAGTCGCATCCAGACCGCCCAATGCTCCCCCCAAACCCAGCCCAGTAAAGTTGAAAGAATTCGTAAGGGTCGAATTCAAGTGTGTGGGTTTGATGTTGACACCAAATTGCATCTGGTGATGCCCCTTGGTCCAAGAATAGTCGTCACGTAAGGTGTAGACCGGAACTACCCGGCTCTGGCTGCTCAAACCAGGGAGCGGCCCCCCGGCATACGGGCCAAAGGTGATGGAATTTGGAAAGCTTGGTGTAAACACCGTGTTGAATTGGTCGTTCTGATGCGTCACGCCAACTGTCAAGCTGTTCACGTTGTTGCCGTCAATCGTCCAATTGTGTCCAATCACATAGGCATAGGTCTTGTCGAAAAACAGCTCCGGAGTGGGCTGTCCAGGGAACTGCTGCACAACCTGGGTTGCATTGGCACGAGTTTCGGTGATACGTCCGAACAAGCGCTGTTTCGAGGTAAGGTTGTAATCCACCCGGCCAACGTATGTGGAACGAATCAAGGACACTGGAGCATTAAATCGAAACGACCCAGTGTTAATGCCATCGCCGCCGGTCACGTCGTTGGCGGAGGGCTCAAGACCGTTGGTGAAATTCAACAGTGCTGTATCAACACCGATGTGGCTGGGGTCCAGGGCTGCGATTTGCGCAGAACTCAAGAAGGAAATGCATTGTGCTGTAACCGGGTTGTTCAACCGAGCTGCCCCATCGCCTGTGTTTATTGGCGAGCAAGCCTTATTGTTCGCATCCAGTCCGTTGTTGATGTAGGCCAGGCTTCCGTTCCGGGTCGCATCCAGCGGCACAGTGCGAACTTGGGAGGAACCTGAAGCTTGGCGTCTGGCTTCGTAGTTAAAGAAGTAGAAGAGCTTTTCCTTTTTGATCGGACCGCCGATGCTCGCGCCAAATTGATTTCGCGTCAGAGCCGGTGTCCCGACCTTGGACCTGTTATTGAAGAATGTGTTGGCGGCCGTCGCAGCAGTACGATTGAACTCATACAACGATCCGTGATACTGGTTGGTTCCGCTCTTGGTGACCAAGGCAATCTGGCCTCCCGAGCTATGTACATCTGTGACGCCTTGCGCCGCAGTCGTCACGCTAAATTGAGAAATCGAATCGATCGGAGCGTTGCCAACGGTTGTAAAGGCAAAATTGCCGGCATGGTCATTTGCATCAATGCCGTCAATGGTCAGGTTTTGCTGATCAGCCCGCGAGCCAGTCACCGAACCGCTCTGGTTCGTGTTGCCAGAACTGCTACCGACGACACCAGCTTCCAGGTTCATCAAGGTCGAGGGATTTTCGCGCAGCAACACCGGCAGGTTTCTGATCAACTCCTGGTCGATCGTGTTCGTGATTGCAGCGTCCGTCGTGTTTAAAGGAGCAATCGCTTCCGCATTGATTTCAACCGTCTGGGTGGTCGCGCCGATTTCCAGTTTGGCATTGCGCGTTTCCGTAGTGCCCACCGACAGGTTGATCGATGTAAACGAAATCGACTTGAATCCATCTCGAGAGAAGCTCAGCGTGTATCCCGCTCCCGGGGGCAATTTAGAAAACAAAAACGCGCCCTCATCCGTCGTGACCGTCTCCATACTTAAGCCGGTCTGGGGGTTCTCAAGTTTTACCTTTACGCCCGCAACAGCGGCGTCCTGCTGATCGACAACCACGCCAGTGATGTTCGAGACCTGCTGAGCGCGCACCGGCTGCAAAGCGACTAATGAAACAACCACCAGCAAACTAAGTAGCGCAAAACGCCAGATTTTCACACTTCCCTCCTATTAGTATGGGGACAATCACTCGAAGCCGCAGCATCCTGCTGCCGCTCCGCGCTTTCAAATCCAGTGTGGGGACTTGCCTAGTCGCAATATTCATGAATGACCTGGATATCGAAAGAGCTTCTTGTCTGGTTTATAGGCAAGCTAAGGGCCAAATCTCCTCGGGTGCCTTGAGCGATTCTTTTGCATTCAAGTTGCTCTTTACAAATACCTTACGCGACGATCTCTAAACAGTGAGTAGCACCATCATCAACCTTATATACAGGTTTCGCTGTACTTTAGATGTTCTTTATATGATTTGTGGTAGGAGATCTTGCGGCGAACGTTGGCCGAAGGACCCGGTGGCCTGAGCTGGGCGGTATTTGGGACTGTCGCATCTCAATCCACATCATCGCTTTCGCAAATTTGCCCATGCCGCAGAGGTGTATAATGCGCGTATTTTGGAGCGTCGGAGAAAGACGCTGCGAGGCAGAGGCGATTCTTGAAACCTGAGGAACCCGTTAGTTTGAAGAACCCTGATGAAAGCGCTGAAGTCTCCGTGCTGCAACTGGATTTGGCGGCCCAATACGCCGCTATTGGCGGCGAAATTCGTGCTGCGGTAGAGCGCGTGCTTGCATCGCAGCGCTTTGTATTGGGACAGGAAGGGGCATCGCTCGAGGACGAGATTGCGCAGCTTTGCGGCTCTGCGCACGGTATCGGCGTTGCGTCTGGCACGGACGCTCTTATCTTGGCGCTCCGGGCTTGCGAGGTGCACGCAGGCGACGAAGTAATCCTGCCAGCGTTCACCTTCGTCGCCACCGGCAGCGCGGTTAGCGCACTGGGCGCGAAGCCGGTGTTTGCCGACATTCGAGCGGATACCTATAATATCGACCCCGCCGATCTAGAGCGGTGCCTGACGCCTCGCACGAAAGCGATCGTGGTCGTACATTTATATGGCCTCGCAGCCCACATGGATCCGATCTTGGCGTTTGCGCGTGTCAATAAATTGGCAGTTATTGAGGACAATGCTCAAGCCATAGGCGCTGAATATAAAGGTCGGAAAACCGGCTCGCTGGGCAACGTTGCCTGTTTCAGCTTTTACCCCACCAAGAACCTAGGCGCGTACGGAGACGCGGGCATGATTGTGACCGGGTCCGCAGAGATTGCGGCCCGTCTGCGAGCGCTTAGAAACCATGGCCAAACCGCAAAATACGTAAGCAGCGAGCCGGGTTGGAATTCCCGCCTCGACGAGATCCAAGCTGCAATCTTGCGAGTAAAGCTGCGGCATTTGGCCGCTTGGCAGCGGGCTCGCCAAAAGCACGCTGTGGAATACACACGAAAGCTTTCGCAGTTTCCCGGGATAATGCCTCCGGCAGTGGCGGAAGGCTACGAACACGTCTTCCACCAATACACGATTCGCGTGGAGAAGCGCGACGCTCTGCAGCAGTTTTTGACCGACCGCAAGATTGGAAGCGCCATCTATTACCCAGTGCCGCTCCATTTGCAGCCTTTGTATGCCAGCCTGGGCTACAAGGCGGGCGACTTCCCTCATGCCGAGCGCGCCGCCAGGGAAGTCCTGTCATTGCCTATGTATCCAGAATTGACTGCTGAGCAAATCCACCGAGTTACTAGTTCAATCGGGGAGTTCCTCGGTCATTAGGCAGGCGGCAAACGCGATAGTCTCTTGGACCGCTTCCCCATCGGCCAAAAAGAGATTCACTTGCCAAAATACAGCAGCGCCATCAAGAACAGCCACAGCCCATCCATGAAGTGCCAATAATGCGCGACAATCTGCGCGGCGGTAGCTCTGGCGATTTTTGCTCGTTCGAAATGCCGAAGTGCGACATACAGCAAGGCCATCACGCCGCAGAAAAGATGCAGCCCGTGCAGGCCGGTGAATATGTAGAAGAAGCTGCTGGCGCGATTGCTTGCGATATAGACGCCTTCGTCTACCAGTTGCCGCCAGGCGATCAATTGGCCAGCCAGAAACACCACTCCCAGGACGGTCGTCAGCAGCCAAAGCAGACGAAAACCCGGAAGGTTTGACTGCGTCAGCTTCTTCCGCGCCAGCTCAATGGTTCCACTACTGATCAGCAGGATAACGGTGTTCACGGCAAGAATCCTGGGAAGTTGAATGGGAATCCATGCCTTCTCAATGCGTAGAACTACGAAGGCGGTGGACAGCCCAAGAAAAAACATTAAGATCGAAACAATGGCCAGCGTAATCGCCACACGGTATCGTCGCTGGGTGTACCCGCCGCCAGGGCGCGGAGATCGATTACCTGTCCCGCCATCATCGCCGCCCCCAGCGGGTGGCTGATTCCCGCCGCGCCCGCCACCGATGTTTTCGAATATCAGCTCGATATCTTCAAGAACTGAGGTGCCAGGCATTGCATTTGTCCTTCGTCAAAAATGCCCTCGCAATGGCTACTGAGTGTAAGAACCGAACAATTCGGCCCCTGAACTGACATCATAGCCGCGATTGCAGCAAACGTCGCGCCGATTTGATAACATATTTTGAGCTGCTCTCACACTCACCAAGGACGCTTGATGAAATTAGTTTCCTTCCATGGCCAGGAACGCAAGAATCGCGTGGGCGCCATCGCGCCGGGCGACAGGATGGTCGACCTGAATGCAGCTTACGCGTTGTATTTGCGCGATGTCGAAACGGAAGGAGCCTTCTACGCGCTTGCTGACGCCCGCGTGCCTTCGGATATGCGCGGATTATTCGAAAACGGTGACCGTGGTCTCAATGCAGCCCGCACGGCCTTTGATTATGTGTTAAGGCAAGGACCGAGAGTTGCTGGCCCATCCGGCGAGCCCATCATTTTTCGCAGAGATAGCGTAACAATAAAAGCGCCCATCGCCCCCAAGAAATTCTTCCACACCGCCGGGAATTTCCGCGAGCATCACGTGGAAGCAGAAAAATCCGGCTTTTCTCATCCGGTGCTTCCGTGGATCGTCTTTTTTCAAAACGTGGATGCCATAATTGGCCCGGATGAAGCCATAGTTTACCCCGAGCACCTGACCCAGGAACTCGACTACGAATTGGAACTCGCAGTTGTAATGAAGAAGTCAGGCAAGCATTTCACTGCCGAACAAGCCGGCGAGTATATCGGCGGCTACGTTATTTTCAACGATGTGACCGCGAGGGACATCCAGCGTCAGGAAATGAAGTCCGGTGTCTTCAGTTTCTGCAAAGCGATCGATACATTTTGCCCGCTGGGTCCCCACATCGTCACCGCCGACGAAGTTCCCAATCCAAACGATCTTTCGATGGAATTGCGCGTTAATGGAAAAGTTCGCCAACAGTCCCACTCCAGTAAGATGTCGGTTACTATTCCCGAAATCATCGCGCACTATTCGTCGATGGGCTATTCTGCCGGGGATGTTCTCTCGACAGGGACGGTTTCCGGCGTCGCCGCGTTCAGCGACGATCCAAAGTCGCTCTATTTGAAAGTGGGCGATGTGGTGGAGTGCGAGATCGAAAAAATCGGCGTGCTGAGGAATCCTGTCGTGTCTTATAAAGCGCTGCACGGCCAAAAATCCACAACGGTGGCTGCCTCCGACCACAAGCGATGAGTATGTCCAACTCAAGAGTAGGTTTGTGGATCAGCGAACTTAATCATCATCCGCAGGTGCAGAAGGCGTTCCCAGCGAACACTTCAGTTAAGTTCTACGACACCACGTTGCGCGATGGCGAACAGAGCGTTGGCGTCGTGCTAACGCCTGAGCAAAAATTGGAAATCGCTCGAGCACTGGACGACATGGGAGTGGGTCGGATCGAAGCGGGATTCCCGCGAGTCTCAGCCGACGATGCCGCGGCTATGCAACTCATTTCCAAGGCAGGCCTGAGGGCTGAGATTTGGGGCTTCGGTCGGGCGGTGAAAGCAGACATCGATGAACTGCTCCGGCTTGGCGCCAGAGCTACCGTTATCGAAACCCCCACCAGCGCGATAAAACTTAAGGCGTATGGCTTGTCGGTTGACGAAGCCAAGCGCCGGGCAGCAGACGCAATCACGTATGCCCGCAAACACGACGTGAAAGTCGCTTTCTTCACCGTCGACGGAACCCGCACGGACTTAGGCACCCTGCAAGATTTTTATCGGACTGCACTGGACGCCGGCGCAGAAGAAGTCGTCGTGGTTGACACCATTGGGGCGTGCGGTCCCGAGGCCGTCGAGTTTTTGGTTCGCGAAGTGCGCGGGTGGATCGGCTCGCAAGTGCCGCTACATTTTCATGGACACAATGACTTCGGACTGGCGACCGCATGCGCCGTGGCCGCTGTACGAGCTGGCGCGGAGTGGATTCAAGTGACCGTCAACGGCATGGGAGAACGCGCCGGAAACGCCGATATCGGAGAGGTTGCGATTGCTTTATCGGGACTATATGGAGTACCCGTCGAGCTCGATTTGAAAAAAGTCCGACATGTCTCCGCGCTGGTACGGAAGCTTGCCGGTCATGAACTGGAGCCTTGGAAGCCAGTGGTAGGGGAAAATTTGTTCGTGCGAGAAAGCGGCGCCGTCGCCAGTCAGTTTCACATACCCGAGGCTATCGAGCCGTATGCAGCTGAGTTAGTCGCAGCCGACCGAAAAATCGTCCTAGGAAAAAAAAGCGGTCTCGATAGCATTGCCATCAAATCCAAGGAACTCGGAATTTCGCTTACCACTGAGCAGCAGCAGTCAGTGTTGGCTGCGGTGAAACGCAAAGGGACCGAAAAACACGGGTTAGTGACGGATATGGAATTCCGCGCAATTGCTGGTAACGCCGCTCAAAAATAGTGAGGTAAGCGTTCTCAGCGACCGTGCACATCTTAAGGCGAAAAATCTGCGCGATTGAGAATCGATTCTTTTCACTTCTTGCGAAAATGCGGCAGCACTTTTTCACCAAAAAGGCGCGCCTGCTCCGGTCGGTCGTCGCCCCACAATTCCAGCATGATGTGGGTGCATCCTGCAGCGCGATATTCTTCCAGGCGTTCGATGCAGTCCGAGGGTGTCCCCGCAATCGGGCAAACTTTTTGCAAGACCGAGTCCGTCACCGCACGGGCTGCCGCTTTACGACCGCCCTTTTCCATCGCCTCAGCGATCGGGCTAATCTCGTCAAACTTCAGCCCCGCGCATTCCAACAGAGTATCGGCCGAGCCTCGAATATTCTGAACCTTATTAGCCAAATACATTGCAGCCATTTCACGAGCACCCTCGCGCGCTGTCTTCGAGTCCGTCCCAATGCTACCGACAATTACCGAGCCTAAATCCAACTTGGCGGGATCCTTGCCTACCTTGCGCGCGCTTTCTTCCATCACCTTTCGCGAATATTCCACAAATTTTGGCGTCGTGATGCTTGCGGTCAGCAAACCGTCGGAATGCGATCCCGCCAGTCGCTGCAACACCGGACCCGTCGCTCCGACATAGATAGGCACACGCCATCGTGGAACGTGCGCATCTGATTTTAATGGTGGTGCGAAGGCTTGAAACGCTTTTCCTTCATACTTCACTTCGTTGCCGGACAGCATCGCGTCGATGATTTCGATACTCTCGCGCATCACCGTTCCGGGACCAGCTTCTTTGCCCTTTTCACCTTCACCGATTTCTTTCATGAAAATCTTTGACGCGCCTAGTCCGAGCAAAAAACGTCCTTCGCCGGCAGCTTCCTGCAAAACGCGCGCCTCCATGGCGATCTGTACCGGATGTCGCGTATACGGAGAAATAATTCCCCAGCCGATCGTAATCTTTTCAGTTTCTCGCGCCACAATTGCAGTCACCGCCGTGGACGATCGCGCCTCCATAGAATGCTTCCGCCACCACGGGTATGCTTCGGCCAGCCAGAAAGTATCGAAGCCCGCGGTATCGCACGCCTGCGCCATCTGCACCGTTTCGTTCAGCGGCTCCATGCTGAGCTGCAACACACCAATCTTAAAAGGCATGCTCATCGTGATCTTATCTCCTCGCGTAAATGCAAGAATCTCGTCAACATCCGCTGCTTACGACGGATCACTCCAGGCGTGCTCGAGACCTTTCACCAATTGCCACAGCGCGCGATTCAACGGCGTAGGCACACCACTTTTCTCGCCCCAATTTGCAATCGCGCCATTCATGAAATCGACTTCCGTTTGCCGCTTCGCAAGAACGTCCTGCAACATGCTGGCGCGATGCTTGCCCGGCGCATTCGCCCCCTTTTGCACAAGCGCGCGCGGATCGCCGTGCAACTTGATACCAAGAGCTTTCGCGACCGCTTCCCCTTCCGCAATCAAAGCGTTAAACAAATCTCCGGTTGGATCAAATCTAGTGGCGGCACCGTGATGTAGCAACGTCAATGCACCGACTGGATTCGTGGAGGCATTGAAAATCAACTTTGTCCACTGCGCGCCGCGAGCATCTTGCAGCGGAATTACTCGCAAGCCGGCACGATTCAGTAGTTCCGCCAACTGCTCCACTTTCGAGTACGGCGTGTTCGTCGCCTCGAAAGGCCCAATCCATGTATCGCCATTGATATCGAAGCCGGTGTGGCCGGGTTCGATCACGTGGCCAGCAGGAAACGTGGTTCCGCGAATGACCAGCGGAACATGTTGGGCCAAAATCTCTTCGTTGCCCACGCCGTTTTGTACCGAACAAACCGCGCCGGAGCCCTTGAAGATGTGCGCAGTCTGCTCAATCGCTCCTCGAGTATGCGTACTCTTGGTGGCCACAATTCCAAAATCGCATGGCGGAACTTCTTTCGCGTCAGACGTCGCATGGAGCCGCGCCGTGAAATCCGCAGCGCCGCTTATCCGCAAACCCTTTTCATTAATCGCTTGTGTGTGTTCTTTCCAAACGTCGTAAGCGTGCACTTCTACATCGGACAGTCTTGCCAAATGCGCGCCAAAAATGCTTCCAATCGCACCGCAGCCAACAATGCAAATTTTCACGCTCATACTAGCTTCAGCGCCTCCGCGCCCGAATAGAATCGCCACGGCACGTTGGCGAGGCACTCGCCTTCCTTCTTTCCTACGCGGTACGTGTCTTGCGTATACAAACACACTTGCCCATCTTGATCCACTACCTGCGGATGAAAACTTAAAACCATGTTCTCTTTCAATTCCACCTGCGTGTTCGCACCGATGGCCGGATGCTCAATCATGGTCATCCCGATGGAATGGCCAGTCAGGTGCCCCAGCGCAAACCCAGCTTTGCTAAATACATCCGCTGCCGCTTTGTGAACTTCGCTAGCTCGCACACCGTCATGCATCTTCAGTCGCGCAGCTTCCATAGCCTCCGGATACACATCGCTCATCGCTCGCGTCCGTGCACTTACCTTTCCACGTATCAGCGCCCGCGAAAATTCAATCCAGTAACCGGCCGCTCCGGTAATTTCCAGCGAGTACAGAAGCAAATCGTCCGAAGCAACTTTGCGCAGCGACGGTATCTTGAAATGTGCCTCCGCCTCCCCTCCAGTGCCGCTGAGCACGATATTCATCATTCGTGGGCCGGCTCCGCGCGCGAAAAATCGCTCGACCGCGGGCGCCATGATCTCGGCTTCATTCTTGCCCGGCTCGTAAGCGGCCAAGAGAGCGCGAAATCCGTCCAAAATAATGTCCATGCTGTCACGAAAGCCTACCAACTCTTCTTCGCTTTTCACGGCGCGCGCCATGTCGAAATGAAAATCGAAAGGAATGAGTTCGCAAGAACTCTGTTGCAACTCCCGGTAATCGCGCACCGCCATCACAAAATCCATTCCGTACACGGCTATTCGCTTCCAGCTGCGCTTTTCAATTTCCTCGCGCAGCCATTTTCCCGGAACCTCCGCCCAAACTTTTTCGCGCACCCACGAAGCCTTTTTATCTCCAATCCAACGCGCTTCTCGCGGAAACACCAGCACAGGATCCCCTGCCAGTGGAAGTAACACATATACGTAACGATGCACGATCTCAAAACCAGAGGTATATCGCACCGCGCCCTCAAAGCCCGTGTACTGGTTGCCACACACGATCAGCGCATCGACCTTTTCTCGTGCCATTGCGGCGCGAATATTCGAGTAACGCCGCTCGATTTCTTTTTGACTCGTCATTGGTTTTTCGATCTTTTCTCAGTGCGCTCCGCAAATCTCAGCCACTGCCAGCGCGTATACTCGCGTCACATTCACGAGCGTTTCGATCGCCACCTTTTCGCCTTCGGCATCGCGAGGTCCGCTAGATGGACCGTAATTTAATGTCTCAATCCCGAAGCGCGTCATCACCGACGCATCCGAGTCCCACAACACGGTCGCGTGCTTCGCCGCCTCGCCAAACACCTGCTGATGACATTCCTCGATAGTTTTAACCAACGGATGGTCCTTGGATATCTCCGCGCCAGGCACCGACACGAACGTCTCGTACTCCAAATCGTAGTCGGGATGTTTCTTCCGCAAATCCAAAATCAATTGCTTGATGGAAACTCGAACTTCTTTCAGTTCCATCGTTGGCGGTACCCGCACGTCCAGAAAAATATCTGCGCGATCCGGTGTGCGGCTCACGCGCCACGGAAATCCGCCGCGAATGCAACCCACATTCACCACACCGGGCTGGCCGTCATAGCTGGCTTTTTTCTCCCAGGCCGAAATCCATTCATAAATTGGATCGAGTATGCTCTTTAGCCTAAAGATGGAACTGTGATCCTGTTTTCCTCGCGTAAACGCAGTGTGCACATAATGACCGCGCGTGGATATCCTCACCCACACTGTTCCGTAATGCCCCAAGACGAGTTGCATATCCGACGGCTCACCCAGGATGCACATGTCCGGCAAAACGCCATGATTCACCAAATGGTGTGTGCCGACTCCATACCCGCGAAACTCCTTGCCCACAAACTCATCGCTCCACTGCGTCTTTTCAATCTCGCCAACGACCGCTGCAATCGTCACATCGCCTTCCAGTTTCACTTCCGCGCGCATCAATGCTTTTACTGCTTGCGTATAGCAAACCAGTGCGCCTTTCATATTGTAAATTCCCAAACCGTATATCAATCCGTTGCGAACGATCGCTTTTGGTTTATAGCCGATGCCAATCAAAAATTCTTCGCGTCCGGTATTCGACGTATCCATATGCCCGTTGAACATCAAGCTTTTACCGTTGCCCGTGCCCTCCCACGAACCCACAACATTCGCGCGTCCTTCTTCCACTTCTTGCCAGGATACCTTCAGCCCCATGTCTTCAAACGTCTGGCGCATGTAGCGGCCCATTTCCAGTTCTTCACCGGTCGGACTTTGGATATTCACGACATCACACGACATCGCGACGATTTCATCTTCGCGTATCTGCGACAGAATCTTTTTCGCCAGATCGTCCTTCATCTTATCTCCGGAAATCGTCAGGATACGAACACAGCTTCTCGCACCCGTTCGCCGTCACCAAAAAATTATCTTCCAATCTTAACCCGCCACCGCCTGCCCAATAGGCTCCCGGCTCGATGGCCAGCACCATTCCAGCCTTCATCGTACCGGCGGCGGCCTGATGCGAGTAAGGAGCCTCATGCGCACGCGCTCCAACTCCGTGCGCCACTGGGTGCGAGGGCTGCCCCGGGTATCCCGCTGCAGCGATTCCTTTTCGAATGATCCGATCAATATCACCCAACGGAGCGCCACCTTTCACGCAACCAATGGCGTCGCCGAAGATGTTCAACAGTTGATCGAGCAATCGATCGTAATCAGCGGTCAACTTTCCCGGGCAAAGATTCTTCGTCAGATCCGTCCAATATCCGTCCGCGCAAACCCAAATCTCCACCAGCGTTGGCTCGTTCTCTATCACCGGCCGATGACTCGTCGCCGTAAAAGTCGCAATCCCCGGCCCGGACCACACTAGCGTGAACGCCCGCGCCATTTCTACTTTGTTCTTATACCCCACACCGACCGCGTGAATGTGGCCTTCAATCATCGCGGCTACTTCGCTCTCTTTCATCCCCGGCTTGATATTTTTGCGCGCGTGTTCCATTCCAATCGCAGCCAGTTCATTTGCCAGGCGCATGCGTTCGATTTCCTGCTCAGTCTTAACGGCGCGCACGTCTGCCAGAAGCGGAGCAGCATCGACAACCTCGCTGCAACTTGCGCGAAATGCATCGTAAAACCCCTGCCAGTAAACCGTGGGCTCGCCCACCATGCGATCACAAATCTGCGACATTTGCGATAACTCAATCCCTACTCTGCGGATCAATTTCCGCTCGCGCAATACTTCCACCGCCATTTCCACGGCGCGAACCATCGGCGGTCGCGGGTCAGACGGATGATAAAACGGAAAAAATCGCACGTCCTTGTTCCACGCCGTGTTCTGGCCTTCCCGAAATTGCGGCTCAATCACCAGAAGAGTTGGATCGCCCTCTCGCGGGAAAATCACCAAATCGTAACCCTTCATCGTCCAATAATTGGTCAGGTACAAGACGTTGTCCGGCGCGCGCACCACGATTGCATCCAAATCGTGCTGCTCCATCATCTGCCGAACGTGGCGCCACTTTTCCTGATCGACTGCGTATGCCATTAACCCTCGGACTTACTTAGCCGTGACGTGCTCGCGGCTTTCAAATGTCCACGCGGCTTCCTTGCCTTTGATCAAACGGTACAACGCGGTGTGCAGCGGCGCCGGAATGCGCGCTCGCTCCGCCTCCCGCGCAATCGCGCCTCCTAAAAAATCGATTTCTGTTTTCGATTTCTGCCGGACATCGCACAACATCGAAGGCGCATGATCCGTCTTCGCGCCAAGCTTATTCATTTCCCACGGATCTTCCGGCAGCGCTACTCCAATTCCGGCCGCTACACGCTTCCCTTCTTCAATCAATGCATGGAGCAAACGTCCTAAATCTCCAAACTCGGCCTCATCCGCGAAATGATGCGAGTGTGGCAATTCCGTCAAGGCCGAAACCGAATTTACCGACGAGTTAAAAATTAATTTCGACCATTGCGCCGGCCGTGCATCTTCCAGCGCCTCGGCTTTCAGCCCAGCCGCGCGAATTAATTCCGCCGCCTCACGCACCATGGCGAACGGCGTTTCCGTCGGCTCGAACGGCCCCATCCAGGTCGCGGTATCCAATTCATACTGCACGTGCGTATCGCTGCGCCTTGTACCGCTCATAAAGGTTGTTCCGCGAATCACAAAAGTTTTCGCCAAGTCCGAGATAATTTCCTCGCTGCCCAGGCCGTTCTGAGAAGAGAGAATCGCCCCTTTCGCAAACAAGTGAGCTACCGGCGCTACCGCATCCGCGGTCTGCGTCGCTTTGCTCGATACGATTCCCAAATCAAATTGCGGCATTTCTGCGGGATCGCAGGACGCCCGCAAATTCACATGAAAGTTGTGAGTCCCGGAAACGCGCAATCCCTCTTCATTCAGTGCCTTCGCATGCGACGGACGACGCACATACGCCCACACCTCGCAAACCCGCGCTAAGTGTGCCGCATACAAACTGCCGATAGATCCACAACCGATGACGCAAACCCGCTTCATCAAACCCCGCTCACACTTAGAAAAAGAATGCGCTCAGCGATCCTCGACAAAATCGCCCTAATTCGTTCGGCCCGCCCGCTGATACTCAACGCGCACCATATCCTTATATCCACCTTGCTTCGCGCGTTGCAGCGAACGAAAAATAGAATCTCCGGTGTTGTGCGAATCATCCACAATCACGCCATTTGCGTAGAGTGCGTCTTGCAACGCGGCACAGACCGTATGTACCGGAGCCGCGCCCCCTTCGCCCATTCCCTTCGCCCCGTTGTAGGTGAAAGGCGATGGCGACTCCATGTGTCCATAAAGCAGATCCGGCATGTTCATGGCCGTGATCGGTGTGTAATCGCTGAATGTCGAAGCCAGCAAATTTCCGTCCGAATCGTACGCACAATGTTCCATCAAGGCCGCGCCGATTCCGTGCGCCGTGCACCCATGCACCTGTCCTTCCACAATTCGCGGGTTAATGGCTTTCCCGCAATCGTCCACGCATGCATACGCCAAAATCTTCGGCTGAAATGTCTCGCGATCAATTTCAATTACCGCCAGGTGAATCTGCGCCGCATACGTCAGCGTCAAATTGCCATATTTTTTCTGAATATCGGGAATATGAAAAGGCGCGTGGTAAACGTGCCTACAATTAAACGTAATGTCCCACAATTCTTCCGGCATGCCCGCGTTGTTCACATTCACCAAATTAGCCAGAGCCCAATAGTTAATGGATTTCCTGGTGCGTTTATCTCGAATTTCCGCTCCTTGCGCTCCCACACCGAATTCCAAATCTTTCTCTTTGCCGCGCAGCGCCCATGCCGCCATACGGCTGATTTCTGCACGCAGCTTCTGTGCCGCTCCGTGAATCGCCGAAAGTCCAGACACCGCGAATTGACTCCCATATGTCCCAGTGTGACCCGTGTACACATTCTGCTCGGTATCAAATCCTGGCTTCACTTTCACCATATCGGGAGAGATCCCCAAAACATCCGCAACCACCTGTGACGCCGTAGTCTCGTGCCCCTGCCCCTGCGGCACCGAACCCAAACTCACCACCACCTCGCCATAGATATCCAGCTTGGCGATCGCGGCTTTGGATTGTCCAGAAAATGGCGCCCCAGCGTTAATGATCCGCGCCTGCCCAAAATTATTTGTGCCAGAATCCAAAGTTGACCCGATACCCAGGCCGATCCACCGGCCTTCCTTGCGCGCGGCAGCTTGCTTCTTCTTCCATTCATCCCAACCGATCAACTTTTTGCCCATGGCGAGCATCCCGGCATAGTCCCCGGAGTCGTACACGCACCCATTCGGCGTCGTGTAAGGCATTTCATCTTTGCGAATATAATTTCGCATCCGCATCTCATCCGTCGGAATTCCCAGGGTGTGTCCGCAAATATCCAGAATCCGTTCCATGAACCACAGTTGCTGCATGCGCGAATATCCACGGTTCGGCCCCACCGGGCACTTGTTCGTCACCACTTGCGACATATCGATGCGAATATTTTTCAGCCGGTACGACGCTGGCATCACTTGCGCCCAAATCACGCAGCCCAACGGCTCGTAACGCGGATACGCCCCGCAATCATCCACGTGCCGTGAAGCCACTGCGGTGATCACACCGTTTTTGTCCAGTGCCACTCGCGTATCAAAATAAGTTCTCTCGTTCCCGTGCGCACTTCCTTGCATGTGCTCGGTACGCGTCTCCGCCCACTTCACCGGCCGGTCGCCCGCCTTACGCGACGCCAACGCACACACAGCCATGTACGGATAATTCGTGATTTTGATTCCAAATCCGCCGCCGATATCGAAACTCTTCATGAATATCTGATCGATACGCACCCCAAGGGCCGGCGACAAAAACTGCGCCGCGAACGCCGGAAATGAATTATTCGACCAATACTCGATCCGCTCCGACCTTGAGTCCCATACCGCGATCACCGCATTATTCTCCAGCGGTGTGCTCGAAAAACGGTGAAAGTGCATTCTTCCAATGTGCACCACATGCGCCGCTTGCTTAAACGCTTTGTCTACGTCGCCATATTCAAATAGCCCATGCCAATTTTTATTGGTTCCCATTGCCGGATGAACCAAACTCTCATCCTTCAACGCATCCTCAGCGGTCATCACCGGCGGCAGCGGTTCGTAATCTACTTCCACCAATTCCGCCGCATCTTCGGCAATCAATCGTGTTTCCGCCACCACTGCGGCGACCGGTTCTCCTTGAAACACCACCTTATCAAACGCCATCGGATAGTCCGCAATCTTCTGCCCCGCGTCCGGTCCGATTTCGATAAACGGCTGTACCATCCCCTTTACTTCCGCCCCCGTCAGCGTGCAGACCACGCCCGGCAGCGCTTCCGCCTTGGATACATCTACCCGCGTAATTTTCGCGTGCCCATACGACGACCGCACAAATCGAATATGCAGCATCCCCGTCAACTTTTGATCGTCGACAAAGATTCCCTTGCCCCGTACCAGCCGGTCTTCTTCCTTCCGGCGAATCGGTTGCCCCACCCATTTGGAGACACAAGCAATCGCAGCAACTCCGGCCTTGGGCTTCGGAGTCGTCCTCTTCATCTGTTTGCGTATCGTTCTAGCCATACCTTCCGATTTATCCGAGCGCCTTCTGCAATCCATCAATCAACTTCTGTACGTTTTTTTTGGCGAGCGGCTCCAGCATGCCACCGGCCAACGACGCAATTCGTCCCACCACGTTTGCCTGCCCCAGCCAAATCACTTTCGTCTCTCCGCCCGGCACCATTTCCAGATCGAATCCCGCCCTTAAACTCGCCGACCCACCCGGTACATCGCCTTTCCCTTCATACACCGCGCGCTTTGGTCGGTCTGCCTCCGCCAGCGACATTTTCACGGCTGCCGTCCCTCGAATGTGTGATATCCCCACGCTCAGCTTCACCAAAAAATTCTTCTCGTCGACAATCTGCATACTCTGGTAATCCGGCAGCAGCGGACAAAACCGGTTCGGATCCACCAAAAATTCGTAAACCTGCGCGGGCGTCTTCTTCACTACAAAGTTCCCGCCAAATTTGATCTCCATACCTTAGCGTTTCTCCATTTCAGACGCCGCCATCCGGATCGATTTGAATATGTTTTGATACCCGGTGCATCGGCAGGTGTTTCCCGCAATCGCCTTACGAATTTGTTTTTCAGTCGGTTTTGGCGTTTTCGTAAGTAGGTGCAAAGTGGAGAGCAGCAACCCAGGCGTACAATATCCACACTGCAGCCCGTGACATTCCGCAAACGCCTGCTGCACAGGATGCAAATCCGCGCCGCTGGACAGTCCTTCCACTGTGGTGATTTCTCCGCCGTTCGCCATCGGCGCAAACATCGTGCACGATTTTACGGTCCGCCCGTTCAACATCACCGTGCACGCCCCGCAATACGTCGTATCGCAGCCGATATGCGTTCCGGTCAGATTCAAGTTCTCGCGCAAAAAATCCACCAGCAGCGTCCGCGGCTCAACCTTCGCTTCTCGCATCTCGCCATTCACTCGAATCCTTACCAGCATTGCGTTAGCGCCCGGCATATTCGTGTCCTGACTCCACGTGTTCCCCTTGCGCTCTCCGTATCGCGATCCCAATCGCGCGCTTCACCAGTGCCGCTGTCAATGCCCGCTTATAGTCCGCCGAGCCGCGCATATCGTTCTGAGGTTCCGCAGCGTCGTGCGCAGCTTGCGCCGCCCGCTCAATCGTCTTCTCGTCTAACTCTTTCCCGCGCAACTCCGCTTCGCCGTCCTTCACCCGAATCGCGGTCAATCCCGCGCAACCCAACACGATCCGCGCATCCTCACAAACATCTTTCCCTCGCACGCTCAGTTGCACTGCAGCACTAGCCGTCGCGTAAACCGGCGCACATCGCTTGAACGCCACGTACGCTCCTCCGCTGTTCTTCCCCGGCTTCTTTACCACAACTTCGCGCACCAATTCGTCGTGACCGAGCACAGTCGTGTAAGCATCTGTAATGAATTCTTCCAGTGCCACTGTCCGTTCACCACTTGGCCCAGAACATCGCACCGACGTCTCCAACGTAAGCAGCACCGCTCCCCAATCGCCGCTCGGGTCCGCTTCCGCAAGAGACCCGCCAATCGTCCCCTGATTTCGCACCTGTACATCCGCGATTCCCGCCGCGCAATCGTGCACAATCGCAATCTCGGAGGCTACCGCTGAAGTCTCAATGTCGATGTGCCGCGCCAACGCCCCCATTCGCAATTCTCCGCCGTGATTCCCGATCTCACTCAGTCCCTTGATAAAATTGATGTCGATCAGCGCGCTCGGCCGCGCCATGCGCATCTTCATCAGCGGAATCAAGCTCTGTCCGCCCGCTATCAGCCGTGCGTCATCGCCTAACTCACGCAATAACCTACTCGCTTCTTCCAGGGACCCGGCACGATGGTAAGAGAAAGGGTGTGCGTACACTAGTTTTCCGCCGCCTGGTTTCGGAAGACTTCCACTCGCGCCATTCGCGCGACAATCTGTTTCGAAATGTCTCGCGCATTTTAGTTCGAATCCGCCGCACCCGCAAGGCGACCCGGCACCTTTTTTACCTTGCCAACGGTAGGAAATATGTCACTCCGATAACGTCTAGCCTTTCCGTCCTTCGTGGTTTATTCTGCCGCAGCCTTGCGCACTCATCAGCCCGAAGCTATTGTCCCCATTATCCTTGCGGCCGGCAGCTCGAAACTTCTCGGTTCCCCGAAACCTCTAGCTCGCTTCGGCTCGCGCACGACTCTGCAAATCGCCATTGAGAATTGCCGCAACCTCGGTCGCCGCATCGTCGTCTTGGGCTGCAACGCCTCCAAAATCGCTCCTCATGCCCCTCCTGATGTCACCATCACCATCAACCGCAATTGGCGCGACGGCCAGCTCAGTTCCCTTCTCTCCGCCCTCGCCTTCATACCCAAAAGCGCCGCCTTCATGCTTTATCCCGTTGACCACCCGCTTCTCGACCAATCCACCGTCGACGCCCTCGCTGCCGCCTTCCGCAATCGCAACTCCAAACAGCACATCGCCATGCCTAAGCACAAAAATCGCCTCGGACATCCCATCATTGTTTCAGCAAAACTTCGGCAGGAATTTCTTACCGCGGAAACCGCTCGCGAAATCGTCTATGGCGACCCCGCGCGAAATCTCGTGCTTCCGGTCTCCACCAGTTCCATCTACGAAGATTTCAGCACTCCGGAGTCTTACCGTGAGTGCCTCCGCAAATTTAAGCATCTCGATCGCAAGAGAACCTAAACTGCGATCTCCTGTCGCGCAAATCCCACTGCCATCGCCCCCAACGACACAATAATTAGACCCGACCCCAAAATCGCCAGTCCTCGTGGCCCCGGCCCATGACTCACCGTCTGCAATAGCACCCCTAGGGGAAAGAGCACTGCCCCAAAATACAAACCCAGCGCCATCAAGAATTTTACCCGGTTTGAGCTTCCGATCCGCTCGTATCCGATTCCAACCACAATCATCAGCATCGCCAACCCAATCCAGTGTCCATGCACATCCACTTGTCGGTCGTAGCGATATTTCGCTTCACGATACTGCTGCATCGATGCGGCCGCACCAGCGCTATTGCGATCGGCTGCGGCGGTGAATCCGGTCGCCAGAGAATCTCCGATACCGTCCAACGCCTGGTGCTCCGCAAACACCGCATACCAAAGACCATAACTCATGCCCCAGAGCGCGAGCACAATTCCTCCGACTAGTAGCAACCGACGTCCCGCGCTCATCGTGCCTCTTTCTCCACAGCGCCGCCGAACCCAGCATCCAAACGCCCGGTATATCGCAGAATCCCGACCCACATCGCCAGCAGCGCTACGATAACCAACAACCCGCCGAAGTCCGCCATTCCGCCCGCCAGCAGGCCATAGTTCAGCTCCAGCAGCACACAAACCGGCAGCAACAACGAACCCACCAGCAAGACTACTGCCCACCGCCGCTTCCATACCTCATCCAAATTCACGTAAGGCTGAAAAAAAGCCAGCAGCATCGCCAGCAATCCAAATTCGACACTGTGCGCATGCGCCGCAATATTCACCGCCTTCTCGCCTTGCAACCGACCGTAAGCCTCGAGCGCCACATCCACACCCGGAGTATTGCGCGCTGCCGCGCCAGAACTCATGTCCGACAAAATCGTATAGTCCTGCGCCTCGTGCTGATACAAATCCGTCGCTGCATAATACGCGCCATGAAAAAATCCCAGCAATACCAGAGCAAGCCCGCCAGCCAACAACATCCGCCCAACAGAGCTGCGATCCGCCAATAAAACGTCCGTCACACCTTCATTTCCGTTCGCAACGCCCTTCAACAAACCGATCAAATATCCGAGCGTCGCCATAATCACCAAAAATCCTCCCAAGTCTGCGAAAATGCTCGCCCATCCGATGGTTTTAAGTGGACTATGTTCCAATCCCACGTAATGAATTAAAAACACGCCCAGCGGCAACAATCCCGCTCCGAACAAAAACAGCCACGCCACCCGCCGCTTGCCACTCTCGCTCATCGCCACCCACGGCTGCAAAATCGCCAGCATCAGCGCCAGGTACCCAAAATCAATCATGTGGACATGAGTGTCCACTTTCGTTCCGCGATTCTCCAGAAATCCGCCCACACTTTGAAAGCTAGTTCCCACGGTTGCGGCGTCTCCGGCAAGCGCGGCGTGCGCCGCCGACGACAGGCTCTGTCCAACGTGCGCCGCGTTCTGATGCAGCACAAACACTGCAAAAATGTTGCCAAAAATCATTCCCAGCAGAATCAACCCAATTCCGCCCAGCACCAATAGTCGCCGCGCACCCATCGGCGCAAAAGACGCAACGCTAATCTCCCGCGCAGATCGAGTTGCCGAGTCCTGAAGAACATCCATGTCTCGCCGCCTCTCACCGGACTACTTAAGCTCAAAAGAAGTGCCGTCCAGCGGCGGCCAAAAACCGCGACTGGACGGCAGCAGTATACCCTTGTGAGCCGACGTTAGAAGTTGAACTTCACCGCCAGCTGAATTTGCCGTGGGTTGAACAACGCGCGCGGAGTGCCGTACAGCGGGTTCGGCGAGCCTTCCAGATTATTGTTCGGCCCGGCGCATCCGAATGCCGTCGGATCCTTGGGACAGAAGTCCGCCGCACCGTACACCGTATTAAAGAATCGCACGTTCGTCGTATTGAACAGGTTGAAAGCTTCCGCGATGAATTCCAGACTCCTCTTCTCGCGGAATGGAATGGTTCGTCCGACACGGAAGTCCACCGTCCGGAAATTGTCGCCAACGAAAGTATTCCGTGGCTCGATGCCCACACGATCGTTGTTACCAAAGATGTCCCCGTTTGCGTCAAAACCCGCAAATTTGGTAAACCGCATCGGAGACTGTATCGTCGCAATCAAGCCAAACAGGAAGTTCCGGCCGAAAGCATTCCAGGTCTTCGGCGTCGCGTACGTCCCGTTGATCACCAATCGGTTGCGGACGTCATCGGAAGATAGCGCGCGTTCCGCTCCAAAGTCCTGGCTGTCTTGCGGAATCAGCACGAAGCTCGGGTTCGGGCCGTCATCAATCGTCTTGGAAAATGTATAGCTGATGCCGTAAGCAAAGTTGTGACCCAGCCGTTTGTTGACATTTAGCAGAAATCCGTCATATGTGGAATCCCACCGCGATGTCGCCTCGAAAAAGATCGCAATCGGGAACGTTCGGACTCCCGGATTGAAAACGCACGGTTGCGCGGAGCAATACTCTTCTTTTTGCCCCGAACGTCCTTGCGAATCAAACGCTGTCACCGTTCCCGTCGGATCCGGCTGATTGACGTTGAAGAAACTGCCCAAATGCACGCCGCGAATATGCAGCACGCTCAGGCTAACCGTCGTCTCCGGCAAGGGCTCGAATTCCAGAGCGAGGCTGGCCTGAATTCCGTAGGGGTTTTTTGAGTTCGCATCGAACCGCGCCACGACCGACGGCCCAAAGAAACCGCAATTCGTGATCGGTTGGCAACCCGGAAAAGGATTCGTGAACGGGTCGGTCGGATTGTCCGGATAAGCTCCATCCTTTATCAAGCCTTGCAAACCGAGCGCGGTAATCGCCGGCGAACTCGCAAACGCAAACAATTCCGTGTTCGCGTTCAAATTGTTTTCGAACGGCCGTCCTGGATATTTCCCAATCGTGCCTCCGCAAGACGGTTCCTGACAAGCCAGCAACGGCGAAGGAATAATCCCGTGGAACAACCCGAATCCCGCTCGAATCACGAAATTGCGTTTCGTTCCCAGGCTGTACGCCAACCCGATGCGCGGATCGAAATTCTTCCACTGCGTATTAAGAACGTCCGATGGCCAGGTCTCAAATTCGTACCGCAACCCGCCATTCAACGTCAGCTTCGACGTTGCCCGCCACTTATCTTCTACATAGAAACCGTCATAGGTGTGATTCAGTTGACCCGATGCTTGGTTCCGAATTGCGGGGGCAAACTGCGTTCCGCTATACACCGAAGTGTTGATCGACTTCTCATCGAAATTTGGCGCCGCAAACCGCTCGAAGAAAATCACGTTTGGATGCTGGCAACCCGCCGGACCAGGTCCACCCGGGTCACCGGCCGGCGAAACGCATT
>DASXMB010000040.1:0-5345 GCA_036495905.1 Candidatus Acidiferrum sp.
TTGACGAGCAGCGCGCCGATATTACGGATCATGGGGGCGATCCAGTCGCGCTTTTCGAGCGCGTAACAGGTGCCCACCGAAACAGCTTCCTGGCCGAGGCTGGAATACAATCCGCCGACAATTTTATTTTGGCGGAAGAGCCGGACCATGCGCTCTTCGAGCTGGCGATTGAGCTGCATGAAATAGTAGAGGTCCAGGTGCTGTTCCCGCGTCAGCGGTTGGCTCATGCCCTGCTCCCTTGCAAATCCACGGCTGCGGCCGTGCGCTCCCCACCATTCTGATGCAGCCGGTAGGCCGCTGCGGCGTGGTCCGCCAGTTTCTCTTCGAGTGTCACGCGCGGCACCACGAGCATCTCGCAACCGAAAACATCCCCGAAATGCGAGACCAGTTTCGGCGTGACTTCTCCGCTGCTCACGGCGCGGTCCAGCACGCGCTCGAGTGACGTGGCGCGCTTCCCGGCGATCCCGCACGGGACGATCAAATCAAAGTATCGCAGATCGGTGGCCACATTGTACGCAAAGCCGTGAGAAGTAACCCAGCGGCTCAGGTGGACACCGAGCGCGGCGAGTTTTTCCTCGCCCGTGGGCGCGTCCACCCAAATTCCGTGGCGATCTGCAACACGGCGGGCGGACACGCCGAAATCGGCTGATGCGCGAATCATCACTTCTTCGAGGTGGCTGACGTACCAGCGCACATCGCGGCGATGTTGAACGAGATCGAGAATCGCATAGCCGACAATTTGGCCGGGGCCGTGGTAGGTGATGTCACCACCGCGGTTCGTCTCGTGAAATGTGACGCTCATTTGCGAAAGCAATCGTTCGCTGGCGCGCAGATGCTCACGCCTTCCGTTGCGGCCCAAAGTGATCGCGTGCGGATGTTCGCAAAGCAATAGCACATCGGGAATAGCGCCTGCTTTGCGCGTTTCGACGAGACGTGCCTGCAAGGCACATGCCGGGCCATAAGGCAGCAGCCCCACATTCACGACCCAGCAAGTTGGGTTTTTGTCGTTCAAGTGTTTCTCGCGCCAGGAACGCGTATTCTGCAAAATTAGTAGTTGATGCTCAAGCCCCGTACAGAATTAAACGCATCGCCCATCGCTTCCCACACTGTGGGATGAGCGTGGATCGTTGCGGCCATATCGTCGAGAGTGGCTTCCAGGCCCAGCGCTGCCACCGGCTCGGCGATGATCTCCGTAGCCAGCGGGCCAATAGCATGCACGCCGAGAATTTCGCCATATTTTTCCTCGGCGACCACTTTGATGAAGCCCTCGTGCTGGCCGAGAATTGTTGCCTTGCTATTGCCGAGGAACGGGAATTTCCCGGTCTTCACGCTGAAACCGGCATCGCGCGCCTGTTTCTCGGTGAGGCCGATTGACCCGATCTGCGGCTCGCAATAAGTGGCGTTGGGGCAGCGCTTGCGATCGAACGGCTGCATTTCCTTGCCGGCCATGCGTCCGACGGCGATGATGCCCTCCATCGAGGCGGCATGAGCGAGTTGCGGCTGGCCGGCAACGATATCGCCAATCGCATATAGGTGGGGTTCATCGGTTTCCATATACGCGTTGGTGTGGATGTAGCCGCGCTCGACTTTTGCCTTGGTTTTTTCGAGGCCGATATTCTCCGTGAGCGGGCGGCGCCCGACGGCAATCAGAACTTTTTCCGCGCTAATGGTTTGTGATTTGCCCGTTTTGTCCTTGAACGTGACGGTCGCGCCATTGGCGTCTTTCTTCACCGCCTCGACTTTCGATTCTGTCTCGATGCGAATGCCCTTCTTTTTGAAGGCCTTCTCCAGCTCCGGCGAAATTTCCTCGTCTTCGAGAGGAACTACGCGCGGCAAGGCTTCCAGAATCGTCACCTCGGTTCCAAATGTGCGGAAGATCGAAGCAAATTCAACGCCGACGGCGCCGGCGCCAACCACGATCATCGACTTCGGTATTTCGCTCAGCAGCAAAATCTCGCGATTGGTGAGCACTGTCTTGCCGTCAATTTCGACTCCCGGCAAGGAACGCGCTTCCGAGCCAGTTGCCAGCAGAACATTAGTGGTTTCAAGCTCTGTGGTCTTGCCGTCTTTTTCGACGCTCACGCGGCCCGGCCCGGCAATTTTGCCCCAGCCGGTGATGGATTCCACCTTATTTTTCTTGAACAACAATCCGATTCCGCCGGCATGTTTCTTGACGATTTTGTCTTTGCGCGCGAGGATCGCCGGCCAATTTATCTTCACATCCTTGACTTCAAATCCGAATTCTTCCGCGCGCTTGAAATGATCGTAAATGTCGGCGTGGTGCAGAAACACTTTGGTTGGGATGCAGCCCACATGCAGGCAAGTGCCGCCGAGAAATGGATCCTTTTCCACCACGGCGGTCTTCAATCCCCACTGCGCGGCGCGAATCGCAGCCACATAGCCGCCCGGTCCGCTGCCGATAACCACCACATCATATTTAGCCAAACCAGTCCTCCCCTACGACTTCTTCAGTGTCAAAAGATTCGATTCATGGAAGGGTGTCCAGGATTGTGGATACAGGATTGCGGCTCTTCCCGGCTCGCAAATAAGAGATTTTAGCAGCGGCGGTGGCTTGCCGCAACCCTGGCTGCGTGGCGATGGCTGCAAAACCGGTACTTCAGCGGCTTAAAGCCGCACTGATTTTGCCGCGCTTACGCTGTAGCCAAAGCTCCGGCCTACAAAGATTCCTGAGTCGTCACACAGGCCCTCAGAACTCCGGGGCCTCGTCCCCAAATCTGCGGCACGGCGCTGGGATTCAAAAAACGGCTGCGGCCCGCGCGCACCTCGATAATGAAAAAAGGGCGGCAGATGGATTCCTACCTGCCACCCTTTTTCCTAGTTATGCTGCAGCAGCTTTACTTCGCGGCCGCCGCGTCGTCTATGAACTTCGCTCCGTTCGGAACACCCCAGCCGGTGACGTTGTCCCATCCCTTGGTCACTTTCAGCGAGGTATCCGTCCCGAAGCTGAGATCCACGTCTTCACCGCCGCCGAGGTTCCAGATGGCGCTGAAGTAAGTGGTGGTTGTGTCGAGCGGCGCGAGCAGGGAATCCGACGAATAGTAGGTGGCGCCGCTGGAATCGAACACGATTCCCGCTACGTTCGTGGGGCTGCCCACGGGGACGACGTCGTTCACCGCGCCCGTTGGCAGTTTTGCAATCAATGGCGCGGCCTGCCCGAGGCGTACGCCGGCTTTCTGGTCGGCCAACGTCCAAATTGCGGAAAAAACCGGGCTCGAAAGGCTAGTGCCGCCTACTACGCCGAACTGGCCTCCCGTGACGAAAATCGCCCCGGTGTAGGGATCGGCAAAAGCTGAAATGTCGGGCTGTTGCCTGCCGGTGCCGGCAATGCTGTTTTGCCACGACGGCTTGGTGATGAAAATGCTTTCCCCTCCGCCGGTGTTCGGAACGCCGATGCTGGTGCCGCCGATGGAGGTTACATAGGAAGAGGCCGTGAACCAGTGGTGATAGGTGGACGAACCGGGAGTATACAACTCTTCGACGGCCTGATCGTAAGCCGCTTCGTTGTGAGGGTTCAGATGAACCGTGAGAGTCATTTCCTCTTGCGGCAGAGCCAATCCATGGTCCCGAGACAGCTCGATAATTTTGGGAGGTGCAATTTCCTGTTGCGCGCGGACTACCGGCGCGGGCAGTAGTGCGGTGGCCATCAGAGCCCACCCTAACGATGATCTGTATTCTCGAAAGCGATCTAGGAATGACATCTGCATCTCCTTTGAGGTCGTTTGGATGACTCTTGCGGGGCTAGTGCCGTAAGGGGGAATAGACCAACACAAAAAATAAGTGAATCGGTAATGTTGCTTACTGTTGTGACTGCCGGAGCAAGCGCAGCTGGGATGCGCAAACTAAGTCGTGGGAAAGTGACTTAGCAACAACAACGAGGTTCGACCAAGGCAAACATCATCGGAACGCCACCCCTGAGTGAAACGAAATTTTCCACTCAAATGATGCGCGGACGGTAACGCGGCGCATTAAGCGTGTCAAGAATTTTTTCGGTTTTTTTGACGCGGCGATGTTCGCTGAGCGAACCACTCCAATATTCAATTCTTAAGCTGTGCGCGCGCGAAAATTCGAGACTGGGAGGTTTCGCCTCCGCACATATCGCGGTTCCGGTCCGCTCCGTAAAGGCTCGTCCATTCGGGAGACGCTGTCTGCGCGGGGTGGCGCCGCTATGAAACTAAATCTCCCTCGTTTCCGTATAATGTTTTAGAAACCAAGGAGAGCCCACACATGACACCAGACTACGACACCGCGAACCTGGCCGCGCACACAGGAGATATCGCTCCGGCTGAGTCTTCCCGCTCTCCCATTGCCAATATTTTCAAGAGGCCAAACGGAATTCGTGCCGGTTGGCGGCTGCTTTTGTTCGTCGTCTTTTGGCTCGCCACTATGCTTGCCATGCAGTTTGTGCTCCTCCATATCCCTAGCGCTGCCGCCTGGCTGAAGGCGCAGGACCCACACGTGATGACCCCACCGGCTGCGATCGCGGGCGAGGCACTGATGCTAACCGCTCTCGTTGTGGCGACTCTGCTGATGACGCTCATCGAAAAGCGGACGTACGCGGATTACCATTTTCCACTGAACCAGGCTTTCGGTAAGCGTTTCTGGCAAGGCACTCCGTACGGGTTCGCGATGCTTTCGCTCCTGATGGTGCTGATCGCTGCGTTTCACGGATTTTCTTTAGGCAACATGGCGCTTTCCGGCGCGGACGCCTTGAAATTCGGCGCGGCGTACGGCGCGGTCTTCATTATGGTAGGGCTCTTTGAGGAATTTTCGTTTCGCGGCTACATGCAGTCAACTCTGACTTCCGGGATCGGCTTCTGGCCAGCCGCGATCGTTCTTTCGATTCTATTTGGGTCGATCCATCTGCAAAACCGCGGTGAAGCGTGGATAGGCGCGGCGATGGCGGGTTCGTTCGGCATACTCGCAGCGTTCAGTCTGCAGCGCACCGGGAATATCTGGTTTCCGATCGGGATGCATGCGGCATGGGATTGGGGCGAGACGTATTTTTATTCCGTACCGGATAGCGGTTTCCTCGCGAATGGACATTTGTTGAATTCCACGTTTCACGGACCGACGTGGCTAACCGGTGGAACGGTCGGACCGGAAGGCAGCGTTTTCGCGTTTGCGGTGCTGGTGATGGGGGGCGTGGGGATACATTTCTTGTTTCCCGCGAAACAGTCGACGATCTAAGCTGTTCCGAATCGATCTAGCGGACCCTGGGGCGCAGCAAGCAGCGCCCTTACAATTTCCTCAGTTCAAAATCTGCGTTGGTTCCGCGGCGCCCAGTTCTCCTTCCCAGCGCGCGATCACGGCAGACGCGAGGCAAT
>DASXMB010000041.1:0-1914 GCA_036495905.1 Candidatus Acidiferrum sp.
GTCAATGCCATTCGAACGTGGGCGTTTGCGGATTATTGCGATTTGTGATGTGGTGTCTCGCGAGTACCAAAATGAGCGGATTTTCATCCCGCCGAGCGGGCTTGTAGAGAGTCGCATCGATTTTCAGGAACGAGCGAGTAACTTTCGGGACTATAATTCCATCGAAGCGAAAGCGCATTTGCCTGCCCAAGGCAGAGACGTACGGAGATCATCGATGACAAGTTTTCACCTGAATGGAAAGCCGGTGCAAGTCGACGTGGACCCCTCGACTCCCTTGCTGTGGGTGCTGCGCGACTCTTTGGGGATGACCGGGACGAAGTTTGGATGCGGGATGGCCCTGTGTGGCGCATGCACAGTGCATCTCGACGGTAAGGCGATTCGATCCTGCGTCGCGCCGGTAGCGCGGGTGGAGGGTAAGCGCGTGACGACCATCGAGGGCTTGTCGGAAAACCTGACGCACCCGTTGCAACGCGCCTGGATTGAGTTGGATGTGCCCCAGTGCGGCTACTGCCAATCGGGACAGATTATGAGCGCCGCGGTTTTGTTGGTGGAAAATTCCAAGCCCACCGACAAGGACATCGATGAAGCGATGGGCGGAAACATCTGCCGTTGCGGAACGTACCCGAGAATTCGCAGAGCGATTCACAAAGCGGCCGAGCTGGCCGCCGAAGGGAAGGCGAAATGAGCGGGCTGGCGATGGTGGGGCGGCGGGAGTTTATCAAGACCGGTGCGGCGATCGGCGGCGGATTGTTGGTGAGTTTGTATACGCCGAACGGCCCTGGCAGCGCGATCGCCGCTGCTGAGGACGGTGTCGTATTGAATGCGTTCGTAAGAATTGGAGCCGACGAGAGCGTTACCGTGATTTCGGCGCACTCGGAAATGGGGCAGGGGATTTATACCTCCTTGCCTATGCTTTTGAACGAGGAGCTGCAAGCGGACTGGTCGAAAATTCGCGTCGAAGCGGCGCCGGTCGACAAAGTCTATAACCACCCGCTGTTTGGTGTGCAGATGACGGGCGGCAGCACAACGTCTCCCGCGGAGTGGGAGCGCTACCGGAAGATGGGCGCGACGGCGCGGGTGATGCTCGTCCAAGCGGCGGCGACGAAGTGGGGCGTGGAGCCGTCCAGCTGTCGAGTGGAAAAAGGCGTTGTGATCCACACTGCGACGAGCAAACGCGCGACGTACGGCTCGCTGGCCGATGCGGCAGCGAAGTTGACGCCGCCCGCGAGTGTGCCGCTGAAGAATCCCAAGGATTTCACGCTGGTCGGAAAGCCGATGCGGCGATTGGACACGCCTTCGAAAACGAACGGCACGGCGCAGTTTGGTTTAGATGTGAAGCTGCCGGGCATGCTTACGGCTGTAGTTGCGCGACCGCCGGTCTTTGGCGGAAAAGTAGCGAAGCTTGACGCCACCGTCGCGCTGAAAGTGCCCGGAGTGAAAGCCGTCGAGCAAGTTCCGTCCGGCGTGGCCGTAATTGCAGAAACATTTTGGCCCGCAAAACTTGGGCGCGAAAAACTTGTGATCGATTGGGACTTGGGTCCGAATGCGGGGCTCTCCACGGAAAAAATGCTGAGCGATTTTGCCGAGACGGCCATGAAACCCGGAGCGCTCGCGAAAAAGACCGGCGATCCCGAGGCTGCGCTAAAAACCGCGGCAAAAATCGTGACGGCGGAATACGATGTGCCGTACCTCGCACATGCGATGATGGAGCCGCTGAACTGCGTCGTCGATTTGCGAGGCGACCGTTGCGAAATCTGGACGGGAACGCAATTCGAAACCGTGGACCGCGCGAACGCAGCGCAAGTCGCGGGCCTGCCGCCAGAAAAAGTACAGATTCATACCACGCTGCTCGGTGGCGGATTTGGCCGGCGTGCGAACCCCAGTTCGGACTTCGTGGTGGAAGCTGTATATGTC
>DASXMB010000042.1:0-1574 GCA_036495905.1 Candidatus Acidiferrum sp.
CGGCGGCGTCGAAAGTGTTGTTCGCAAAGATTATTGATGACGAGCAGGAGGCGAATGCGCGGCTTTCGCTTTCGCCGAAGAGCGGAGTGATCAAATTGGAGCGGTTGCGGCATGCGGCGGGCGAGCCGTTTGCGCTAGAGACTTGCTACCTTTCGGCGGCGCAGTTTCCGGGACTGCTATCGGCGCCGCTGCAGCGGGAGTCGTTGTTTGGGATTTTGGAGCGCGACTACAAAATTGAGATCGGGTATTCGGATGAAGAGGTGGATGCGACGGCAGCTGATCCGCGTACGGCGGATTTCCTGGATGTGCCGAGGCGCGAACCTTTGCTGCGGATTCGTCAGGTGATTTTTTCGACAAACGGGAAAGCGGTTTTGTATGTCTTGGGATTTTACCGTTCAGACCGGCACAATCTAGTGATACGACGGTTCCGGTAGAGCAATATTTCGAGTGATACTGCGGCGCGGGGGCTGTGTTAGGCTGGTTTTAAATAACCCAAGGTGGAGTTAATTATTTGCTTATGGCCAGTCAGGTGGTTCGCTGATGCATTGGCGGCCGCTTAAGGATTGAGATGATTCTCGCGGGAGATATTGGCGGCACGAAATGCAACCTGGCCGTGTTTGAAGAGCACGGGGCGTCGCTCGGGCTTGTTTTTAAGCGACGGTATGCGACATCCGAGTTTGCCAGCCTGGAAGAAATCATCGAAAAATTGTTTCGGGATTGCGCGGCGGAGACTGGCGTGTCGGTCGAGGGGAAGATTGCCGCGGCGGGATTTGGCGTGGCCGGAGCAGTGGTGGATGGACGGTTGGTGGCGAATAATATTCCGTGGGAGCTGACAGCGTCGGGTTTGGCGCGCAAGCTCGGGCTCGAGATTGAGCAACTTAGTTTGATCAATGATTTGGTGGCTACGGCGTATGGATTGGAGCATCTGACGGCCGAGGATTTTTTGGTTTTGAATCCTGGGACGCCGCAAACGAACGGGAATCAGGCGTTGATTGCGGCGGGGACAGGGTTGGGCGAAGCGATGATAATCTGGGATGGCAGCCAGCATCGGGCATCGCCTTCGGAAGGCGGGGCAGCCGATTTTGCGCCGCGGACGGACCGCGAGATTCGGCTTTTGCAATTTTTGAAGACGAAGCTGGCGCGAGTTTCTTGCGAGGAAATTTTCTCGGGGCGCGGATTCCGCAAATTGCACGAGTTTCTCGACCCAACGGTGGTTCACGCGACATTTAGTGAGCCGGAGGCAGCTTCGGCCAGCGAGATTACGCACAATGCGCTGGCCGAGACGTGTCCGGTGTGCGTCGAGGTGCTGGACTGGTGGATCGACGCGTTCGGCGCAGAGGCTGGGAATTTGGCGTTGCGGGTTCTGGCGTATGGCGGGGTCTATTTCGCCGGTGGAATCGTTTTGAAAATACTTCCGAAGTTACGCGGGAGCGGCTTTTGCACGGCGTTTGCGGACAAGGGGCGGTTGAGTGCGGTGCTGTCGAACATACCGATCTCGGTGGTTTTGAATGAGGATGCACCGCTTTTGGGGGCTGCGCATCAGGCTTTGGGCACCGTGCCCGCGACACGACGCG
>DASXMB010000043.1:0-12895 GCA_036495905.1 Candidatus Acidiferrum sp.
GCTGCCGGCGGCGGTGGCGCAGGCGGTTTTTAAAAAGCAGGCATTCAAGCGCGCGGAAAGAGAGCTGGCCGCCGTCGGAAAAATCGATCGCTGCCATTTGCTGAATTGGACCGAGCCGGAATATCCGCAAAATCTTTTGCAGATTTACGATCCGCCGGTGCTGCTGTATGTGCGCGGCGATTTACAGGTACTCACGCTGCCGAGCATCAGCATCGTGGGAACGCGCCGGCCAACATTATATGGAACGCAAATGGCGGACCGCCTGGGGCGCGAGCTTGCGGCGCGGAGCCTGGTGATTGTAAGCGGGATGGCGCGCGGGATCGACGCCATCAGTCACCAGGGCGCGATGGCAGTGAATGGTAGAGCGATCGGAGTGCTGGGCACGGGAATCGATGTTTGCTATCCAAAGGAAAATAAAAAACTGTTTGAAAAAGTTCTGGAGCGCGGAGCGATCATCAGTGAATTTCCGCTTGGAACGCACCCGGCGCCGGACAATTTTCCGATTCGCAATCGCATCGTGGCGGGAATGCCGCTAGGCGTGGTGGTGGTGGAAGGAGCGCAGTACAGCGGATCGCTGATTACCGCCCGGCTCGCGATGGAATTTGGGCGAGAAGTTTTTGGAGTACCGGGAAATGTGACGCAGCCGGTTAGTTTTGCGCCGAATCAATTAATCAAACAGGGCGCGAAGCTAGTGACGAATGGAGAGGACGTAATCGAGGAATTGCCAACGCCGATTCGCGCGGCGCTGACCAAGGCGGAGCAACCGGAAGAAGCGCAGCGGAATCTATTGCTGGCAGCGTCGCTAAATTCGTCGGAAAAGTTAATTTTTGAATTGCTGGAGACGGACGCACCGATACCCATTGACGACATCGTGGAGCGTTCCGCCTTGAACTCTTCGGAAGTTCTCGCTACGCTTTTCGACTTGGAGATGAAAGGCGTGATCCGGCAATTGCCGGGCAAACAGTTCAGTCGAGTTTTGCTGTAACGGCGCAAACGGGAGCGCAAGACCCCGACGGGCTGGGCCAACTGAGCGGTTTCTTAGTAACTGGAATCCGTTGAAAAGCAAAGTTTTAGTAGCGCGTTTGCCGGGCCAATGAACCCGGCAAGGCGGTTGACGCATCTGCATTAAGGTAGCGAGAAGGGCACAGGCTTGCGCCACCGCGCCTTCTAGAAACGAATCCGGAGTTACAAACACAAGATGGGACGTTCGCTGGTAATAGTAGAGTCGCCGGCCAAGGCGAAAACGATTAACAAATATTTGGGACGCAACTACGTCGTGAAAGCGTCCATCGGCCACGTGATGGACCTGCCGAAAAAGACGATTGGTATTCGTTTGCCCGGAGAAGAAGAGGGCAGCGGGAAGAAGAAAAAGAAAACCAAGGCGAAAAAAGGCAGCAAAAAAGCGGCAAAAGAAAAGGAAAAGCCAGCTGGAAAAATAATCAAACTGTCCGACGACGATATTTTTGAGCCGACGCTGCAAATCATTAGCGGCAAGGGAAAAGTTATCAACGATTTGCGGAAAGCGGCAAGCACGGCGGACGCGGTGTATCTGGCGGGCGACCCGGATCGCGAAGGAGAAGCGATTTCCGCGCATCTGGCGATGGTGCTGGCGAAGCCCAATAAATTTGAGGAGCAGGAACCAACCGTTTCACGATTCAAGAAAAAGGCACCGAAAGATGCGCCGCCAGTGGTGGAAGAAGTAAAGGAAGTCAGCAAAAAAGAAATAATCGCGATCGATCCGAAGAAAATTTTCCGCGTTACGTTCAACGAAATCACGCCCAAAGCGATTCGCGCGGCGTTCGATAAGCCGCGGCAAGTGGATGAAAACCTGGTGGACGCACAGCAGGCGCGGCGAGTGCTCGACCGGATCGTGGGTTACAAAGTGTCGCCGATTTTGTGGGACAAGGTGCGTCGAGGATTGTCCGCCGGACGAGTGCAGACGGTAGCGTTGCGATTGATCGTAGAGCGCGAACAGGAAATCCGCGGGTTTGTGCCGCAGGAATATTGGACGATTCACGCCATGCTGGATGCGGGCGAGCCGCCGGTGTTTGAAGCGAAATTGTTCAAGCTCAAGGGCGAAGATATTGAGGTGGCGAATCAGGAAGCGGCCGACAAAATCGTGGCCGCGGTGAGCAAAGCGAAATGGGAAGTGGCCAGCGTTTCGCAGCGAGAGAAAAAACGGAATCCGCCGCCGCCGTTTACGACTTCCAAGCTACAGCAAGCTTCCTACAACCGTTTGCGATACTCGGCAAAGAACACGATGCGCGTGGCGCAGGGGCTTTATGAAGGCGTGGAGCTGGGCGCGGAAGGCTCGGTGGCGCTGATCACTTATATGCGCACGGATTCGGTGAATGTGTCGCAAGACGCGCTGGCGCAAGTGCGCGAACTGATTGTGGCGAAGTATGGCTCGGACTATTTGCCGGAGAAGGCGAACTACTACAAATCGAAAAAGGATGCGCAAGAAGCGCACGAAGCAGTGCGGCCGACGGATGTTTCTCGCACGCCGGCGGATGTGCGGAAATATTTGAAGGAAGATCAATTCAAGTTGTATCAATTGATTTGGCAGAGGTTTGTGGCGTCGCAGATGATGCCGGCGGTTTTCGATCAGACCACGATTGATATTTCCGCGGGCGACTATACGTTTCGGGCAAGTGGCCTGGTGCAGAAATTCGCCGGATATTTGAGCGTGTATCAGACGGAAGCGGTGGAAACCGCGGACGACGACAAGAACGAAGAAGGCGAAGGCAACGCGCTGCCGCGGGTGAGCGAAGGACAAGTGCTGAAACTAGAGACGATTCGTCCAGATCAGCATTTCACCCAGCCGCCGCCGCGTTATAACGATGCGACGCTGGTGAAGGATCTGGAAGAAAAAGGCATCGGAAGGCCGTCGACGTACGCGTCGATTATTTCCGTGATTGTGGAACGCGAATATGTGACCAAGGAGCAGGGGCGGTTTTCGCCGACCATGCTGGGAGAGCGCGTGAGCACGCTGCTGGTAAAGAGTTTTGAGGATATTTTCGATGTGACCTTTACTGCGCGGCTTGAAGAAGAACTGGACGAAATTGAAGAAGGCAAACTGCCGTGGCGGGACGCGGTGAAAGAGTTCTGGGAAAAATTTGTGGTGGATTTGGACAAAGCCGACGACGAAATGCTGTCGTACAAAGCCGGGATTCCGACGGGGAAGAAATGTGAGAAGTGCGGCGAAGGCGAATTGCTGGAGCGCATCAGCCGGCTGGGATTCTTCCTGGGATGTTCGCGCTACCCGGATTGCGATTTTATTCAGGATTTGTCGCCGGAAATTCCGGATGCGGCTCCAGGCGAAACGAAAGTGGAATATTGCCATAACTGCGGCAAGGAAATGGCCATCAAGGCCGGGCGATTTGGGCCGTTCCTGGCGTGCAGCGGATATCCGGATTGCCAGACAACGCGACGATTGGTGGAAGGCACGCGGAAAGCGATGCAGCCGGACGAAATTTTGGAAGAAAAATGCACGTTGTGCGGCGAACATCTGATCAAAAAGCACGGGCGGTTTGGAGAATTTATCGGCTGCTCGGGCTATCCGAAGTGCAAGTACACGCGGCCGATCACCATGGGAATTAAATGTCCGAAGTGCCACGACGGAGAATTTGTGCGGCGCGGAAGCGCGGGCCGCGGCGGAAGAGGGCGGCCAAGGATTTTTTACGGATGCTCGCGTTATCCGGATTGCGATTTTACGACGCCGAATATGCCGATAGCGCAGCCGTGTCCGAAGTGCGGAGCGCCATTTATTGTGGAGAAGAAGAGTAAAATCGGGCTGCTGCACGCGTGTATTAAGGATGGATGCGATTGGGAAAAATTGGCGCCCGAACCGGCGCCGGCAACGCAGTCCACAGAAGAGCTGGCTCCGGTGGGCGCGAAACCGTAAGAAAAAGACGGAGCGTAAAAATTTAGAGCGGGCGGAAACTTTTCCGCCCGCTCATTTTTTGGAATTCGAGTTTTTATCTTGAGACGACGTAATTTTCGTCGGTGTAAGCGGCGAGCGGAGTGCCTTCTTTAATTTCGACGTTCTTGCCATGTTTGATCAAGCCGATGGGACCGAACAAAACGGTCAAGGCCACGGCGGTGCCTTCTTTACCTTCGCCTTCTTTGCCTTTGGTGCCGCGCAGGCGCAGGCGATTTTCGCCGACGATGACGTATTCGAGGCGCATGTTCAGCTCGCCGCCTTTACCCATCATGCCAGCTTTTTTGGCGTGAGAAATGGTGCCGACAGCTTTTGCACCAACTTTCGCGATGACCACATCGCCGACTTTGAGATCTTCATCAAGGATGAGGTTGACGGGATCGCCTTCGGTGGCGGTTTTTGAGCTGAGAGACTGCGCGAATTTCAGGTGGATGTCGCTGCCTTCCTTGAGAACGATTTTGTCGGAGTTTGCAGCGGGTACAGCGGCAGGAACGGCGACAGCCGCGGAGGCGGCGACTGGCTGAACTTGCTGCGCTTGCGCGTGCGAGACTGCGGCGAAGCAAAATAAGGAAACCGTGCCGACTACGATCGATTGGAGCGTCATGAGCATCCTCTTTCAGACAATAAATTGGGACTGCGAATCGCCCACTCGTCAGGAACGATAACTATGCTGATTGGAATCCGAACCGATTGAGTGAAGGATACCACTGGCAGCGAGATAGGGGCTATGTTGCAGAGGTACAGGTGTTTAGAAAGAAGCACGGGGCGGCAAACAACTAATGGGCCGGGAAGCGTGTTCTATGATTAAGAGAATCCAAGCGAGAGAACCGCGCGACAACCATGAAATCCGAAATAGAAAAATTTTTGCAGTACCTGCACTCGGTGAAGAATTCTTCACCGCATACGATCATTAATTACGGCAAGGACCTGGGTCAGTTTGTGGAGTTTCTTTCGCCGCCCGGGATGAAAACGCCCGGAGTGACCGAAGTGACGCACATGATGATCCGCGAGTTTGTGGGACATCTGCACGATCAGGGGCTGCAGAAAAGTTCGATTGCGCGGAAGCTGGCGGCGCTGCGATCTTTCTTGAAATATTGCGTGCGCGAAAATTTGCTGAAGGAAAATCCGGCGCGGCTGGTGCCGACACCGAAATTGCCGAAACGGATCCCGTCGGTACTTTCGGCGGAAGAGATGAATGGATTTTTGAATCACCTGGCGGCGATGGGTCCGGCGGCGAAATCGGAAAGCGAACTGGCGGCCGAGGGAGCGATTGCAGCGGGAGGAGCGGCTCCCACGCGACGGCGACGGAGATTTGCGCCTGCAGCGGGATCGCCGGAGGAGGCGACGTTCGCGGCGGAAGGATTAATGTTGCGGCGAGATCGCGCACTGCTGGAACTGCTGTACGCGGCGGGTCTGCGAGTGAGTGAGCTCACCGGACTGAACGTTTTGGACATCGAACAAAAAGAAAAGATGTTGCGAGTGCGCGGCAAAGGAAACAAAGAGCGAATCGTGCCGTATGGCAGCAAGGCGCAAGAGGCGCTGGAAAATTATTGGCCGCTGCGAGAAGAGTTGCTGCAGAAGAAGGGCGGGCGCGGCGGCAGCGCGGGCAAGCCGAGAAAACCGCAGGTGGGCGCGATGGGCGCGGTATTTTTGAATTATACGGGACGGCGGCTGACGCAACGGTCGGTGGGACGCATTGTGAAGAAATATGTGCGGCTGGTGAATATCAATTGGGATTTGCATCCGCACTCGCTGCGGCACGCGTTTGCCACGCATCTGCTGGCGGATGGAGCGGATTTGCGGGCGATCCAGGAGTTGCTGGGGCATCAGTCGCTATCGACGACACAGAAGTACACGCATGCATCGATACGGCAGTTGATGGATATTTACGATAAGGCGCACCCGCACGCGTAGCGCAAGCAGAGTTTTGTTGCACAAGTTTTTTGCCAAAAAATAAAAGGACGCCCAGTTGAGAAGGCGTCCTTTTTATTTTGCGGGCTCGCGTTTGCATTAGAAATTCAAACGGAGACCAACCTGAATTTGCCGCTGAGCAATCAGTGAGTTGCTCGACGAAGTGGGCACACCGAAGTGCGGGTTGAATACCAGTTCGTTTGCAGTTGGAATAGTTCCCGTGCTACTGCAAGTGACGTTCGCGCCGCAGATGGTGTACATCTGCGTGTCGACGCCAGTGAAGTTGGTGTGGTTGAAAAGGTTAAACGCGTCGCCGCTGAGGAGTAGCTTCCAGGTCTCGCGGATCGAGAATTCCTTCTGGATACGGAAATCCACGTTCGCAGTGCCGGGTTGCTGGAATGAATTCGGAGCGAAGAACGGAGGACGGTTCGTTCCTCCGGCCGCAAGCACGCCAGTTCCGCCAAGCACATTCACAAAACCAACTGGATTCGGGGCGTTGCCCGAGATTGAGGGAGTGAAAGGCGCGCCGGAAGATACAACCAGCAATGGAGAAAGGGTGAAACCGTTCACCAATTCTCTAAATACCTTGTTGTCGCCCTTGAAAGGATTCGGGGACCAGACCGCACCGAAAGCAAAGCGCTTTCGGATATCGAAACTGGAGCGGCCGTCTTCGGCGTTGAGATCGAATGGGTTAAGGACGTTGTTGGTGGCTGTAAAGGTCTGGGAGCTCTGTCCAAAGTCGTTTGAATGCGAGTAGGTAAACGACGACTGTATTTGGAAGCTCTTATAGAAGCGGCGATTTAGGGCCACTACAAAGGCATTGTAGGTGGAATCTACGCTGTCTGAAATGTTGGTAATCGTGCTTAGCGCGATATTGGGCCGGCCGGTGCCACCACTAAGGGGCTTCTTCGTGGCGTCAGCAGGAACCACGAACAGCGGAGCGGTAAAGGTCTGACCGATCTGCGCATCGCTGACGAAGGGACTGCTAACCGCGCCGCTAGGCTGCACGACTTGATAAGTAATCTGCTGGGTTGGCGCGGCTAGATTCGTGTCCACGAATCGGGGAAGTCGCCGACCGAGGCTGCCGATGTAGGACAGTGAGACCACGGTATTGGTAGCAATTTCCCGCTCAACTTCGAAGTCGAATTCGTGAACCATGGGCAGTTTGGTATTAGGAGCAAATTGAACCGCGCTGGAACCAGCCGGCGCAGCGCCTGAGACGATTACGTTTGGATAAGTGGGTGCGCCCGCATCGGTTGGCTTAAGGGATGGGATCGTGTTTTGGCCGGAAGCTAAGGCCGTATTGGCGATGGCATTGAAAATTGTGGAGTTGATGATGCGGCCATAGAAAATGCCGTAACCACCGCGAACAATGGTCTTGCCGTGCCCGGTAACATCCCAGGCAAACCCGAGCCTCGGGCCGAAGTCGGTGTGATCGGAGGGAAAAGAGTTTGTCAGGGGAAGCGCGGAGTTAGGAATCTGGGGCGACGGCATCAATTCCGTTTCCCAGCGCAGGCCAAGATTTAGAGTCAAGCGAGGCGTAATGTGCCAATCATCTTGCGCAAAGAAAGCGAGATCGTTGGTGGAGAAGATAAATCCAGGAGTGCCAAATCCCTGAACGAAAGTTGAATAACAATTAACTGCGCCCGGACAAAAACCGGCGTGGCCAGTGGAGGCAGCAACGAAATCGCTAATGTAGTCGACGCGGGTGTTGTATGAGTAAGCGCCGAACCCTTCAAACAAGTTCGTATCGTTGTCACTTACGTGGTTGAAGTCGAAACCGAACTTCAGTTGATGCCTACCCCGGCTCCAGGCGACGGAGTCCGCGACTTGATTGCGGCGTTCGTCGGGGAATGAGGGACGATTCAAGAAGTTGGGCATACCAAATGTAAAGCCACCGACTCCGCCTATGGAGATCTGAGCGGAAAGACCCAGTTGAGAGATGGGCTCTCCGGTGATCGCGTTTTGGCCATTTTCAAATTCGAAATCGCGGCCATACTGATAGCGGAACTCATTGGTCATGCTGGGAGAGATCGTGGTTGTTAGCCGCGCGATGCCCCAGTCATCTTTTACAAAGTCATTGCCAAAGCTTTCGACTCCACGAGTGACGGTGGCCGCAGACTGAATGCCTGCCGGCGAATTCCAGCGGAGGCGGTTGTAAGTGAACGAAGCGTGATTTTTGGCGTTAATGTTCCAATCGATCTTAGGCAAAAGAATGAGCTGATCGCCCCTTCGTGGCACGGTGCCAGTCAGGTCGGTGAGGAACGCGAGCGCATTGGAAACGGGAGCGCTGGTCGGCACGATGCCCCGGCTGGTCAGCGTCGAGGCCTCGGCGGTGCTCAAAGGCGCAAAAATCGCATTGGGTGTTCCAGAGTTCGCGGCTGCCGGAAAAGGCCGAAGTTGCTGGTCGGCGCTGAAAAAGAAAAAGAGTTTGTCTTTGATAATTGCGCCGCCAATTCCGCCGCCAAATTGGTGTCTCTTGTCTTCCGGCAGAAACGCCACGTTGGTGCTGACTCCATTTACAACTTCCTTCTCAAATGAAAAAGGATTGATCGCTCCCCAATCGCTGCTGCGGAGATACCAGAAGGCTTGTCCGTGAATCTGGTTGGTTCCGCTCTTGGTGACGGCATTAACTACGCCACCGGCAGCACGTCCGTATTCAGCAGAGTAGTTGGAGGTATTGATCTGGAATTCTTCAATGGAGGCTTCGCTGGTGGAATAGCTGATGCGTGTGCGACCGCGCTCTTCGCTGAAGAACGCCTGATTGTTGTCTGCACCGTCCACCGTATTGTTGTTGAGAAGGCCGGAAATTCCGCGAAAGCTGACCAACCCGAAGCCGCCATCGGGTACAGCGCCTGGCGTGCTGAGGGCAAAAAAGGACCAGCGGCGACCGTTAATCGGCAAATTCTCAATGGTCGTGTTGTTGATGTTAGTGGAGAAGTCGGCGCTGTCCGAGACGATGACTGGGGCCTCGGCGGTGGCGATGACAGTCTCTTGTTGTGACTGGACGCCCAAGCGTGCATCGATCGTGGTGACACGGCCGACTTCAACCGTAACATTGGTTACCTTGTACACCGCGAAACCGGTAGCGCTAATCTCCAACGAATACACACCTGGCGCAAGGTGGGCGATGACGTAATGGCCGGTCGAGTCAGCGACCGCATTTGCGGTGGTGTCCGTGCCCAGATTTCTGGAATTGACAGTTGCACCGGTCACGACCGAGCCAGACGGATCAGTGACTGTCCCGCCGATGGCGCCGTCGGTGGTGGACTGAGCGGCGGCTCGGGGAGCTGCGGTGAGGAGAAATGCGAATAGCGTTAGACAGATTCCAACGGTGAAACAATTCCATGCGCGCTTCATGAACAACCCCTTTCGAAGGTCAAATTACGAAATCAAATCAGAAAAATAGGACGTGCACACTAGTGAGCTTTACGCTCCGCTTAGCGGGCCTTTTGACGAGATGAATATCCTCGCGATTAAATTTTCCGTCCGGTACTCACACCCACGTACATCATCCAATGGATAAGTTTCTAGCATATGAATAAGGTGTAAGCAAACGATTGCAAGAGTGGGCTGAGGAAAAGCTGTTGAGAGGGGGGATGGCGGACGAAGCGAGTAAATTTCTTGGCAGGCGGCAGGGATCTGCGGTTGTGCCGACGCTTGGCGGGCAGGCCATGAAGAAAGGGATTTGCGGGGCTAGCGGAAAAGGGATAAAGTCTGGCGATGAACTTCTTCAAGAAGATCGTTGCGCGACGGAACCTACTGATACGGTTGGCCTTACTAGGCATCGCAACCTGTGGAGTATCGGCAATCGGACCAGCCGGCGCGTGGGGACAGGACAATTACGAAATTCAGGTGTATGCGTACGACCAGGTTGAGCCGGGACATACCATGTTCGAGCTGCACAGCAATTTTACGATTGATGGCAGCAAAACAGTGCAGGACGGAATGCTGCCAACGAATCACGCGCAGCACGAGACGATTGAGATTACTCACGGATTTACGGACTGGTTTGAGACGGGATTTTACATTTTCACGTCGGAAAAAAGCGGGCAGGGAGTGCAATGGGTGGGCGATCACATTCGTCCGCGATTCCGGATACCGAAGAAATGGAAATGGCCAGTCGGGTTGAGTTTGTCGAATGAAGTTGGATATCAGCGACGGCAATTTTCTGTGGATTCGTGGACCTGGGAAATGCGTCCGATTATCGATAAGCAGATGGGACGATGGTATTGGTCTTTCAATCCGACGTTTGATAAATCGCTGCATGGATTGAATGTGGGGCAAGGATTTGTGTTTTCGCCGAATGTGAAAGTGAGTTACGACTTCACGAAGAAAATTACGGGCGGACTTGAATATTACGGGTCGGTGGGGCCGGCTACGGAATTTTCGCCGTTGAGCCAGCAGCAGCACCAGATTTTTCCGGCGATTGATTTGAATTTGTCGCCGAGGTGGGAAGTGAATTTTGGATTGGGAGTGGGAATGACACGGTCGACGGATCATTTGATTGCGAAGATGATTTTGGGTTACCGGTTTGATTTCTGAGGGCTGACTCGCGGAAAGGGAAAAATTTTGCCCCCACCCACCCCCGGCAATTTGTAAGGATGTCAAAGGAAAGGGGTTGCGAGAAAAGGGGTTTGTAAGTGATTGAAAGCAAAAGGGTGGGAGAAATGGAGGGGTTGTGTTGTTTAAGTGGCGTAAGGAACGGAATTGTGGCTGCGAGGATGAGAAGGAGCAGCCGATGGTCACGATTCACGATAGCACGAATTAGTTATCCTGTCAATAGATAACTTAGTGGTACTAGTTTCGAATAGTTTGGATAGTACTCTGCCGCAAGGTGTATTACGAATTGTCGGGTGTCTGCCTGCCGGGTCACCTATCAATAGGGTGGCGGCGCGCCCAACGAATAGATGATGTCGACGGTGGTGTCAACTTCCGCCGGTTCCCCATTAAAAAGGCTAGGTTTGTACTGCCATTGACGCACGGCATGGATGGACGATTCCGTCAAAAGCGGATGGCCCGAAACAACTTCGGCTGATACAACTCCACCATCGGTTCCGATAATGACGTGAAGGCGCACCGTTCCTTGAATTCTGCCTTGGCGGGCTTCAAACGGATAGACAGGACTTACTTTCTTGCTCAACAGTTTCACGGCAGCGTTGCCGCCAATGTGAATACGAGGGACGCGGGGTTTGGCTGCAGGAGTTTTTTCTTCGGGTCGGGGCGCTTGCTGTGGGCCTTGAGATCGGGCGACTGGAACGGAGAGCATCACAGCAGAAAATAGAATGGCGAGTGAACGGGTCATAGAGGCTCCTTGAGTTGAGCGATGGCTAAGCGCCGAGAGAAAAGATTACGTCTACGGTGGTGTCGACTTCTACGGGTTGGCCATTAAGAAGCGTGCGTTGATATTGCCACTGGCGCACAGCGCCGACTGCGGCTTTGGCCAAAAGCGGATGTCCGGAGACAACTTCAGCAGACTGCACGTTGCCATCTTTACCGATGATTACGTGGAGTCTGACGGTTCCCTGAATTCGGTCGTACCGAGCTTCAGGTGGGTACTCAGGAGTGACTTTGTGCATAAGCATTTTGGCGGTGATGTTGCCGCCCATATGGACGCGAGTGAGAGGAGGTTTTGCCCGGGAGGGTTCTTGAGCGGGAGGAGGCGGCGGTTGCTGAGGGTCTTGGGCGCGAGCTGCGGGGACGGCGAAGAGGATTGCGGCTACGGCGAGAAAGCGGATCATAAGTGCTCCAAAATCGGTGAAGGGAAGTTTAGTCGTGCGTGGGAGAAAATGCCAGGGATTCGTGGGAGTTGCGCGCCCGCGCTTGGAGTTACTCGGACGGAAGTCGCATAGAGAGATTTAGGCTTGGGTTGGGAAAAACCCCACGTGCAAAATCGTCCCGTGGGGCACCCTGAGGCAAAGTCCAGGGCAAGGTCCAAAGCACAAAGCAAAGCAAAGCAAAGTTCAAAGTCAAAAGTGGGCACGGCAGCGAGCCAATGGCGGATGCCTCTAACCACTTCCTGACGTCATTGGCTTTGTGATCGCTCAGCGCTCTCTGGAAGAAGGTGACCACATCCCGGTCGAACCTCTGGTGGAAGGCGACACGCAGAAAGATGAGATTTCCGGACATGGATTTGACTGATCCCGTTTCTTGGGGGGCTGCGCTCGCTCACGCAACTTTTTGCGCGAGTGCCTCTCGTTTTGCCGGCAGAAGCGCTAACAGGACGACTCCGATCACAAGGAAAAAAATCACATCAGTAAAGTCCCGGTGGACGCCGTGAGTCCGGGCTTGCACGGTTTGAATAGCCATTACCACGCCATGGCAAATGTGCCACCAAGCTGCCAGAGCAATCATCGAGCGATGCTCAGATGGTCTCCTCGCGGCCACGAGTAGAAAGACCCCCACCGGAATAAAGAAGCTCAGAAACATTGGATGGGTCTCGTTCTTCTGCACCAAAAGCCAGCTGGAATGCCGCAGATCCATATATAGAAAATAAATTATGCCGAGATTTAACAGCCCCACGAGCACCAGGACGATCTGTGTCAGGCGTTCTCTTTTCATATTGACCTCATTATTTGAGCGAATCTTGTTGCGAGCCCAGCAGCCAGTCACGCAGAGGAGCCACAAAGTAGCACACCGGAAAGGAAGAGCAAAATCTGAAAAGGCGCTACCGATCCGTCGCGTGGAGGTACTCAAGCCACAGTCAACAGTCGTGAACAGGCGGTAGTGGTCGTAATTTGAATGGCGCGCGGACCTGAGTCCTATTTTCCATGCGACACGAATATCGACAGCCCCAAGAGGAATGCGCCGACCACAATGATGAGCGCCCCGGCCTGAGTGGTCTTTTCACTCCCCGCGGCACGGGACCAGGTGGAAACGCCCACCAGGGCGAGCCCGGCAATAATCAGAACCGTTCCAATAATCGCCGGTAAATCGTTGATGCTCATTGCATCGCCTCCCCGTCTGTACCGCGACGTCTGCTCGACCAATTCCTCAAGCGTCCAGAAGACCGCGCCAATGCTGGCCCCTGGTTTCAAAACCCCG
>DASXMB010000044.1:0-9038 GCA_036495905.1 Candidatus Acidiferrum sp.
ACACGCGCAAAATATCGCCTTGCTGCGCGCCGCGGCCATCAAACAGCAAAAGCCCATCGCCATTCTCGCCGATTTGCAGGGTCCCAAAATTCGTACCGGTCCTCTCGCTGGCGGCAGGCCAGTCTTGCTGCGCGCGGGGCAAACTTTTGTAATCACCACTCGCCGCGTTCTCGGCGATTCCACTCGCGTTAACACCGTGTTCCGCCCGCTGCCCAAAGAAGTTCATCGTGGCGACCGCATTCTCCTTTCCGATGGACTCATCGAATTGCGCGTCGCGCGCGTTCACGGCTCGGACGTAATTTGCCGTGTGATTAATGGTGGCGCGCTCGGCGAACACAAAGGTATCAATCTCCCCGGCGTAAAATTGCGCGTTCCCGCGCTCACCACCAAAGACCGCACCGATCTGGCCTTCGCCCTGAAACAAGGCGTGAACTATATCGCGGTAAGCTTCGTGCGCCGTCCCGAAGATGTTCTGCTCGCAAAATTGCTCATTCGTCGCGCCGGAAAAGATACTCCCGTAATCGCCAAACTTGAAAAACCCGAAGCCATCGAAAGTCTCGATGCTATTTTGCGCGTTTCGGACGGCGTGATGGTCGCGCGCGGCGATCTCGGCGTCGAAATGAGTCCGGAATGCGTTCCGGTGGAGCAAAAGAAAATTATTGCGAGAGCGCGGGAATTTCGCCGCCCGGTAATCACCGCCACGCAAATGCTCGAATCCATGACGGAAAATCCGCGCCCCACTCGCGCCGAAGCTTCCGACGTGGCCAATGCGATTTTCGACGGTTCCGACGCCGTCATGCTTTCCGCCGAAACCGCCTCCGGCAAATATCCAGTGGAAGCGGTCAGCATGATGGCGCGAATTATCGAAGAGGCGGAATCCAGCATCGCGGAATTTCCGCGTCCCGCTCCGCAGGAAAAATTAAAAGTCGCGGAAACCGTCGCCGAACTGGTGTGCCACGCTTCCCGCGAGCTGCACATGAAAGTAATCGCGGTATTTACCCACAGCGGATTCACCGCGCGTCTGGTTTCGCGCTACCGTCCCCTGGTTCCCATCATCGCGTTTTCTCCGGAAGCGGAAACTCGTCGCCGCATGGCGCTGATTTGGGGAGTGCGTCCCCGCAATATTCCGGACGTTGCAAAAATCGATGGCCTCGCCGTCATCGCCGAAAAACGCTTGCTCGAAGAACGCCTGGTGCGCAAAGGCGACGTAATCGGAATTGTCGCTGGCACGCCCATGGGAATTCGCGGCACCACCAACTTCATGAAATTCCACGTCATCGGCGGCACCGCGTAAAAATCAAAAATCTTTACGCTTCACTACCTCTAACAATTTTTCTCAACATGTAATTTAGTTGACCCAGCGGTCGGGGCGTGAAGGCGGCTCGTTTTTTTGTTTGTTCATGTACACCTGAAACCGTTTGCGATTGCGATGATATTTCCAGTCGGAAACGCTGTTGCGCACGCTGTATAAAAAAGAGCCGCGGCGCAAATAAAAATAGCCGGCGAGCATTCCGCCGAAATGACAAATGTGGCTGATGTTGTCTCCGCCGACTCCGAAGGTGCCCAAAAATTCCAGCGCGGTCATGATAATCACGAACGTGCGCATGGTCATCTTGATGGGAATCGGGAACATGATGATCTGCCGATCCGGAAAAAGAATCGCGCAGGCCAGCAAAATTCCAAAAATCGCGCCGCTTGCGCCGATGGTCGGAACATCGGAAGGAGCGTGCCCCCAAAAAACCGGAATCGTTTTCACGATTACGTTGGTCAGCCCCGCGCCAATTCCGGTTAAAAAATAGTAGCGAAGGAAGCGATCGCGTCCCCAAACAATTTCCAGCTCGCGGCCAAACATCCACAACATAAACATGTTGGTGATGATGTGCCAGATCGTCGAAAGATCGTGCAAAAACAAATAGGTGACAGGCTGCCAGATGCGAAAACCGTGCGTAACCGCGGAGGGCACCAACCCAAACCACAGAACGAAACGGTCATAACTCCGCTGTCCCCAAAACGAATGAATCAGCGCTTCGACAATAAAAACAGCTACGTTCGCGATTATCAGCCACTGCACGGCCGGCGTAATAAAGAAGTTGAAGCTGAACCGGTAATTTCGGATGCCGGACCTGGAAGCCATGATTGGGTCAGTGTACGGCGGCCAAAGCTGGGCGTCAAAGTGTGGTTTTGGCGGCTATTTACTCACTCGACCGCCTTTCGTCCACGGCTGGAATTCGCCCAATTTCAGTATTTTCCCACAAGGAAAAACCCGCCACCATCGCGCGAGCGAAGAATTTCGCTCACTTTAAGATCGGTCCAGCTTCTTCCTGGCGAAATAAAACAGGGAGCCGGCCAGCAGTCCGAACATTAATATGCCGAGCAGAGATTGCGCGGACGTCGGCATAGGCAGTTGGTCATTCGCTGCCAGCGAGGGCCACAGCTTCGGGCCCAAAGAAAACAATTTCGGCGACCACGGAAGATGCAGCGCGGCGGTCAGCCAGTGCGGCACGCGGTTGGAGATCTCCGGATCCTGAAAAAGCGCGATGATGATTCCGAGCAGACCGAAGACGCCACCAGCAGCGATCAGTCCGCTGGAATAGAGCGCACCAGGGCTGGCCTCGCTATCGTCTTTTTTCTTGGTAGTGGCTTCCACCAGCGCCCGAACCAGTCCTCCGGCAAACATTGCTCCCGTGGTTGCGATAGAAAGATAGGAGCCAGTCGCGAAAGCGAGCGAGCGCACGCCAAGAATTTCGACCGCGACAACCAACGCGACGCCCATCAACACCAGACGCCACGGCAAACGCTGATTCAGAATGCCGCTGATGACCGTGGCCATCAGGCGAGCTTGCGGCGCGGGAGCTTTTTCGCTGCCGATCCCCTGTGCCCACTGGTATTCGATTTTCCCCGCGCCGGCATCGTACAAATATTCGCCGTCTGGAACTTCATGCGAGCCGAGAGAATTGATCAGCACATAGTTCTTCCCCAGGTGAGTGAACGTGTCTCTTTCAACTTTGACCCCGCTGGGCAGCGACTGAATGTTCACTGGAATTTCCGTGGGAATATATTTTTCGAGCCCTTTGTTCATCAGGTTAAGCGTTGCTCCGATCGCCACAGTAGAAACGGTGACGCCGATGAGCAAGCCCATTTGCTGCCAGAACGGAGTCGCGCCGACAAGGTACCCGGTTTTCAAATCCTGCGAAGTCGCTCCGGCAATGGCGGCGGCAATGCAAACAATCCCGCCAATCATCAGCGCCAGTACGGAATATTTGGGAGCAGTCCATCCAGCGGCGAAGAAAATCGCGCAGGTGGCCATAAGCGTGGCGATGCTCATACCGCTGATTGGATTGGAAGAATTGCCCAGCAACCCGCTGATACGCCCCGCCACGGTGACGAAAAGAAATCCGAAAATGACCACGAACACGGCGGCGAAAAGATTCTGATACCAGGAAGTTTGCGCGCCAGAAACGGGAGCGAAGGTCAGCAGAAAGATAATCATGATGACGATCAGAACGCAGCCGAAAATTACCCAGCGCATGGGAACGTCGCGATCGGTGCGGCTGGATGCGCCGTCACCGCCGTCTTGCGCGCGAACGTCTTTAAGCCCGGCACGCAGCGCGGAAATAATCGTAGGCATAGTGCGCAGCAGAGTGATCAGTCCCGCGGCGGCCACCGCGCCCGCGCCCATGGGACGAATGTAGCTGCTCCAGATCTGATCCGGCGTCATCAGCGGAATGGGAATCGTGGAAGGATAGATGGGAGTGTTGCCCGCCAGCGCCCCATAAAATTTGATCGCCGGCATCATCACCAGCCAAGAAATAATTCCGCCGGCAAACAGGATGCCAGAAACTTTCGGTCCGATAATGTAACCAACGCCCAGATATTCGGAAGTGATCGCGCCGCGGAAAGACGCGCCAGGAAACCAACCAGGACGCGCTTCCGGCTGCCCGGTCCACGCCTGCAGAGTGTTCATCGCGAAAGTGTAAATTCCGCCGAGACCAAGTCCCCAGAAAACGCGTCCAGCAAAAGAGCCGCCGCGTTCGCCCGCCACCAGAACGTCCGCGCAAGCCGTGCCTTCCGGAAAAACCAGATTGCCGTGTTCCTTCACGATCAACTGACGGCGCAGCGGCACCATGAACAGCACGCCCAGCCAGCCGCCAAGCAGCGCCAGCGGAAAAATTCGCCAAAAAGTAAATTCCGATCCGAACCCAAGAAAAATCAGCGCCGGCAGCGTGAACATCACTCCGGCAGCAAGCGATTCGCCCGCCGAGCCGGTGGTCTGCACAATATTATTTTCAAGAATGGTGGAGCGCCCAAACGCGCGCAGAATACTGATCGAGAGCACCGAGATCGGAATCGACGCCGACACCGTGAGCCCGGCGCGCAGTCCCACGTATACCGTGACCGCCCCGAACAGCAAGCCGAACAGCGCGCCCAGAATGACCGCGCGCAGCGTGAACTCCTTCGGGCTTTCGTTCGCCGAAATAAATGTGCGGAATTCACCCGGAGGTGCCGTGGAACTCCATGGACGATCGCTCACCAATGCCTCCCGGGCTGACGCATCGAACCAATAGCAGCCGTGTGCCCGGATTATGCCGCACTCCCGCCCCCCGGCAAAGCAAATCATGCCCCGCACCGCGACCGGCGGCCACGGCCGGGCAGAGTCTCGTGACTCACCGCAGCAGCCCTCCGCGACGAGCTCCCTCTGTACGGTAACGCATTGACATTATCTCCCGCCTCACGTATAAGCACGGCACCTTTCGGAGGTCCAACCCGTGCAAAAAGTGTCGCTTTGCTACAAGGCAATACACTTCTGTCTGAGGTACGCAATTCTTGCTGGCCTCCTCTGTTCGGCGGTTCGCTCGCAGTCGATACCTCAAATCAATGCCGGCAATGCAACGGGCACGGTCCCGTACAATTCCTACGGTGGAGTCCAAGAAAGCATTAACTACAGCACCGGAAATCTCCGTCTCGAAGTACCTCTGGTCAGCCTCCCAGGACGGAATGGCCACAATATTGATCTATCTTTACAATACAACAGTAAGATATGGAATCTATTTCACTTTTCTCCCGCCGCGCCCTACAACTATTATTGGCGGGCAGAGGTTCCAATACCTTCAATCGTATCCGGTGGAACTGGTGGAATAGGGTGGCGATTGAACTTGCCAGTTCTGCAAGCCGTTCCCTATGTTCCGTTTTCCAACGAACCACTGCTTTACTGTTACAGCCATTTCATCATTACTTTAAGTGACGGCAGCAAACACTCTCTGGCCAATCGTGTGCAATGTTTTCAGAATGACGGTTCGGCGTCCGCGAACCCCACGTACGGTCCGGTGCCCGCGGACAACATCAATGTCACTGATTCGGACGACGCAACGTTTTTGCGTCTCGATTCGACCAGCCCGACCGACTATAAATTATTAACTAAAGATGGCACGACAATACATTTCACGATTCCCGCGACGATGAGCGGAAGTACTTTCACAACTATTGCCTCGAAAATCGAAGACACTAACGGCAATACGATTAACATCGCAAGTACCGATGCAAGCCACGGAAACCAGGTCACGTCCGTCACGGACACCGTTGGCCGCATCATCAATTTCAACTGGGGCACGACTGGTCAACTCTTGAGTTTGTCTTACAAGGACTCCAACGGGTCACCCCAGACAATTTCTGCGGCGTACACCAGCGTTACCGTAGCGCCGACTTTTTCCACCCCAAATCCCGCGCAAGGCGCTGGTTCCTCCGCGTCGTCGCTTATAAGCACGCTAACTCTGCCCAACGCCTTATCGTACACCTTCCAATACAATACCTTCGGAGAGGTGACAAAGATCAGCTACCCGACGGGCGGCTACACTCGCTACGATTATTCAGCGTATCAAACTAACTGGCAGTTTTTCGACGGTAACGGCGGAGCATCGAAACCGGCGGATTCCCGACAACTGACAGCCCGCCATGTATGTCCTTCCGCTACAGGCAGTTGCGCCACAGAAAACACGACAACGTACACCCCAACGGTCGATGGCACCATGACGAGCAATGCGTACTTGGACGTAAGAGACCCGCTCGGCAACCGTATTCGGCATTCGTTCGGTTTCACAATTCCCGGTTGCTGTACATCTCTCTTCTCAAGCCGCGAGACGCTAACGTATTTCTATTCGGGTGAAACCACTCTCCTAAAAACAGTCCAGACCGACTATGCAGACATGCCATCGGACTGGGCTCTTCCCATCCGAATCACCACGACACTCAACGATTCAGGGCAAGTTACGAAAACAGAGGCCTCATACGATACGATTGTTCTCTTTGCTCAACACCAAGGCACTATCTTCCCCAGCAGCTTCACCCGCAACATCGATAATATAGTTTCCGAAAGCCAATATGCTTACGGTGCAGGAAGTCCTGGCGCCTTACTTCGACAGACTGTTAATACCTGGCTAAAGCTAAATCCGATAAATAGCCAGGACTATACTTCCAACGCTATCCACATTTTGAATAGGCCAGCCACTTCTCAAATCAAAGATTCCGCGGGTAACATCCGCGCTCAAACTCAGTACGAATACGATAGCTATACTGCGGGTCTTACAGCCAGCGGCGCTGTTCAACACGATTCGACCTACTCCCTGACTTATAAGACTCGCGGTAATCTCACTGCAATAATGAGCTGGCGCAACACGGATGGCGTATGGCTCGCCAGTCGCGACCAATATGACGACGCTGGCAACGTAACATCAACCGTCGATCCCCTTAACCACGCGACCAATTTTAGCTACGCGGACTCTTGGGGAAATAGCACTTGTCTTCCAACGGGCGGAAACGCTGCGGCTTACCTGACAAAAGTTACAAACCCCTTGGCTCAGACCGTTACCACCTCCATAAATTCGTGCTCAGGGACGATCGCCTCTACAAAAGACCCCAACGGCCAGATGACTACGATCTCCTACGATTTGATGAATCGTCCAATCCAGACGGTTTTGCCAGACGGTGGTCAAACGAATGCATGCTATAGCGACGTCGTTGGATCCAATTGCTACAATGCTTCTTTTCCTTTGAACATCACGACCACACAAAAAATCAACATCAGTCTAAGCAAAACAACGAAAGCCATTATTGATGGCGTTGGCCGCGCCGTCCAGTTTCAGCTTACATCTGATCCTCAGGGTACCATCTACACGGACACTGCCTATGATAGCCTCGGTCGAGTCTCTACAACCTCCAACCCTTACCGCTCGGGGGCAGACGTCACCACCTCTGCTGGCACAAAATCGTACGGTTACGACGCACTCAGCCGAAGAATTTCGGTCACCTACCCTGATGGCTCTGTCTCCGCAACCGCGTACTGCGGCGCTTCCACTCTTGCTACCGATCCAACAGGAAAATGGCGGCGCAGCATTAGCGACGCGCTAGGCCGAATCGCTGAGGTAGACGAACCGAACGCAATTGGCGCCGGAGTTGCATCTACCGGCTGCCCTGGCTCTGGCGAGCCTATCTGGGCCACCGTTTATACGTTCGATATCTTGGGTAACCTTACTGCTGTTGTTCAGAACGGCTCACATCAGCGTAGCTTTACCTACGATTCGCTTTCCCATCTTCTCACTTCGAACAACCCCGAGTCGGGAAATATCACGTACTCGTACAACGACGACGGAATTCTTATCTCCAAGACCGACGCCCGAGGCATCACTGTGAACTACAGTCCCACAGCTAGCCCAATTGATGTCCTCCACCGCGTTACGCAAATCACTTATTCCAATGGCGATCCAACGATTACATATTCGTACGACCAGCCAAATTGTCTGGGACTCTCGGCTTGCCAAAATGTTGGGCACCGCACGGGAATGACGGACGGTGCCGGTTCCGAAGCTTGGAGCTTCCAAGTGGACTCTTCTAGTCACCGTAGCGTCCACGTCGACCAGCGCACGACTAATAGTTCGCCGGCTAACATCACCAAAACCAGCACGTATTTCTTGGATCTGTCAGGCAATGTTACTCAAGCGATTTACCCCACGGGCCGCGTTGTAAATTATGCGTACGATGCCGCAGACCGCCCCATCTCCGCAGCGGACAGCACCAATGGGATCACGTACGCTACCGGCTTACAAACTTCTCCTGGCACCTCATGCCTCAGCAATATCACCTGCTATACGCCGCAAGGCACTTTTTATGCCCTGTCCGTTGGCCAGACAGCCTCCTTCGGGGGCATCAATATTACGCACAGTTACAATTCACGTCTCCAGCCAAGCGAACTTAAAGCATCTTCAATTGGTGGAACTGCAATTGACCTCACCTACAATTTTATTGACCCCGCGACGTCGAAGAATGCGGGTCACGTCTATTCAGTCATCAACAATCTGGATTCCACTCGTTCTCAGACTTTCGTGTACGATCAGGTTAGCCGCCTTACATCTTCATCCACTTCTTCGACACATACAACAAGTCCAACTCATTGCTGGGGTGAAACCTATCAGTATGACGGCGTTACAAACGGAGCATGGGCCAACTTGACGCAGATAGCCGCGACCACGGATCCAGCGTACGTTGGCTGCTCACAAGAAAGCGGCTTCAGCAAAACCGCCGATGGCAGCAATCGCCTTTCGGGCCTCACTTATGATCTATCTGGTAATACGCTCGCCGATGGAATCAATACATACGCGTGGGATGCCGAAAGCCAACTGAAATCTGGTGGCGGCCTAAACTACCTCTACGACGGCGACGGACACCGGGTTGCCAAGGCCGGTAACAAACTATACTGGTACGGCTTCGGCGGCAAAGTTATCGCCGAAACCGATGCCGCTGGCAACACGCTAAACGAATACATATTTTTTGGTGGCCAACGCGTCGCCACAGTTCCTGTCGGCGGCCTCTCGAACTCGGGCTTCGAGCAGGGGTCGTCGGGCTGGAGTCTTTCGGCGGGGGCTGTTCCTGTCACCGACGCCACTCGCGCCCACTCCGGCAGCGGCTACATGCAGCTTTCCTCTGCGGGACCGCAAATCGTGGCCATGAACGCCTTCGTACCGGTCACTCCCGGGCAGTTGGTCACTTTC
>DASXMB010000045.1:0-1737 GCA_036495905.1 Candidatus Acidiferrum sp.
CTCTTTGAAACGCGCGACCGTTCGCTTGTTCCACTCCAGCGGCAAACGGTCCACTTTCGCGGGTTCCGGCGGACCTTCTTCACCGGGCGTCGGTCCGAGCAGCAACTTTTCGCTGGTGCCCGAGGCGCGGCTCTTCACCATTTCCGCCAGCGAGCCCCCCGCGCTTTGCGTTTGCATCCCATCAACCTTGTCCATGCGCTTGAAAAGGCCGCTACCCAGCAGCGCAAGACTTCCGCCCCTCAAAATGTCCCGCCGGTTCCGATTCATCTGTCCTCCAAGTGTTTACACGATCCGCGCACAAAAGCAGTTTTTGCGGGCCCGACGCATCTTCGGATTTTCATTCGCTCGAAGGCGCGAAGCTATTTCTGTCCCACCACTTCGTCCCACTCGCGTTTGCCGCGCTCCAGCAGTGAAGGCACATCCTCGCGCAGCAAAAAACGCTCATGGACTAATTTCATGGCCGCTTCCGCGAATTTGCCCAGATACTCATCGCGCGAAGCATACCTCTCTGCAACGGAAAGTCGCGGGTCGCCGGTTTTCTCACGCTCCGCCGCGGTCTTCGCGAAAGGGATGAACGAACCGTAAAAACTGAGCCGCAAATCAGAAAGACCGATGCTCGGATCGCGCAAATTCCAACCCGTGTAGGTCGCCAGCGGAACTTGCAATTCCGGCAGGCTGACGCCGCCCAGATCGTTGCCATTGGCGTCCGACTGCGGAACGAGCACCACGAACGTCTTTCCAACTTTGGGAGGCTCAAGGCTGACGATCCCTTCTTTCCATTGCGGGCCAAAATCGAGATGGTACGCGAGACTCGCTTCATGCGGCTTGTTGACGCCGGGAATTTTCGGGAAGGCCCATTTCGCCAGCGGGACCAAAGTGGCGTCGGCAACTTTTGGGTAGGTGCTGGGCGGCGGCTCCGTGCCGTCGTTCACCCACTGATCCATATCCGTGATTAGCGCACGCCAGTACCACTGCACCGGATTTGGATTGTAGCGCTGCTGCGCGTTCGAGTCGGGTGCACCGGGATTACTCTTTGCCGGCGGAAACGCCGCAGAGAAATGTTGCAGACCTGCCAGCAAATAGACGCGCACATCGTCGCCAATCTTGGCGTCGCTCGTACCGTCCAGCGAGGTGTGAATCAGAGACGCCGCGCGTCCCCAGTATTCGTAAGAGGTATTGGTCAAAAAAAGTTTTGGCGTCTTATGGGATTTGTTAGAAGCATCGAGAAACCCGGCTGTTTCGCCGCTGACCGGATCGGTTTCCGGAAGATCGGTGAAGGGAAACAAATCTGTCGGAAAGAAAATGCTCGAGAGGGGCTGCGCGTCGCGCGAGGGCTGCGCGAAACGATGATTGAAGCTGCCTCTTCCGGCTCCAGCGACGTGCGCGATAACGCCGTCCATCACCTGGCGGTCCTGTTCGTCGGCGTTGAAATCCTGGTAAAGAAAATGGCGGAGGAACCGGCCGCTTTGCGAAATGCCGACGGCATAGACGCGATGAACGGGCGCAGTGGATTGCGGATCGTATTTCAGAAACGAAAGAAAATCGCGCACCGCCGCGAGGCCGAGGCCTGCAACGACGGGATCTTTTGCTTCGTAGACGAGTTCATAGATTTTGCCAGCCTGAAATCCGCCGTCCAGGTGAATGAAATGAGGATCGGCGGTAACTTTCGCGTCCACGGTGTGAGCAAAACTCCACTGGCTGCGCGGAATCGTTTGCCGCGGTCCATCCGGCGTGTCG
>DASXMB010000046.1:0-34608 GCA_036495905.1 Candidatus Acidiferrum sp.
ATTCATTATGGCGAATGAAGGGCACCGCTGGGGCGGCAGCGAGCCGTTGTGGAGTGAGGCGGCGGCGCATTTGGCGCGTGCGGGCAACGCAGTGTCGGTAAGCGCAAAGGATTGGGGCGAGCCAAATCCAAGAGTAGAAAAGCTGCGAGAGGCGGGTTGCCAGGTTTTTTACCGGACCGAGCAAGGTAAAATTCCGCCCTTCATAACACGGCAAATTCGGAAGATTTTTCCAGCGCCGGAATATTATCTGAACTATGTGCAAACCATGGGAAACGGAGTGGATCTGGTAGTGGTCTCCCAGGGTGACAACCGTGACGCGCATCACTGGCTGCGCGCAATTCGAGATTCCGGTTGCCGCTACGCAATAGTAGCGCAAAGCGCGGTACCGCATTGTTGGCCGGACGACGACAGCGCGGAAGACCTGTCGCGGTGCTATCAGCGAGCAAGTGCAGCGTACTTCGTTTCTCAGGCGAATCTGGATTTAAGCCGACGGCAATTTGGCAGTCCACTGAGCAATGGGAAAGTGGTGCGAAATCCGTTCAACGTCGGCTACAACGTAAGTTTGCCGTGGCCTGCGCAAAGCCCAGACGAGTTGTCACTGGCGCATGTTGGGCGGCTGGACGTGATCTCAAAAGCGCAGGACGTATTGTTAGAGGTGCTGGGGTTGCCGCATTGGCGGGAGCGGCGAGTGAGGTTATCGCTGATTGGTGAAGGTCCGCATGAACGAGGACTGCGGCGAATTGCGGAACACTTGAAACTGACATCCGTGGAGTTTGCAGGCCAGCAGAGCGATATTGAAAAAATTTGGCGAAAACATCACGCGTTGGTGCTGCCCTCTCGATTCGAGGGAATGCCTCTGGTGGTGGTAGAAGCGATGTTGTGCGGACGCCCGTGTGTGGCGACGGATGTGGGCGGAAACCGGGATTTAATTCGCGACGGAGTGAACGGATTTTTGGCGAAGGCGGCCACCGTGGAATTGGTGGATGAAGCGATGAATCGGGCGTGGGAAGCGCGCGGTCGATTGAGGGAAATGGGAGAACAGGCGGCGGTGGATGTGCGGAAGTGGGTTTCGGCGGATCCAGCGGCGGATTTTGCGCGAGAGTTGGAGAGAGTGGCGAGCGATGGAGCCGTGGGCGCTAGATGAAACCGTTAATCAGCATTTTGGTAGATACGTACAACCACGAGAGATATATCGAGCAGACGCTGACCAGCGTGGTGGAGCAAGGACTGCCGGCGGCAGAGATGGAAGTTGTAGTGGTGGACGATGGGTCAACGGATCGGACGCCAGAGATTGTCGCAAAATTTGCGCCACGGGTGAGAGTGGTGCGGAAGAAAAATGGCGGGCAAGCGTCGGCGTTTAATGCGGGATTTGCGGAGTGCAAAGGCGAGTTGGTAGCGATTTTGGATGGCGACGATTGGTTCGAGAAGGGGAAGATCGCGGCGGTGCTTGAGGCTTTGGAGCATAACCACGAGGTCGCGGCGGTGAGTCATGCGTATTACGAATTTTTCGAGGAAACGAAGGAGCTGAAGGTTTGTGGTCCGGCGCAGCGGACCGAACTGAATTTGGGGACTCCGGAGGCGGCGCGCGCGGCTCTGGACTGCTGGCATTTTTTGCCGATGGGAGCACTGACGGTGCGGCGAAAACTTTTGGAGCGGATCATGCCGATTCCCGAGGCGCTGATTTTTTCGGCGGACAATCCGATTCAGGTGGCGGCAATGGCGATGAGAGTGCTGGTGCTGGAGACGCCACTTTCCTATTACCGGAGGCACCCGGATAATTTGTATGCGATTGATGGAGCGGATGGCAGGAAAGTGCGGCGGAAATGCGAAATGGTGGACCTTTCGTATAGTTTGATCGCGCCGATGCTGGAGCGATTGGGAGTGAGGAAGGAATGCGTGTCGGCATTGCTGGATCCGAATTGGGTGGAGGTAAATCGGTTTTGCTTGCGGACGTTTGGCGGAAGTCCGCTGAAAACTTTTCGGACGGAAATGATGGATTTTCGTCAGGAGAATAAAAAGGCGACGGTGGGATATTTGTTTTTTAAATATTGCGTGGCGGGAGCGGCGATGCTGCTGCTGCCTCCTCGAAAATTTTATCAATTGCGCGATTGGTACGCGCACGAAGAGGTTGGACGCCACCGGGAACGATTATTTAGGGCGGGCGAGGAGCGGAAGAAAACTGTTCCGCGAGCAGGGCGGGGAACACCGTGAGCGAAGTCACGAACAAGAGCGACTTTTGTCGGGAGTAAATGCTGCTTGTCAGTGTAGGAAGAAAGTTTTGTGACCAGTGGTGCCTATGCTGCCGACGGTGTTTAAACAGATGGTTGGGCGAGAACTCGAGAGGCGGGGCTGGACGAAGCAGACAACAGATCGGACGGCAGACCTGGACACAGTAATGGCGCGGCGCCGGGATGTGATAGTGCAAACGGTAATCGATGTAGGAGCGTCCAACGGTTCCTGGTCGAAAAGGGTGATGAAGTACTTTCCGGAAGCGAACTACCTGTTGGTGGAGGCACAAGAAGCGGCGCACGGTCTGGCGTTGAAGGAGTTCAAGGCGACGCATGGGAACGTGGACTACGCGTTGTGTGCGGCTGGGAATCGCGACGGACAAATTCACTTTGACGCGGACAGACCGCTGGGTGGAGCTGCTTCCGAAACGGCATTTGAAACAAACGACACAGTAATACCAATGCGAGCGGTGGACACGCTGGTGAGAGAGCGCGATCTACGAGGGCCATATCTGTTGAAACTGGATACGCATGGGTTTGAGGTACCGATTCTGGAAGGTGCGGGAACGGTGCTTTCTCAGGCGGCAATGCTGATAATCGAGGCTTACAATTTTACGATCTGCCGAGGTGCGTTGCGTTTCCATGAATTGTGCGCCTACCTGGAACCGCGGGGATTTCGCTGCGCGGATATTTTTGACCTGATGGTCAGGCCTCTGGACCAGTCGTTTTGGCAAATGGATATGGTGTTTCTGCCGTCGCAACACAAGATATTTCAGTCGAATCTCTATGGCTCCTAAAAACAAGCGATGAGCGAGATTACGCTGAACGAACGAGTAGCAGCGGAAGGAATTGCGGCTGCGGGGGGAATTGTGTGGCCGCGAATTACGGTGGTAACGGCGGTGTATAACGGCGCGGGGTATCTGGAGGAGACGATACGGTCGGTGATTGGGCAGGGCTATCCGAATCTGGAGTACATCGTGGTGGACGGGGAGTCGACGGACGGGACGGTAGAAATTATCAAGAAATACGAAAAAGATCTGGCGTGGTGGGTAAGCAAGAAAGATAAGAATGTTTATGAGGCGCTGCAAACGGGATTTTCGCGGGCGACGGGCGAAGTGATGGGATGGCTGAACTCCAGCGACAAATTGCACACGCATGGACTGTTTGTGGTGGGGAGCGTGTTTGCGCAATTTCCGCAGGTGGAATGGATCACGGGGCGACCGACGTCGTTCAGCGAGAGCGGAATGCCGGTCTTGATACAGGCGCTGCCGCGCTGGTCGCGGTATCGATTTTTGGCGGGTGCGAATAAATATATCCAGCAGGAATCGACGTATTGGAGAAGAGGATTGTGGGAGCGGGCGGGTGGGGCGATGAGCACGGAAGATCGAGCGGCTGGAGATTTTGAATTATGGGTGCGATTTTTCCGCTACACGCAAATTTATGCGGTGGACGCGCTGATCGCGGGATACCGGTTTCACGCGGACGCGATGAGTTTTGCGGGCCGGGAAAAATACGATCAAGCGTGCGAGGAAATTGTGGAGCGGGAGTTGAATACGATTGCGCGCGGAAAAGCGATCCGCAGATTTCGCGGGATGGGGCGAGTAATAAGGTCGCTACCGAAAGGGCGAGGGCTGTGGCAGCACGTGGTGCTGAAAAGCTTATATAAGCTGGGCGGGGCGGATTTACCGCCGATGATCGAGGATCGCCAGAATAAATGGGTGATGCGTGCTCGATAGTGGGAATGGCGATTTGTCAGAAGAACAGTTCTAAAGACCGGGCACACAGGTCAACGTCGTCAAAAGAATGGGTCTGAAGACCCGCCAGTACCTCACCATTGGACGCCTGGGTAGAGACTGGGTAGGCGGAAGCCGCGGTAGAGGCTGGTGCTGACATCCATGCGCCAGACGGTTTGTGGAGTAGAGGTCTTGGTGATTTCGAAGATGGAGCCGGCGGTGGCGGTGGAGTTGGTGGAGGCTTCGTCGAACTCGACATTGCCATTTTTGAGGACCTCGGCATTACCACCGAAGAAGGAATAGAACTGAGCGGTGGGATGGAAGCTGATCGTGGCGGTCTTGGCGGACTCGTCGAGATCGATCTGCGGAACAGTGCTGAAGAGGCACGGCGGCTGGCCGGTGGTACCGCAAGTCACGCCAGAGGGGAAGACGCGGTCGTCACCGTTGTCGAAAAGGACCAAGGAGAATTTTCCGCTGGTGTTGGCGGTGACGAAGGACGGGCCATGTTGGGCGAAGAACCAGTTGGAGGGATCGGTGGGGTCGGTTACGCCCTGGAGGGCGAAGTCGCCCTGGAAACCGAGATGCCAGAGGATGTCTCCCGCGCCGGCGCCATTATTGTAGTCAATTTTGAGGAGCCAATTTTGGTGGCGGATGGAGATGATGAGGTTGCCGTCGTCTGGGGAATAGAGGATGGCGTTGGTGTGGGTCCAATCGGGGAACATGAAGGGACGGCGATTGATATCGAGGTGATCGAACTCGTTCCAGATCCAGACGGGTTTGTGATTTTGGTCGAGATCGATGATGACATCGCCGGTGACAGGGCCGGTAACGCCGGAGATGGATTTTTCTAGGCCGGCGAGGACGATGAGATGTCCGTTGGGGAGGAGGACGAAATCGTGGTGAGTGCCGGTGACGGTAATGTTGCAACCGGAGCAGGTGGCGGCGGAGAGGGCGGTGTTGAGTTGCGCGACGGTCATTTGCCAGATTAGGGTGCCGCTGAGGTCGACTTCCTGGATTACGGAATCTGAGCCGTCGGCAAGCGGGCCGCTGAAATTGAGCAGGAAATGGCCGTTGGGGAGCAATTTGATGGGATTGACTTCGACTTGATTGGGAAGGCCGGGATCGTAGGTCCAGATAATGTTTCCGCTAAGGTCAGTGGCGGCGACGGGAAATTGCGTGGTGGTGGTGATGTCGAGGATCTCGATGCCGGGTTGGGGAGTCATGCCGGGAGTGGTGGTGGCGGTGATGGTGGGAATTTTTGCGGCGGGGAGGGCGGCGGTGGTGAAGGTGCGGTCGGCGTCCATGAATTGTGTGCCGTCGCTGAATTGGACGACGCCGCGCATGTGGTAGAGAGTGCTGGCGCGCATACCGGCAACGAAAAGGCTGACGGCGGCACCGGCTTGGGTGGTCGGCTGAGTCCAAGTGGTGAGGCCGTAAGTGGTGTCGGTGCCGAATTGGACGGAGACGTTGGCGTCGTCGGGCGGACTGATGGTGAAGAGAGCGACTTGCGGATTGGCAGTGGGGGCGACGGAGCCGGGGGCGACAACTCTGGCGGTGGCGGCGGCGGATTTTGTGGCGTCTTGCATACTGGTGGCGGAAATGGTGACTTTTTCACCTTGCGCGGTGGAGGGAGCGGTGAATTTGCCGGTGGAGTCGATGGTGCCGACGGTGGAGTTGCCGCTCATGACGCCGTTGACGGACCAAGTGACGGCAGGATTGGAGGCGGTGACCATGGCGGTGAATTGCGTGGTCTGACCAGGAGCGAGCGCGGCGGATTGAGGAGTTACGGAGATGGCGACCGGCTGCGGAGTCATTTGCATTTGAGCGCCACCGCAACCGGCAAGAAGAAAAAGGACAGAGATATAGCACAGGGACAGCGAGGACTTGTGACCCCAGATCATGTTTTCTCCCAAGCGAAAGTTCTGGGAAGCAGACGGGATCCCCAAAGCCCGACAAGCTCCCACAGATTTAGGACACTGATAAGGGTACGAGGTTGCCATATTATGGTGGCGATTTATGTAAGGTGAACTATGTACACGCGCTGTATGGTGAAAATGCGATATTTTTGGTGAGGAGTGCTGGGATTTTTGTTGGGGCGGACGACGCTCGCATTTTTCGCGGAGGCGGGGCTACACTGGACGGTCTGAATATGCGGAGGAAAGATAGATGAAGCGGGCGCTGGTTACGGGGATTACTGGGCAGGACGGGTCGTATTTGGCGGAGCTTTTACTGTCGAAAGGGTACGAAGTGCATGGGCTGATTCGGCGAGCGAGCACGTTTAACACTTCGCGGATCGACCACATGTATCAGGATCCGAACGATCCGGCAGCGCGATTATTTTTGCACCACGGGGATTTGTCGAGCACGGAGTGGGTTTTGAATTTGCTGTATAGCTTGAAGCCGGATGAGTTGTATCACCTGGCGGCGCAGAGTCATGTGCGGGTGAGCTTTGATATGCCGGAATACACCGGGGATATCACGGGACTGGGGACCATGCGGTTGCTGGAGGCGATACGGCGGAGCGGGTGTAAGACGAAGTTTTATCACGCGTCGAGTTCGGAAATGTTTGGGGCGGCGGCGCCTCCGCAGGGTGAAACGACGAATTTCGTGCCGCGGAGTCCGTATGCGGCGGCGAAAGTGTATGCGCACTGGACGACGCGGATCTACCGCGAAGGATATGGATTGTTTGCGGCCAACGGGATTTTGTTTAATCACGAAAGTCCACGAAGAGGCGAGACGTTCGTGACGCGGAAAATTACGCGGAGCGTGGCGGCGATTTTGGCAGGGCGTCAGGAGTCGCTATTTTTGGGGAATTTGGATGCGCGCCGGGACTGGGGATACGCGCCGGAATATGTGGAGGCGATTTGGAAAATTCTGCAGCAGGACAATGCGGACGACTATGTGATTGGAACGGGCGAAGCGCATTCGGTGAGGGAGTTTGTGGAGGAAGCGTTTGGTTACGCGGGATTGGACTGGAAGAAACATGTGAAGTTTTCAGATCGATACTTGCGGCCGCTGGAAGTGGATGTTTTGATCGCGGATACGACGAAGGCGCGAACGAAGCTGGGCTGGGAGCCGCAGATCGGGTTTAAGGATTTGGTGGCGATTATGGTGGATGCGGATGTGGAAGCGGCGGGGTTGGAACCGCGGGGTCGTGGGAAAGAAATTCTGGAACAGAAGATTGGGCATTGGAACCGTTGGCACAATTCGGTGACGCGAATGGTGCAAGCGGTTACGGGACAGGCTTTTCAGCATTGACATTGATAGTGTTTTTAGGCCGTGGGATTGTTGGGGATTTTGCTAAGAACACAAATCATTGGGTTTACGGAGACGACTAACGATCATGACGTTTTGGCGAAATAAACGAGTGGTGGTCAGCGGCGGCCACGGATTTTTGGGATCGTTTGTGGTGGAGAAATTGCGAGCCGAGGGGTGCGAGACGATCATCGTTCCACGCAGCCGGGACTATGATTTGCGGGAGAAGCCGGAAGCGCAGCGGCTTTACCAGGAAGCGCGACCGGACATTTTTATTCATCTTGCAGCGGTGGTGGGGGGCATCGGAGCGAACCGGGCGAATCCGGGGAAGTTTTTTTACGACAATGCCGCAATGGGGCTGAACGTTATTGAAGTGGCGCGGACGGTTGGTGTGGAGAAATTTGTTTGCGCGGGGACGATTTGTTCCTATCCGAAATTTACTCCGGTGCCATTTCGCGAGGAAGACTTTTGGAATGGGTATCCAGAGGAAACGAACGCGCCATATGGACTGGCGAAGAAGATGCTGCTGGTGCAGTTGCAGGCTTACCGGCAGCAATACGGAATGAACGGGATTTTTTTAACTCCGGTGAACTTGTATGGTCCAAGGGACAATTTCGATCCGGAGAGTTCGCATGTAATTCCGGCGCTGATCCGGAAATGCTGGGAGGCGAAGGTTTCGGGGGCCCAGGAAATTGAGGCATGGGGGACAGGGAGCGCGACTCGAGAGTTTCTTTATGCTGCGGACGCGGCGGCGGGGATTGTGCTGGCGGCGGAGAAGTACGAGAAGGCCGAGCCGGTGAATTTGGGGTCTGGGAAAGAGATTAGCGTGCGGGATCTGCTGGAGGAGATTCGGTCGCTGGTGGGATTTGAGGGCGCGGTGAAATGGGACGCGACCAAGCCGGATGGGCAACCGCGACGGTGTCTGGATACGTCGCGGGCAGCGGAAGAATTTGGGTGGCGATCGACGACTGCGTTTCGGGATGGATTGAGAGAGACGATTGCGTGGTTTGAGAGTGAAGCGAAGCGAGGAGTTTCGCAAGCGGCTGGATAGACAGTAGTTAGACAAACTTTCCTACAAAATTTGACGGTCGATGGCGAGCGCCTCGGTTTCAGCGCTGGCGATCCTCGAGGCGCGTGTTGGGGGTGAACGGGCGATTTCCGCGCCTAGAGCGCAAAGCTGATTGCTGAAGCGGCGGTAATGTCGCAGCGGTACTTTCCCAAAATGGGAATGTACTGTGTGATAATGAATGTGCTTGCTTAATTCTTTAAATATATTTACTATGCGTGAACTTCGGTGTTGGCTAGCCGGAGCGCGAGACTTCTTGAGTGCTGACTAGAATTTAGATGGTTGGCGCTTTCGCTCTGAAGTGAAAGGGATGCGGGCTTGCCGGCGCGAATGTGAATGCGTGGGTCCGAATCTTCTGAATCCGAGACGTTTGACAATTTAACGACGATCTTTCGTGGGTATCCCCAGCCCCTGGAAGAGAAGACGGAGAATCTTCTGCCATGACCGCGATAAATTCGGCGATATTTTCAAATCCGGGAATCAGTGTTCCACAGATAAAGCACAGCGTCGCGATTACGCTCACCCAGTTTGACCAAAAACACTATTTGAAGTTGATTGCGGCGCGGGGCGAGACGATCCGGCGAGTGATCGCGGACTTGAAGCCGGCGATGGGGTTGTCCACCGCATTGGACGCGGGCTGCGGAGTGGGATTTTTTGCGCAGACGCTGGCGGAATGCGGACTAAGCGTGGGCGGGTTCGACGGCCGTATGGAAAACGTGGTGGAAGCACGCAATCGCTTCCCAGGGATCGCGTTTGAACAGGGAGACATCGAGAATCCGAATATTTTGGAGGCCGGGCAGGCGGATCTGGTGCTGTGTTTCGGATTGCTGTACCACCTGGAAAATCCGATGCTGGCGATCCGGCATTTGCGGTCACTTACGGGGAAAGCACTGTTGCTGGAGAGCATGTGCTTGCCCGGTAGCGGGCCGGGAATGATGCTGCGCGAAGAACCTTCGAAGGAGGATCAGAGCCTGACGGAGATTGCGCTGTATCCCAGCGAAGGATGTCTGGTGAAGATGCTGTATCGCGCGGGATTCAAGGCGGTCTGCCGGGTGGCGGCGATGCCGGACCACGACGATTTTCGCGAGACGCCGGAACATGCGCGGCGGCGGACGGTTTTGTTTGCCTCATATGAAGCGGTGCTGCTGCCGGGGTTTGAGAAGTTGAGCGAGCCGCGGGACGAGCGGGATCCGTGGGCGCGGGATGCTGGGGCGGCTCCGAAGGGATCGATCACACGGCGAGTGGGAAGATTTTTGGCGAGTTCGCGACGGCTAAAATATGTGACGGTGGCTAACCGGGCGCGTCGAATTTATCCGGGGATGCCACTTCCTTTGCGATTGCCATTTGGAGCGTGGTGGTTAGCGCAAAAAAGCGCACTAGATCAGGAATTGACCTACGGAAGCTTTGAGGGGGTGGAAACGCGATTTGCGGAGAAGGTGCTGCGGCCAGGAATGACGGTGCTGGATGTAGGCGCGCACCACGGATTGTATACGCTGCTGATGTCCAAGCGAGTGGGACGCAGCGGCGCGGTGATTGCGTTCGAGCCTTCGGCCCGGGAACGGCGACGGCTGGAGAGGCATGTGCGAGTGAACCGGTGCTCGAATGTGCAGATTCGACCATGGGCGCTGGGAAATGAATCGGGCGTGGCGGAGTTGTTCATGGTGGAGGGTTCGCAGGACTGGTGTAACAGTTTGCGACCGCCGGTAGTGCCGGAGCCGACGACAAAAGTGGCGGCGGAAGTGCGCCGACTGGACGACGTAATGTGGACCTTTGGCGCGCGGCAGATCGATTTTCTGAAGCTGGATATCGAGGGAGCGGAACTGGGATTTCTGCACGGAGCCGAGGAAACGCTGAAGAAATTTCGTCCAGCGATGCTGGTGGAAGTGCAGGATTTGCGGACCAACCCGTGGGGCTATGCGGCGCGAGAGATTATTCACTTCATGCTGAGATTGAATTACCGGTGGTTTGCGCTGGCGGCGGATAGCAGTTTGATTCCGGTTTCGACGGAACTGGAACTGTATGACGCCAATCTGGTGGCGGTGCCGAACGAGCGAGTGGAAGAATTCCAAGCTTTGCTAGCCGAGTGACCCCGCGAGCGTCGCACGCTATAGGCAAAACTCCGCGCTAAAGTTAGCGAGGAGTGATGGGCCTGATCAGCTGCGCGGCGCGATTGAGTTCCGCGGCAGTAGGCTTTTGCTTGGGCTTCTTTTTGACTTCGCGTTTTCGTGCGTCTTTGTTTCCCATGTGAATTATTTTGCCATAGTTTTTTTGCGATGGCTAGAGGTGTGGATGGGTGAGGACGCAGCGCGTTCCCGCAGTAAAGCGCACATTCGCATCAAGCCTGAGTTCAGGGCCGATAGGATTTGTTACAACCTAATGGAGCGGAGGACGTTGACTGTTTCGTCGATGCCGGACGAGTCTTGGAAGAGGCGGATGGCGGCGATGCCCGCTGCGCCGACGGTGAGGCAGGAGGCGGCGTTTGCGACGGTGATCCCGCCGATGGCCAGGACTGGGACGGGGATGGCGGCGCAGACTTCGGAGAGACGTTGCAGGCCCTGCGGAGGTCCATAGGCAGCTTTGGAAGGCGTGGCGAAAATGGGGCCGAAGAAAATGTAGTCTGCGCCATCGTTTGCGGCTTGGCGGGCAGATGAAATGGAGTGGCAGGATACGCCGACCAGGAAATCTGAGTTGGTGGGAGGCGCGGAGAGACTGCGCGGCAGTTGCTTCGCTTCTTTAACCGGCAGGCTGTCTTCGCCGAGATGAACGCCGCCAGCATTTTCCGCGAGGGCGACATCCAAACGATCGTTGATGAGGATGCAGGTGGCTGGAGAAGACTCGGTTTGTGAGGCTGTTGTGCGATTATTTTCTTTTGCGATGCCAAGAGCTTGCCGCGTTAATGACGACAATTGCGCGACGGAGATTTGTTTTTCGCGGATTTGGATCCAGTCGACCCCTGCGGTGGCGATGGTGGCTATTTTTTGAAGAAGCGCAGGAAGGGTTTCGGTGGAGGGACCGGGGACGAGGGTTTGACTATCCGTTACGTAGCAAAGCAGCGGACGATTGGCGGACGCGCGAAACTTACTGCTGTCCGGCACGGGTTGGAACCGCGGGAGCCGCGGGGGCGGTTTCCGAACCGATCAGAGTGATGGCCAGGAAAATATCCAGGACGCCGAGGCCGCTGACCGCGCCACGAAAAGATGGGTTGAGGAAAATGTGAATCAGGGACGGAAAATGAATGAGGAAATAATTCTGTTCCCAAATACCGGTCCAGGGAAGATAAAAAAGGATCGCGCCCATAATGCAGCAGATGACCACGAGGAGCGCGCTAGAAATTTTGTTCATAGTTGAAAGGAAACCCCGGACATCGAGCCTAACCCAGCGTCAATGAGTTGGCTTTTGCAGAGCGGCGATACGATCCGCCACGTCTCGATAGTCGATATTCATCGCATAGACCTGGTAAAAACTTTTCAGCGCAGCGGCAGCGTCACCAGCCGATTCCAACGCGATTCCTAAATCATACCGCAGGGCGAGAAGACTTTCCGCATCAAGGCCGGGAGTCCGCAAAGCGCGTTCGTACCAAATGGCGGCGATGGCGGGCTGGCCTTTGTCCGTGAAAGCGAGACCCAGCAGAGTGCAGCACTGCATGGTGTAGCGAAATGCGCGGCCCTGTTCGGTGGCTTTGGCAACTTTTTGAAATTCGCTGATGGCTTCTTCGAGCAAGCCCATTTCGCGGAAGGCGATGCCTAAGTTGTAGTGAGTTTCCAGATCTTCATCCTCGAGACCCATTTCGCCGAGCTCGGCGCGGAAATCGTCGAAAACTTCCTTGAGCGGACCGGTTTCGCCGGAGCCAATTGGTTTGGCGCGGTGAGTGGGAGCTTCGGTGGACGAAGAGGCTTGCGAGAAGGCCGGGGTTAGTTCATCGGCGCCGAGTTCGTTGGCGAGATCGGATAGGAATTGATCGGATGCCATGCCTCCACCGGTTGATGGCGCGGCATTTTGGCCGATGGGGTGCGGTTCTGGCGGCTTCTGATCGTATGCCGGGACGAGAGGCTCGGGGTCGAGAATAAGCTCGTAGTCTTGTTCAAGCTCGAATTCGGGCTCGGGAGTTTTCGATGGCGCATGAGGGGCTTCGGCGGCAGGTTCGTGCTTGGCCGGAATTTCGGCTTGCGGCGCGGGTGGTTCGAAGATAGGCGATGCTTCTGCGTCCACAGACGGGACTTGTAAACTTTCGCCCGCAGGTTCGGCTGCTTGAGGGATTTCCTCGGAAATTTCTTCGAAAGCAGCGGGCTCTGGTTCGGGAGTGTCGACGGAAATTTCAAATTCAGCAAGCTCCGGCGCAGCATCGTGCGAGCGAGTTGAAGCGGCGGCAGGTTCGTGGGCCTGTTGCGAATCTGGCGCGGGAGCTTCTTCTTCCTGAATTTCAAATTCGGGTGTAGCCGACGGAGGTTGCGCGGCGGCAGGTTCGTGCGGGCGAGTGTCTTCCAGCATGGAAGCCCACTCGTCTGACAAATCGACTTCGTGAACGGCATCGTGCGCGGAAGGTTGCGAGGCGCTAACTTTTTCAGAAGGGGCGACAGCTTTGCGGCTGGGCGTTTCAGGGACGGCAGCCTCGGCAGCAACTTCTGGAACGGACATTTCGTCAACCGCGGAAGTTTCCGTGGTGGAAGCGAGTTCTTCGTCGGTGAGTCCGGCGGCGCGCTGGAATCTGCGGCGAAGTTCGCCGAAACGTTCGGCGCTGCGGGCGTCTCCCCGTTCTTGATGCAAATGTTCGAGTTGGGCGGCGAGTTCAGCGGTTCGGCGATCGTCACCGGCGCCCAGAACGAAGTCTAGAAGCTTTTCGAGAGTGGGCGTGTGCTTGGGCGCGCGGCGCAGAATCGCTTCGAGCAAGCCGATGGCTTTTTGCGTGAGACCATAACTGGCAAAAAGATCGACATCGGTGAGCGATTGGGCGATAAATTTTTGCGTGTCTTCGTCGAGAGTCGGTTCGGAAGCTGCGAAGACGATTTTTTGCTCGGCGGCGGTGGGCGGCTCGAGGTCGGGACGAACCTTGGGGCCGGAGGGCCGGGCAAGTTCGGCGGGTTGCGCGTCCTCGTCGATTGGAGCGGCGGATTCTTCGGGAGGGAGCAAGCCCATCTTACGAAGAACGTCGTTGAGTTTGCGCTTGGCGGAATCGCTTTCCGGCTCGCGATCGACTAACTGTTCGAAAGTTTGCTTGGCGCGGTCGTAATTTTTTGCGGCTACCAGGGCGTCGCCGAGATTGGCCAGCGCATCGGGAAGGCGGAAAGAATCGCTGGTGCGGCCGTAAGTGTCGACCAGCCACTCGAGTGGCTCAATGCGGCCAGCAAGGCGAGTGGCGAGTTCATTCAAAAGTTTGCCGATGGCTTCGTGCTCGCCCGCATCGATCATAGGGATGCGGATGCGCTCGAGGATGGTCATGGCGCGATCGCCTTGACCGGATTCGAGCATCGACTCGACAACTTTTTGCGTAGGGCCGAAATTTTTATTGTCGGCTTCGAAGACGCGGTCGGCGAGAGCGGTGGCTTGATCCCACTTGGCGTTTTTCAGATAGAGATCGAGGAGGAGCTCGGTTTGCTCGCCGCCCTTTTCAAGGTCTGGGACATGTTCGAGAGTGTGCGAGGCTTGCGCGAAATTGCCTTGGGTAGTGTAAACGCGGGCTTTGACAATGACCGCGGAGAGATTGCTGGGACTGATTTTTAGCGCCTTTTCGGCGAGTTTTTCGCACTCGGCTTGATCGCCGCGGGCGAGCGCGCGCTGAGCGGCGGAAACGTAGGTTTCGGCGGCTTCATTGTTCTGGCCCATGGCGACGTAGAGGTCCGCCAAACGAACCTGGATGCGCAGATTGTCCGGTTCAGCGAGAAGAAGTTTGCGGAGCAGGGAGACGGCTTCCGGCTGGCGATTGCTTTTCAGGTGAATTTCGGCGAGTTGCAAAAAGAGCGGGCGAGCCTCGCTCATTACGCCTTGCTGAACGTAGAGGTCGGCAAGTTTTTCGAGCGGGCGAATTTCTTCCGGAGCGAGTTTGGCGATGCGTTTGTAAACGGCGATGGCCTTGGTGAGGAATCCGTCGCCCACGAAGAGTTGCGCGAGGCGTTCGAAATAATCGATGGCTTGAAAAGTTTCGCCCTGGCGGATGTAAAGCTCGCCGATGGTCATCAGGGTGACCTGATCGCGCGGTTCGTACTTCAGAATTTGCTGGTACTCGGCGATGGCCTGGGCGACCTTCCCCTGATTGAGAAGCTTTTGCGCGATTTCGACGTGTTTGCTTTTGTTATAGGCCATTCAAGCTCAGACAATGCGCGACCCACAACTGCCAAAATCATGTTCGCCCTCGAGGAAGCAGGAAGGCAGGCAGAAGTCGTGCTTTGCTACGCTAACAGGCGGAGAAAAGACAAGTCAACGAAGGCGGAAAAGGGTGTGAGCAGCCAGTTATCCCCGTTGTAATCAGGAAACTTGACGGCGAAAGGGAGGCGAAGCCGGGTAGTTGGCGTGGAGCGCCGGGAGATGGCGAAAACTTTGGGCTATTGAGGTAGAAGAGGTTCGGGAAGGAGCGCGATTTGGGTGGCGCCGACGGACCAGCAACCTGCGTCTCGAACCGGGGCGAACGAATGGCGATGCAGCGGCGAAGGGCCATGCTGGCGGAGAGCTTCGAGATGATCGGCGGTGGCGTAGCCTTTGTGGCGGGCTAAACCGTATAGCGGATAGATGGCATCCCACTCCTGCATGCGGGCGTCGCGATGAGTTTTGGCGAGGATGGAAGCGGCGGCGATGGAGACGCTGCGAGCGTCGCCTTTGATCAGGGATTTTTGCTCGATGAGCACATCGAGTTGCATGGCGTCGATCAACAAATAATCGGGGACGATGGTGAGCTGCTGGAGAGCGGCGGTCATGGCCTGACGGCTGGCTTGATAAATGTTCCATGCGTCAATGCGCTGGGCATCGATTTCAGCGACGGCCCAGGCGATGGCGTGTTCGCGGATGCGCGGGGCGAGTTCACCGCGACGCTCGGGCGTGAGTTGCTTGGAGTCGTCGAGACCGACGATGCGGCGCTTGGGATTGAGGATGACGGCGGCGGCAACTACCGGGCCGAAAAGAGCGCCGCGGCCGGCTTCGTCGATGCCAGCGATGCGCAGCCAGCCGAGTTTGCGCGCGGCGCGTTCGAAGCGGGAAGAGCAAAGGCGGCTCATGCGTGGGCGATTTTAGCATGATGGAAGCGGGTCGCGGACGGCGTCTTTGCGCGGATGTTGGGCGATGCGGAGGTGGGCGCGTTGCGCTATTCGTAGCGCAAGGCGACCAATGGGTCGACACGCATGGCGCGGCGCGCGGGGACGTAGCATGCCAGCAGCGCCACCAACGGAAGTAGTATCGCTACGGAAATAAAGGTGTAAGGGTCGGTGGGCATAACTTCAAATAATTGGTTCTGCAGAAATTTGGTCAGCGCCAGCGCGCCGCCAACGCCTGCGAGCACGCCAAGTCTCGCGAGAACCAGGCCTTCGCGCAACAACGCGCGCAAAACATTTTGCGGGCTGGCGCCGAGGGCCATGCGAATGCCAATTTCGCGACTGCGCTGGCTAACGGCGTAGGAAATCACGCCGTACACGCCGATCATCGCAAGCACCAATCCTAGCGCGCCAAAAGCGCCGAGAAGCAGAGTGCGAAAACGTGGCTCGGCGACTGATTCCGCGACGATTTGGTCCATGGTGCGGACGGAAGTTATGGGAGCGTTTTTGTCGACGCTCCAGATGGCATCTTTCATTACCGAGGCCATCTGGCCTGGGTCGGCGGTGGTGCGAACGACAAAACTAGGCGACTGGCCTGAAGGTAACTGCGCCATCGGCGCGTAATATTCGGAGATGGGCTTATGTTCGATCTGAACATCGTGGCTGTTAGCCGCTACTCCGACGATCTCCAACCAGTTCGGATCTTCGCCCGGTCTCCCGTTGCGCGAAATGCGGTGACCCAATGGGCTTCCTGCAAAATATTTGCGAGCTAAAGTCTCGTTGACGATAGCGACATGCGGAGCGGCCGCGACGTCTTTGTCGTCAAAGCCGCGACCGGAGAGAAGCGGGATACCCAGGGTTTCGAAATAATGTGGTGAAACTTCGCGGTCGCTGATTTCGTCGCCTTGTTCGAGGCCTATTGTCTGGTTTTGGCCTTCGATGCGGAAAAAGAATACGAGGGAGGTGGAGTCCACAGGAAGTGTCGAGGCGACATCCGCTCCGATCACCCCCGGCAAAAGACGAATGCGGCGGAGAACCTCTCGGGACGGCAGCCAGCAACCACCTTGGCTTTCCGGGCAAGCCGATTTTTCGAAATTAGCGGTGAGGGTGATGAGGTGGTCGGTTCGAATGCCGAGCGAAACATTGGTTATTTTCGCGAAGCTTTTGGCCACCAAGGTGGCTCCGATAACGAGGATGACGGCCAACGCGATTTCAGAAATCACGAGCAGGTTACGAAGGCGATGGGTTTTGCGCACAGCGGTTCCCGCCGAGGTCGTTGCGGTGCCTTTTAGCGCGGCGGATGGTCCTTCCGCGGAAACCTGGAGGGCGGGCATAAGTCCGAACAAAATACCGGCGACAACTGAAATGCCCAGCGTAAACCAGAGCACTATTGGATCGATTCGTATTTCGTCCAGCCGCGGAGTGTTTGCAGGCGCCATGGCGCGAAGCAGCCGAATGCCCCATGCGGAAACGAGCAAGCCCACGGCACCGCCAGTGAGGGCAAGGAGCGTGCTTTCGGCCAGGAATTGGCGGATCAGCCGAATGCGCGTTGCGCCCAGTGCCGCGCGGATGGCGACTTCTCTTTGGCGAGTCCATGCGCGGGTCAGCAAGAGTCCACTGACGTTTACGCACGCGATCAATAGAACAAATCCCACGGAGGCGAGAAGAACGAGCAAGGCTTCGCGCACACTGTTTACTTCCGCTTCCTTGACGCCAGTAGCTTGCGCCGTCCAGTTTTTGCTGGTTTTTAGTTGTGCGCCAACGTTTCCGCCGGCGACCTTCAGTTGGGCGTTGAGCTGGGTTAGTGTCGCGCCAGCGCGAATTCGCGCGACCGCCATGCCGACCGCTTCTTGTCCGGGTTGAGGCGCGAACGGAATCCAAGCACCCTTTTTTTCACTGACAAAAACGAAACCTGGAGGCATGACGCCAATTATTCGGTAAGGCTTGCCGTCCAGAAATATTTTGCGACGGAGCACATCGGCATCGCCATTCAAGCGTTCTTTCCAAAGGCCATAGGCGATGACAGCGATATCCTTCTGATCAGAATCTTCGTCAGCAGGAAGAATCGGCCGCCCCAGCAAAGGAGGAACGCCGAGCGTCGAAAAGAAACTGCCAGAAACCGCGGCATAGCTGATGTTTTCTGGAATGTTGTCACCGGTAATGGTTCCACCCTGCTGGTCGTAAACGCCCAGCTGTTCGATGGCTGGAGTTTTTTCGCGAATCTGCTTCCAGGAACTCGCGCTGAAGCTGGTAAACACCTCGACCCCGCCCGGAAATATTTGCAAGGCACTAATCTGGACAAGTTTTTCGGGATGAGCATAAGGCATGGGCCTCAGGAGGACGCCGTTTACGGCACTAAAGATGGCGGTGTTGGCGCCAATGCCTAAAGCCAAGGTGAGAATCGCGGCGGCAGTAAAGCCCGGGCTTTTTGCTAACATGCGGAATGCGAATCGGAAGTCTTGCGACAACGAGTCAAAGAGCGTGAAGCCGCGTTGTTCGCGGTAGGCTTCTCTGGCTTGTTCCAGGCCGCCAAACTCGCGGCGTGCTGCGTGCCTTGCTGCTTGCGCGGTCATGCCCCGCCGGATATTTTCCTCTGTCAGCGCGTCCAGATGAGCTTGCAGCTCGGCGCTTAGCTCAGAGTCTTGCCGGCTCTTGCGAAAGACGCCACGGAGTCTATGAATAAATGTGCGAAAGCTGTTCATCTGAGATCGTCCTTATGCATACCTATTCATAGCGAAGCGCAATCATCGGATCGACGCGCATCGCGCGACGCGCGGGAATATAGCAAGCCAAAAGAGACACACCGATAAGAATAGCGATCGTTCCCGCGTAAGTAAGCGGATCGCTTGTCGTAATACCGAAAAGCAAGCTCTCGAAGAATCGCGTCAGCGCGAATGAAAAGATAAGCCCCGGCACGAGGCCGAGCAACACCACTTTCATCCCTTGCCGAACAACCAGGCTCAATACCTGGCTTGGAGCCGCGCCCAGCGCCATGCGCAGCCCGATTTCCTGAGTGCGCTGAGCAACCGTGTAAGAAATCACTCCATATATCCCGACTGCGGCCAGGATCAGTGCGACCAAACCGAAAAGTCCAACAAGAAAAGTTCGGAACCGAGGCTGAGCAACCGAATCGTGCAGATATTCGGTCATCGGTTGCACATCTACGACCGGCAAGTTCTTGTCAGTCTCTTGAATCTGTTCGCGAAGTGGAGATTCGAGCGCCGACAAGCTCCCCGCCGTGCGCACGGCAAAAGTCATAAACCACATCGGGCCTTGCTCATACGGCACATACATCGTCGGTTCCGGCGGATCGTCCAGGCTTGCGCGCTTCACGTCTCCTACTATCCCGACGATTTCCCGGGAAGCCTGCTCCGGAAATCCAAAGCTCATGTGTTGCCCAATGGGATTTTCATCCGAAAAATAGCGCTGCGCGAAGGACTCGCTGATTATCGCCACTTTTCGCGCAGTAGCTGCATCGTGCTCGTTGAAAGTGCGTCCCCGCAAAAGTGGAATCTTGAGCACATCAAAAAAACCCGCGCTGACTGTGCAATATTCGGCGGACACGCGATCTTCTGGAGCACGCGGCTTGCCGTCGATCGCAAAGGCGATGTTGATTCGTCCGCCAGACATGGGCACAGGGGCCACCACGGCTGCGTCGATTACTCCCGGCAGCGATTTGACGCGCTCTAGCGCTTGCCCGTAGAACCTTGCCCAATCCTCCCCTTTGGCATATTGCGATTGCGGAAGCGCGGCAGATGCAGTGAGCACGCCGCCTGCGCGAAAGCCTGGCGAAACAGTCTGCAATTCCTCGAAGCTATGCAGCAGCAAACCAGCGCCTGCGAGCAATATTACGGCGAGCGCGACTTCGCTCGCGATGAGTATGCCGCGCATCCGCCGCCGGCTTCCGCCGTCCGACGAGCCCCGCGTGCCTTCCTTCAAACTGTCCACCAAGTTTGTGGAGGTGGCATGCAGGGCCGGAGCCAGTCCGAAGAGCAGACTGACCACCAGGCTGAGCAGCACCGCAAAAGACAAAACCCAAACGTCGACCTGAATTGCGTGGATTCGCGGAAGATCGTCGGGCAAGAATTTGGCAAATGCATCGACTGCCCACCAGGCCGTCAACGCTCCCAATGCGCCTCCGATTACACCCAGCAGCAAACTCTCCGTCAAAAGCTGGCGAACGATTCGTCTTTTTCCCGCTCCCAGCGCGGCACGAACCGCCAGTTCCCGCGACCGTGCCGTCGCGCGCGTGAGGAGAAGGTTGGCGACATTCACGCAGGCGATGAGCAATACCAGAGCCACCGCACTGAGCAGCACCAGCAGCTCGACTTGAACGTTTCCCACGATTTCGTGTTGCAAAGGCGTGAGTCGCACGCCCCAACCAACGTTGTCGGCGGGATACTGCTTTATCAGATTCGCTTGAATGCTCTCCAATTCCGCTTGCGCTTGCTGCGCTGCAACGCCTGGCTTAATCCGTGCGACTACGCTTAGATAATGGCCGCCGCGCCGCGGAAGTAAGTCTTTGAATTGAGTGTCCTGTTGTACCGGGAGCCATAAATCGATCGGAGGCTGCTGAAATGGAAACTGAAAATCCTTTGGCAAAATGCCGGCAACGCTAAAAGATCGCCTATCCAGCTTGATCTGCTTTCCTATAATGTTTTTGTCCGCACCGAAACGCTTGCGCCATAGTCGCTCACTGATTAAGACGACCGGCGCCGCGCCTGGCTGATCGTCCGTTGCGCTCATCGATCTTCCGGCAATCGGCTGAACGCCCAACACCGAAAACAAACCGGAAGTTACGGCCGCCCCCGGGATAATTTCCGGCTCGCCGGAGCCAGTAAGAGTAATATCCGTATCGTGAAATGCCCCGATGGCCTCGAAGCTTCGGCTTTGTGCCTGAAAATCATTGAAATTCAAATACGAAATACCGTTTTTCGTCACCCCTGCGCTGGGTAAGGTCGAGTAAATCTCTACAATGCGATCGGAATGGGGAAATGGCAGCGGACGCAACAGCACCGCATTGACGATGCTAAAAATTGCGGTGTTCGTGCCGATTCCGAGTGCCAACGTTAGTATTGCTACGGCGCTAAAACCCGGATTCTTCCGCAAGGCTCTCAATGCGTATCGCAAATCCTGCAAAAGAACTTCGACGATCGGCAGCCGGCTGCTCTCTCGATACTCTTGTTTAATTTGCTCGATGCCGCCAAATTCACGGCGCGCCGCGTGCCGAGCCTCGTCTGCGCTCATGCCGCGCTGAATATATTTTTCCGTTAAGGCGTCCAGATGGGCATGAAGTTCCGCGTCAAGCTCCGCATCTCGTGTCCGTTTGGCGAAGATTCCGATTATCCGCGAAACGGAAGTCCGAAACCATTCCACCGAATTTCTCGGCTTCATTATTCATACCTCAACGCCACTAAAGGATCGACCCTTGTTGCACGCTGCGCGGGCAAGTAAGCCGCGACTGCCGCTACCGCAGCCAGCAGGCAACTGGCTCCGGCAAACGCAGCCGGATCTGCCGACCCGACTTCATACAACATGCTGCCCAGCAGTCGGGTGGCGGCGTATGCCGCGATCAGCCCGACGAGCATTCCACTGCTCACCAGCATTGCCATCCGGCCGATAACCAACCGCAAAACGTCTCTCTTCTGCGCGCCAAGCGCGACGCGAATACCAATTTCTCGCGTGCGGCGCGCCACGGAAAACGCGACCACTCCGGAAAGTCCGATAGCGGCGAGGAGCGTGGCCAGCAAACCGAACAAACTGGTAAGCCAGGTGACCAGTCGCTGTTCGGTAAGCGAATCGTCAATTTGAATTTCCAGCGTGGTAGTGGCGTACAAAGGAAGATTTGGATCAAGATCGCGGACTTGCGCGCGAACCATGTCTGCAATATTTCGGGAATCGCCAGTGGTTCGCACTTGAAGCGTCATGTCGAAAAGAATCGGTTCCTGCGCCATGGCAGTGTAAAAGTACCGCAGCGGTTTCTCTTGCAGTCGCACATACTTTGCATCTTTTACGACACCGACGATTTCGATATCCAGCGGAGCTTGCGGACTATCGTTGAGGCCGATTTTCTTGCCGAGTGGGTCAGTGTTACCGAAGAAATAGCGGGCAAACGTCTCGTTGACGATGGCGACCTTGGGACGCGCAGCGGTGTCTTGTGCGGTGAAATCGCGGCCCGCAACAAGAGGAATTCCCAGCGTTGCGAAATATGACGGAGAAATTACTCCGGCATTCGGGCTCATATCTTCGTCAGTGCGCGGCACATAGCCTTGCACTCGCACCGTTTCCCGGTCCCAACTTCCGGAAACCACGGAACTCGTAGTTAGACTCGCAGCTTGAACACCCGGAAGCGCGCGTACTCGCGAGAGCAGGTCATCGTAGAGCGTCTTGATGCGCTCCTGCGGATAGCCGTTCAGCGACGGATTGAGGTTCGCGAGAAAAACATTTTGCTTCACGAATCCGGTGTCGATTCCACGCAGATTTTGCAGGCTGTGCAGAAACAGCGCCGCGCCGATCAGCAACGGCAAGGACAGCGCGACTTGCGTGAAAATCAGCGCACTTCGCAAACTGACCAGTTGTTCGCCGGAAGTGGCTGACGGCGTCTCGCTACGCAGCGTGGAGGAGACGGAAGCACGAGAAATTTGCAGAGCCGGCGCAAGCCCGAAAAGTAGTCCGGTCACAATCGATGCGAGAAGCAAGAATCCAAGCACCCGTGCATCCAGCGGCGATTGCAAGTTTTCGCGGAACTCCGCAGGAAGATAGTTGACCAGCGCACTTTTCGCCCACACCGCGACCATGATTCCGGCGAGGCCTCCTAAAGTGGAAAGCAGCAAACTTTCGGTCAGCCACTGCCGAACCAATCTTCGTCGGCCCGCTCCGATGGCCAGCCGCACCGCAATTTCCTGCCGTCGCTTCGCACTGCGCGCTAGCAATAAATTCGCCAGGTTCGCGCACGCGACCAAAAGCACCACGCACGTCACGCCGAAAAGCAACAAGAGCGGCCGTTCCATACTGTGCCGCAACTGAGCGAATCCTTGATTGCCTGAATCCAGATGGATGGCGTTGGCCAGATACTTTTCTCGATTGCGCGCAGTGATGCGCGAGCCAAATTGTTCCAATTCATCGTTCAGAGTCTGGTGATACAGAATGTTCAGCGATGCCTGTGCCTGAGCAAGTGTGACGTCGGGCTTGCGTCGCGCCATCAACACCAGCCAGCTGTGCCGAGGATTCTGCAGCCGGTTCGCAGGCACTGGGCGAAACACAGGAACCATCATCATTGGAACGCGAATGTCTGGATTGCGCGCCAGATCGGTGCCGTAAAATTTGGGCGGGGTTACTCCAATTATCTGTATGGGCTTGCCGTCGAGCAGAATCGTCTTGCCGACGATGGAACGATCGCCGCCAAAGCGGCGTTGCCAATAGCCGTAACTCAGCACCGCGATCGAACTCGCACCGGGCGTACGGTCATCGTCGGAGGTAATCAATCGGCCCAGCCACGGCTGCACGCCTAGACCTTCAAAATAGTTGCCGGAAACTAGTTCGCCGATGGCGCGTTCACTCTGTCCGCTGTACGTTGCGTTGAAATCGACCCTGGCACGTGTCAGCAGCGCGGAAAAAACCGTGTTCTTATCGCGAAGCTCGCGGTACATCGGATAAGAGAAATCTTCGACCGGTTCAGTCGACCGTGCGTCTGTATGCTTCACCAGAACCAACTCTTCGGGATGCCGCACCGGAAGATTGTTCAGCAATACCGAATTCACCATTGAGAAAATCGCGGTGTTTGCGCCAATGCCCAGCGCAAGAGTCAGTATTGTTACTGCTGCGAATCCCGGGCTTTTCATAAGCATGCGGAACGCGTAGCGAAGGTCCTGGGCCAGCGTTTCCAAAAACGGCAGGCCACGCTGCTGCCGATAAGATTCCTTGGCCTGCTCCACTCCGCCAAACTCGCGACGAGCCGCGCGGCGAGCGTCGTCCAAAGTCATCCCACCGCGGAGTTTTTCTTCGATGCACATTTCCAGATGCGCGCTAAATTCCTTATCGAGCGCTTTCTCCTGGTGGCGCCTGCGGAAAACGGCAAGCAATCGCGACGCAATCGTGCGCAGAAAACCCATCGTTACGCTCCTTCTGTCCCTGCCAGCAGCCGTCCGATAACCGCCGCCATGCGTTCCCAGCTTTCCGCCTCACTAGCCAACTGCTTCTTGCCGCGACGCGTCAGCGAATAATATTTAGCTTTACGATTGTTGTCTGAGACGCCCCATTTGGAAGAAATCCAGCCGCGCTGTTCGAGGCGCAGCAGTGCCGGGTAAAGGGTCCCCTGATTCAGCTTCAGCAAGTCTTCCGAAACCTGCTGAATGCGCTGCGCGATGCCATAACCGTGCAGCGGTCCGAGAGCATCCAGCGTTTTCAACACGATCAGATCCAACGTTCCCTGCAACACTTCCGCGCGCGAACTGCCCATGCTCCGCACCTCTCCACTTGAGAATCAACAGGAGCTTATCCTTACACCTGTTGGCCGTCAACAGGTCTCTATATTCCTTTGACGCCGTCGGCGAGAGAATGTTTCCAAGGATTCTCGGTGAATCAAGGAATCAAGGGTGAGCTCATCTCTTGGAGAGATCGCTTAGAAATGAAAAAGCCCCGAAACTTTCGGGGCTTGTTTCGAAAAATGCTGTGAAATTGTGGAACTTAGCTTTTCGCGTCGGAGCCGACTGCCGTAGCCGCTTGCTCGCGATCCGCGCGCTTGATGCGTGCCGCCTTACCCCGCAGATCGCGCAGGTAATACAGCCGCGCCCGGCGCACTTTACCCTTACCCACCACCTCGATCGATGCAATCGAAGGCGAATGCAGCGGGAAAATACGTTCAATGCCGACGCCAAAGCTCACTCGCCGGACGGTGAAAGTCGCTCCAGACGCGCGGCCTTTCTTGGAAATCACCACGCCTTCAAATGCCTGTAGGCGCTCTTTTTCCTTGTCGCCTTCGCCTTCCTTCAAGCGCACATTCACGCGCACCGCGTCGCCAGGACGGAACTCCGGAAGGTCTTTGCGCAGTTGCGCCTCATGTAGTTTCGCTATAACCAGATTCATTTCATTATTCCCTGCAGACCCACTCAGGCGGGGCCAGCACAGCAAACGCAAACACTGATTATAGCCAAATCGGCAAGACTTTCCTAGCGCATTTCCGCATGGGTTTTGATATGGAGCACGATCATCGGGGCTTCGCTACGCGGTCGCGCGACTGACCGCCTTTCCGCGAATCACCGCCTCGCCAAACCGCTCCATTTCTTCCAATTGCGGACTGAACTGTAGCAGAACCAAATCGACGCCAGCCGCTTCAAATTCGGTCATCCGCTCGGCAACCTGTTCCGCTGTTCCTACCAATCCCGAGCGCAGTCCACGATTCGACACCGAGTAATCCTCAAGGGAAACGCGTTGCTCCAATTGCGTCCCTGCCAGCCATTGCTGGTAATTCGCGTAGCCCGCCGCGGATTGCTGCACATCCGTAATGCGTCGCAGCTCTTCCTGCGCTTCACGCTCCGTCTCGCGCACCACGGCGTAACCCGCAACGCCAAATTGTAGCGGCGGCAAATTATGCTTCGCGCGACGCTCTCGCAAATCCCGGATTTTCTCCGCGATCCGCTCTGGCGGATCGCCGTGCATCAAATACGCATCACACTTTTCCGCGATCAATTCCTTTGCCGCGGGCGACTCCCCGCCTGCATATAGTGTTGGCCGCGGTTTCGCCACCGGTTTCGGCTCCAGCACATTGTCTTCGACGCGATAGTATTTTCCCGCGTACGAAAAATGGTCCTGCTTCCAGACCCCGTCCACTACATCCAGCCACTCGCTGGTGCGAGCGTAGCGATCGTCGTGCTGCTCGAACTGCACGCCGTACTTCCGGGCTTCGTCCGCCCACCAAGAAGAAACCACGTTGAGCGTCAATCGACCGCCGCTTATGTTGTCGATATTCGCGGCCTGCTTTGCCAATAACGCCGGCAAATGAAACGTCGGCCGCACCGCGACCATCAATTCAATACTCTCGGTAACCGCTGCCAGCGCCGCCGCAGTCGACCACGCATCCAGCGAAGGCGCCTCCACGCCTTTGATGTCGTTCAAATTGAGTTCCGCAATCAGCGCCACGTCGAATCCAATTTGTTCGCTGCGTTGCGCCAGCCGTTTCACGTAAGGCCAGGTGGGCTGCATATTTTCGTTCGCCACATTGCGCAACCAACCGCCAAAAACAGGAAGCCAGTATCCGTATCTCATCGCGCCTCCTGCGTAGCCACTAGTTGTTTTTCCGGCGCTGGGTCGCCGGCCCTGGCATGCGCACCCGCTTCCGCAATCAAATAATCCGCCAGTCGCGAATACGGATTGAATCCGATCACCTGCATTGGATCGGCCACAAAATTTGATAGCGCGTTGATGTCGTAATAAAGCTGCCGCCCGGTGCGGTCATCGACTACGTATTCAATTCCTCCGACTTCGATACCCGCAGCCGCCATGATTCGTTCGACGTCTTCGATTACCTGGCGCGGCGCTTCGTAGCCTTGCACTTTCAGTCCGCGCTTCGCTCCTTCCACCACGCAAGCAGTGCCCAACTCCACGCCGTTCGATGTCTGGCAAATATCGCCTGGGCACAAATCAAACGTTTCGCCAGTGGTATGGATCTGTATCGCGTACAAATATTTGCCGCCGAGCACTTCCACCCGCGTAATCGTTTCATTGCGCGGCGTGAAGCACTCCTGTATCAACGCAATGTTGTCGATGCCAAAGTGCAGCGCTTTCTCGTCGATGGCTCGTTGCAGATCCTCCAGTGACGTAAATTTCTTGATGCCCGCGCCGCTGCCGCCGATATTTGGTTTGAAAATCAGCGGATACCCGATGGCTTTCGCCGCGGAAAGCACTTGTGACACGTGATTCACCACAATAGCTTTCGGATAGGGGAGTCCCAGCGAATCCAGTAGCGACAATTGCATCGCCTTGGAAATTTCCGTGGTGAATCCACGATAGCCGTTGACCACTCGCACGCCGCGCGTTTCCAAATGTTTCAAGTAGTCGCGAGTGTAAAAAATCGCGTGCGCCGCTCCGCGCTGCCACGCCGAGGGGCTCATCCGGTTAAAGACCAGCGAATACTCCTGCTCGAGCGATGCCGGGTCAAACCGGTGTTGTCGCGCATCGATTTTCACCCACGGCACCCCGCGAGCGTCCAGTTGCTCGAACAAGGGACGAAACCATTCTGGATGCTCGTAATAAATCGCAATCGGCTTGCTGTGACCATTGCTGCTTGCCTTCGTAATGTTGCTCATGGCGTCTTTTTCTCCATATAAAAACAAAAAGGGCCGCTCAGTGATGAGCGGCCCGAAAACCTTGCTGGTTTATAGCTTCATAAAACAAACAGCATGGCGCACGGCCGCGCATTGCGGTGACAACAACACATACCCGCGCGGCACATCAACGTCATGGTGTTAGAAATTCGCATTACCTATTTAACCTAACATATCGGCACCGGCGATTGCTACCCTGATTTTTCCCACCCAAATTTGGTGCCCTTCACGCCTTTCTGGCCGGCGCACCACGATCTAAGTCCAGAACCATGTGCTCTTCGTCGACATATTTCTCGCCGATCTGCAACGCGCGCGGCTCGCAACCCCACGGGCGGAATCCCAATCCGGCGTAAAGCTTCCTCGCCGCAGTTTGCGTCGTTCCCACACTCAATTGAATCGCCACCAACCCCGGCAAAGTCTTCGCCTTCTCAATCAATGCCGCCAAGACCTGCCTGCCGACACCGCGTCCACGAACTGCCGGCGAAACATGCACTCCCCAAATTTTCCCCAAGTGCCTTCGCTTGCCGTGTTTCTCCCGGTAGAAGCCCGCGGTCCCCACCAGTTCCTTTCCATCAAACGCACCAAATACGAAACTCTCCGCCGGGTCGGACCGCAACCGCTCCGCATGAAAGGCAATGCTAGTTCCTTTGTGTTCTTCCGCGGATTCTGTGAACGCCTCAGCATCAAGCTCCAGCGCCCTCAACCGAAAAGTCCAAAATACGTCGGCATCGCTCTCCGTTAGTTGGCGGATGTGCATCAGTCATTCCCCTGCCAGAAAAAATGTGTGATGAAAAGTGTAGCGAAGAATCGCACTAGACAAAAAGATCCGGCCGGTTGCGCCGCGTCTTCTCTAACGCGGCAGCGCTGCGCCACTTCGCAACTTCGGCGTGATTGCCGCCGATCAAAACTTCTGGTGCCAGCCAGCCACGAAAGTCTGCCGGACGCGTATAGTGCGGAAAATCCAGAAGCGACTGACCATTGTGCTTCCCGAGAGGCTCCCCGAGCGCCACGGGACTTTCGTGAACGTCTTCTCGCAACAGTGGAACTGCACCGGTTGCGGCGCTGAACGATTCATTCTGCGAAGACGCTTCGTTGCCCAGCGCTCCAGGCAGCAGCCGCGTCACCGCGTCCAGAATCAGCATCGCTGGCAGCTCGCCTCCGCTAAGCACAAAATCGCCGATGGAGATTTCTTCAGTCGCAAGATGTTCCGCCACGCGCTCGTCCACACCTTCATACCGTCCGCAAATAAAAATGATGCGTTGCAACTGCGCGTAACGCCGCGCCGTTTCTTGTTTGAAAAGTTTGCCGGCAGCAGACAGCAAAACAACTGCGGTACTCGCAGGCAAATTCCTCGGATGCGCCGCGTCACCCATACTCTCGCCCAGCAGCGCTTCCACCGCTTCAAAAAGCGGTTGCGGCTTCAGCACCATACCCTCGCCCCCGCCAAAAGGACGATCGTCCACGGTGCGATGCCGGTCTTTCGTGAACACCCGCAAATCTTGAATATTTACGTCAATCAGATTGGTTTCACGGGCGCGTCGCACGATGCCGTGCTCCAACGGGCCGCTGAAGAACTCTGGAAAAATCGTTATCAGGTCGAAACGCATCGCTGCCAGTCTATCCAATGCATTCTTGCGTTGTCATTCGCCAAGAATCTAATTCATTCCCCGGCGTTGAGATCGCGGAGACCTTCCGGCAGGCGCACCTCGATACGCCGGGCGGCAGTATCTATTCGCGTGCAAATGTCCACTGCCAGCGGAACCAGCACATTGCCATTTCGCGTTTCCACTTCCAGCAGCGGCGTTCCAGCCGTGCCTTCACCTGGAATCTCCACACCACGCACCACGCCCAGCAGCGCCGGAGCTTCCGCTAACGAGCATGGCGAAGAAGCCATCGCTGAAGGCTCTGCCGAAATTTCAAACACCGAGCACCCAACCAAATCCGACACAAAAAATTGTCCCGCGGGCAAAATCACGCGCTGCTCGAACGGAATCAGCACATCCAATCCGCGCAATTTTTCCGCCTCATTGATTGACGAATAATTTTCGAAATGGAGAACAATTTGGCCAGGATGATTCTGGCTCAGCCAAGAACGCGCCAAAACTGCGCGACGCGGCTCATTTTTGCGAGCGCTATCGCCCAGATACACTTCGCGGATTTTCGCGATTCGTTCCGGAAAATCCGTCAGCACTTGCGCCGCAACCTCGCCTTTATTCCCGCGAGGGCGCAATATGCGTGCGAGCGCCACCCAGCGCTGCGGCGGAGAGCCCGCTTCCGAACTTTTTGATGGCTGTGAAGCTGTCAATCTTCCAGAATCTCGAGGGTAAAACGCTTATGCACTTTCATTCCCGCGGCACCTAACAAGGTGCGAACAGCCTTGGCTGTGCGGCCTTGCCGCCCAATCACTTTGCCAAGGTCTTCCGGATGCACACGCAATTCGAGAATAGTAGCTTGCGAACCCTCAACGGACATCACCTTCACTTCCTCGGGATGATCCACCAGGGCCCTGGCGATCGATTCGACTAGCTCTTTCATAGGGCACCTCAACGCGACTTTCGCCGTCAGCACGTGCAGGAACTAGAGAAAGGCGCCCCCGGACCAGGTAAGGGTACGCAAAAACTTCGAGAAGATCGGCTTACGCGATCTTTTGCAAATCGATGAAGCTGCGCACCGTATCGCTGGGCTGCGCGCCGACTCCGAGCCAATGCTTGATGCGCTCGGCGTCCAGTTTGATCTCCGCCGGTTTTTTCAGCGGATCGTACGTTCCCACCGCTTCGACCACGCGGCCATTCCGCGGCCGGGTCTTCTCAATCACCACCACGCGATAGAACGGCTTCTTCTTTTTGCCAATCCTAGACAGACGAATCATTAACACTAAGCGAGTCCTCCTCAAGAGTATTCTAGCCTGTCTAGCCGCTCAGCGGCAAACAAAGAGTCGGACGGCCGGGCGGTGCGCCCGAATAAGCCCGTGTTGCTTCCTGGCGAGCGAAAAACGCCGAAAAGGCGCGGTTGCTGCGGTGCTCCACCGGTACTACGGGCAACTGCTCCGTCGCGAATGAAACTCCGAATGTCTGCGGGTGATCTGGCAAAGGCCCGCATGGCGATTCTCTCGCCTGAGGCCCGGAATGAGCCCCACAGATCGAAAGCATAGCTGGCAAACCCGACGCGATAGACTAGGGTCTCGAATGAGCCGGACCACCAAAGTGTCGGTTTGCTTGGCTTCTGTTCGAACGACCCTAACGAAACCCGCGCATACATCTATTTCATCGAACGGTGGGCTGACGACATCGCGAGGAGGGATCCGCTGCATGACCGTTATGTGATCGTGTTCTTCTCGGGCGAAAACAAGTTCACGAGGATGTTCTCGAATGTGGAAGAGATTCCTGCGATTTTCCCTCATAACCGGGCGGTTTGGATGCGGCTGATGTGGGGACCGTTAGCGGAGAAGTAGTCCGAGAGGACTACGCCGTTTTTTCGTGGTGACCAAAGTTATATGCGGAGTGGTCTACGTTTTTCGGCGAACATCAACGCTCAGTGCGGCATAAATGCGATCGCCACATAGGTATGCTTTAATTTGTTCCTACATAGTCGAAAGTTTCGCCGCTTCCGGTTTCGGCAAAATAGAAAGCTTTGAGCGATCGCGCTGCGGGGGGCCGACTGGGAAAATTCCTGAGTTCGGTGACCAGCCTGGGGTGTGTGGCCAGAGCTGATGCGTTTAGAAACAACGGTTGCGGATCGACTTGAAGCTTTAACGCACTGTAACAGAGCAAGCACATTACGATTATGTTTTCGCGAGCGTCAAACAATCCATTTTCAATCGCTAATGCCGCTAACCCCATGGAAATCAGATCGGGATTGCATTCACGAACTGCCCGGACCGCCATTTCGCTCGCGTACCCAAAAAAAAGGAATGAGGAATTCGGCGTGAGTGATGCGTTCACTTGTGCGCGAGCGGCGGAATCAGCGGTCTGATAAAATTGCACTAACTCGGTGAGGTCAGAACTCAAGTTCTCCGGCAGATTTTTTATCTTGCCCCAAAAATCTTGAGCATGGAGGTTGTCAAGTTCCGATAGGATCCCGGCGATGCGAGCTGAGTCAGTGGTCATGGAATTTTCCGTGCGTCCGAACGCTGGAACTATCTTTACTTCTTTACGATCTCTAGCAGGGAGTTCTCTCGCAGGAGGCTTTCGAGAGTCAACAGGTTTTGAAGATTCTCACCTGTAATCTGCTGAAATAGGGCGCCGTGGGTCCAGAATATGGTGTAGTGAGCCTCCGAGGACTGCATATTGTGGAAACGGATGACGGCTCGTTGCCCGACAATTTTTCCTTTGCCGTCAACCTCTGCGACGTTTCGAGTGGTTTCTTCCGAAGCCTGGAGGTATCTACGGAACTCTAAAGCCGCCCTTTTCACGGTGGCAAATGGACGATTCAATTTATAGAGCTTCTCTCCGTCCGACGCCGCTAAGTCAAAGGTAGAAGAAATCGTGCCGTCATCCGAAAAGCCATCACTGATTCCTGTGAGTTTGAACGTGACCGTATTCCCTGAAGCTGATCGTTGGGGAGGTATCGTCCGATCCTGATCGGACGAGTTGGCGAAAATCATATGCGTTGGATTGACAAGCGGGACTAAGGAGACGAGCAGAACTATGAGCCAAGTTATTAGGCGCATGGAGCCGTTGTGCCGGCGCAGAGATGATATCACTTCCCGTCGGACCGGTGCGGGGTTGCGCCAAAATGGTGCTTGCCTGGACGGGTGGGAAAGCGAAGAATGGCGGGCTTATGAAGAGCGCTCAGACTGCAAGAACAAATAAAGCGGCAAGGACGAGGAAGCCGGTAACGGCGACTGCGAAGAGGTCGGCTGCCGTGAAGGCAACGAAGAGCGGGAAGCACGGCGGGGAGGGGTTTCAGACGCGGGCGATTCACGCGGGCGAGCCAAACCGGCATGGCGTGGACACGGCGGTGGGGACGGCGATATCGCGGACGTCGACATTTACGTTTTCCTCGAGCGAGGAAATCAAGAAGTGGGCGGAAGGAAAGAGCAAGGCGTACATCTATACGCGATACGGAAATCCGACCTTGTCGGTGGCGGAAGACAAGATTGCGGCTTTGGAAGGCGCCGAAGCGGGAGTGGTGATGGCGTCTGGAATGGCGGCGATTTCTTGCGCGCTGCTCGCGACGCTGAAAGCAGGCGACGAATTAATTTCGACGGCGCAGCTCTACGGGGGAACGTACCGGCTGATGCGAGACGTTTTGCCGGACATGGGAATTACGGTGCGGCACGTGGAATCGGATTTGGCGGGGATCGAAAGTTTGGTGTCGCCGCGAACAAAAGTGCTGTACGTGGAGTCGCCGACAAATCCTACTTTGCGGCTGGTGGATTTGCGGAAGGCGATTGCGTTTGCGAAAAAGCATGGATTGATTTCGATTATCGACAATACGTTCGCGAGTCCGGTTTTGCAGCAGCCCATCGCGATGGGGTTCGACATTGTGGTACACAGCGCGACGAAGGCGCTAGCGGGACACTCGGACGTGATTGCTGGGGCGGCGGCGGGAAGCAAGCACTGGATGGAACGCGTCCATCACATGGTGATTTATTTGGGCGGGTCGATGGACCCGGAAGCGGCATTTTTGCTGATCCGCGGAATGAAAACTTTGGAATTGCGCGTGCGGCGGCAATGCGAAAATGCGCTGGCGGTGGCGAAATTTTTGGAGCGGCATCCGAAAGTGGCGAAAGTACATTATCCGGGGCTGAAATCGCATCCGGATCATGCGCTGGCGAAGAAACAGATGAGCGGGTTTGGGTCCATGCTGGCATTTGATTTGAAGGGCGGATTGCCGGCGGCGCGAAAATTCTGCGATCACGTGAAATTATTCTTGCTGGCGGCAAGTTTGGGCGGTGTGGAGTCTCTAGTGGTGCTGCCGATTTACAGTTCGCATTACCGAATGAGCAAAGAAGAGTTGGAACGAGCGGGAGTTACACCAGGGACCGTGCGGGTGTCCATCGGCATTGAGAATGCGGAAGATTTGATTGCGGATTTGCAGCAAGCGCTGGCCTAGGACTTAATCGAAAAGCTGGCATTGAGAGGCGGTTTCGGGATTATTTCCGCGGTCTTGACATCGTCAACATTCCGCCGATTGCCAGCGCGGCCACCACGTTTAAGATGCATCGTCCCGGATGAGCGTGAAACTGCACCCCGGCCTGCCGCAAATTTGCGGCCAATAAAATCACGAGCAACGCGCGCTGAAATTTTATCAACCGACTGCGCGGCCCCGGATCGGCTATGCATGTTTCGAGCTTTCCCGCGGGCGGGTTGAGAGGTTTTTGTTTCAGCAGGCTGCTGCGGATGTGCCGGTCGATCTGGATGCCGCCAGAGACAGGAATTGTTGAATTTATCCAACGATGCGGAGCGGAAATTCTACGGATTGAAATGGGCCGGCGGGCGCCCGGTAGGCTGGACTCTTGGCGAGGCGCGGTTTGCCCACTTGCTTGGTTCCACCAGTAAAAAGGATCGCCTGGATTCATCTTCCGCACATTAGAAAATTGTAAGTTAAGTGCATTGTATTGTATGTATACGACGCATACGGTACGGACTCGGTGTCAGCTTGTCAAGCCAATTCTGTCCGTGCAAACTACGTCCGTGCCGCCATCCCAAACTCGCAAGGATGTGACCTACCCACTGAGTTTTCGCGTTCCCTATTCGCAAGTAGAAGAGGTGGACGACGCGGTGGCGCGCGAACATCGCAAGCGGCGAAGCGATCTGCTGGAAGCGATTTGGCAAGTAGCTTGGGCCAGTTACAAGCGGAGCGGGTCGTTGGAAGCGTACGTGGAGGGGCGGCGGTCGCCGAAACGCACCAAACGGGTTTCCGAAGAATTGCAGGAGCAGCTTTACACGGCACTGGAGACGATTTTAGAACGGGCGCCGTCCGCGGTGATTGAAGAGGCGGCGCGAAAGTTGACACATTGGGCGGGCAAGTTCGGAGCGGAAAAGTAAGTAATTTTATTAGGGCATGCGCCCAGTAATTCTCCCCGCAATTACCTACAGGCATCGGCTGGGCACGATCAGTGCGGCCCGCGTACGGCAGCTCGGTGGGGAAAAAGCTTCGGATTACCGCCAGGCGGCGAGAATCGCTCCCATCGTCAGGTAGCAGACCAGTTGGAATCCGGTATTGATGGCGAAGAGCTTCATGCTCTGCTTGCTGAACAGCGCGCCGGTTAATTGCACGGTGGCGACGAAGCCCAGCCAGATGTGAAAGCTGACCATTAAAGCGAAGTGCTGGGTTTCCACGCGGAACCAATGGAAGAAAAGCGCCAGTGTAAACGCGGAGATGAGACTGGCGACAAAAGATCCGGAGTAGGCCGCGGCAGCGCCTTTACGCATTTCGTCGATTTTAGCCTTGTCGTTGGGATCGACACCCATTTCGCGCATCCAGGGCTTGGCGAAAAGCAGCGGCGAATACCAGATAAATCCCCAGACCATGGTGGCGATCGCGGCTACTAAAATGGCGAGAAAATTCACGTGATGCATTTCCATGCGGCTCTCCTGTTTTCCAATGGAAAGATGGGCTACCGAGTGCGGGCTATCCTATTGGAATTTGGCGGAGCATGCAAAGGAAAGATAGGGAGCGGGCGGTGGTGCGGAAAACAAAAACGGGCGGGGCGCCGAAGCGCTCCGCCCGAATTGGCTGGTTGTGAAGTGGTCTTAGAGGGGTTGTACGTTCGAGGCCTGCAGGCCCTTGGGGCCCTTGGTCACTTCGAATTCAACCGCTTGG
>DASXMB010000047.1:0-8938 GCA_036495905.1 Candidatus Acidiferrum sp.
AGTACCTTGAAGGTGCTGGCTTTGGCCGGTGGCTTGAATCATACCGCCAAGTCCGATCACGCCGTCATCATCCGCAAAGACGGCAGCGGACAACAGCACGAGGTTTCCGTGGACCTTGGTAAAGTGATGAAGCGCCAGGCCGAAGATGTCCAATTGTTGCCGAGCGATGTTTTGTACGTTCCGACCAGCACTTCCAAGGTGGCTCTAATCAGGGCCGGTGAAGTCAGTTTGGGCCTCGTCACCGGGATTTTAATTTATCGATTGGTGCCATAGAAAAATGCCGGAAGAAAACCAAATAATCCCACGCGACCACGGTGTTATCGACGCCGTGCCCATCGCATCCGGCTCCGTCCCCGCTTGGGATCTCTCGCCCCATGAGCCTCACCTTTACGACTACCTGCTGATTCTTCGCAAACATCAGTGGCTGATTCTTACTTTCATGCTGGCGGTAGTTACCATCGTTTCCATCACCACCTTCCGCATTCAGCCGGTCTATGTGGCCACCACTCGCATCGAAATCGACCGCGAAAACGCCAATATCCTTCCTTTTCAAGGTACCGATTCTTACGACTACATGATGGATCTTGAGAATTACATCGAGACGCAATCGAAAATCCTGACCAGTGAAACCCTGGCCCTGCAAACCATTCGCAGCGGCGCTCTTTCCGGGCAACCTGGATTCGCCACCGACGCCAACCCGTCTCCCGCGATTGCCACGGGAAGCCTGGCGAACCAAAGACGTCCTCCGGAATTGGGCGGCTTCTTGGCTAGCTTAAGCGTTCACCGTGTTCCCTCCAGCCGTTTGCTCGATGTCAGTTTTGAATCCACTAGTCCTGAATTGGCCGCCCAGATCGTTAACGCTCACATTGCCAATTACATCGACCAGAATTTTCGCAGCCGGTTCGCGGCCACCAGCCAGGCCTCTTCCTTCCTCACCGATCAGTTGAACGAATTGAAAATCAGGGTAGAGAAAGCGGAAGACGCCCGCATCGCTTATGAACGGCAAAATCAGATTTGGCAACTGGACGACCGTCAGAACATTACTTCTCAGGGTCTCACCGATATCAATCGCGAACTGACCGACGCGCAAAACGATCGCGTGCGCAAACAATCGGTTTACGAGTTTGCTAAATCCGGCAACATCGATGCTATCGCGCAAATACGCGACAACCAGGTTGTTTCCGACTTGATTCGCAGACGTACCGACATCTACGCTCAATACAACGATGCCTTGAATCAGTATGGCCCCAATTTTCCCAAAGTGCAGCGCTTGCAGGACACCCTGAAGAATCTCGACCAGAGTATCCAGAAGGAAAAAGCGAACGCATTAACGCGGCTCGAAAACGATTATAACGAAGCGCGCCAGCGTGAAACTCTTTTGACTCAGGCTCTCGATAAACAAAAAGCCGAAACCAATCAGATGGCCGAAAAGATGGTTCAGTACAACATCCTCAAACGCGACGCCGACGCCAATAAAGCCCTCTACGACGGACTACTCACTAAATTAAAAGAGGCCGGCATCGCTTCCGGCTTGCGTTCCTCCAATATTCGGGTCGTCGATCCGGCCATGATCCCAAGCATCCCGGCGCGTCCCGCGAAAGGCCGCAACATCGCTCTTTCCTTTCTTGTGGGTTTGGTCGGTGGTGTCGGTCTGGCTTTGCTGCGCGAGTATTTGGACAACACCGTAAAAACCCCCGACGATATCGAAACTCTCTCCAGGCTGCCTTCCCTTGCCGTGGTTCCCTCCTTCTCCGAGTCCAACAGCAACGGCAATGGCAACGGCGCCGGCAAATTAATCGCCGGCTCCTCCAACGGCCGCGATCAGCGCGTCGAGCTGGTTGCTCAGCATCTGCCGAAATCGCAAATGGCGGAAGCTTTTCGAGCACTGCGCACTTCGCTGCTCCTTTCGCAGGCCGGCCATCCGCCGCAGGTAATTCTGGTTACCAGCGCTTTGCCTCGCGAAGGCAAGACCACGGCGGCCGCAAACCTGGCGGTCACCCTGGCCCAGCTTGGCGATCGCACTTTGCTGATCGACGCCGACCTGCGCAAGCCTGGCGTCGGCCGCCTGTTGAATCTCACTGGCGGAAAGTACGCTGGCCTGAGCTCCTATCTTGCCGGTGTTTCGCCGCTGGATCTCGTCATCGTCCAGCATCCCGCGATTCCCAATCTTTCCGCGATTCCCACCGGCCCCTTGCCGCCGAACCCTGCCGATCTGCTTTCGTCCCACAAATTGGCCGACGCCGTCGCGGAACTCCGCACGAAATTCAAGTTCATCGTTATTGACTCGCCCCCGGTCATGGCTGCCACTGACGCCGTCATCGTTTCCGTGCAAACCGATGGCGTGCTGCTGGTGGTCCGCAGCGGTGAAACTCCCAAGGAAGCATTTACCCGTACTCGCGATTTGCTGGTTAGCGTCAAGTGCCGGCTCCTCGGCGTCGTGCTGAATGCTGTCGATTCGAAAGCGCCTGACTATTACTATTCCTACCGCTACTATCCTTATTCGTATGGCTATGGTCCCCAGGAAGGTGCCGAGGGTACTCACCACCAACACGATGATTCCCCTGCTACTGGCTCATCTGCTTCGCACGATCACGACGATTCCCAGTCACTTTGAGGAGGATTCTTGCGTTTTCTAATTACCGGCGGTGCGGGTTTTATCGGTTCTCATTTGACGGAGCGTTTGCTCGATCGTGGCGATCGCGTCGCGATATTGGACAATTTATCCACTGGCAGCGCGCAAAATATCCGACACCTTAAGGGTTCTGAAGGTCTGGAATATCACCTCGACAACATCGAAAATCGGCAGTTGGTCGCGGAGTTGGTTGACGACGCCGACGTTGTTGTTCACCTCGCTGCCGCGGTCGGCGTCAAGCTGATTGTCGAAAGCCCCGTTCGCACCATCGAAACCAACGTCAACGGCACGCAAATGATTTTGGAAGCCGCCGCCAAAAAGCGCAAGCTCGTCCTCACCGCTTCCACTTCGGAAGTCTACGGGAAAAATACTAATTTCCCGTTTACTGAAGATATGGATCTGGTTCTCGGCCCCACCACCAAAGGCCGCTGGAGTTACGCCGCTTCCAAGGCGCTCGATGAATTTCTCGCGCTCTCCTATTGGAAAGAAAAAAAGCTCCCCGTGATCGTCGTGCGTTTTTTCAACACCGTCGGGCCGCGTCAGACTGGCCGCTACGGCATGGTGCTGCCTAATTTCGTTAAAGCCGCTCTCGATAACGACACCATCTGTGTGTACGGCAATGGCCAGCAATCACGCTGTTTCTGTGACGTTCGCGACACCGTGGAAGCTTTGCTTCGTTTGATCGATAACCCCAAATCCGTCGGAGAAGTCGTCAACATCGGCAACACCGAAGAAGTCTCCATGGAAGCTCTCGCGCATCTGGTGAAAAAACGCGTCGGCAGCAATTCTGAGATTAAATTCATTCCGTATGACCAGGCTTACGAGCCGGGTTTTGAAGACATGATGCGCCGCGTCCCGTCCATCGAAAAATTGCACAAACTTACTGGATTCCGTCCGCAAACTTCGCTCAACGAAATCATCGATCGCGTCACCGCATATTTCCAGGGGAAAACAAAAGCGGAAGCGAATCCCCGCGCCGTTGCCGGCGCCGCTATCTGACCATGCCGTCGCGTCCGGGTCGATCCAACCCTGGTCGTGCGATTCCATTGCAGCATTGGCTGTTGCTGATTTTTCTCGCATCGCTTGCCTTGCTTAATCCGTGGGTGCGCGGCGACGGAGTCGGTTACTATGCGTTCGCGCGCGCACCGCTGATTCAGCACAATCTCGATTTTACAAACGATTACATTTCCGCGAATTCCAGTTTTCGCGGAGGCCGCCTCGGCGAAAACGGTTTGCCAAAAGCCGATTTCCGCACGCCGACTGGGCACCTAGATAATCACTTCACGGTTGGCCCCGCAATTCTGTGGAGTCCCTTTTTGCTGATCGCGCACGCCGGAGTTTTGCTGGCGGGCGCTTTCGGTGCCAGCGTCGCTGCCGACGGATTTTCCGCGCCGTATCGCGTCGCTATGGCGCTGGGCACCGCGCTGTATGGTTTTCTCGGTTTGTGGATTGCGTTTCGCCTGGCCGCAAAATACGTGGAAGAACGCTGGGCATTTCTCGCCACCATCGCAATTTGGTGGGCCAGCTCTCTGCCGATTTACATGTATTTCAATCCGTCGTGGTCGCATGCGCATTCCGCGTTTTGCGTTGCGCTGTTCGTTTGGTATTGGCATCGCACGCGCGAGCATCGCAGCACTTTACAGTGGATCGTGCTCGGTGCAATCAGCGGTCTGATGCTGAACGTTTATTATGTGAACGCCATGGTGCTGATGATTCTCGTGGTCGAAGCCCTGCGCCAATATTTCGCGGCGTTTCGCCGCTCCACTCCGCCCGCAGCAAAAATACCATCGGCGCCGGCACCCGCCGCCGTCGCGATGTCTGCCGAGGCTCAGGCTGTCCGCGCCGCGGAAATACCAGCGCCGTCTGCGGGCGACGCGACCTCCAGAGACGATCGCGCGATTGCCTCGGCGGCCGGCGCGACTGCGGCTGTGAATCTCGCAACTCCTACCGCGGATTACGGAAACGCAGTCGGCGCATCTCCGAAGGCGGATCACGCAACTCAAGCTGCGCGTTCGAGCGTGCCGCAATTGTTGCTGCAACATTTTCTGTACTGCGTAACCTTGCTGATTTGTCTACTGCCCACTTTCATTACCCGGCGAATCGTTTATGGCGGCTCGCTGGAATCCGGATACATTCCGTTGCGCAATTGGCTGTGGCGTTCGCCGGTTTTTCTTTCCGTGCTTTTTTCTTCCAATCACGGATTGCTGGCCTGGACGCCGATTTTATTTTTCGCCGTCGCCGGACTTATTTTGTTTCGCTGGCAGCATCGCTCCGTGGGAACGCCGCTGCTCGCCGCGGTGATCGCATTTTATATTTTGATCGCCTGCTATCCCGATTGGGCTGGCATTTCTTCTTACGGAAACCGTTTTTTCGTTTCACTTACTCCGTTTTTTATTTTTGGCCTCGCCGTATTTTTGCAACGTATCGCGATTGTGCTCGCGCACGCATCACATTATTTTCGCCAGCCGCAGTGGCGCGTGAATGTTTTCGTCTCCGTTCTGCTTGCCGCGTTCATCGCCTGGAATGTCGGCCTGATGTTCCAGTGGGGAACTCACCTGGTTCCCGCGCGCGGAGAAATCTCTTGGTCCACGATGATTCACAATCAATTCTCCGCTGTCCCTGAACAGATTTCATCGCATTTGCGAAATTATTTGTTCAGGCGCAAAGCGATGATGCAGCAAATCGAAAACGGCGATGTCGAATATCTCAAGAAAAATCCGCCGCCTCCATGAGCGTAAACCGCGCGGTTTTGCGTTTCACGGATCTGCGACCAAATGACAACTCTGGTAGTCTAAAAGGTCTAGCAAATCGATGGCATCCGTAACCGCTCCACCACCCACTTTGCCTCCGCTCCCGGCTGTCGCGGGAGTTAGTCCCGCGGTGGTGCGCATAGAGCCGCCGCGCGGGTGGCTGGAATTGCGTCTCGGCGAAGTGTGGGAATATCGCGAGCTGCTGTATTTTTTCGTGTGGCGCGACGTAAAGGTTCGCTACAAACAAACGGTGATCGGCGTGTTGTGGGTGGTGTTGCAACCGCTGATGACCATGGGAGTTTTTACGATTTTTTTTGGGCGGCTGGCAAAATTGCCGTCGGCCGGATTACCCTATCCGGTTTTTTATTTTGCCGCGCTGGTGCCGTGGAATTATTTCGCCGTGTCGCTGACGAATTGCACGAATATTTTGGTGAACAATCAGCATGTGATCACGAAAGTGTATTTTCCGCGGCTGGCGCTGCCTTTGGCGGCGGTCTGCTCGAGCCTGATCGACATGGGAATCGGTTTGATCGTGATGTTTGCGATTACGCTGGCGTACGGAATTCGTCCGGGGCCGGCGGTGGTGCTGCTGCCATTTTTCATTTTGCTGGCCACGCTTAGCGCGCTGGCGGTCGGCTTGTGGACGTCGGCGCTGAACGCGTTGTACCGAGACATGGCGTCGGTCATTCCCTTCATCGTGCAATTCTGGATGCTGGCGTCGCCGGTGGTGTATCCCAGTTCAATGGTGCCGGCGAAATGGCGGTGGCTGTACCACCTGAATCCGATGGCGAATGTGATCGATGGATTTCGCTGGGCGATGACCGGGCGGTCGCCGGCGCCGGGGTGGGGAATGCTGCTGGCGTCGATGGCGCTGGTTGGGGCGGGGCTGGTGGCCGGGTTGCTGTTTTTCCAGCGGATCGAGGGGACGGTGGCGGATCGAGTGTGACCCCCCTACCCCCCCCTGAAAGAGCAAAAGAGTGCGGAAGTTGTTGAAAACAATAGAGGGCGATTGCACGGGAATGCAGAAGAGCGATAGGAGAGGTGCGGGGAGGACGTCAAAACCCCCATGTGCAACGTCGGCCCGTGGGGCACCCAGAAGCAAAAGACCACTGCGGGAAAGAGGCGAGCGAACTTGGGGTTGAGTGGCGGAGGTCACGGGGAAGGATAGCAGGGTTTTGTTGATAAGTCAACACATTTAATTTGTAGTAATGATTCGAATAGATTGTCTTAAGGTCTGAAGGTCGGGGAAACGGCGACGGCAACAACAAGGGAGAGGACGAGAGTCAAAACCCCCACGTGCAACATCGGCCCGTGGGGCACCCTGAGGCACAGGCAACGGCAAGAGGCAAGGGCACAAAGGCAACGCATGACGAAGACGGTGATACGGGCGGAAGGGTTGGGGAAGCGGTACCGGCGCGGGTTGAGCAACGACGACAATACGTTGCGGGACACGCTGATGCGGTATGCGCGGAATCCTTTGGCGGCGATGAAGCGTCCGCAACATGAAAGTTTTTGGGCGTTGCAGGATGTGTCCCTGGAAGTGCAAGAAGGGGAAGTGCTGGGATTGATTGGGCGGAACGGGGCGGGAAAGACGACGCTGCTGAAAATATTGTCTCGGATTACGCGGCCGACGAAGGGGTGGGCGGAAATTCATGGGCGGGTGCGGAGTCTGCTGGAAGTGGGGACGGGATTTCACGGGGAGCTATCTGGGCGAGAGAACACGTATTTGAGCGGGTCGATTCTGGGGATGCCGAAGAGCGAGATCGACCGGAAGTTCGATGAGATTGTGGCCTTTGCGGAGATCGAGAAATTTATCGATACGCCGGTGAAGCATTACTCCAGCGGGATGTATGTGCGGCTGGCGTTCGCGGTGGCGGCACACCTGGAGCCGGAGATTTTGCTGGTGGATGAGGTGCTGGCGGTGGGTGACGTAGCATTTCAGCGGAAGTGTCTGGGAAAAATGGGCGATGTGGCGCGGCATGGCCGAACGATCGTACTGGTGAGCCATAACATGGCCGCGATAAATGCGTTATGTTCTCGTTGTGTGATTTTGAATGGCGGTGGAGTTGAATTTGACGGTCCAACGGATAAGGCTACGGCTCGTTACTATGCCGAGTCGCTAAACAGGGCCGATGGCTCCAACCTCTTAGGTCGCACGCGGGAAGGCAATGGTAAGGCTCGTTTTACATCGATCGTTGTGACGCCGGTAGATCCGGTGGGAAATCCCCAAGAAGTTGCGTATCCGGGCTGCGACCTGAGCATTGAAGTGAATCTGCAATGCGATACGGATATTGCGTACACAAACTTGGCCGTGATCTTCTACGATTCAAATGGTTATCGCGTTATCGACACAAATACCGCGCAGAAAGGTCATTTCGTTACCTTAAAGGCTGGACAGAGCGCTGCAGCGAGCTTCCTTCTGCGCGAGGTACTTTTGAGGCCAGGTAAGTATCTTGTTGGATTGTGGCTTGGCAGAGAAGGAACAGAGGTCCTAGATCACATAGAGCACGCTACGACGGTGGATTTCGCCGAAGGTGAAGAAAGCAGTGACCATCCCATGCTCTATCCGGGTACATACCTTTGCCGGTTTGAACAAAGGGTGGTGGTGCTCGAACCAGCGCTAAATCCGACGACCCTAAAAGAGACTCCGCTGTCGTGATCGGACTTCCCAGTTTCACACTCGTAGGGACTGCAAGTGAGTTGTCTCGCAACCGAAAGCTCATCCGATTGCTGGACCGCCCTGGAGGCAGATTGCTCCTGGGAAAGATGGCGACACACTACGTGCGCAAGATGACGGGTGGTGACTTTGAGGTTTCTTATATGGACGGCTTATGGACGCGGAGAATAGGCAGGGATTTCATTTCGGATGGTCCCGCGTTCCGCTACCCTCACGATTTATGGGGTTGGAAGCACCAGATGGAGCGGTATGCCGAGGATACAAAGGAGTATTGGTTGCAGCATTACCGCCCGCAAGAGGGAAACGTCATTGTGGATGTGGGGGCGGGGCGAGGCGAAGATACACTGACGTTTTCTCGGGGCGTGGGTAGTCGTGGCAGGGTAATTGCGATCGAAGCGCATGCAGCTTCGTTTTCTGCGCTGAAGAACTTTTGCCGACTAAATGTTCTAACGAATGTAACCGCCTTACACCTAGCCCTGATGGATAAGCCTGGAATGGTGCGGATCGCAGAGTCTGAGTCATCGTGGATGGAGAACGCAATTGACACTGGAAGCCGTATTCCAGGGGTTGAGATTCGAGCGGATACGCTAGATCGGATTTGCGTTGAACTGGATCAATCAAATCGATTTCCTAAAAATGAACATCGAAGGCGCGGAGCGGTTCGCGCTGCCCGGAATGGAATCAATGATTGCCCATATTCGCCACATTTGTGTGGCTTGTCATGATTTTCGTTCAAATCTAGGACACGGCGAGAATTTTCGCACGCGCGCGTTTGTCGAAGAATTTCTTTCGAACCACGGATTCACAATCGTCTCCCGACGGGATGACCCGCGTGACTACGTTCGAGATCATGTCTTTGGGCTGAGGCGCAGTGAGCCT
>DASXMB010000048.1:0-5499 GCA_036495905.1 Candidatus Acidiferrum sp.
TCCGCCACCGGCGTCGTCTATGGATCCTGGCATTTCAAGTATTCATAAATTGTTCGTCCCACAAATTCGCCCGGTTTAATTTTCGTCGACTGCAACCCCGCGCCCCAGTTCGACGTAATCCGCAAATTCATGTCCGTGGTCCACAGAATCAGCGGCATCTGTTGCATCAGCAACCGCAACTGCGTTTCCGCCGCCGTTCCTCCGGTAATCCACGAAAGCGTTTGCCCGCTCTCCAATATTCCGGTGATCTCGCCAGCCGCGTTGCGTATCGCCACCCGCTTCAAAGCCAGGCGCACCTTCGACCCGTTCTTGTGCAAACGCTCGGTCACTTGGTGGCACGGAATCTCCCCGCACTTGGCCGACTCCAACAAATGCTCGTAGGCGGGAACTTCGTACAAAGGTAGAAGCCTCGACACCGGCTGACCGGTGATCTCTTCCGACGAGTAACCATACAGCCGCTCCGCTCCCGTGCTCCACGTTTGGATGGAGCCATCAAGCGCGAAGCCCAGGATGCCGTCGTCGGTCGATCCCAGAATTGCTGCAAGCAAATTCTCTGGCCGCGAACTTTGCGGCATGGTGGCGTTCTTTCAGAACGGAGAGGTCGTTCAAATACTGGAGCGTTGTGTACCGCCGGCAAGAGGGTCGAGCCAGACGGCCAAGTCTTCCGCGCGAGCGTTCTCGCCACGGTCTTCGCTACTTTAGCACCTAGGCCTTGGATAGCAAGCGTGGCGTAAAGCTCGAGCGAACAATGCGTTAATCGGTAAACTTTGGCGCATCCGCCACTCCAGTTGCAATTAAGTTGCATTTAATATCGGACTGGATTAGTCTTATTTCCATTCTGCTGTTGCAACCAATTTGCATAAAGGAGGTTCTCGTGTTTCGTCGCTTTACCCTCATCGTTTTGTCCCTATCGTTCCTCGCTCTATTTGCTCCTCACCGCTCTGTAGCCCAGGAAAATCCCTACATCGTCGCCTACGACCACTACATGGAAGAGCCCCGCAGCCTCGAAGTCGAGTACTTCTCCACCTTCGGCACCCAGCGCGGCGCCAACGATTTCCACGCCTTCTGGACCGAGTTTGAATATGGCGCCACCGCCTGGTGGACCACCGAGTTCTATCTCTCCGGCCAATCCACCTTCCACGACAGTACCGTCTTCACCGGTTTCCGCTGGGAGAACCGCTTCCGTCCTCTCAAGGCCGAACATTTCATCAATCCCGTTTTTTACGTCGAGTACGAAGACATCAATGGTGCCGACAAAATTCTTAAAGAGATCGAAGGGCACGATGTCGAATCTGATTTTGCGGAAAGCAATCCGGACCTGAAGCAGGAGCACAATCACGAATTGGAGCTGAAGCTGCTCCTTTCCAGCACCTACAAAGGCTGGAATTTCGTCGAGAACACTCTGGCGGCAAAGAATCTCGCGAACGAGCCCTGGGAGTTTGGCTACGCCCTTGGAGCCAGCCGCCCACTCGCGTTGAAAGGTTCCTCGACCTATTGCAATTTCTGCCGCCAAAATTTCATCGTCGGCGCCGAACTATACGGTGGACTCGGAGACCGCTACAGTTTCGGCCTGCATGAAACCTCGCACTATTTCGCTCCAGTAGCCGCCTGGAACATGCCCAATGGCTGGACGCTGCGGCTCTCCCCCGGTTTCGGCCTCAACGATAACAGCCACCGCCTCCTCCTGCGCTGGGGCATTTCTCGCGAATTTTCGGGTTTCGGCAACGCCATCGCTCGTCTTTTGGGAGTCGGCCGATGAAATCGCAGATCGCGTTCCTAACCATCGCCGCGGGATTCCTCACCGCATCCATAACTCTCGCGCAACGCAATATTTCCTCCGACGCGGGCGCAGCTCCAGCCGCCAACAACACCCGCACCCATGAAAGCGTATTGACCAAAGCCCCTGAAAAATATCGCGCCAAGCCCAATCCCCTGGCCACCGATCCCACTGCCGCAGCCGCCGGCAAAATTCTCTTTGAACAGCACTGCGTCGAATGCCACGGTCAAGCCGCGGAAGGCTCCCATTGGGGCCCCAGCCTTCGCCGGGAAGAAGTACAAAACGCGCAACCTGGCGCGATTTTTTGGCTGGTCACCAACGGAGTGGTTCGCCACGGCATGCCCGTATGGTCCAAACTTCCCGAGCCGCAGCGCTGGCAAATCATCAGCTACATCAAATCGTTGGGCCTGCCCGCGGTAATGCCGGACGGCAAAGCCGAGCTGTCGCCCGCACCCAACCCGCAGCCTGCTACTGCGGTTTCGCCGCGTCGTTAAGAATCATGGCCAGGCGCACCCCACCCTGGGCAATGCGCCTTTCCACCACTAAACTCGCCTTCTGCTGATATTCCTGTCCCGCGCTCACGTGGAGACCCAGCATTCGCTGCCCAATATTGTTGTCATCCGCGCACGTGTGTACCGGCACATCCGGCTCGACCGGAATCTTCGGAACCAATTCTCCGTACACTGCCGTCTCCGCAATGTCATGACTCTCCCACGCCCAGTCGTCCACATGAATTCCAGCTTTTTGCCAGCCATCCACATCCGCGGCAAATTTCTTTTCCAGCATTTCCGCGTATTCGTGCGGATCGGCTCCTTCCATGTCGCGTTCCGGAATCGCTGTATCCCAAAGGGAATGTAAGTTCGGCGTGTACCCATGATTTTCGTGCGCCACTCGCCGAAAATAATTCACTGGCACGCAGTTCCCGCCTTCATCCGCATTCGTCGTTCCATGCAGCGGCTGATGCAGATCGCCCACAAAGTGGATCACATAGCGCACCGCGTCGGCGCGCTTCGCCGGATCCGCATTCTTATCCTTCAAAATCGCCACTTGCTCCGCGATCGCTTGCGTAACGCATCCTTGTTTTCCGCAGTATTGCTCCGCCGGTCCGTGTTTCGCTCCGCGCGGAATATCGATGTAGTGCCAATTGCCGTTCTTGCGTTCGTTGCGAATGTCATCCGGCCAGGTCGACGCATCCGCCAGCGGATCGTTCACGTTGTTGCCGCAATAGCGCTTCGCATCCGCGGCCACCGGACTAGCGTGCAGCAGACTCTCCACCATCTGCTTCGCTTCCGGAGTCAAATACGCCTCCGCAACGATTGCCACCGTCTGGTGCCCCTTGCATCCCCAGGCCTTCGCCGCCGGAGCCACGAAAAATCCCGCGAACCCCGCCGCCACGCACATCCACATCGAAAATCCCTTCATCGGTGTCGCTCCTCGGCCAACTAAACTAACACATTCGCCCGTCCGCAAAGTTGCAGCCACATTTCTCGCCCATTATTTTCAACAAAAATGTTGCGAGGGCGGAAATTTTCTCACCGTCGCCGAAAATTCCTCTCGCGCAACTGTGCTAAACTTTTTAGGCTAACTAAACGAATCTCCAAACTCCATGTCCAAAGAGCTTTTCGGCACCGATGGCATTCGCGGCGTTCCCGGCATTGCGCCGCTGGACGACGCCACCCTTTACGCCACTGGCCGTTCCCTTGGCGCCTACCTGAAGCGCGAACATCCCGCTGCACGCGTCCTCCTCGGCATGGACACTCGCGAATCCGGCCCGCACATCGCCGCCATTCTCGCCGCCGGTCTCGCCAAAGAAAACATCCAGGTAGCCTTCGCCGGCGTCATCACCACTCCCGGAGTCGCTTGCCTCGTCCGCCAAAAAGGTTTTCACGCCGGCGTGGTCATCTCCGCATCGCACAATCCATTTCAAGACAACGGTGTAAAACTTTTCTCCAGCGCCGGCATGAAGTTCCCCGATTCCGCCGAGGAATTTCTCGAACAAGACATCTTCAAGCATCGCGCCGATCCCGTACCGCAAAGGATCTCCCCGCTCGTCGCCGACGAATCGCTGGACGCCGAATACCTCGCTTTCCTCCGTAGCCGCATCATTCCCGGCGCGAAACTCGCTGGCCTCCGCATTGTTCTCGATTGCGCGAATGGCGCCGCCTACAAACTCGGCCCCGAGCTTTTCCGATCGCTCGGAGCCGACGTCGTCGCCATGGGCGTCGAGCCCGATGGCCGCAACATTAACGCCGGCTGCGGCTCGCTGCACCTCGAAGGATTGCAAAAGCGCGCCATCGCCGAACGCGCCGCTCTCGGTGTCGCCTTCGATGGCGATGCCGACCGCGCCCTCTTCGTCTGCGGCACCGGACGCATCGTCAACGGCGATGGAGTTCTTCTCGCCGTCGCGCGCTATCTCAAATCTCACGGCAAGCTCAAAGGCGAACGCGTCGTCGCCACTTCCATGTCCAATCTCGGCCTCGAACGCATCCTTGCTCGCGACAATATTTCCCTGGCTCGCACTGATGTCGGCGATCGCTACGTGCTCGAAGAAATGCTTCGCAGCGGCAACGTAATCGGCGGCGAACAGTCCGGCCACATTATTTTTCTGGACGATTCCCCCGCCGGCGACGGCCTGCTCACCGCCGTAAAAATTGCCTCGCTCGTCTCCATGCACGGCGAGCTCGCCTCCCTGGTCGAAGGCCTCAAGGACTATCCGCAAACCATCGTCAACGTAAAGGTCCGCTCCAAGCCGCCCTTGAACTCGCTGCCAGAAGTCGCCAGCGCCCTCGCCGAGGCTCAGTCCACTCTGGGTGATAACGGCCGCGTGGTCTTGCGCTATTCCGGCACCGAACAATTAGCCCGCGTAATGGTCGAAGCCGAGCACGAAGCCGACGTCCAGCGCTTCAGCCAGTCCGTAGCCAACGCCCTCCGCAACTCCATCGGCGCCTAACCCCCGCTTTCGAACCTCACTTTTGAACCTTGCTTTCGACGTTGCTTCGATTTTGCCGTTGCGAACTTTATTTTGGAACGTTGCTTTGGAACTTTGCTTTGGACTTTGTTTCTGGGTGCCCCACGGGCCGATTTTGCACGTGGGGGTTTTTCCCGGCCCAGCCCAACCCCACGTCTCTCCCATGTACGTTCTCGCACGGCCTTTGTAGGGGCACAGCATGCTGTGCCCACCTTTGACTTTGTCAGGCATCGCCCAGCCGTTCGCCACGAAGCTCCACGGTGCAACTTTACCTGCGTCCACTTGAACGTTCCTTTAGCCCAACCCACGTCTCTCCCACGTACGTTCTCGCTACGCAGAAGCGCTTCCGCTTTTGTAGGGGCACAGCATGCTGTGCCCACCTTTGACTTTGTCCTACATCGCCCAGCCGTTCGCCACGAAGCTCCAAGGGGGCTGATCCTCAAAGGCGGCGTGCGAGTTCCCCCGCCAGGGTAAACCTCAACTCCCTGCCATTAAAGCCTGCAGAGCAGCCTCTTTGTCGTTGCCTGTGGCGATTTGACTGTGCCTTTGAAACTTATTCCGCCGCTCGACCGTAGGTATTCCGCAGGAGCTTGACATGCATGACACCAAGGAGCGGTTGTCTCTATTGTGGATCTTCGCCTTATTGAACTACCTCTATGCGGACGCTGTTGCCCTGTTCGGCTATTGCTGAGGCGAAGCAATGAGCATCAACGATTTACCGGATTATGGGAACAGTTCTGATTGTTGTCGGGCT
>DASXMB010000049.1:0-2618 GCA_036495905.1 Candidatus Acidiferrum sp.
ACTTTACTTGGGATGCGCGGTCCATGGATTTCCTAAGAATGTCTCCTCAAAACGCTCAAAACGCCTTGCCGGAATACATGAGCAGATGTTCCAGAATCGGACCCAGGCTCAAAGCTGGGAAAAACGTAAGCGCGCCAACAATCAAGATCGTCGATATAAGAAGAATCGTGAAGAGCGGCCCGGTCACCGGGAAAGTACCCAACGATGCAGGACTCACTTTCTTTCGCGCTAGATTTCCGGCGATGGCAAGAATCGGAATCACCACAAAAAATCTTCCGAGCAACATCGCGATGGCGGTGCTCGAGTTGTACCAGAGTGTGTTCGCGTTCAATCCGCCGAATGCGGAGCCGTTGTTCCCGACAGAGGACGTATACGCGTAGAGGATTTGCGAAAGCCCGTGCGGCCCCGGATTTGAGATGCTCGAAATGCCAAATTTCGAAACGACGGCAACAGCGGCAAAAACAAGAATCGTGAGCGAAGTGATTAGCACCGAAAGCATCGCCATCTTCACATCGAAAGCTTCGATCTTCTTGCCCAGGTATTCCGGCGTCCTTCCCACCATCAATCCCGCAATAAACACGGCAAGAATCACGAACACGAGGATGCCGTAAAGTCCGGAGCCGACTCCGCCGAAAATAACTTCGCCGAGCATGATGTTCACAAGCGGCACCATGCCGCCCAGCGGGGTGTAGGAATCGTGCATGCTGTTCACGGCGCCGCAGCTCGCATCGGTCGTTACCGTGGCAAAAAGCGCCGAGTTGGCGATGCCGAAACGCACTTCCTTGCCTTCCATGTTTCCGCCGGGATGCATCGCGCTCGCAGTCTGGTCGACTCCGGCGAGCTGCGGATTTCCTTTCGCCTCCGCCCAGTACGCCGCGCTGACGCCCACGAGAAACAGCGCCAACATGGCGCTCCACACAGCCCAGCCGTGGTCCTGCGATTTCGTCATCCGGCCCAGCATGTAAGTCAGACTGGAGGGGATCACGAAAATCAACAGCATTTCGAAGAAATTCGTGAAAGGCGTTGGATTTTCGTAGGGATGCGCGCTGTTCGCGTAAAAAAATCCGCCACCGTTCGTGCCGAACATTTTGATGACTTCTTGCGACGCCGTCGGGCCGGTCGCAATCACTTGTTGCGTCACCGTTTGCGTTGTCGTCTTACCATCCGTTCCCTGGGTCTGTACGACTTGCGGCTCGACCAACTGAGCCGTGGTGTACGGCTTCAGGTTTTGCACCACGCCTTGCGAGACCAGCACGAGCGAGCCGACGAGACAAACTGGCAAGAGCACCCACAGAAAGCAGCGCGTCAAATCCACCCAAAAGTTGCCAAGGGTTTTCGTTTCATGCCGCGAAACTCCGCGTATCACCGCGACCGCCAGCGCAATACCCACCGCCGCTGAAGCGAAGTTGTGATAAGCCAACCCCGCCATCTGCGTGAGGTAACTCATCGTGGTTTCCGGCGTGTACGCTTGCCAATTCGTGTTTGTGGTGAACGAGACCGCCGTGTTCCACGCAAGGTCCGGCGCCACATTCGCCCATTTCTGCGGATTCCACGGCAGCCAGTGCTGCAGCCTCTCCATCAGATACAGCAGGACCAAAGAAACAGCACTGAAGAGCAGCATCGCCGTGCCGTATTTCGTCGAGCGCATCTCTTCAGTCTCGTCCACGCCACAAACGCGATAAATCAGCCGTTCCACGGGACGCAGGATTGGATCAAGAAATGTCTTCTGGCGCTCAAAAACGCGCGTCAGAAAAATTCCCACTGGCTTGGTGATGAGGAACAGCACCAGCACGTAAAGACCGATCTGAAACCAGCCATTCGCGGTCATTATTAAAAATTCTCCGGTTTAAGTAGCGCGTACATTAAGTAGCCAAACAGCAAAAGCCCGATAACAATCAGGGCAACATTTTCAAACATTCGGAATCTCCGCTTTTACTTCAGGCGTTTACTTCAGCCGTTCGCAGCCGCGCAAATAGGCAATCGCGACCAGAAAAAAGCCAATCGTTGCCAAAGTGAAAATCAAATCCCTCACGCAACACTCCTTGTCCCGTCTCCCGTGCGGTGCGCCGTCAGTAATATCACTGTGATGCGCCGTTCTGGTGGCCGGATATGTTAAACCGGCCGGCGCTTCGATGGGAAATCGCCCCGCTGGGCGCAGCAACGCAGCGCTTGTTGGATCGCGGTTCAGTCACACAGCCTTTGTGTGACTCCATAACTTATCCGCTAGTGTCTTAGAAAGTGATGAGACGAATCTAAGGATTTTGTGAGGGCTAAATTGTGCTGAGAACTGCCACAGACCAAGCTCTTATGCCTTTCAATGCCGCCGAGCTTCGGGCCAGTAAGTGACTTGTAGCGATGCGGTTACGTTTTTTTGCAGGCCGGGCGCGAGAAGCGGGAATCGCCACTGCTCATACTGAACAAACGCCGAAACCCCTACCGTTGATTTTATCCAATAGTCCGCGCGAACCGACGCATCATTGATCGTGCCGCCATTCGGAATGAACTTGTTGTCTATTTTTTCGTGCCGGTAACCGAACTGAATGGAATTTTTTGGCGTCAGCCAATAGCGGCTCCAGGCCTGAATCCCCGACCCGTCCCGGCCCACCCAATCGCCCATC